>JANPKW010000011.1:0-97240 GCA_031426255.1 Gemmatimonadaceae bacterium | reverse complement strand
ATCGATTTTGACCAGTGAGACGCTCTACGAGTACGCAGGGAGGCAACCCGGTGTGCGGCAGTTTCAGGGACGCGTGCCTGCGTACGCCACGAACCTTGGCGACGGGTGTGGAGACGTAGTAGTTCGCCACGCAATGCGTGGCGGACTGATCGGAAAGACTGGCACTGACTTGTTTCTCCCGCCAACAAGGGGTTTGCGCGAGCTGGTGAACTCTCTTCGTCTGCGACTGGCTGGCGTCCCCACTCCCGAAGTTGTCGCAATCGTCAGCTATCGGGCCGGGCCGCTGCTCAGGCGCAGCGATGTCGCTACTCGGGAAATCGTTGACAGTCACGACCTGTCAGTCGTGCTGCGGGAGATTCCGCCGGGAGCAGATCGTGAATCGTGCCTAAAGGCGACAGGGAAACTGCTTGCATCGCTGACGCGGGCGGGGGCGCATCACCCTGATCTGAACGCGCGAAACGTCCTCATCACATGGGAAACGGGTAAAGGCGCCAACGCGCACGTGCTCGACGTCGACCGGATTCGCTTCCACGTACCCGGCGATCCGATGGTTGCGGGCGCAAATCTTCAGCGACTCGTACGTTCGCTGAACAAGCTGCGCGGCCTTGGAACCATCGCAGTAACCGACTCGGAAATCGACATCGTCGGTCACGCATCGGCCGAGGTTCGGCGTGAAGCCTGAGCGCATATGCATCGTGATGATGAGCGCAGTCGGCGATGCCGTTCACGTGCTCCCTGTGATCAACGCAATCAAACGCGCTCGACCGCGGGCGCGCATAACGTGGGTACTGCAGCACGGCCCGGCGTCCCTCGTTCGCGGACACCCGTCAGTCGACGAGATAATTCTCTTCGATCGGACGCGTGGTATCGCCGCGTTTCGGGAGGTCATTGCCGAGCTGCGCGCGCGTGACTTCGACTTGCTCATCGACCTTCAGGTGTACTTCAAGGCGGGCGTGATCACCGCTTTGTCGGGCGCGCGTCGCCGGCTCGGTTTCGACCGCACCCGAGCGCGGGACGCGAACTGGCTTTTTACCACTGAGCGCATTCCCGCGCATGCGGTGCAACACGTACAGGATCAGTACTTCGAGTTTCTGCGAACCCTGAAGATCGATCCCGAGCCTGTGGTGTGGGACATCGGGCCCTGGGAGAGCGAGCGAGAGTGGCGGCGCGAGATTCTGTCGGACTTCGATCGCCCGATCGCGGCCATAGTTGTTGCCACGAGCAAGCCGGAGAAAGACTGGATGCCGGAGCGGTGGGCGAAGATCTGCGACATTCTCTCGTCGCAGTACGGCTTACAGCCAGTGCTCGTCGGTGGCCAATCTGAACGTGAGATTACAGCAACGAACAGGATCATCGAGCTCAGCACAGCAAAACCTGTATCGATGCTCGGCAGCGGCCTCAGGAGGCTGGTATCAATCCTCGATGCGTCAGAGTTAGTCCTCGCACCCGATACAGGACCGCTCCACATGGCTGTGGCGGTGGGCAAGCCGGTCATTTCGCTGATTGGGTACACCGACCCGAGACGAACCGGGCCCTATCGCCGGTTTCAGGACCTCATTATCGACGCCTTCCACGATGCCGGTGAATCAGGGCCTGTAACGATGGCTACCAGGAGTGGCCGCATGCATCGCATCACCCTCGAGGACGTCGCGGACAAGATCGCGGTGTGGGACCGTAATTACCGCGCGAAGTCGTAGGTCACACCCAGGTCGCGCATCAGTGACACGAGGCGCACGAGCGACAATCCCATTACCGCGAAGTAATCGCCGTCGATTCGCCTGACGATCGTTGCCCCGAAGCCCTGGATGCCGTACGAACCTGCCTTATCCATTGGCTCGCCCGTCGCGACATACGCGTCGATCTCGGCCGCTGTCAGATAACGGAACGTCACCTCGACCTTTTCGACCCCGGAAACAATCTCGCCATTGAGCGCACACGCTATAGCGGTGACAACTGTGTGTGTGCGCCCGGAAAGCTCGGCGAGCATTTCACGCGCGTGTCGCTCGTCCCGGGGTTTGCCGAGTATGCGGTCATCGAGGACGACGATCGTGTCGGCGCCAATGACGAGCTCATTCGGGAATGCCTCTGCCACCGTCTGGGCTTTCTCGCGAGCGAGGCGTTCGGCATGGCCATCGGGCAGCTCACCGGGCAGTGGCAACTCGTCGATGTCGGCGGGGATGACGGTGTGGCTGATGCCGATGAGCGACAACAATTGCCGGCGGCGCGGTGACGACGATGCAAGGACGACCTGTCTCACCGATCAGCGCTCGATGAGAAGTGTAACGGGGCCGTCGTTGACGAGCTCGACGTCCATCATCGCGCCGAACTCGCCGGTCTCGACAGAAATTCCACGCGAACGCAGTGCGCTCACGAGCGACTCGTAAAGCGGAATCGCAGCTTCAGGCCGCGCTGCGTCTATGAAACTGGGCCTGCGCCCCTTGTCCGCGTTGCCGTAAAGAGTGAACTGCGACACCACGAGAATGGCACCACCGACATCGGCAAGACCAAGGTTCATTTTGTCCTCGGCGTCCTGAAAAAGCCTGAGGCCTGAAACCTTCTCGGCCATCCACTCGACTTTTTCAGTTGTATCCGTGTGGGTTAGTCCTACAAGGAGCAGGTAACCGGTACCGATGCTTCCGGAAACGCGCTCGCCGACGCGTACCTCCGCGCGCGATACGCGCTGAAGGAGAACGCGCAGCTTCTACTCGACCGTGACCGACTTCGCGAGATTGCGCGGCTGGTCTACGTTCGAGCCCCGCTTTACCGCGATATAGTAAGCCAGTAGCTGAAGCGGAATGCACGCGAGCACCGGCGCCAGCATGTCGATGGTTTCCGGGATACGGAACTCGTAGTCCACTTTGCCGGCGAGCGCCGGCTCGTCACGGCTGGTAAGTGCTATCACAGTTCCCTTCCGAGCTTTCACTTCCTGCACGTTAGAAACGATCTTGTCGAACACAGCATCATGCGGCGCGATGAATACCACTGGCATCATCTCGTCGATGAGCGCGATAGGCCCATGCTTCATCTCAGCCGCAGGATACCCTTCTGCGTGGATGTAGCTGATTTCCTTCAGCTTCAGTGCACCTTCGAGCGCCGTTGGGAAGTTATATCCCCGGCCAAGGTAGAGAAAGTTCTGGGCGCGCTTGAATTCCTCCGCAAACGCCTCGATCTCATGGGCCCTGTCGAGAATCTGCTGAACCTGCGCAGGCAGCGCGCGCAGCGCGTCGATGATCTCCTTTCCGCGCACGACCGACACATCCTTCAATCGGCCGATCTTCAGGGTCAGTAATGCAAGAGCAACGACCTGACTCGTAAATGCCTTCGTGCTCGCGACGCCAATTTCGGGGCCGGCGTGAACGTAGATACCGCCGTTGGATTCGCGGGCAATCGTCGAGCCTACGACGTTGACCACACCGTATGTCCTTGCCCCGCGGTTCCGCGCCTCTCGCATCGCGGCGAGAGTATCGGCCGTTTCACCGGACTGCGAGATGACAATACAAAGCGTGCGATCGTTGACAATCGGATTCCTGTAGCGGAATTCAGATGCGTACTCCACTTCGACGGGAATACGTGTCAGCTCCTCCATCATGTGCTCACCGATCAAAGCCGAATGCCAACTCGTGCCACAGGCTGTGATCACCACATTGTCGAACTTGAGCAACTCCTCGTCGGTCATGTTGAGCCCGCCGAGTTTTGCGGTGCCTTCGTCATCGAGAAGCCGGCCCCTCATGCAGTTCTCGATTGTCTGCGGCTGCTCGAAGATTTCCTTGAGCATGAAGTGCGCGTACCCGCCTCGCTCGATCTGCTGCAGATCCCATTCGATCTTGTGGACTTTCCGATCGAGCTCCTCCGCCCGCAGGTCGATCACCCGATATCCATCGCGAGTCAGTACAGCGAGATCCCCGTCATCGAGGTAAACCACCTCACGCGTATGCGAGAGTATCGCCGACGCATCACTCGCGATGTAATACTCCCCATCGCCCAGACCAACCAGGAGCGGGCTGCCTTTGCGGGCAGCGACGATCTTGTCGCTGTCTTCACTGGAGACAACCGCGATCCCGTAGGTACCTTCGACCTGCCACAGTGCCTCGATGACAGCGTCCTCGAGAACTCCATCGAACGCTTCCTCGATCAGGTGAGCGAGAACCTCGGTGTCGGTCTCGGAAACGAACTTGTGGCCCCTCTCGACGAGCTGCGCTTTCAACGTTGTCGAGTTCTCGATGATCCCATTGTGAACGACCGCGATGTGCCCCTTGCAGTCGATGTGCGGATGCGCGTTGCACTCGGTAGGGGCACCGTGCGTTGCCCAACGCGTGTGAGCAATTCCGATATTGCCACCAATCGGCGCTGACGCGAGCGCTGCCTCGAGCCGCGATATCTTCCCGGCCGCTTTTCGGGTCTCAACCCCGTGGCCGTTCATGATCGCGACGCCGGCCGAGTCGTAGCCCCGGTACTCGAGTCTTTTCAGTCCGTCCAGGAGGAGCGGGCTTGCGCCGCGGTCTCCGATATAGCCGACGATTCCGCACATGTTTGAAGCTCTGTTTTATTGGGAAGCAGTACTATCTGAAAAACTAAGCGGGGTGCGCCCGGGTGACGATAGTCCGGTCATTGCGGACTGCGGACTTAGAGAAATGATCATGCCAAAGCCAGCGCATCCAGCGGCACGCGGCACCGGGCAATAAGAGATTCGGCGTCGGCTTTGGTTGGCGCCTCGGCTATCACCCTTACGATCGGCTCTGTCCCCGATGGCCGCACGTGGACCCATCGGTCCGGCCATGTTAGCCTGAGGCCATCCTGCGTGTCGACTTCCGCGTCGGGAAAGGCTTCGCGCAGAGATGCATAAACATCATCCAGCGGTGCAGCCGGCCGATCGAGCTTGTCCTTGACGATATGATATCTGGGATAGGCCGCGATTATCTCGGAGAGCGGCTTTCCCTCATCTGCTAGCAGCTGCAGTATGAGCGCAGCGCCGAGCGGTGCGTCGCGGCCGAGGTGCATCTCCGTCAGAATGACCCCGCCGTTCCCTTCGCCACCGATCGGGGCCCCCTCAGATCGCATACGCGTTGCAACGTTTACTTCTCCGACTGGCGCCCTGACGACGGTACGGCCCTGCTCGGCGGCAATGTCGTCAATAATGCGGCTCGTCGAGAGATTCGTGACGATGTTGCCTTCGCGGCGCCGAAGGACGACCTTCGCCGCCAGCGCGAGCGTGTAGTCCTCGCCGATCGCCTTGCCTTCATTAGATACGAGGGCAAGCCTGTCCACATCAGGATCGACGGCAAATCCGATCTCTGCCCCTGAGTCCCTGACGAGGCGCTCGAGGTCGCCAAGGTTCTCGGCAATCGGCTCCGGTGATCGGGGAAATCTCCCGTCGGTTTCGAGATTGATCGCGGTGACCTTGCAGCCGAGTCGTTCCAGAAGCTCCGGCATGAATGCTCCGCCAGCACCACGAACGCAGTCGAGTGCAACGTGAAACTTTCTCGCGCGAATTTTCTCGGGATCGATGAGCAGAAGTCCAAGTACGAGATCGATGTGTCGGGCGTTGGCCGCGACGTCCTTCGAAACCGCGCCAATCTTGTCCCATGTGGCGCGCGGGATCACGCCCTCCACGACAGCACGCATTTCCAGAGCTTCAGCCCCGTCGAGGAAAAGCCCCGACGGCCCAATGAACTTGAGCGCGTTCCATTCGATGGGATTGTGGCTGGCAGTGATCGCGAGACCACCTGCCGCGTGATGATGCTCGACTGCGAGCTGAACGGTGGGCGTCGGCGCCATTCCGATATCGATTACGTCGCAACCAACAGATTGAAGGGCTGAGTGGACCACCGGTTGAAACATGGGCCCCGAAACCCTGCTGTCCCTGCCGACGACGATCTTCGCGTGACCGCCCGCGCGCTGCTTCGCCCATGCACCGAACCCGGCGGCAAACTTCGCGATGATTTCCGGTGTGAGCGCCTCGCCAACCCGCCCACGCACGCCCGACACGCTGACCATCAGCCCTTCGTATGCCATTCAGCTCTCCTTTCGCGGTTGCGTCAACAACTTCGACTTGAACCTAGCAATCATCGATGCCGCTGCCACCTCCCTCGCCGCGGCTTATCTTTGACGAGCCTCGAACCCAGACTCCCCGAATGACACGAATACTCCAGGAAGACGCAGACGCCGGCTTCGGCACGCGCGCGATTCACGCGGGCCAGCGTCCCGATCTCCTCTCGGGCGCTATCATGACGCCCATCTACACAACCTCCACCTACGTCCAGCAGGGACTCGGCGACAACAAGGGGTATGAATACGCGCGCGGAAAAAATCCGACCCGCGAGGCACTAGAGCGTAATGTTGCCTCACTCGAGGGGGCAACGCACGGCTTTGCGTTCTCCAGCGGCATGGGGTGTCTCGACTCGCTCATGAAGATGTTCAGATCCGGCGATCACATCGTTTGCGGCGAGAACGTATACGGCGGAACGTTCAGGCTCTTCGACAAGATTCTCCAGCACTACGGGCTCGAGTTCACCTTCGTGGATTCGCGTGATTCACAGCGCGTTGCCGATGCGTGCAAGTCGAATACGAAGATGATACTCATCGAGACGCCGACCAATCCGCTGATCCGGCTCACTGACTTGGCCGCCGTGGGGCAGATCGCAAAGAAAGCAAATGCGGTTTTCATCGTAGACAACACATTCGCGACGCCGTTCTTCCAGCAGCCGCTCGCGTTCGGCGCTGATGTCGTCTACCACTCGACCACGAAATATCTGAACGGTCACAGCGACATGATCGGCGGTATCGCGGTTACGAGCAGCGACGAAATAGCTGAAAAACTCCAGTTCATCCAGAACGCGGCAGGTGCCGTTCCGGGCCCGTTCGATTCGTGGCTTGCTCTTCGCGGGACGAAGACTCTGCACCTGAGAATGCCGGCTCACGATCGAAACGGTCGCGCCATCGCCGCATATCTTGCCGAGAAAATGGGTGCTGAGAGTGTGATTTACCCGGGGCTCGATTCGCATCCGCAGCACGATCTCGCAAAGCAACAGATGAAGGGATTTGGCGGGATGATTTCGGTTGAGCTCGGAACCAAGGAGCGCGCCAACGACGTTCTGAAGAAGTTCCGCGTGTTCTCTCTGGCAGAGTCGCTCGGCGGCGTCGAGAGTCTGATCAGTCACCCTGCGTCGATGACCCACGCATCGGTGCCGATAGAGCGACGCGCGGCGCTGGGGATCACCGAAGGGCTCGTCAGGCTCTCGTGTGGAGTGGAGGATCTCGATGACCTGCTCGGGGACGTGGAGCAGGCATTCGCGTAATCGGACGCGCGGCCCAATGAAAATCCTTCTGGTTGGCAACGGAGGGCGCGAGCACGCAATTGCGTGGAAGCTGAAGTGCGACGATCCATCGGTCGAGATAATCTGCGCGAGCGGAAACGCGGGGATGACCGATGTAGCAGAGTGCATTCCGGTGAAGGCGGAAGATGTGCGCGGCCTGCTCGGCTATGCGGAGAGAGCGGACGTCGAGCTGACGATTGTCGGTCCCGAGGCCCCGCTCGCCCTCGGAATAGTTGACGCGTTCAGGGAGAAAGGCCGCGCGATTTTTGGGCCCACGCGTGCCGCGGCGGAGATCGAAACGTCGAAGCGATTCGCCAAGACTCTTCTCCTTGGCGCAGGGATTCCCACCGCGACGGCATCCCACCACAGCGAGCCGCTTTCTGCTCTTCGCGCAGTCGACGGTATGGGAGCTCCGGTGGTCATCAAGGCTTCGGGGCTCGCTGCGGGCAAAGGAGTCGTGATCGCAAGAAGCCGTGAAGAAGCCGAGCGCGCCATCTACATGATGCTCGAGGACAGGGTGTTCGGAGATGCCGGAGCAGAGATTCTCATCGAGGAGTTCATGGAGGGTGAGGAGCTTTCCCTTTTTGTCCTCACAGACGGCACGAATGCCCTCCCGATGATCGCGGCGCAGGATCACAAGCGACTTCTCGATGGCGACATCGGACCCAATACTGGAGGGATGGGTGCATATGCCCCGGTCTCCATCGCGACAGACTCCGCGATGAGCGCGGCAATGGATCGGATCATTCTACCCACCCTCGCTGCACTGAGAAAAGAAGGAAGGCCGTTCAGCGGTCTGCTGTACGTCGGTCTGATGATCACTGAGTCAGGGCCACGCGTTGTAGAGTTCAACTGCAGGTTCGGCGATCCCGAAACTGAGACCCTGCTTCCACTCCTTACGAGCTCGCTGCTGGATCCGATCTACGCCATCGGCCGCGGAGAGAAGCTCAACGTGTCGACGTCGCTTCAATGGTCTGGTGAATGCGCGGCCACAACGGTACTCGCTGCGCACGGATATCCGGACACCCCGCGAAAGGGCGATGGGATCAGGCTGCCGGCACCACCAAAAGGCATATACCTCTTTCACGCTGCGACGCTTCGCACCGAGGATACCGGTGAGCTGCTGACAAACGGTGGCCGGGTGCTGGCCATTACCGGTACCGGCAAGACGCTCGAAGCCGCATCGAAATGTTCGCTGGAATTCGCGGAGCGTGTCGCCTTCGAGGGAAAACAGTTCAGGCGCGATATCGGATGGCGGGACCTGGGGCGAAGTGCCGGAGCTGCCTGAAACCGAAACGATAGCGCAGGATCTCGATGCTGCGATCGCCGGATTGACGATCACCAGCGTCAAGGTCACGCGACCCGATGTGCTGCGGGAGGCATCGAAGGCGGCGTTTGTGAGGCGGCTGACTGGCGGGACCATTCTTCGAAGCTGGCGGCGCGCGAAACTTGTCGTGACCGATCTCTCAACGGGCGACCGTCTGGTCGTTCAGCCGCGGTTCACCGGAGCCCTGATCGTGGAGACGGCAGAGCTGGATTCGGCTCTTCTTGCATACTCGACGCTCCGGTTGAGCCTGGATGATGGCCGTGCCCTTCATTACTGCGATGTGCGCCGCCTTGGCACAGTTACGCTGATGGGTGAAGCACGATTTGCCGAGTACACTGGCGGTTTGGGAAAAGAACCTCTTGACCCGCAGTTCACACCGGAACAATTATCGGGCGTTCTTCGGGTGTCGTCCCAGCCGGTGAAAAAGGTACTGATGGATCAGCGCAGGATCGCGGGAATCGGAAACATCTACGCTAACGAAGCGTTGTGGCGGGCCAGGCTGGACCCGTCCCGCTCGGCCAACTCGATCGGTACGGAAGAGTCCCTTCGCCTGCATGGAGAGATAGTCGCCGTGCTTACCGAATCGATTGCCGCGCGCGGGACCAGCTTCCGGGACTATCGTGACGCGCGGGGCGAGAGAGGCACGTTCGCAGCGCTGCTTCAGTGTTATGGGCGGGATGGTGAGCCTTGCTTACGGTGCAATGCGAGGCTGATCGGCACTCACGCGATCGATGGACGTGCGACGGTGTTCTGCGCGAGGTGTCAGCGATGACGCGTATCCGCCGGGTCTCTGACAGGACGCAGCCTACGAGTGACGCTCAGCTTGCGATCATGCGCTCCCTCGTGCGCGATGGCGCCGCCGACAGGCCGGGTATCTATAGAATGTTGTCGCCGACCGGGGAAGTCGTATACGTCGGCAAGTCGAAGCGCGTGCGCACGCGGCTGCTCAGCTATTTCCGGTGCTCGTATCCGGCGGATAAGGGCGCGCGAATTCTTCGGGCGGCTGAGTCGATTGACTGGGAGTACACGCCCAGCGAGTTCGCCGCGCTGCTGCGTGAGCTTCGCCTCATCAAGACTTTCCGTCCGCGGCTGAACGTTCAGATGAAACGCGATGGGCTTCACTACGCTTTCATCAAGCTCACTCGCGGCGCCGCGCCGAAGCTCGCCGTTGTGCGCGGCCCATCTGCTGATGACGCCTCTGTATACTACGGCCCGTTTGTCGGCGCGCAGCGAATCGAGGAGGCGCTGCGCGAGCTCAGCGACGCGCTGATGCTGCGCGACTGCAAGTCCGACATGAAGATGTACTTCAGCGATCAGGGCGAGTTGTTCCGTTTGACGCCTCGCACGCCCGGCTGTATCAGGTACGAGATCTCAAAGTGCCTCGGACCCTGTGTTGGCGGGTGCTCAGTGTCCGAATACGCCGAGCGCGTGGCGATGGCTCGCGCATTTCTCGACGGCGCGGACGACGGTCCGATGGAGATGTTGAAAACGAAAATGGCACAGGCCAGTGGTGACCTGCAATTCGAGCGTGCCGCTGCCTACCGGGACAAGCTCAACAGGCTCGAGATTCTGCGCGAGCAGTTCGGTCGGCTCCGATTCGCGGTGGAGAAACTTTCATTCGTCTACACGGTTCCCGGGCATGAGGGAGCCGACAAGGTGTACCTCGTCAAACGCGGCGTGGTCCGGGCCGAGCTCGATAAGCCGCGGTCGACCTCGCAGCGTGGCAAAATGAAAAGTCTGGTGAGCGACATCTTCGGCAGCGGTGAGACGAAGCCGTCCCTTAGCGTGCCAACTCATGAAATAGATGAGCTGCTGTTACTGTCCTCGTGGTTCCGGCGTTTCCCGAAAGAAATGGGACGGACGCGTCAGGTCTGCTGACCCTTCTTTCCGACGTGAATTGCCGCAATCCCGAGCGACAACGATCGAAACCGCACGTCGTCGAATCCGGCGGCCCGCATACGGCGCGCCAGCTCTTCGGTCACCGGGAAGTTCTCGACCGAGCGCGGCAGGTAACGGTACGCGGCTCCATGTCCGCTGATGAGTCCGCCAATCGCGGGCAGCACGTGCCGGAAGTAGAGCTGATAACCTGTGTTCACGATCGGCGATCGCGGAATGGAGAACTCGAGAATCACAAACCTCCCACCAGGTGACAGGACCCGATGGATCTCGAGAAGTGCTGCATCGATGTCTGACACGTTCCTGATTCCGAACGCAACGATTGCTCCTGCCATCGAGCTGCTTGCCGCAGGAATCTTCAGCACATCGCCCGCTACGGCATAGATCGGATACCCTGTCGCTTTGGCCTTCCCGGCCCGCAGCATCGGCTCAGCGAAGTCGACACTCATGACACTGCCGGCAAACCCATCAAATCGAGCTATCCCTGCGCTGACATCGAGAGTCCCCGCGCAAAGATCCACGTAACGGCCGTGCGGATTTTCCCCGATTCGAAGTTCGGCAATCGCCTTCCGGCGCCATGCCTTGTCTATGTTGAGGCTCAGCAGGTGATTGAGCAGGTCATATCGCGGCGCGATTCTGGAAAACGCATCGCGCACGAACTCGGCCTTGCCCGACCCACCGGCGGCTGCATTGACGACCACCCCTTCTTCATCTGACCTGGACATTGCGCGAAACCTGACGGGCGCGAGTAACACTGGCAAGCTAGATTGGGATTCGCAAATGCAAGGAGCTGCATCGACTCATCTCGCAGGTTTATCGGATCCCGCGGTCGTCATAGAGGCGCGAAAGGGATCTGAAGCCGCGTATCGCGAGCTGCTATCGCGTTATGAGAGGCCGGTTTTCTCGCTGATCTTCCGAATGGTTCGTGACCGCGAGACAGCCGAGGACCTGTCGCAGGAGACCTTCATAAAGGTTCTCAACAACCTCGACCGCTACAGCCCCGAGTTCAAATTCTCCAGCTGGCTGTTCAAGATTGCAAACAACCTGACGATCGACCATTTACGGCGTCGCCGGGTAGATACAATAAGCATTGAAGGCGCACCTGACGCCGTGACGTCCGAAAGCGCGAGAGCGACATCTATTGCGGTTGTGTCAGGAGACGAATCACCCCTCGAGGAGCTCGAATCAAGGGAGCTCGGGTCTGCGATCGAGCGTGCAATCGGCAAGCTGAGGCCCGAGTATCGGGCCTGCATCATGCTTAGGCACGTCGAGGACAAATCGTACGAGGAGATAGCGGAAATCGTGAAGCTGCCCCTGGGGACGGTGAAGACCTATATCCACCGGGCCAGACACGAGCTTCGCGCCGCCCTCGAGGAAGTGAAATGAGATTGAATTTTGTTGAAACCCCGGCGTGGCACCTGCCGTAATCCATTCGTGAGGCACTTTTGACAGATAACTACTCAGACGAAGAGTTCGCGCCGATCGCGGCAGCAATGAAAAAGCTGCCGCAGTTCGCGCCTTCTCCGCATTTTGCGGACAAGGTGATGTCGCGCGTGCGCATTCCTGCAGCGCAGGTCCCAGTGATTGCGCAGGCGGCGCCAGTGACCCGGCGGAGAGAGGCAGTTGTCCCGGCGTACTCAGCGCCTGTCGAGCGCCGCTCGCCAATGTCGGTCGACCGTCCGGATCTCCGCCGGTCCATTCCTGCGCGAATCGCCGCAACAGCACTTGTCGCGTCGATGAGCGTTACGATGGCGGCTGTCGCCATGGTCGTCTTTTTCAACGTCGATATCCTGCTACTCGTCTCCAGAGTGTTTGGGCCGAGTACGGTGAGTTTCCTTACCGCTCTCGCCACTGACGTATCCGCAACCGCGGCCTCAAATGCCACTGGCCTTACCGCCTCTGCCGGAACAGGTTCAGGTGTAGCCGTTGGTGGTTCCTTCGCGGCCGGATTGGTCGCGGCAACCGCCCTTCTTCGCGCGGCCGCATCGGCGAGCCGGAAGGCAGCCTGATCATGCGTCGCATCGCCTTTCTTTTCCTGCTTGTAGTCACCGCTGTCCTGGTTCCTGGCAAGCGGGTAAAGGCTCAGGCGTCCCTGTCACCCCAAGCGGCTACAGCATCGATTGCGGCGGTAAACGCCAGCTTCGATGCCGTGAGCCTTCTCAGGGCCGCAGTCCCCGGCATGAGAGTTCACAGCACGCGTCGCTCGGTGGGAATGGCCGTCAGCTGGCTACTGATCGTCGCGCTCGTCGGCTTTGCTCTCCTGGCGTTTGGCGCTGACAAGATTCACATCGTAGTCGCCACGATGCAGGGTGGCATCGGCAAGTCTCTCGGGACGGGCATAGTTGGCCAGCTCGCGATTCTTCCGGGCGCAGTGGCTGTCATTGTTCTTCTCGCTGCGACGTTCATCGGGATTCTCCTGATTCCATTGGGTCTCGTGGCATTCATGGTGGCCGTTGCCGGCATCGCGATGTTCGGCTTCATCGCTGTCGCGATCATGACAGGTTCGGCGCTCATCGGTGGAAAGTCACGGGACGACACTGCTCATGGCGCAATGTTGCGCGCGTTCTTCACCGGCACGGCGATTTATCTCGGGATGTGGATCGTGGTTGCTGTCATGAGTGGAATTCCGCTCATTGGGGCAATGCTGCATTCATTCGCCGCCGCTGTGACATTCATCGCGGTCACTACCGGGTTTGGTGCGGTGCTCCTCTCCTACTGGCGCGGTGAGTTCAAGAGTGCGACCCCGGAGATTGTTCCCTAGATCTTTCCACTGGCTAAAGCGAGTCGTTTAGTTCCGGCCCTGTCTGTTCGACACGGAGCCACGGGGGACCCGGAGAAACGGCGGGAAATACGTCAGCGCCGTTACGTTCTTGAACAAAACCACACAACGCATCTATCCGCCCGTCGGAAGCCGTTGGTCTCGGAAGGCATAATCCGTGAGTTCCGTGCCCCTTCCGTGAATTCCGTGCCAACCGCCCGGGGCTCCGTGATGAACAGGTCAATCCTCGCATATTGAGCATACGCGCGGCCCGATGCGATTTCATCCAGCGAGGCGCCCTGCCAGGGAACCAAAGTTGCCAATCATGATTGGCAATGCTCATCAAGGGTTACGATCCGGCAGTTCTCATCAAGAGAACTCTACGGGAGGTCTGGCAGGACAACGTCCTCGGTCTCTCAGCTCAGGCCGCGTACAGCTTTTTCTTTTCACTATTCCCGATGCTGCTGTTCCTGGCGCCACTCTTCGGGCTGATAGGAAACGAGCAGCAGCTCGTGGGGAAAATCCTCATGAGGCTTCAGGTGACCTTACCCGCGGAAGCATACACCCTTCTCTCGGGCGTAGTCACCGATGTGGTGCTCGGGGAAAACGCGCCGGGCCTCATTTCGATTGGAATTATCCTCGCGATCTATTCCGCGTCAGCGGTGCTCGATACTCTTGCGGCGGCGCTGAATCAGGCACACGACACCACTGATCCGCGCCCTTTCTGGAAGAAGCGCCTCATCTCGATGGGCTTTGCGGTAATCGCCGCGATCGTGATCCTGTTTTCGTCCCTCGTGATGGTGGCGGGGCACACTCTCGTGGACCTCCTTGCGCGGTTCACACGTATGGATGGGGACACCGCGCGAGTATGGGGAGTAATCCAGTACCCGCTCGCACTACTGCTTCTCACCGGGATACTCTGGCTCCTTTTCTACTTCCTTCCATACGTCAAGCAGAAAAAAAGTCACGTGCTCGTCGGATCGCTGTTCACCGTTGCACTCTGGATCGTTGTTACCCTGCTCTTCCGCATGTACATCTCCAACTTCTCATCGTACAACAAGACGTACGGGACCATCGGTGGTGTCATCGTCCTGCTCGCGTGGATGTACTGGACCATGGCCGCCTTCATCACCGGTGGTGAGCTGAACTCCGAGCTCAGGCTGGGAACAGGCCGTGCGGATGAGCCGGCGTTGCGGCTTCCGTCAGATGCGATCCGCGATGCCGCGATCGCCGAACGAGCGCGCTTCTAGCGAAAGCCGGCGGCGATGCGTTCCGCAGTCAAGATGAGCGCCTTCGCTGCCGGCGACTCGGGCTCTCCCACCACGATAGGCACTCCAGCGTCTCCGCCGGCGAGAATCTGTGGGTACATCGGTATCTCTCCAAGGAGCGGCACACCGAGTTCAGTCGCGAGGCGCGACCCTCCGCCGGAGCCGAATATCCTCATTGGCTTCCCGCAATGCTGGCATTCAAACCAGCTCATGTTCTCGATGACCCCAAGCACAGGAACGTCTACGCGCTCGAACATTTTAGCACCGCGAAGCGCGTCGCCAGCAGCAACATCCTGGGGCGTAGTCACGATGATCGCGCCGGAGATTTTTGTCGCTTGAACGAGCGACAGCTGGGCGTCGCCGGTTCCGGGAGGCATGTCGACAATGAGAAAGTCGAGCTGGCCCCAGTTTACATCGCGAAGAAACTGAGTGATCACCTTCATGATGATCGGGCCGCGCCATATCGCTGGCTGATCGCGCTCGATGAGAAAACCGATGCTCACGAGTTTGACTCCATGCGCGTCGAGCGGGACGATCTTCGCATCGGCACTGACTTCGAGCGGTTTCTTCACCCCCATCATGCGCGGAATGTTGGGGCCGTAGACATCGGCATCCATGAGCCCCACACGATGCCCCTGCGCGGCCAATGCAACGGCCAGATTAGTCGCAACCGTTGACTTGCCGACGCCACCCTTGCCGCTGGAAACTGCTATGACAGTTCCAAGATTCGGATACGTGACGGGCGTCGGCGCCGGGACTGCTGCGCGCTGTGACTGCGTTTCCTGTCCCATCACCGGCAGCGCGCGGGGTTTGGACGCAGCGGGTTTCGGAACCGCTTCATTCGTCTCAGCAACGCGAACCGCCGCCGGTCCATGAGGCTGGGCAGCGTCCTTTACGTCAACGCGCACTCCCGTCACCCCGTCCAGTTGTTCCACCGCAACCCTGGCGTCCCTCACTATCGTCGCGTCGTCGGCGGCTGAAAGAAGAACGCTGAACCTGACTTTGCCATCCGTCGAGGTAGCTATGTCCCGCACCATGCCGGCCTCGAGAATGTTGAGGCCGAGGCGATTATTGCGGACGCTGCTTAGTGCGGCGTCGATACGAACGAGAAGGTTGTCAGCCATTTGCGAGCGGTAGGAATCAGGAGGTCGTTCAGCGAAAGTTAACGGGCTTGAATGGCCGGGGCACATACCATAGAGTCGAGTCGATTTTCTCTTGCCCGCAGGGGATCACGGTGCCAGTTTGGAGTGAGGCTCACCCTGTCATCAGGCTGACATGAAATACCCGGAAGTCCGCAATTACCTGGCGGGAGATTTCGTCGACGGCGACCATGAGCACCTCGACGTGTTCAACCCCGCGGACGGCTCCCTCATATCGAAGGTCCCGTTGTCATCGCGTGAGGATGTCGACCGCGCAGTTGCCGTCGCCCAAAAGGCCTTCCCGGCATGGTCAGCCCTTCCCATCAAAGAGAGGGTTCAGGTCTTCTTCAGGTACCGGTCCCTGCTCGAACGCGACATCGATGAGCTTGCCGCACTCGTCACTGAAGAGAATGGAAAGGTCCACTCCGAGGCCAGGGCGGAAGTCCTCAAGGCGATGGAGCTGACGGAGTTCGCCTGCTCTCTGCCACAAATCGCGTCGGGTGAAGTACTCGAGGTGAGTCGCGGGGTCGAATGCCGAATCGAGCGGTTTCCTCTCGGTGTAGTAGCGTCGATTACACCGTTCAACTTCCCCAACATGGTTCCGAACTGGACGATTCCAAACGCGATAGCGCTTGGTAATTGCCTGATCCTGAAACCATCTGAGCTCGTGCCGCTCAGTGCGGGCAAGATTGCCGAGTTGCTAAAGGAGGCGGGGCTGCCTGACGGAGTGCTTCAGATCGTGCACGGCGGTAAGGACGTGGTCGAAGCTATCTGCGACCACTCCGGTATTGAGGCTATCTCGTTTGTCGGCTCGACCACGATTGCGAAACTGGTTTATCGTCGCGGCACTGCCAACCTCAAGCGGGTGCTCGCCCTGGGGGGCGCCAAGAATCATCTGATCGTCATGCCCGATGCCGACACCGAGATGGCATCGTCGAACATCGTCGCATCGATGTCAGGATGTGCGGGCCAGCGATGCATGGCCGCATCGGTGATGGTCGCTGTGTCGAGCACAGATCACGTGATCAGACGTATGGTGGAACATGCCAGCACAGTCGTGCCGGGTGAGAATCTCGGACCCGTAATATCGGCCGAGGCTCGAGCAAGGATCGAAGGTTATATCGCCGAGGCGGAGTCAAAGGGCGCGAAGGTACTCGTTGACGGGCGGAACCCCTCAGTCAAAGGAAAGGAGCATGGCTACTGGGTTGGGCCCACGATCATCGACAACGTCACGCCCGACATGCGTATTGCACAGGAGGAAGTATTCGGGCCTGTGCTGGTGATTATCCGCACCCCGACACTCGACAGCGCTCTTGCTATCGAGAACGCGTCCCCTTACGGCAACGCGGCGTCAGTGTTTACGGAGAGCGGGGCTACGGCTCGCTACGTGATGGAGCATGCAAGCGCGGGGATGATCGGTGTCAATGTTGGCGTCCCTGTCCCTCGTGAACCTTTCTCGTTCGGGGGTTGGAACGAGTCGCGCTTCGGCGTTGGGGACATTACCGGCAAGGGCTCCATAGAATTCTGGACGCGCTCGAAGAAGATGACAACGAAGTGGAATAGCGAGCACGGCGTAAACTGGATGTCTTAGACAGTGCGGACTGCGGACGTATTGAGGATTGCGGACTGCGGACTAACTGCGTACTGCGTACTTACCATCAGCAAGGCGGTAGAAAATGTCTGTTGACTGCTCGGTAAACTTCACGGGGATTCACTTCGAGAACCCCTTCATGCTCTCGTCAGCCCCGCCGACGGAATCCGAGAGCAACATCATGCGCGCGTTCGATGCGGGATGGGGCGGAGTCGTGACCAAGACGATCGGACTGCACCCCGTCGTAAACGTCTACGGCGCGAAGGCGAAATTCATGCGGACGTCGACCGAGGGCGCGCAGGTCTCCATGAAAAAGCGGGAGAACGCCGCGCTGCACTCCTCGTGGAACTGGGAGCTCATCTCGGACAAGGCGATCGACTGGTGGGAGCCTCGCATCCGTCGGATAAAGGATGCGCACCCGGGAAAGGTTCTCATCGCATCGATCATGGCCGGGTCGGGCAACGACAAGGAGCTCGGGCATTGGCAGACGCTTGCGAAGGCATGTCAGGAAGCGGGCGCCGACGGACTCGAGCTCAACTTCTCCTGCCCGCACATGGACAGAAAGGACATGGGCTCGAACATCGGAAAGGACAAAGTCCTCTGCTCGACGGTCACGGAAGCCGTCAAGGAAGTTTCGACGATCCCTGTCTGGTGCAAACTCACGCCAGCGACAGCGAACATCGTCGAGGAAGCGGGTGCCTGCTTCGTCGGAGGGGCCGATGCTATTGTTTCATCGAACACATTCCCTTCACTACCACTGATTGACGCCGAGACGCTCGAGTTCGAGATAAACGTCGATGGCTTCGTGTCCAGCGGCGGTCTCGGTGGTCCTGCAATTCTGCCGATGGCTCTCGCGAAGATGGCACAGCTGACGCAGGCGTTTCCTGACAGAAGCTTCTCCGGGATTGGCGGCATCTCCGACATGTCTCAAGCCGCAAGCTACTTCGCGCTCGGGTGCGGAACTGTCCAGGTCTGTACTGCGGCGATGCTCGATCAGGCGATCGGCCCGAACGTCATCAAGCGATTGAACGAGCAGTATCGGGAGTTCCTCGAGAAACACGGCTTCAATTCCGTCGAGGATTTCCGCGGATCGCGTCGCGATCGCGTCGTTCTTCAGTCGGCAATTCGTCGGCCGGAGAAATCCGACTATGCCGGCGGGTACGAGCCAGTTGAGGGATACGCCGCGCCGGCAGAAATCGAAGCTGCGCAGGCGGGCAGCTAGATGGCCGTGACAGCCGTTCCGGCCGCACCGGCGTCGCAGAAGCGCGGCGGGGTTCAAATGCCGTCATGCGGCCACGTCCCGCAGCCATACACCGGGCCCTCGCGTGCTGAAGTTCTGGCAACGCGCAGGCAGTACGCGAACCCTGCAATCTTTACGATCTACAAGGAACCGATAATGATTGTCGAGGGCCACATGCAGTGGCTCTTTGACGAGATGGGAAAGCGATACCTCGACATGCTCGCCGGTATCGTCACCGTTTCATGTGGTCACTGTCATCCGAAAGTGACGAAGGCGATTCAGGACCAGGTTGGAACGCTTCAGCATGCGACGACGATTTACCTGCACCCGGGTATGCCGCAGCTTGCGCAGAAGCTGGCTTCGAAGATGCCCGAAGGGCTGAACGTCACCTACTTCGTGAACTCGGGCAGCGAAGCAAATGACCTCGCAATTCAGATGGCGCGTCTCTATACGGGTAACTCCGACGTCATAGCGCTTCGCAATTCATATCACGGTGCGTCTCCGTTCTCGAACACGCTCACATCGCATAGCACATGGAAGTATCCGGTGAACATGAGCGGCGGAATTCACCACGCTGTAAATCCGGATCCCTATCGCAGTGCCTTCAGCGGAAGTCCGGAGGAGATTGCTACCAAGAGTGCGGCAGATATAAGGGATCTCATACGTTTTTCGACGCCAGGCAAAGTCGCCGCGTTCATCGCTGAGCCGATTCAAGGTGTGGGTGGGGCGACGTACGGAGCGCGCAACTACCTGCGTGAGGCTTACGCGATCGTGCGGGAAGCGGGCGGCCTCTGTATCGCCGATGAGGTGCAGACAGGGTTCGGCCGGACAGGCGACCACTACTGGGGCTTCCAGAACTTCGATGTCGTGCCCGACTTCGTCGTGATGGCGAAAGGAATCGGCAACGGCGTACCACTCGCTGCGGTTACGACGACTGCTGAAATTGCCAAGGCACTGACTGAGCGGATTCATTTCAATACCTTCGGCGGAAATCCTGTCTGTATGGCGGCAGGCAATGCTGTTCTCGACGTAATCGACGAGGACGGCCTGCAGGAGAACTCGCGAGTCGTTGGTGGAAGGCTCAAGGCCGGCCTTCAGAAGCTCATGCAGGAGCATCGACTGGTGGGAGACGTGCGCGGAATGGGATTGATGCTGGCAATCGAGCTGGTACGTGATCGCGGAACGAAAGAGCCTGCAAAAACTGAGACCCTGCATGTGCTCGAGGTGGCTCGCGAGCTGGGTGTGCTTGTCGGTAAAGGGGGCATCGACGGAAACGTTCTCCGCATCAAGCCGCCAATGTGTATCACCGCGGAAGACGCGGACTTTGCCCTCCACGTAATCCAGCGTGCTCTCTCGGCGGCTGAAGCAGCCTGAGCCGCCCTGATCAAACAGCCAGCGAACCGGAGTCGCATTGAAACTCGACACGATAGTAAGGGGGGGTAACGTCGTAACCCCGGCTGGGACACGACTGACAGACATTGGCATTGCAGGCGAGAAGATCGCCGTTATCGGGGACGACCTCGAAGCGTCGCCAGGCACTCGAATCATTGACGCGACGGGGCATCACGTCATTCCAGGTGTGCTCGACGTGCATGTTCATCTCGAGCTTCCCTTCATGGGAGCTGTGTCGGCGGACGACTATCGCACGGGGACGCGCGCGGGTGCGCGCGGAGGCGTCACCACGCTCATCGATTTTGCAATCCCTTATGCAGGCGACTCTCTCAGCGATGCCGCTGACAAATGGATGGCGCGCGCAGAAGGCAAGGCGCTGATCGACTACACGTTCCACATCTGCATTACGCGCTGGAATGAGCACCGCGACCAGATCGAGGGAATGGTCGAGCGTGGCTTCACCACGTTCAAGGAATTCATGATCTACGAGTCCGAGGGCTGGCAGTCAGATGACCGCGCACTCTTCGGCACTCTCGAGAAGATGAAGGAATTCGGCACGATGCTTCTCGTTCACGCGGAGTCGTCGCGAGTCCTCGATGAACTGATCGAGCGGCATCATACGCCTGAGTTGATGAAGAAGTACGGCGCCCGGCTTCATCGCATGACGCGACCCAACTTCATCGAATCAGAGGCGATTCAGCGGGCGGTGACGTGGAGCGAAGCTACTGGAGGTCAACTTTACATCGTGCATATGTCGACGGCCGAGGGAACCGAGATCATCAAGGCTGCGCAGAAGCGAGGCGTGCCGGTTCTCGCAGAGACCTGCGCGCAATACCTGGTTCTTGACGACTCTGTTTTTGACCGTGAGGATGGACACCTTTTTGCCTGCTGCCCGCAGCTGAAAACACCTGCTGACTCGAAGCGACTCTGGCAGGGGCTGAAGGATGGTGAGGTTTCCGTGATCTCGACCGATACCTGCACGTTTACACGCGAGCAGAAAGCGATGTGGAACGGCGACTGGACCAAAATTCCGATGGGGATGCCAGGCCTCGAGACACTGCTGCCGCTCACGTACACACGCGGCGTCCTCGAGAATCGACTTACACTCGAAGAGATGTGTCTCAAGCTGAGCACAAATCCAGCGAAGATCATGGGGCTCTATCCGCAGAAAGGTGCCATTGAGGTCGGTGCAGATGCCGACCTCGCGATCATTCATCCTGACAGCACAATCGAGATCGATTGCGAAACGATGGAAACGAATGCTGACTGGTCGCCGTTTCAGGGGTGGGATCTCGCGGGTTTTTCGCGTACCACCATCTCACGCGGGGAAGTAATCGTCGATGACTATCGCGTGACTGGAAAGGAAGGACGTGGAAAGTGGCTGCCACGCTCCAGGGCAGGCCTTGCATGAGCCCGGAAACGCGCCGTGTGAAGGGGATGTCTCTCGAACGAAAACTCCCGCTGCTCATGACAGCGGTTCTGTTGGCAATTCTTGGCGGTGGAGTCCTGCTCGCTTACCGCGAGATTCGCAGCGCAGCTATCGTGGTCAGCTTGAATCGACTGCAGGAAGTGACTGCGAGCCTCGCTGCCGCCGCTGGTACAACAGCGCCGAGGATCTCCGAGACATTTCGGGATGCGGCCAGGAACGAAAACCTGCGGCGGGCACTTTCGGCGCGTCCTTCACCCGACGATATCCGGAGAGCGGCGACAGTGCTCGACGGCCTCGACACCCCTGGCGATTCCGGCGTCCGTACTGAACTTCGATCCTCCGACGGAGTCGTGCTTGCAAGCGCGGGAGACCAGGACCTGAAGGATCAGAGGCCGATGACAGCGGGAGTGGTGACGCGGCCAGATTCGCTGTCCGTCGGCGCGTTCTATACGATCGGCGACCGCGTTCATTACTGGTACACCAGGACCGTAATGATCGACGGCATTCGGGCAGGTACAATCGCGCAGCGGCGTCGGCTGAACACGCAGGCGGAAACCGAAGCAAACATTGCAAGGCTCACAGGACAGCAGAGCCGGGTGCTTTTCCGCAATGCCGATGGCTCGCTCTGGACGACGCTGCATGGCAAGCCCGTGGAACCTCCAACCGAGGCGCAGGGCGGCGCAAACGCTGGCCTGCAAACTGTGCTTCATAAGGCTGTCGGCGAGAGTGGGCGGGTCGTTCTCAACGAAATGGCCGTGGCTGGAACACCCTGGGTTGTCGTGCTCGAGCTTCCGGTCGCCGCGCTTGCCGCTGGTCCACGCGACATGCTCCGGCGTTTCATCTCGATGAGTGCGGTGCTTCTGCTCGTCGGTGCTTTGGCATTGTGGCTCATCAGCCGGAGGATCACTTCGCCACTCGCCGGGCTGACAGCCGCAGCTGAAGGAATTGCGAGCGGAGATTATTCACACCGCGTCAACCCTCGCGGCGATTACGAGATCGCAAGGCTGGGTGAGAGCTTCAACAGAATGGCCGAAGAGATCGAAGCTGCCAACAAGAAGCTTCACGAAAGCGCTGGCGCGGCCGCGGACGCGCAGCAGGCAGCTGAGGCTGCAAATGCATCGAAGTCGAACTTCCTCGCAGCGATGAGCCATGAGCTTCGCACCCCGCTAAATGCAATCGCGGGATATGTCGAGCTTCTCGAGCTCGAGCTCAGGGGGCCGCTCACAACGGAACAGCGAACTGACCTGGGCCGCGTAAAGCGGAGCCAGAAATACCTCCTCGGCCTCATCGAGGAAATTCTTGTCTTCAGCCAGCTCGATGCTCAGCGCCTGGCGTTTGACATCACCGATGTCCCTGTCGATGGCGTCGTGAGCGATGCGAGAGCAATGGTCGAGCAGCAAATGGAAGCAAGGAATCTCGAATGCCATTACGTGGGATGTTCCGAAGATCTGCTCGTGCGTGCTGACCGGGACAAGATGCAACAGGTCCTCATCAATCTCCTCGTCAACGCAGCGAAGTACACAAATCCGGGCGGGTCGATCAGGATTTCCTGCGATACAGAGGGTGACCGCGTGCTGGTCCGCGTTGCCGACACCGGTGTGGGCATCCCCGGCGAAAAGCTGACCCGCATCTTCGATGCATTCGTGCAGCTTGACCGGAGCCTGAATCAGCCGCGGGAAGGCGTAGGTCTCGGGTTGACGATCAGCCGTGACCTCGCCCGCGCGATGGGAGGCGACCTCCATGTCGAGAGTACTGTCGGAAAAGGGTCGACGTTCACTCTTGTCCTGCCAACGCCACAACCAGCGGATGATGACCCCGCCGGGATCGAGCTTCGCTCAGAGATGGTCGTAGGAACCTGACCCGGCCTCTAACCGACTTCAAAATGCAACCTTCCGAACAGCTGGATCAGGAGCTCTCCGGCAGTCCGCTGTGGAACAAGGATCTGGCGCCGACGCCGCTCTCGAAAAGAACGTGGTCGACGTATAACATTGCGGCCCTCTGGATCGGCATGGCGGTCGTCATCACCACGTATACGCTCGCGTCCGGCCTGATGCAGCAGGGGATGAACTGGTATCAGGCGCTGTTCACGATTCTGCTCGGCAACGTCATCGTTCTCATTCCGATGATACTCAACGCCCACGCGGGCACGCGTTACGGCATTTCATTTCCTGTTCTCTGCCGCGCGAGTTTTGGAATCCGGGGTGCGAACGTCGCTGCGATGCTGCGAGCGATCGTCGCGTGCGGATGGTTCGGGATTCAGACATGGATCGGCGGGCTCGCGCTCGACGCGCTGTTGACTGCAGCATGGCCCGGTTGGGCGGCGATTGAATCGTCAAAGGCAATCGCCTTTGGAATTTTCTGGTTTATACAGGTCTTCATCATTCTGAAGGGCACTGAAGGCATCAAGGTTCTCGAGAGCTGGTCAGCTCCGTTGCTACTGCTGGGCGGCTTGGCGCTGCTGGCATGGGCTGTAAAGAATGGCGGAGGCTTGACCGCCATCCTCGCGGGATCGGAGACACTCCGTACCGGTACCACACCGTTCTGGGTCCTCTTCCCTGCCGCCCTTACCGCGAACGTCGGTTACTGGGCAACCCTCTCTCTCAACATTCCGGATTTTACGAGGTACGCCAGAAGCCAGCGATCACAGGCAATGGGACAGTTGTTCGGTCTCCCTGGCACCATGACGCTGTTCGCTTTCATCGGTGTCGCGGTGACCAGCGCAACAATCGTGATATTCGGCGAAGCGATCTGGGATCCGGTCGTCCTGATTACAAGGATCGGGTCGCCGGCGGTAATCATCGTTGGCGCGCTCGTAATTCTTGCGGCGCAGCTGACTACCAACATGGCCGCCAATGTTGTTTCGCCGGCGAATGATTTTTCGAATCTCAGCCCGCGCCGCATCTCATACGTCACCGGCGGACTGATCACGGCGGTCATCGGTATTGCGATGATGCCCTGGAAGCTCTATTCGGACGCAGCCGCGTACATCTTCACGTGGCTCATCGGGTACTCCAGCCTGATGGGCGCACTCGGCGGGATCCTGATTGCCGACTACTGGATTCTGCGCCGACAAAACCTCGATCTTCGCGATCTGTTCTCGGTTCAAGGGAGATACACGTACACGAACGGGTTCAACTTCCGGGCGATCGCCGCGCTGGTGATCGCGGTGCTGCCGGTCGTTCCAGGATTCATTCGCGCCGTCACGACCCCGGGGGGACAGGTTGCCAACCCCGATTTTCTCGACAAGCTCTACACTTACGCATGGTTCGTCACATTCGCGCTGAGCTTCGTATCGTATCTTATGCTGATGCGCGGTGCAGCAGGCTCGCTGGGGCGGGCAGATGGCGCATCGGGTAACACTGCCACTGACATTTGAAGGATCACGAATGCCGAACATCGTAAAGTGTGGACTCATTCAGGCGACTCATGCATGCAGCACGAGTGAGCCGCTGGAAACGATCAGGGAGGCGAATCTCGCCAAGCATATCCCGATCATCGAGCAAGCGGCTCGCGAAGGCGTGCAGATGATCTGCATGCAGGAGATTTTCACCGGTCCTTACTTCTGCGCTGAGCAGACGACGCGCTGGTATGACTCGACAGAACAGATTCCTGATGGCCCCACAACGAAGCTGATGCAGGATATCGCGAAGCAGCACAGCATGGTCATTGTCGTTCCGATTTACGAGGAAGAGAGCACTGGCGTCTATTACAACACAGCCGCCGTCATCGATGCCGATGGTACTTACCTTGGCAAATATCGAAAGAATCACATTCCCCACGTCGCACCGGGGTTCTGGGAGAAGTTCTACTTCAAACCAGGCAACCTCGGTTACCCCGTCTTCGAGACCGCATACGGAAAAGTTGGCGTGTACATCTGCTATGACCGCCACTTCCCTGAGGGAGCACGCGCGCTTGGGCTGAATGGCGCCGAGATAGTGTTCAATCCGTCGGCTACGGTTGCGGGACTTTCGGAGTATCTGTGGAAGCTCGAACAACCGGCTCATGCGGTGGCTAACGCATATTTCGTAGGTGCGATCAATCGGGTTGGGCACGAGCAGCCGTGGGACATCGGCGAATTCTACGGCCAGAGTTACTTCTGCGATCCGCGCGGGCAGTTTCTCGCGACAGGCTCGCGCGACAAGACCGAGCTGATTACTGCGGAGCTCGACTTCGACAAGATTCGCGAGGTGCGCAATACGTGGCAGTTCTACAGGGACAGGAGACCGGAAACGTACGACGAGCTAGTGCTCCCATGAGGCTTTTCAGATGACAGACATGAGCTCCTTCGACGAATACCAGCACCTTGCACTTCGAACCGCGTCGGCAGAAAGCCTTGTCGATGACGCAACCATGCTCAACGCCGCCGCCCTCGGACTTAACGGCGAAGCCGGCGAGATCGCTGACCACGTGAAGAAGGTGATGTTCCACGGTCATCCGCTCGACGATGCAACGCGCGACAAGATCGCAAAAGAAATCGGCGACATCCTCTGGTACTGCGCCATGGCGGCCCGCGGCATCGGGCTGGGACTGAGTGAGGTAGCGACGATGAACGTCGAAAAGCTGAAGAAGCGCTACCCGGAAGGCTTCAGCTCAGAGCGGAGCCTGCACCGTCCCCACGGCTGAACCGGCGCGCTGGTTGGTGCTGGTCACCAGCCCAACGCTCCTTGTGACGAATACGCGGTCGAACAGATTGTGCTTTTCCCATAGATACGGCCACTGCGAGCGATAGCTCGAAACGTCTATCACAACCGACGACGGCGACAGCTGGCCACACCCTCGGCCTCTGCTGACTACGATGATGTTCACAGCCGAGTCCAGGGCGCGGCGCGCTTCATCACAGGTGAGGTCCAGTGATCTGTTCACACGTACCCCCTTTGCAAACCTGCCAAAGCCATCGACGTGCCGGGCCCAGCTCCAGCGCTGATCGCCTTGCACCGCGGGGACAGCGCCAATGAGCAAGGCAGGTGCGGCCGAGGTAGAGATATTGTCGATCATGCGTGCGTTGAGGTCGGCGCGAATTCTGTGTCGAAGCACCACCGTATGCGATTCAACCGACGCAATGCACAACAATGCGACGGATATCGAAATCGCTGCGATTCTCGACCATCGGCCGCTGCTCAAAATGCCATCCAGCGCGTAAGCCGCACCAAACATTGCACCAAACGCGAACGGGACCATGTAGTAGCTCTGCGAATCAGGCCACGGAATGTAGGCGAGAATTCCCAAGCCGGCCCACACTACAGCAACGATAATTGGCCAAATGAGGCTGCTGCGCGCGCGCCAGACGCCCGCTGCAAGCATTCTCAGCCACACGAGGCTCGGCAATACGAGCACGAGTATCCACCCCGGATCCGCCGCGATTCGGCCAAGCTGCGCGAGCGCGGGCTTGGTGGGGATGAACACCATCTCGAGGCGCTCGAGCGCAATCCTCACCGACGCCGTGTCGCCGAACTTTCCCGCATAGTTACCCGGCGGGGCTGACAGGAAGATGAACGCGATCGGAATCAGTGTTACGATAACAGCGGCCGTGGTAACTCCGGTTAAGTACGTATCCCGATGCGACCACGTTGCCCAGCGCCATGTGACGCGGTCGTAACGGAGCCGCGAGATGAGCCAGCCTGCCGGCAACAGCACCACAAGCAACTCTTTCGACAACATGATCCCGACGGCACATGTGGCGATCAACAGTCCGCGTCGCTGCCAGTCAGCGGCATCCTGATATCCGATTGCGAGGCGAACCGCGACCAGGAAAAAGATGAGCGCGAATGGCTCGCCCGTCGGCCGAAGCCAGGCTTCGTTTACTGCAGTCATCGTCGCCCAGAAAGCCAGCGCAAGCAGCGTTGCCGTGGAGGACACTCCAGCACGCCTCAGCACCATCGATCCAAGTACGATCACCGTGGCGTTGAGTACGAAATAAGTCCAGTACCATCCTGGTGCCCAGACTCCGAATGCGTTCCCGGCCAACACGATGAGCGCGTACGGAAGGACTGCAAGCCTGCCCTCGTTCATGTAGAACCCTGTAACGGCAGCCATCTGGGCCCACAGCGAGTCCGACGTGTCCAGGAGTGGGAGGAACGTGCCGAAATCAGGCAAGGGCAGCGACGCAGCCGCCCACGGTTGAAACACAACGGCTGCAAGCACGAGCACCGCGAGGATTCCCGCCCAGTCAGCCGGAACGAGACGAGTCGCTGGCGTAGTCAATTCAATCGGGTCGGGTCTTTCTGCGCATGAATGAAGATCTGCGGACCCCGCGAGACAAGGTCGTGCAGCAGGTACGCGTAATAAGTCGCCGTAAAGATTGCCTTCTTGGCGAGATCGAGCTCGCCATGCATGTAGCGCTCGCGAATGCTCTCGAAGTTGCGCCTGGTCACCCATTTCTGGAGCGTGAAAAACGGAAACCCCCAGTTTCTTGCAACCCGGACGGTACACCCAAGCTGATGGAGTATCGTGGTCAGCTGCTCCAGAGTGAAATGCTGGATGTGGCCGTAGTATTCGTCGGGCGGATCCATCGTTCCGCCAGGCGTCGTGATTATCAGCTCTCCTCCCGGCCGCAGGTTATCCACGAGCCACTTGAGCACCGCGCGGTACTCCGCCGTGTGCTCGATGACCTCCGATGTGATTGCCACATCGATCTTCCTATCGAGTGCCGGAAACTCGTGCTCGTAGAATGTGCCGCCAGGCAGTCTCACTCGCGCAGCGGCGATTCCGGCGAGCGAAATGTCGCAGCCCCCGAGGTCTGCATCATCAAGCTTGTGTTGCACCTTTATTTCTTCGAGAAGAATCCCCGCACCGCTGCCGTAATCGAATACGAAATCACCGGGTTTCGGATCGATTTTCCGAAGGCAGTTCATGACAAATCGTCTGCGGTGGCGACTCGTTGGATGATTCTTGTAAGTCTCGACTGAATTCGACCAGTGTTCCTCGTAGTCGATGACGCCCGCTACGGGAACTGACTCGCTCACGCCCGCGCCTTCAGCGCGGCTTGACTCATCGCAGGCGTCCGCAATGGTGACGAGGCAGCCGCACATTCCCGGGCCACCAGGGAGGCGAGATGATGATTGGTGTAGGCGCCGCGCATCTGGTTCAACTTGATCCGGCAGACGTCGACGAGCGTCTGCAACGAGTCACGCCCAAGGCGAACTGACGAGCTCATGTTCGACTCGAGCAATACAGGGATACGCTTGATCTCGAGCCCGTTCTTCAGGGCGAGATAAATGAGCTCGACGTCGAACGCAAAACGATCGACGGTCTGAAGACCGAAGAGCGCTTCGGCGACATCGCCGCGGAATCCCTTGAGCCCGCACTGTGTATCAAAGAAGCCTCCGGTGACGAGCGTCGCGGTGATATACGAAAAGACGCCTGATGCGATGCGTCGGCCGAACGGCAGCTCGGTCTCATACCGGGATTGAGGAAAAGTCCGGTCACCGATCACCATGTGAAATCCGCGCTCGCGAATCAACGTCTCTACGAGCATTATCGGCGTTGTCCCGTATGGCACATCGATGTCAGTGAACACGCGCACTGATCCCGTAGCGGCACGCATTCCAGCAGCGACGGCTGCGCCTTTTCCTCTGTTCTCGGGCAGGGTGATGACGCGAATCGAACCCCCACGCCCCGGTGTCATCGCGCCAACTGACCGCTCGCAATCGCCGGCTCCGTCATCGACCACAATGATCTCATACGTCTCTACGCGATCACTCAGTGCGTGCGCGAGCCGTGCAACCGACTGCCGCGCGAGAGCCGCCGCGCGGTAGCACGGAAGCACAACCGAAAGAGAAACCGCAGCACGCGGCATTTTTTGCCCGCTGAGGTCAGGTATCATAGGTGTTTGTCGTAAGAACATGCCGCTTTAGAGACGACCGCACACTCGGTCATGCAACCGGGTCCGCGGCAGCGACGGAGCTACCCCGCTTCGATGACACTCCCCACAAACTCCCGCGCGGCATTGACGACCCTGTAGCGCACCTCTTCGATCGTGCCAGCGATAAGCGCCCCGGATGCCCGCGCGTGCCCCCCTCCTCCGAACTGACGCGCAAACGCATTGACGTCCACTGTACCAGTGCTCCTGAAGGATGCCTTGATCTTTCCGTGACCCAGGTCCCTGAAAAAAATCGCCATTCGTGTCCCACCCACGCTTCGCGGATGCTCGGCGAGTCCCTCCAGGTCCTCCGACTTGAGCCCATACTCTTCCGCCGCCCCTGCCGCTACTGAGATCCATGCGATTCCGTAGGCAGGATCCACCTCTAGCGTAGCCAGGGCATCGCGGAGCAGATGCAGCCGCCCAATCGGATGCGATGCATAAAGCCTGCGGTACATCTCCTCAGGCTCGACACCTGCAGCCAGAAGCTGTCCTGCCACTGAAAGGCATCTCGCGCTGGTGTTGCTGAACTTGAAGCCGCCGGTGTCGGTCAGTATTGCGACGTACAACGCAACTGCCACCTCCGGCGTAATCTCCGCGCCCAGTGCGACCGCCACGTCGTAAATCAACTCGCCGGTCGCACACGCCGATGTATCTGCAAGCATCACGTTGGACGGCGGCTCATCGCTTGGAATATGATGGTCGATTACGAGCTTTGGACCTCTGTACGCTCGAACGCTATCGGCCAGGCTGCCCAGTCGCTTCACATCGCTGATGTCGAGCACGATCAGTAGATCCGCCTTTCGTATCGCCGCCGGGCCTTGTGCGCTTGCATCGACAACATCGCCACCAAGCAGAAACTCGTAGGTCTCCGGCCACGGCGTAGGATTTACAATCCGGACATCCATCCCGCGCGCGCCAAGTATCCGTGCAAGTGCAGCTTCCGACCCGCACCCATCACCATCGGCGTTGATGTGAGTCGACAAAACGACAGAGCGCCCCGCACTGAACTCCAGTGCGAGACGCTCGATCGATTCCAGTCTTTGCTTCGGTACCGCTAGTAGATCGATCACCCCTGGGCCTTGCTTCCTCCAATCCGCGAATGCGACTTGCCGTAGAGGAAGTAGATCGCCAGACCGATCGCGAGCCAGATTCCGAGACGAAGCCACGTGTCAGCCGGCAGGCTGTACATCATGTATCCGCAGATGAGAATAGCGAGAATCGGGACGAGCGGAACAAGCGGCGTCTTGAACGGACGCTGGATGTCCGGGCTGACGCGGCGCAGCACGATGATACCTGCGGATACGATCACGAACGCGAGGAGAGTTCCAATCGAAACAAGCTCTCCAAGCAGGCCAATCGGGAACAAACCCGCAATCAAGGCACAGACGGCACCCGTTGCGATCGTCGTTATGTACGGAGTCTTGTACTTCGGATGAATCTTCCCGAATACCGGCGGGAGCAGTCCATCGCGAGACATCGTGTAAAAAATTCGTGGCTGGGCCATGAGCATCACCAGCACGACGGACGCGAGACCTGCAATCGCTCCGATGTTGATGATCGGAGTGAGCCATGACAACGCCGGTCCCGCTGCATCGATCGCGACGAACACCGGGTGCGGAACGTCGAGATTGGTGTAGCTGGTGAGTCCAGTCATGACGAGCGACATCAGGATATACAGCACGGTACAAACGGCCAGCGACCCCAATATTCCTATCGGCATGTCGCGTTGAGGATTCTTCGCCTCCTGCGCCGCGGTCGACACTGCGTCGAAACCGATGTACGCGAAGAAGATCACACCCGCACCTCGCACGATTCCCGACCATCCGAACTCACCGTAAGTCCCCGTGTTCTCGGGAATGAACGGATGCCAGTTGTCAGAGTTCACGTACATGAAGCCGAAGCCGATCACGAGGAGCACGATCGCTGTCTTGACGATGACGATGACGTTGTTGAATCGCGCTGACTCCTTGATGCCGATTACAAGCAGCACCGTCATCAGACCGACAAGGATCATCGCGGGGATATTGAGGATTCCCTGCGTCACCGCATATCGCGTCGTGTCGCAGACAGCATCCGAAGCAACCTTGATGACGTTGTTGGTTGTCGGGTCGTAGCATATCTGGGAAGCGACCAGGTTGTGCGTTCCTTCGACATCCATCGGTGAACCCGTGAACTGCACGGGTATCCTGAAGCCGAGCTCATTCATGAAGGCGGAGAAATATCCCGACCAGCCGACGGCAACCGTCGCGGCGCCGAAGAGATACTCGAGAATCAAATCCCAGCCGATGATCCATGCGGTCAGCTCACCCATCGTCGCATAGCCGTATGTGTAAGCGCTGCCTGCGATCGGAATCATCGCGGCAAACTCGGCATAGCAGAGTCCGGCGAAGAGACAGCCGAGTCCTGCAAGGATGAACGAGTACACGATTGCGGGGCCTGCGTACTGCGCGGCAGCGGTTCCCGTCAGAACAAATATTCCTGCTCCGATGATGGCACCGATTCCGAGCGTCGTAAGGTTGAGCGCGCCAAGGGCGCGCTTCAACGTGTGCTCGGTTTCCGGTCCCGCTGCTTCTGCTTGCAGCATGGCCACGCTTTTCTTTGACCAAATACCCATTCGAGGTTTCTCCGACAGCGCGTATGTGGGACAGACTACGACCCGGCGGGCGTGGAAGTCGAGCCTGCCGGGCGGGGAGGTGCATTCGTTTACCTGCGGAAAGCGTTGGGAAGTTGTCGTGTCGCGACAACTGTTGTCAAGGAAAATCAGCCCGTGCGAACGTCAAAATTCGCTTACAAGCGGCAAAGTCTCCGAATGTTCGCTGCTTTCTACACCGAGTAGTTCGGCGCCTCTCTCGTGATGACAACGTCATGAGGGTGCGATTCTCTCAAACCTGCAGCCGTCACCCGAACGAATTCGGCATCCCGGCGGAGCTCATCGATCGTTGCGCACCCAACGTAGCCCATGCCTGCCCGCAAGCCGCCAACCATCTGGAAGATCACGTCGCTTACAGGGCCCTTATATGGCACTCTCCCTTCGATTCCCTCGGGAACGAGCTTGCGCGGCGACATCTCGCCTTCCTGGAAGTACCGGTCAGCACTGCCGTCCTGCATTGCGCCCATGCTTCCCATTCCGCGGATCATCTTGAAACGACGGCCTTCCATCAGCAGCGATTCACCTGGGCTCTCCTCTGTTCCAGCGAGCATGGAGCCCATCATGACACTCGATGCACCGGCGGCGATCGCCTTCACGATGTCGCCTGAATACTTGATGCCGCCATCGGCAATCACCGGTATGTCACCTGCTCCCTCCACTGCGTCAAAAACGGCGGTCAGCTGGGGCACGCCGACGCCGGTGACGACTCGCGTAGTGCAGATCGAACCGGGCCCGACTCCCACCTTCACCGCATCAACCCCACGTTCGACGAGGGCCGCCGCACCCTCGCGGGTCGCAACATTGCCAGCGATGAGCTGAACATCGGGGAATGCTTCGCGCGCCTCAGCCGTCGCGCGCAGTACTCCCTCGCTGTGACCGTGCGCCGTGTCAATTACGAGGACATCGACGCCCGCATCCACCAGGGCTCCTGCACGATCACGGAAATTCGATGCGCCAATTGCTGCAGCAACCCGCAATCTCCCGCGCTCATCCTTGTTCGCGTTGGGAAACTCGCGGCGCTTGTGGATGTCTCTGACAGTGATGAGGCCCCGAAGCGCACCAGTCTCATCCACGACTGGGAGCTTCTCGATCCGGTGCTTGCCAAGTATGCGTTCGGCCTCGTCCAGCGTCGTGCCCACCGGTGCCGTGACAAGACCGTCTGACGTCATCGCCTCGCGAAGAGGCTGGTCGAGGTTGCGCTCGAATTGGAGATCACGGTTGGTGAGGATGCCCACCAGCCGCCCATCGCGGTCGACAATCGGCACACCGGAAATCCCGAACTTCGTCATGACTGCGACCGCCTCACGTAGTGTAGCATCCGGAGAAAGCGTTATCGGATTCAGGATGATTCCGCTTTCCGATCGCTTCACGCGATCGACTTCGGCGGCCTGCCGGTCAATCGACATGTTCTTGTGGATCACACCGATTCCGCCTGATCGCGCCATCGCCATCGCCATCTCTGATTCAGTCACCGTGTCCATAGCGGCCGACGCGAACGGGACATTGAGTGTGATCGACCGCGTAAAGCGGGACCGCGTATCGACGTCACGGGGAATTACCAGAGAGCGCCTGGGCGCCAGCAGTACGTCGTCGAAAGTGAGGACGAAACCCTCGCGAATACGGTCAGCCCCGCGCAGGGCATTGTCCTCCAAACGCGAAGGCCCGCTTCCGGTGGTTGACGGAGTAGCGGGCCTTGAAGTCGGACGAGTTGTGGTTGCCATAGCTGAATGTACGGAAATGGCCGCCCTCCGTCCACCCGTTGGCTAGTCCAAGGAGCGGGGTCACGGTAATGGCGACCCGAGGCGTATGACGCGGCCGCTTCCCGGATCGAACAGGCTCCCCGCGGGAAGTACATGCATCACCGTTCCCGCTCCGCCCAGAACCGCCGTCCCGGCGGTGATCCGGGCATTCCTTGCGTCAAAAATGAGAACGACGCTTGCCCCGATGATCTCCCAGGTCCCGTCAGGACGAACGACTATAGCCGTTGATTCATCGATGCCGGCGCCAAGCATCCGGGGATGTTCGAGCACGAGGCTGATGAGGCGGTTCAATCTTCGCCTGCGGACGAAATGCTGATCGACGATTGCATCATCAATCATCCCGAGCCCGGCGGTCGTCACGATGTTGTCGCGGTCGATGGTTATGTATGCCTGCGACGAATCAGTTGGAGGCCGCGTGCCGCCGACTTTTTTCTCATCACCCGTAATCATCATAGAGCTCATAACCGCGGCTCCCGCCGACGTACCGCCAACTACCGCGCCCCTGGTGTAGCGGTCGATGATCGCGCGTGCTGTTCGCGAACCGCCGATTGCCGTCATGATTCGATTCTGGTCACCGCCTGGAAACCATACGCCGGTAACGGCGGCGAGTTTGGCTACGACCGAATCCGAATCGGCGTCGACTCGCTTTACGTCGAGTACGAATGCGTCGGCGCCCAGGCCGCGGAGCTCGGCCACCTTGGCTGACCCCGTAGTCGCGACCGCACTCGCCATCGGAAGAACGGCGATTCGCGCTTTCCCCGGCCCTCCGGCCAGGTCGACGAAGCGTCGGGTGACTTCTGGCGGGATCGGGCCGCCGCCCACGACTACCAGGTGACCAGCGACTGCCCTGACAGGCGCGGGCGACGCGCCGGTAGTCGCACCTGAGCACCCTCCGGCAAGAAGTGTCGCTGACGCGGCCATCACGCACGCGAGATACCGAATTAACATTCGCTTGTGTCTGCTTTTCATGCGAACACAATGCGCGACCGCAACGCGTCGCGAAAGTCCGAGATATTCGCTTGACCGCACCCAGTCCTGCGACCATATATGGCGCTTCGCTTCCCCGCACCCCACGGAGAGTCTGATGCACCAATCGCGTTCGTATGGCCTCGCACTGATTGCTGGCCTCCTCTTGATCCCAGTCACTTCCCGAAATGCGGCAGCGCAGGACGTCGGTCGCATCACAGGCGTCGTCACGGACTCGTCGGACAACCGACCATTGACGTCGGTGCAGGTCATCGTCGGAGCAACTCGATTAGCTGCGATGACCGACGATGCCGGTCGTTACACGATTACGAACGTCCCTGCCGGACGCTACAACCTCACTGCCCGCCGGCTTGGCTACCGCCCTGAGACTGTTCCTGTTACGGTCGGCAGCGGCGCGACACTAACTTCGAACTTTCGACTCAACGCCGTTGGATTGACACTCGATGCCGTGGTCACAACGGGTGTCGTCGATCCAACGAGCGGCACGCGTGTACCGTTTACCGTGGGCCGGGTAGATGCTGAAAATGCTCCGGTTCCTGCGACGAATGCCCTCGAAACGATTCAGGGAAAGATCGCGGGTGTGACCGTCGTGCCGAGCGGGCAGCCCGGTAGCGGCACCAGCATTCTGCTGCGGTCTCCCACCAGCATAAGCAAGTCGATATCTCCACTTATCGTCGTTGACGGCGTGATTCTCTCGGGCAGCTTCGGTGCATCGAGTGCCGATCTCGAGTCGATGGATATCGAGAGTGTAGAGGTCGTCAAGGGTGCTGCAGCTGCATCGCTCTACGGATCACGCGCTGCGGCGGGCGTCATCCAGATCAGAACGCGACGCGGCGGGACGCTTCCCGAGGGTACGACGCGCGTCACGGCCCGTTCAGAAGTCGGCAGCAATAGCCTTGCACGCAGAATCGACTGGGCGGACAAGCACTTCTACATGACGAACGCGCAGGGGCAGTATGTGAACGCGGCAGGCGTCGTCGTTCCCCGAACAGGGCGAGTATCGCGTCCGATATACGAGCGGTTCCAGGACGTGTCGTACATCGACCCTGTCTATGACCAGGTCGACCGTTTCTTCAACCCCGGTCAGTTCTACAAGAACTCTGTGGCCATGTCGCAAAACGGTCCAAAGACAAACTGGCAGCTTTCGCTCAACGACACGCGCGAAGAAGGCGTTGTGCTCAACAGCGGTAAGTACCAGCAGAGCAATGTCCGCCTCAATCTCGATCACCGGCCGATCGAGAGCCTCAGCCTTTCCTTTAGCGGGTTTCACAACCGGTCGGACCGCAACGAGATCTATGACGACACATTCTTCGACCTCATCAACCAGGCGCCGGATGTAGACCTCCGCATTCCGGATCCTGATGGAACACCCTATCTGTATCAGGGCGATCCGAACGAAGGGCGCGAGGAGAATCCACTTTACGTGCTCGCGACGGAAGAGAGCAAACGCAAACGCGCACGTACCCAGGGCAATATCGAAGCGCGCTATTCGCCCGTCAGCTGGATGAACGTGGACGGAAACGTCAGCTATGATCGATCCGACCGCAGAAACAATTTCTTCCTCGACGCCGGGAAAAAGACTGAGGTCACGGGCGGAATCAGCACTGGCGAGATCGAACAGTTTGCGGGCACGACGGACGCAATCAACGCTTCAGGCAGCCTCAACCTGATCGGTCGTACGGGGCCGCTTACAGTCAAGAGCACACTTCGCGGGTTCATGGAGCGCGAGACCAATCAAACGACGACGGCCCGAGGCGAGCTGTTCTCCGCGCCTGGTGTACGCAGTCTTGAGAACGCGCAGGTGCGTTCGGTCTCGTCACTCCTCGAAGAGATCAGATCCAACAGCTTCGCGGCGATCGCTGGTGCGGACTATCGCGGCCGCTACATCGTCGAGGGACTCGTTCGCCGCGACGGCAGTTCGCTGTTTGGACCTGAAGAGCAGAACAACAATTATTATCGCCTAAGTGGCGCCTACCGCGTCTCGCAGGAAAGCTGGTGGCCGGTCAAGGGGCTTGATGAGTTCAAGCTGCGTGCGTCACGCGGAACCGCTGGAACCCGTCCCGACTTCAGCGACCAGTACGAGACCTTCGACTTCACCGAAGGCGGAGGGCTGCGGAAAGAGACGCTCGGCAACCGCTTCCTCAAGCCGGAGCACGCAACGGAAACCGAGTTCGGCGTCGACGCAATTTTCCGCCAGCGCTACTCGCTGCAGCTGTCGTATGCCAAGAACCGCGTCGTCGATCAACTTATCCTGATTCCACTTGCCGGCTTCTTCGGATACGAGTCGCAATGGCAGAACGCAGGCACGGTCGAAGGCAACACCCTGGAAGGCACGTTCGAGGCTCAACTGATCAGAAAGCCGGGCTTCACCTGGCGCATGGGCCTCGTTGCGGACCGCTCCCGCAACAAGATCACCGAGTTCGACCGCAGCTGCTTCACGCTCGACAACGATGTCAGCTTCCGCTGTGCAGGCGAGACGCTCGGCGCGCTATACGGATTCCGTTTCATCAAGGGGGCTGACGAACTGCTCGCAAATGTTGGCGACCGTCGCAGTGAGTTCCAGCAGAACGATGAAGGCCTTCTTGTCTGGGTCGGGCCCGGTAATGCGTACACGGAGGGTGAGACCAAGAAGCTGTGGGGAACGTCGACGACCATCGGCACCGGGGTCTATCAGTGGGGAATGCCAATTCCGCTGCGCGACACCACTGGGTCGAACTCCGTCGTTCGCATCGGCGATGGCAATCCCAACTTCCATTGGGGAATCTCGAATAACGTAAGCTGGAGGGACTTCCAGTTCTTCGGGCTCTTCGATGCGCAGGTTGGCGGCCAGATCTATAACCGCACCAACCAGCGCATGTATCAGTGGGGACGAAGTGGCGACGTCGATCAGACAGGCAAGGCGCAAGAGTTGAAGAAGCCAGTCGAGTACTACGTAAACTTGTACGCAGCGAATGATCCAACAGACTACTTCGTCGAAGACGGCGGCTTCGTGAAACTGCGGGAGCTGTCTGTGAAGTACCGCCTCGGCTCCAACCTTGTCGGCTCGCTCGGACGCTTCGGGGTGACCGGTGCATCGGTTTCACTGATCGGACGCAATCTGAAAACCTGGACCAGCTACAAGGGCTACGATCCTGAAGTGGGATCTGCGGTCGTGCGTCTGGACAGCTTCGACTATCCTCGCTACCGCACGTTCACCGGCAGCATCGAGCTCACCTTCTGATCCATGACAATATCTGGAGATCAAATGCGCAGAATGAAGTATCTGGTGTGTGCCGCCGCTCTCGTTGTGGCCGGCTGCCAGGAGCTCGATATCGAAAATCCAAATGAGCCCGATCGCGTCCGTGCGACGAAGCAGCCCACGGCGGCTGAGTCGTTCGTCGCGACATCATTCAGAACGTGGTGGCCGGTCGCTGGACACGATGACTATCCCTCGTGGGCATTTTCGACGATGGCCCGCGAGATCACATCCGGGTTTGCTGACTTCGGGCAGCTGGAAACATCGGCGGAGCCGCGATCGGCGTGGAACAACAGCCCGGTGAACGCACGAAGCCTGGTGAATGAGCGACCGTGGTATTTTCTATATGGCACAATTTCATCGGTGAACGACGCGCTCACCGCTATCGATTCAGGTCTTGTGATCGTTGATGCGCCGCGCACGGCACGGACGCGGACCATGGGCAAGTTCATGCAGGGGATATCGCATGGCATGCTCGGCCTCTACTTCGACAAGGCAGTCGTCGTTGACGAGAAGATCGACCTCGATACGGTTTCCGCGCCGAACTTTCGGCCATACCCCGAAGTGATTACAGCTTCGATTGCGCAGCTTGACGAAGCGATCGCAATGGCCGCCGTGGCGAACTTCACATTACCGATGGAGTCGTGGCTGTTCCAAGCCATGACGCGTGATGATGTCGTCCGGCTCGCGAATTCGTATGCAGCACGCTTCATGACATACGCACCACGCACTCGTGCAGAGCGCGCGGCAGTGAACTGGACCGAAGTGCTTCGGCGCGCGAACCTTGGTGTCACTACTGATTTCGCGCCCGTGGCGCAGGTCGACATCCTGTGGGATGACTGGAAGCGTCTTGTCGCCCGCGTGCGCACGGGGCCACCCAGTGATTTCGGCCGACCGGCGTATTGGATGCTTGGGCCCGCAGACTCGACACAGGGATTTATCAACTGGGTCAACACTCCGCTTACGAGCCGGGTTGCGTTCCAGATCCGCACAAAAGACCGCCGTATTCAAGGCGCGGCCGGGCCGACGACGCCGGGCAAGTACTTCGGGTACAACGCGAGCAACATCTTCCAGGCGAGCCGCGGAACGTGGCGCTTCTCGCACTACTATTATCTTCGCAACGGAACGAGCACGACGTGGCAGACTGGCCCACAGCTGGCCGTCACAGTGACGGAGATGGACCTCATCAAGGCGGAGGCGCTGATCCGTCTTGGGCGCGCGGTCGAAGCAGTGCCGCTCATCAACAAGACCAGAGTTGCGAACGGCCAGTTGCCACCGGTGACCGTCGACGGTCCGCCGGATGAGCCAGGCTGCGTTCCGCGCAAACTGAGCGGCGCCTGCGGCAGTCTCTGGGATGCGCTGCGTTATGAGAAGGGCGTCGAGATGATCGGTACTGATGGCGTCGTCCGGTTCTTCGATTCACGCGGATGGCAGCTGCTGCCCGAATTCACGTTCACACAGCTTCCGGTTCCAGGCCGCGAGCTAGGCACGCTTCGGATGGAGCTTTACACGTTTGGTGGGCCCGGTGGCCAATCGTCCGCACCAGCGCCTGATCCTGAGCGTTGCCCGATTGCCCTGCCCCGTTGCCCGGCTTAAGGGCAGCTATTCGCTATTTGCTGTTCGCATTTGATGACGACGGAACAGAAAAACGGGGACTCCAAAGAGTCCCCGTTTTTTGTAGTGCTAAACAGAACTTGTTAGATCCGGCCGATCGTCCGAAGCCGGCGACGCATTCTGCGCGGGAGAAAGAACGCGCACGCAGCAAGAATCTTCTCGAGGTTGAGCTCGGAAAGCTCTTTGGGATCTCCCGCCCAATACGTCTGAACAACGGCCTTACCTGCATTTGCAATAAGTCGCTGCAATGCGAGCATCAGCAGGAACACGTCGTCGACTTCCCCGAGAAACGGAATGAAATCGGGTATGACGTCGACGGGCAGCAGGATGTACGCAATCGCACCGGCGACAACGAGCTTGTCAATCGCCTGCACCCTGTTGTCAGTGATCAAGCCATAGAGAAGGCGGAGAAAATTGGGGAGCTCACTGATGCTGCCCATTACCGTTCGCTTTGCGCCGGTGCGCGGCGTGCGTTCCGCGTCGATTTCGACATCGGGCGGAAGCTGCCGCGGTCGGCGGCCCGTCTTCGAGGCTGGGCGTTTTCTGGCTGCGCTCACTTTGTCTCATCTCCCGGGGTATGCGGCAACTGGCTTCCGAGCTCATGTGGCCCGCCTCGGGGAATCGTTGGCGGTTGAGCTTCGGGAGTGGTCGTGCCGGTGGATCCTGAAGCAGCGTCCATGATCCCCGTTGCAACAGACTTGCCAGCCGCTGCGACTTCCGAGATTGCGCCAACCGCCCGGTTCATGATGTTCATCGTTCCGGAGATGGCATTGGCAGACACCTTCCCTGCCCGCAGGGTGCTTTCAACCCCCTCAGCGAATCGGGTAAGGGGGTTTGGCGCAGGCGCATTTCGCGGCGCGTAGCGGGAATCGAGAAACTCGATGTAATCGAGAACCTGGTCGAGCTTGTCGTCAGGAAGCAGGTCCAGCTTGCGCATCAGTCGTTCGCGCAGAATGTCGTTCACGTGAGACTCTCCTCAGCCGCGCCACCGCGCCCGCTTTCCGCGCGCGTCGATGTGCACGTACGTAGTGCGGGAATGCCCGCTCGTGTAGATCCCGAGCCCCCCTACGAGGTTCGGATGCTTGAGTTCCACGATCTCTACTGCAAGACCAACCATGCGGCTGTCGACGGCACTGTATCTGCCGTCGCCATTTGCGTCGATTGCAACGTCTGCCGCATCACCGTACTGGTGCTGGCTGTCCTTCGCAGCGCGCTTCACACGCCGATTGTGGTCTGGCGCACGGAATCCTGATTTCACGTCGAGCGCGAGCCCGACTTGAGTCGGTGTACCACCGTGCCACCTGGCGAGCTCGGAGATAACCAGCTCGATCTTGTCGAGGAGTCGCGGGCTCACTGCTGCGTAGCGCGGCCAGGTGTCCTGAGCGTCATGATTGAGGAAATCTCCGACCTTCAGATGCTTGCTGATCGGAAGATCGAGATCCTGCGGCAGGATCTCCAGAAAACCCTCGGGCGGTGTCTGCTTGCCAGCGAGCTTCTCGGCGAGATAGGTACCGATGCGGTACCCGTTGAGCATCACGCCTTCCTTCTCGTCGAACGGAACCAGGACGGCAACTGTAAGCCCTTCGATGATGCGACGATTGTCATTCTTGACGAGGGCGAGGCGATAGAATCCAGGTTTCACCGGAGCAACGACATTTGCACCGGCCAGTGGCAGCGGCACTGTCGACACCGTGCTGTCGCCGACCCTCACCCACCCGTAGTTCAGCGAGGTAGGATCCCCGTGAACATCGAGCGGATACTCGAGCGACGCACCAGGCATCGCGAACTTGAGGAACACCCCGCCGCTTGCGCCGTATGCCGTGGCCGACGGAGCCGCCAGGGGCATACTGCGTGAGAGGTATTTCCCGAAGGGTTTTGCGCCGAACGCAGTACCGGGGTTCTTTACGCCAAGCGCACCCAGCGTTGCGAGGACCATGAGTCCAAGCGTTACGACAAGGGCGGGTCGCTTATGGCGATGAAGAGTCTCGTCCGGCAACAATAGTCGCCGGCCGGCGGTGAGGTTCAACAGCATCCTTACAAGTTAGTCGCCGGGTGACCGGGGTGCGAATGTTTTACGCCAATGTCAGTAGATGTAAACCGGGGTGCCTACGGCCACCATTTCGTACAGCTTCTCGATATCCTCGTTTCGCAGACGTACGCAGCCATGGCTGACCGCCTGTCCGATGCTGGACGGCACGTTGGTCCCGTGGAGGGCGTAACCGTCCCCCAACAGCAGCCGCCGGGTGCCGAGGACACCCTTGTACCGGCGCTGATTGGTTCCAAACGGCGGAATTACGATGTTGCCATTTACGACGATTTCCCGTCCATCCGTCGCTTCCAGGGCAACCGACCGACCGTCGGGGAATTCTTTCACGAGGTCCGACCCGCGAACCCTTACTACTGCACCGCCCCCAGCGGGAATCACCGATGAGCGATCCATCCGCGCCAGGCCCAGCCCGCGCTTATTCGCCTGCTCGTGGAAATGCCAATCGGGCGGCACCCATGCAGGATCGATTTCCTTACCCTGCACCTTGAGCCGCCCGCGCGGAGTCTCGAATTTGTAGGTCTTCGCACCGCCGGATGCGACGAGTGTTTTACCGCTGCCCGTTGCAACCTGCGTGTGAAAGAGCACCTCATTGCCACGCTTATACCACAGCTCGCGATCCTCAATGCTCACAACCAGGTAGGCCTGATCAGCAGCTACGACCGGGTTTTCCGATGCGAGGCGGGTCAGGCTGTCGTTGCTCTCCCCTAGTTTGCCCTTTACCTGCTCGAGCACACTCAGGTTGTCGTTGAAAACCATCCGGTTCACATCGCGCTCGTACCGGAGATCAGCGGTCTTCGTAACAAGCATTGCGCTGGCCGTGGCAGCACCAGCAAAAGCGAGGAGAGTTCCCCAGACCCATTTTCCGCCGTTCGCGATCGTATCGACAACTTTCATTCTATGCGGCTCCAGCCTGGGTCAGTAGAAGTAGACGCTCATGCCGAGACTCAGATTCGGCATGATGGCCTTCAGATCGTTTCTGCTGATGCGCACCGACCCCGGCGGCATCGCTGATGAATCCTGCGCGGGTGAAGCAGCGTCGGTAGGCGCGATTCGCGTGCCCCCGTCGAGCGTAATCCCGCCGGCATCGAATTTCGCAACCGACATCTGGCCGCGCGGTATCACAACGGGTATCGAGTCCGCGCCGTTGTTGACCATCCCTTCGGGCCCAAAGACCGCAGCCATTTCCCGCAGCACCGCTCCTTCGCGCTCGAGGTAGATCTTGCCACTGTCCACCGCGACTGAGAGGTGGAGAGCTTTCTCGAGCTTGGCCTGCCTGCGTGCGAGAGCGAGCGCGATTTTCAGTTTGTTTTCTTCCGCCTCGACAATCGCATCGGTGCGGGCCTTCTCCTGGTCGGTCATGCCCGATCGAAGTCTGGCTACTTCGGATTCGTATGCCTGGCGCTTCAGGATCAGGAATCCGTCAATTGCGAGCATTGCCGCGAGACCTATCAGCAGAGTGAAGACAAATCCCGGGTACGCACGTCGGAAATCGCGCCACCCGCCGCGACGCCGGTCATGCTTCCGATCGCCGGACGGATCACGGCGGTCTCCGCTATCGAGCTCTGGGCCGTCCTTCGGTGAGATATCGGGGCTCATCGTCTTGTGATGCTCTCCAGATCGAGAATAGGCACTCCCGCCGGTTCGCTTCGACCATCACGAATTCGAGCGGTAACAATCACCTGCGCGAGCGGTGGAAGACTTCGCACGCCGGCAAGCAGATGCGTAGGAACTGCAATGTAAACCAACGATTTCTCTGCACCGGGTCCAAGGGCGAGCAGATACTGCTCTCCGGATTGGAGGCCGGTACGAAGCGGGTCCGCCGAGCGAAGCGCCACAGCTTCGACTTCCCATCTCACGAGCTTCCCGCGCGCACTCGTTGGATCGGTTCGAATGTCGGCGACGCTCAGGACACGAAGCGTCGAGTCAGCCGCGATAAGGTCGGCCTCGCGCACCCATCCTTCGATTCTCACCCGTACCCAGTCGCGCTCGCGCGCGATCACGCTGACAGTTCCGCCTTTCTGCACCTGGCCGATTGCAGGGCCTGCAGCGGGAGCGGTGCGCACCACGGTCGCCTTCGTAGCAACGTGCGGCGCGCCGTCCTGCGCGAGGGCTGGTGAAGCTGCGAGCACGAGCACCAACGAAGCGACTGTTCTCATTTGCTGGATGAGGCTTTTCCGTGGGGGTAGATTGACGTTCTTAACGTACACTCCTACACCGAACTGACAAAATATGAGCCGCGACGTATCGCGACCGGTTGCGCTGATAGTTCTCGACGGGTGGGGCTATCGCGCCGAAACTGAGGGGAACGCGATATACCTGGCAAACACACCAGCATGGGACGCTGTATGGAGCCATCGCTCGCGGACCCTGCTTGCTGCGTCCGGTCGCCGAGTCGGGCTTCCCAAGGGACAGATGGGGAACAGCGAGGTCGGGCATCTCAACCTCGGCGCCGGTCGCGTGGTGATGCAGGATCTCGTGCGTATCTCGGCATCGATCGAGGATGCATCGTTTTTTTCCAATCACGCACTTGTCGAACAGTGCGCGCGGACAAAAGCGAACAGCTCGACTCTTCATCTGATGGGGCTCATTGGCGATGGCGGCGTTCACGCGATCGACACTCACCTCTACGCTCTGATCGATCTGGCCATTCGCGAGCGGGTGCCGCGGGTTGCAATTCACGCGTTCATGGACGGCCGCGATACCATGCCCACGTCAGGTCTGGGCTACATGGAGCAGCTGCTCGCTTATGTGGCCGCACGCAGTGGGTCAGTACCTATTAACATCGCAAGCGTGAGTGGTCGATACTACGCTATGGACCGGGATTTACGCTGGCCAAGAACCGAGCTCGCATATCACGCCATAGTTGAGGGAACCGGTCCCGCCGCGGGATCAGTCATGGCGGCCATACGCACCGCTTACGATTCGGGAACGACAGACGAATTCATACTTCCCGCGGTCATTTCGCACGCGGGCACGGCCGTTGGGCCAATGCGCGATGGCGATGCCGTTATCTGTCTGAATTACAGATCGGACCGTATGAGGCAGATAGTCCAGACAATCGTCGATCCTTCGTTCGCCGGGTTTCCAGTTGCAGAGCGGCCATCGGTAAGCCTCGCAACGCTGACGTCCTATGATCGAACGTTCAACGTCCCGGTTGCATTTGCGCCTCAGTCAATGGCCAACCTGCTCGTCGATACGCTGGAGCAGCATGGACGGTCGATGTTGAAGACGGCGGAAACCGAGAAGTACCCGCACGTGACTTACTTCTTCAACGGGGGGCGCGAATCCCCCTGCAGAGGCGAAGACAGAGTGCTGATCCCCAGCCAGAAGGTCGCTACCTATGACCTGATGCCTGAGATGAGCGCGCCTGGAATCACCGACTTCCTCTGCCAGTCACTCGAAGGTCGCACGCACGATTTCATCCTTTGCAACTACGCAAACGCGGACATGGTTGGACATTCCGGATCTATGCAGGCGACGATCTCAGCGGTCGAAACCGTTGACGCGTGTCTCGCCCGGGTGATCGCCGCGGCAGAGAAATCGGGTACGCGTCTGCTCATCACCGCGGACCACGGCAACGCGGAGATGATGATAGATCCCGCGACAGGCGGGCCACACACGGCGCATACCACCAATCCTGTTCCTTTCGTCGCGCTTGGCGACTCCTCCATCGGCGCACTGCGTGACGGCGGAGCTTTGAGCGATGTGGCGCCGACTATATTGCACATGCTTGGCATCGGTCAACCGCCTGAGATGACCGGAACGAATCTCGGAGAAATTCAATGAAGCAGGTGTTGCTGGCTCTTATCTGTTCGCTGACGGCTACGACTGCTGCTGCCCAGGGAGTGGATGTCGGGCATCAGCCGGGCTCGAGCCCATTCTCGGATCTCGAGTACAAGCAGGAGGCATCGGTTGTCGGCGGTTATTACCTGGCTGGAAAGGATCCCGCAGGCGTGGCCCCTCGAAGTGGGCCGATGGTCGGCTTCCGGTATGAGGTTGGAGTTGGTGGACCAGCTCAGGTCGTTGTCCGTCTCTCACACGTACGGAGCGAGCGTCAAGTCATCAACCCTGTCGAGCCTCGCGCGTCGCGTGACCTCGGCATTCAGAGCTGGCCTCTATACCTCGCCGACCTCGGCATGTCGCTGAACCTTACCGGCCAGCGCAGCTACCGCGGCGTGGTGCCCGTGATTTTCACTGGGATCGGGATCGCGAGTGACATCGGCAAAGAAGTCGACGATGATCCTTACAAATTCGGCACCACATTTGCCTTTTCCCTGTCGGGTGGCCTGCGCTTCGTGCCCGGGGGCAGATTGCAGATGAGAGCAGATGTCGGAACCTGGCTTTACCAGGTCAAATATCCGACAGAGTACTACGCTCTCACTTCCGACAACACTGCGTTCCTCGAGTCTGACCAGGCGAAGAATTTCTGGAAGAGAAACCTCGGCTTCACCCTCGGGGGTTCGTACATGCTCTTCCGCTAATCGTTCTTAAGGCGGGAGGGTACGTTGGCCGAAGATTACGACAACACGGACGAGATCAGGAACCTCGGTGACGATGAGCTGCGCGCGCACATTCGCGCCGAGCTGGCCTCGCGAAATGGTTTCGACAGCGACGACATCGAGCTTTCGGTTCGAGAGGGAGCGGTCACATTGTCGGGGCGGGTCGGCACCGAGGAGGAGCTCCGTATCGTCGAGCACGTGTTAACCGATGTGATTGGAATCGATGACGTCACCAACAATCTCGTTGTCGATGAGCTCCGGCGGGCGGTAAGCCCGGAAGCGATCGACGAGCACCTTGCAGACGAAGAGCAGCACGCTGGGCTTCTGCTTGGAGATGTACCGCGCCAGTTCAGTCCGGAAGCTGCCCACCTCGCGGACATGGCCAGTGAGGACTCCGGGGGCACGCATGACCTCCAGGAAGCTATCGAGAGAGGCGAACCGTGGATCCCGCCGGAAAGCCCGACACCCGAAGGCATTGGCGGGTCCGACCAGAGCGCTGGCGCAGGGAACGCAGAGCACTGAGACTCGGCGGACGCGCGGCAGGCAATGCCGCTCGTCCGCTTTCAGTTCGGCGCGGTGTCTTCCAGATTACCGCAATGCCCCATGCCTACCTTACGCGGCGCGTCGCATTCGCGGCCGCTCACAGATATCGAATTCCTGACTGGACCGACGAGCAGAACGAGAAAGCGTTCGGCCCGTGCGCGCGTACGAGTTTTCACGGCCACAGTTATACCTGCGACGTGACGATTCGAGGCTCAATGCATCCCGTTACAGGTTTTGTCATCGATCTGACGGAGCTCGATCGCATTCTCGAGATGGAGGTGACAGCGCGTTTCGATCACCGTAACATCAACACTGATGTGGCAGAGTTCGCCGACGGATTGCTTATTCCGAGTGGGGAGAACCTGGCGAAGTTTATTTTCGAGAGAGTGAGTGAACGCATGCCCGACGTCGACGTTATCGATGTGACCGTCGCAGAGGATCAGACTTTGAGCTCGAGCTACAGGGGCAACGAGTGATCGGCCGCGGATTGAGAGCGATTGGTCTCCTCGCCGCTGTCGGGGCATGTGCACCACCGGGAGGAGTGCCGACTCCATTGCGGGCTCCGCTTGCATCGCTTCGCTACTCGATAGACTCGCTGGTGAACGACCCGATGTTCGCGCCGGCACAGCTCGGCATTCTCATCGTGAATCCTGCAACGGGTGACACTCTCTATTCGAGAAACGCAGGCAAGCTCTTCATGCCGGCATCGAACCAGAAGGTGCTCAGTGGCGCCGTAGCGCTTGCGCAGCTCGGTCCTGATTTCCGGTTCAAGACCGTAATTGCAAAACGTGGAACGCTGCGCAATTCTGTGCTCGAGGGAGACCTCATTGTCATAGGCAGGGGCGACCCTACGATCAGCAACCGTTTCCATGGCAGCGCTATGGATGCGATGTCAGCAATTGCCGATTCGGTTCGCTCGCGTGGGATTACAAGGGTCACGGGTTCGCTCCGGCAGGGGGGTAACGCTTTTCCCGACAGCATCTACGGCTACGGCTGGGAGTATGACGACCTTTCGGGTTCAAGCGGCGCTCCTGTAGACGAGCTGCTTTACAACGAAGGGATGGTGACGCGGCCGGCGAAGGTGGACGGGCGTGATACGACGGTTTCAGTGGCAACTCGAACCCCGGGTTACGCATACCTCAGCGCGCTCTATCTTGCCTTGTCCCGTCGCGGGATCGCAGTCGACGGGCTCGTCGACCTCGCGGTGGACAGCCTCACCGCTCCGTACGATACACTTTACGCTTTCCAGTCGCCTCCGCTTAGCGAAGTGCTGAAGCATTTCCTCAAACCTTCGCAAAACCAGATCGGAGAGGTGCTGCTCAAGACACTGGGCCTGGAGAAGACCGGAGTTGGCACCGCCGACAGTGGGGCGGTGGTAATCACGCGGCAGCTCAGCGAATGGGGAGTGGACTCGACAGGGGTTGTCGTGTACGATGGCAGCGGCATGTCGCGCCACGATCTCGTATCGCCGGAAACGCTTGTGAAGACGCTGGTGGCGATGATGCGGGATTCAACGACATTCTCGGTGTTTCATGAGGCGCTCCCGATCGCAGGTGTTGACGGGACCGTTCGAACGCGTATGGTCGGGACTGCGGCAGCGAACAATCTGCGAGCGAAGACGGGGACGCTGGAGTTCGTCAGGTCGCTGTCGGGATATGTGTCCACCGCGGACGATGAGCTTCTCGTCTTTTCTTTCCTCGCAAATCATTTCCCCGGCCGTGTCGCGCAGGTCACCCGGCTGCAGGACGCGATAGGGATCCTTCTCGCGAACTATCGAAGCGCGCCGAAGTGATCGCGGTCTCGGAGGCCAGCGAGAGAATCCTCGCGCGAGCGGCGCCGCTTCCGGGAGAGACTATCGCGACAGGTAACGCAGCCGGACGATTCCTCGCTGAAGATGCAGTCGCGCTGCTGACCTCGCCGCCGTACGACAATTCGTCGATGGACGGATACGCACTGCGAAGTGGTGATATCTCGAGCGGTGCGAGGTTCACTGTAATTGATTCGATCGCCGCAGGATCGCATCCATTGCGCGCAGTCGGACCCGGCGAGGCTTCTCGCGTGATGACAGGGGCGCCCGTGCCTGCAGGCAGCGATACGGTAATCAGGCACGAAGATACTGATAACGGCCGCGACATTGTGACTTTACAAAACACACGCGATGCAGGTCGCAATATTCGCCGAATGGGTGAGGACTTCTCGGCCGGCGACTCTCTTTTTCCAGCCGGCACAGAGCTTGGGTACGCGCACATTGGTGCGCTTGCTTCGGCGGGACTGAAGTCGGTGAGGGTCCACCGCAAACCGCGCGTCGCGATGATCACCTCTGGAGATGAGCTGGTCGAGCTTGATGACTTCGAGAAGTCGATGACTGGCTCGAGGATCATTTCGTCGAACTCGGTCACGCTGGCCGCGGCAATAATCGGCGCAGGTGGCGAGCCGATCGACGCCGGAATCGCGCGCGACGATCCCCTGGCCCTTCGCGAGAAGATCGAATCCGTGCGTGATGCCGACCTCATCATCACGACGGCAGGAATGTCTGTCGGTGATCATGACCATGTCCGTGAAGTCTTCAGCTCGCTGGGAGCAACTCTCGACTTCTGGAAGGTTAGAATGCGTCCAGGAGCCCCGCTTGCTTTTGGCGAACTCGACGGCGTGCCGTGGATCGGCATGTCCGGCAATCCCGTTTCCGCACTGGTGAGTTTCGAGTTGTTCGTGCGGCCGGTGATACGTCGTATGCTGGGATCCAGCAGGATCTTTCGGGAAACCGTTCCAGTCAGCCTTGGTGAGTCGATAACGCTTGCGGCATCACTGATGCATTTCCTTCGCGCGGTGATTACACGGGGTGAAGGAAAAGTGGGCGAAGCGCGTCTGGCTGGCTCCCAGAGCTCGGGAGTTCTGACCGCGATGGCGCGCGCGAACGCGCTGTTGATTCTGCCAGGTGACCGCCTCGAAATGGCGGCTGGCGAAGTCCATCGAGCGCTCCCGCTGGGGCCGTCCTTGGGGATGTCCGACGCACTGCGCCTGACATGAGCCCGGTTGCCGTTGCCCTCGAAGATCTCCAGGGCGCTGATCTGGTGGAGGCGCTGGAGAGCCGGTTTACTACGACCACAGGTGACATCCCTGTCGGCGCCCGCATGTTCTCGATTCTCCGCCCGCGAAATTCCGACGACCTGATTCGCGAGGAAGATTTCGTCATGGATGAGCGTCTCCCCTACTGGGCCGATATATGGCCATCCTCGACAATTCTTGCGGCGCATTTCGTCGCGCTCTCGGAAGATGGCCGCGATCGCACAGGCAAACGCGGTCTCGAGTTGGGATGCGGCGTCGGGCTCGTTACGATCGCATCGATGCTGGCGGGATACGATATGACATCGACCGATTACTACACAGATGCGCTCGCATTCACACGTGCAAATGCATGGCGCAACACCGGCAGAACGCCCGAAGCTCGCATGATTGACTGGCGATCATTTCCTGACGACGCGCGCAACTTCGACCTCATACTCGCCTCTGATGTGCTCTACGAGAAGGAATACGCGCGGCTGCTTCCCGGGATATTCAAGCGCGCGCTAGCGCCAGGCGGTATGGTGATCGTGGCTGATCCAGGCAGGATCGGAGTTCCCGAGTTCAAGGAAGAATGCGATGCGGCCGGACTGATAATCCGTGACAAGACAACGGTGCCCTTCGAGGCAGAAGGGATCAAGCAGCAGATCGATTTGTACGAGATCGCCGACCGCCGAAGCTAGCTTGTAGCCCCGTCTTGGCATGAATCGGGGAAGGCGGGGTTGAACCGCCAGTTGAAACCCATGGGCACACGGATCTGACGGAAAACAACGGATTAGACGGATCGTCACTCAAGAGAGAAGCAGGCCGTCGGCTGTGACACACTGCTTACTGGTAATAGGCTTCTTCTCTTGTCGTTAACAAAAAACAGAAGAGAGCTTTTCTACAGTATTCTCGCGACGCGGGACTCTCTCGGGTGCCGAGAGGGACTTAATCCGTAAGATCCGTTGTAATCCGTCAAATCCGTTACCCCTGGGTTTACATGAGCCGATACTTCGGCCCGCTCTCCCCTTCCCGCGGCGTCCATCTCGGCCCAATCACATCGGTCGCCTTGCAGTCGATGCAGTTGGCCTGATTAACGACAAGCCGACCCTCGTTCAGCTCATAAACACCCGCAGGACACATGTGCACGTAGAGTTGCGCAACCTCGGGGGGAATGTCAGTGCCGACAACGAGGTGTGAAGGTATCGTATCGCGCGTTGCGTTGCCCGACTTGAAGTTCGCGTCGAGCTTGCTGAACGTGAGCTTGCCATCTGGTACAAACGGCTCCTCAGCTGCGACCGCGCGCGGTGCTTCGGCATCGGAATGGGAGTCGATCTTCCCGCCGGGAAATGCCCCCTTCGTCAGGGTCATCAGCGTCGCCTTGATTCCGCCCGAATACAGGCTGCCTCCCTGAAACGCGAGACGCATGTTGCGGCGCTCCCTCAGGTCTGAGACGATGTAGCTCGCATTTACCAGCGCGTCATACCGCGCCATCGTGTTTTCGCAGACGTCGTCCTTCTTTAACGCGTCGAAGATAGCGCGCGCCGCGAAAATTCCCGACTGCATTGCGTAATGAACGCCCTTGAGCGATGCAACTTCGACGAAGCCCGCCGAATCGCCGACCACCAGAACTCCATTCCCGTGACGGCGCTTGGGAAGCGCGTAAAAGCCTCCCTCAGGAATCGTCTTGGCACCCCACTCGACCATCTCGCCACCCTCGAGATAATCACGAAACGGAGAGGCAGTCTTGAGCTTCTGTAGCAGCTCGTGCACGTCGAGGGTGGTGTTACGGTAGTCCATCCCGACGACGATTCCGATAGCAACGAGATTCGGCGTGAGCGGGTACATGAAGCTGCCACCGAATGCGTCATTTGGCAGCGGCCACCCAAGCGTATGAATGATCGCGTCAAGCGGCTTCTTTGTTTCCCATATCTCCTTGACGCCGAGCGCGAAGATCTGGGGATTCTCCGAGGTGATCCCGGCGTGATCCATCCATGCCTGCGCCAGCGAGCCGCGAGTCCCCTCGGAGAGAACGGTCACGCGCGCCGAAATATCAGTGGGTGGAGCGAATCCGCTGCCAGGCGTTCCATCACGCAACACACCCGTGGGCGTTGTGCGAACCCCTACCACTTTCTCCTCATCCATCATCAGCGATGCAACGGGAAACCCCGTAAAAATATTGACCCCGGCTGCCTCCGCCTTTTCACCGAGCCATCGCACGATCTCAGACAGCGAAGCGATATAATGCCCGTGGTTCTGCATTGTGGGTGGCGTAGGGATCCGCTGTGCGCGGCTACCCATCATGAAGTACACGCGCTCCTTCTCGACCGGAGCCCGAAAGGGAAAATCTTTGATCGAGAGATCAGGGAACAACTCCTGGAACGCCCGCGGATTCACCACCGCACCAGAGAGCGAATGCTCGCCAAGCCCGGAAGCTTTTTCGAGCACGGCGATCTGGATGTCGCCCAGATTGCCGTGTGCCTCGTTGTCTGTCTTGATGAGCCGGGCAAGCTCGATCGCACCGGCAAGTCCGGCGGGCCCCCCGCCGACAAACACGACATCCATCGGAACCGCTTCGGGATCGAGCGGCTCACGCAGAATCAACTCGGGTGGAAGCGTGGGCTGAAACTCGGATGGGATGACTGTGAGGCGTCGGCCGTCAGCCATCGCTAACCACCCTTTCTTGCTTCGCGTACAGCTTCAGTCAACGCGGGGACAATCTCGAAAACGTCTCCAACGATTCCATAGTCGGCAATCTTGAAGATTGGCGCGTCCTTGTCCTTGTTGATCGCGACGATCGTGCGCGACGTTCGCATGCCCGCAAGATGCTGTACTGCGCCTGAGATCCCGACAGCGACATAGAGGTCTGGACTTACAAGCCGCCCAGTTTGTCCGATCTGATCTGAATGGGGACGCCATCCATCGTCAGTCACGGCTCGCGTTGCGCCGACCGCTGCGTTGCCGAATGCATCAGCAAGATCCTCTACCAGCTTGAAGTTCTCAGCAGCCTTGAGTCCGCGTCCGCCGGCTACGATGACAGGTGCTTCAGCAAGATCAAGTTTGCCGCGCGCTCCAGTGATCATCTCCTTGACTACGACTTTCGAGGCTCCGGGATCGCCAGCGGGCTGAACGTTCTCGACACGACCGGCCTTCGCGTTTGCCACAGGTGGAAATGTGTTTGGCCGCAACGATACGATCGCGGGAGCACCCTGCATCGAGATCGTCGCGATGACCTTGCCAATATTCATCGGGTGCTTCACGGTCAGTGTGTCGCCCGAAAGCTCGACACCGATGGCGTCTGTCACGATGCCAACTCCGAGCTTGGCCGCAATGCGAGGAGCCAGATCGCGGCCCTGCGCCGAAGTGGCGAAAACGGCAGCCCTATACCCGCCTGCCCCAATCCGCTCAGCGGCCACCGACGCCGCCGCCTCAGCGTTGTAATTCGCGAATGCTTCATGCTCACAAACCATTACGACATCGGCACCGTGCTCTGCGAGTTGCGCGGCCTTCTGGGCAATTCCTGACGCGCCGACCAGCATCGCGTGCACCTCGCCGCCGGTGGCGTCAGCGAGTTTGCGCGCTGCGGTAACGGCCTCGAGTGCAACCTTGCGCAACTCACCATCGCGCGCCTCTGCAAAGGCGAAAATATTCGCCATCAGATTACCCTCGCTTCAGTGTGCAACAGCCTTATGAGCTCGGGGACGGCTGCGGCGCCTTCACCAATGATCCGACCAGCCGCGCGTTCCGGAGGGAGCTCCAGTTTCTCGATTTTCACCTTCGATTCGCCAATTGCCGCAGGCTTTGACTCGAGTGGTTTTTTCTTTGCAGCCATGATGCCTTTGAGCGAAGGATAGCGAGCGGTGTTCAACCCTTCATCCACAGTGAGAACGGCCGGCAACGGGAATTCGACAATTTCCTGCGCGCCTTCAAGCTCGCGCTTGGCTGTTCCCTTCCCGTCGGCAATCTCCAGCTGTGAGATCGCCGAGACGCATGGCAGGCCGAGGAGCTCTGCGACCATCGGTCCGGTAACGCCGTTCGAGGAGTCAGGCGAAAGCTTCCCGAAAAGAATCAGGTCGTACCCGCCATCTTTCAATTCAGCGGCAAGTGCCGAGGCTATGGCAAAGCCGTCGAACGGGATCTTCTCCGCAAGGAGGTGCACCCCCTTGTCAGCGCCCATGCTGAGTGCCTTCCTGATGGTCTCCTGGGCGGCATTCGGTCCCAGTGAGATCACAGTAACGTCGCCCTGTCCGGCTTTTTCCTTCAATCGGAGCGCGGCCTCGACAGCCCACGCATCGAAGTCATTGAGATCGAACTTGACGCCAGTGTCGTCCACTGATGCGCCATCAGAGGCAATCTTGAAACGAACGTCCATGTCGGGGACGCGCTTGACGCACACGGCGATCTTCACGTGTGTGTTCTCCCTTGTGAAAGATTTCACTAAAACTAAAGGTTCGGCCGGCTTTCTTGGAGTCGAAGAGGTGAAAAACGACCCGGACCCGCTTCATTTGCATGAAATCAGGTCCGGGTCTCGCTCCGCTCGAGGGACCGCTTCCCTCTGCCAGTCACTTTAGCACCCCGGCGTCAGCGAGCCGTCACACGACCCGGTGACCCGGCGGCGAAGCGGTTCCTTGCCATCTCGATCACTTTCAGGGAGTATCAGGGCTGTTCACCCTGAAATAGAGACACTATTTGAAGCGGCTCCAATTGTCATTGCGGTTTGTAGTCATCCTGTCGCTCGGAGCCTGCGCCAACGGTTCGGCGGCTCCGGTCGCGGAGCAGCCGCCGGACGGAACGGCTCAGCCTGTCGCGACAACGGATACTGGCCTGGAAGATCTTCCGACGCGCGTGCAGATGCAGAACGTCGACTTTTACGTCGATCGCGAGATTCCGCTGCGAATCAGGCATCTCACCGGAACGATGCGGAGCAAGAACGGCGGACCGGTCCTGTTTGACGACAAGCGCTCATTTGTAATCGGCGTCGAATCTGCCGAGGTCGGGCTTACCGGGCGGGATCTCAGCCTCCTGCTCAACCGCTACGTCTTCAACTATGCAGGGTCGCCCCTGCGAAACATCAGCATCACGACATCCGGTCAGCTCATAGTCCAGAAGGGCACTCTTCACAAAGTCTTCCCAATGCCCTTCGAGATTCACGCACAGCTATCAGTGACTCCTGACGGACGCATCCGGATGCACCCCGTTCGCACGGAGATTCTCGGTCTGCACGTCGACAAACTCATGCGAGGCCTCGGCCTCGCACTCGACGAGGTCCTCGACCTGAAGAAGGCAAAAGGAGCGTCAGTAAGTGGCGACGACATTTTTCTCCAGCCAACGATGATCCTGCCGCCTCCGGCAATTGAGGGCCGCGTGAGCCGGGTCCGCGTTGAGGGAGATCAGGTGGTGCAGACTTTTGGCTCGGCTCGTTCCGCGCTGGCGCCAATTCCGGATTCGACCTCGAGAAACTACATGCATTATCGGGGCGGAACGATACGCTTCGGAAAGCTGACTATGGTCGATGCGGATATGCAGATCAACGACCTCGATCCTGGCGATCCGCTGAAGTTCGACATCGACCGCTACGTCGATCAGCTGATAGCAGGCTACACGATGACGTTGCGATCGGGTGGCCTCAACGTGTTCATGCGCGACATCGACAAGCTGACGTCAAAACCCGTCGTTCGCCTGTCGCACTAGATGCGAATAGCGAATAGCGAACGCGAGAAGCGCGCGTTTAGCTGCTCGCGCTTGCTATTCGCTATTCGCTTTTTTGAGAGGTTCTATTCAAATGCAGCAATGCCCGTAACCGCCTGACCAATTATCAACGTATGAATATCGTGCGTCCCTTCATATGTGTAGACACTCTCGAGGTTCGCCATGTGACGCATGGAAGCATACTCGGCGAGAATGCCATTGGCACCGAGAAGCCTGCGCGCCTCACGCGCAATGTCGGTCGCGATGTTCACGTTGTTTCGCTTTGCAAGTGAGACCTGCTGCGGTGTGACCTTGCCCGCATCCTTGAGGCGGCCAAGATGCAGGGCCAGGAGCTGCGCCTTGACGATCTCGGTAACCATGTTCGCAAGTCGCTCCTGCTGTATCTGAAATCCGCCGATCGGCTTGCCGAACATGACGCGATTGCCTGCGTACGACAACGCTTCTTCGTAGCACGCGATGGCCGCGCCGACCGCGCCCCACGATATGCCGTATCGCGCCTGAGTCAGGCACATGAGCGGGCTCTTGATTCCACCAGACTTGGGCAGCACAGCATCAGCGGGAAGCCGAACGTCCTGAAGTACCAGCTCGCTTGTATCAGATGCGCGCAACGAAAGCTTTCCTTTCTGATCGCGTGCGCTGAAACCTGCGGTGTCAGTCGGTACTATGAATCCACGAATCGAAGTGTCATCGTCGAGATCACCGGTCTTTGCCCACACAATCGATACCTGGGCCGTCGATCCGTTCGTGATCCACATCTTGGCGCCATTGAGGATCCAGCTGCCGTCCGCCTGCTCCCTGGCTCGCGTAATCATGCCGGATGGATTCGATCCGTAATCAGGTTCGGTCAACCCGAAGCATCCAATGACCTCGCCGCTCGCCATCCTCGGAAGCCAGTGCGTTTTCTGCTCTTCGCTTCCGAACGCATACACCGGGTACATGACCAGCGACCCCTGAACCGATGCGAATGAACGCACTCCTGAATCGCCGCGCTCGAGCTCCTGGTTGATCAGACCGTAGGCGACGTTGCTGAGCCCGGCGCATCCATATTCCTCGGGGAGATTCGCCCCGAACACTCCGAGCTCGGCCATCTGGGGAATGATTTCGCGCGGAAACCGCCCGTCGACGTAGCACTTCCCGATTACCGGAAGAACCTGCTCGTCAACGAACTGCCGTATGCTGTCACGAATCGCCCGTTCTTCTTCAGATAGAGCGAAGTCGATGTTATAGAGATCTTTGTTGGTCATTCTTCAAAGATAGCCGGGGCTGCGTTGGTAGGAAACGCGGGACTCAGGCGAGCTCGCGACGCGCACGGGGTGCAATGCCCACCGCCTTCGCCTTACGCCGGAACTCGCTGCCATGGTCGGGACGCATCCCTTGCTCATCCTGCCACTGATGTACCATCTCGTGCAGCAGCGTGTGAAGAGCCTCATCCCAGCCATTTCTCCTGATATGGCGCCGGCTGATGACAATTTCCGCCTCGCGTCGTGCCTGGCCACGCCACACATAGTGGCCCAGTCTGCTCTTCATGCGCCGCGAAACTCTGATTGGAAGGCTATTCAGCTCACCCCCAAATCGCGTCTGATTGAGAAATGCGTGGTGCTTGAGAAGCTCGCGCACGAGTGGCTCATCTGCCGGGTGTGTGCGCTCAGGCGCGCGAATCTGGCGGGAACTACGGCGTACTCCAGGCTGCTTTCGTGGCTCGAGCTCGAGTGTTAACTGAAGCTGCGAAACTCCCGCCCCGATCAGTCTGCCGAGCGCTCGAAGCAACGGTGTGGTCCGGGGGCGAAGGTGTTTGTAGCAGAGGACCAGATGTAGGTCGTGACGTCGATCACGAGGTCGCTTATCGCTATGACATTGACTGACGAGGGCCGTCCGCCACGGGACCTCGATGACACCGTCCCGGCAGTCGATATCACTGTACCCTTACGCGTGTGTTCGATGTAGTGCACGGATTCCTGGTGATCGTGTCCGCAAAGCACGAGGTCGACACCCATCTGAGCAAACCGACCAAGGATCTTTTTCGTGTTCTTGAGGCCGTGGCGTTGCGACAGCTCGCCCTTGACCGGGTTGTGGTGCATGACAATCACGCGAGCGTCGCTCTGCCCCGCTTTATTGAAGCTCGCTCCCGCAGCATCGAACTGCTCACTCCGCAGGTCGCCGATAATCGAGATGTCGCGGAGATTCCACGTCAGCGTGCGCATTGTCACCCCGTGCGACGTGTTGAGCCCGGCGAAGACTGCTCCGGGAACGGTTAGCACAGGCTCGAGCTCATCCGATATGAATGCGCGATAGTTATCGTAAATGTTCTCACGATCGCCCACACCAAGCGGGGCGCGCCACCACTTCACGTCGTGATTGCCGGGGACACAGATCACCTTCGAAACCTTCTGCGCGTCCCTGATGAATACCGCTGCCCGCTGAAACTCGCCGGAACGGGCGCGCTGGGACAGGTCGCCTGAAATCGCGACGACATCGAACTTCTCGTCCTGAATTATTCGCTCGATCGCCTCGATTTGCGCAGGAACGGCCGGCCGTCCGAAGTGCAGATCGGAAACGTGAAACACCGTTGTCACTGGCACGATCCGATCACCTACTGAGGAACCACCATGTCGGCGAAGACCCCGGCGAGCTCGCGGGCGAGAATACGGAAACCGAAAGGGCTCATCGTATCGCGCACAACTTCAGGATCCCGGCTCGATTGACCCTCTACGTCGCCGGTCCAAAGTACGCGCGCAGTGCGCGCATCGATCAGGAGGACTCGCAGGAAGCCTTTTCGCTGTCCACCGTTCATGTCGACACGCGTCTCGAGCGGCATGATCACGTATCGCGCGCTGGTCAGCGAAACGAGAGTGCGAATTTGTGAGGCAAGCGGCTCAGGCAACGGTGTATCGCCAGCCTTTATGCGTCTGATACCGGCGACTGAGAGGCCAAGCGGATTGCCCGCAAGGCCGGCATTCCGTGTTGCCGACGCTATGATTTCCTGCGGGAACGTCCAGTTCCCGCGGATTCCGCGCTTCCTCAGCGTTTCCGTTATTTCCTGATCGATGAGCTGGAGCAACGGAGCCCCGTCAGGCCGAACGTCCCAGCTGCCACCCGGTCCCGCAGTCGCCAGAAGTTGAGCGGGAAGAACCAGAAGCTGGCGCCCGATCATTCCCGTCAGCGGATTTTCAGCGGGAGTTGCCTCCTGGGCAGGCTCGGCGCGGGACGACGCGCATCCATATAGAAGCGCGGTGGCAAACAACACGGTAAGCCGCAGGAGCGGGATCGACTGAAGAGGACGCATTGTCAGATTGCGGGAAAGATAACGGTTCCGCAATTTCACCGCCTCTTTATGGGAAACGGGATGCGTCGAACAGTTCACCAGATAATTCTCCTGCTGCTCGCTGTACTTGGTGCAGCGAGCTTTGCTCGAATTGCGCTGGGCCGCGGTGAAACGATAAATGCAGCCTGGCTGCTGACGGCGGCCGTGTGCACGTACGTCATCGCGTACCGCATCTACAGCCGTTTGATCGCCACCAAGGTGTTCGAGCTCGACGACGAACGCGCAACTCCGGCTGTCCGCCGCAACGACGGGCGCGACTTCATTCCCACCAACAAGTGGGTGGTGTATGGCCACCACTTCGCGGCGATAGCGGGTCCAGGTCCATTGGTAGGACCGACACTCGCTGCGCAGTTTGGATATCTCCCCGGCGCGCTGTGGATCATCGTCGGTGTGGCAGTCGGTGGCGCAGTCCAGGATTTCGTGATTCTGTGCGCGTCAATGCGCCGCGATGGCAAATCGCTTGGACAGATGGCGAAAGATGAAATCGGCGCGGTCGCCGGGTTTACTGCCATCGCCGCGGTACTGGGCATTCTGGTGATCCTTCTCGCCGTGCTCGCGCTGGTCGTCGTGAATGGGCTGAGGCAGAGCCCGTGGGGAATCGTGACCATTGGCCTGACAATCCCGACTGCCATGTTGATGGGCATCTACATCAGATGGATACGCCCCGGCCGTGTCCTCGAAGCGACCGCCATAGGGGTCGCATTGCTCATTCTCTCTGTTTACGCCGGCCAGTGGGTAGCTGGGCAACCATCGATAGCGCCTGCGTTCACGCTCGAAGGGTCGACTATTGCATACCTGGTCATGGCGTATGGATTCGCCGCGTCGGTGCTCCCAGTCTGGATCCTGCTTGCTCCGCGCGATTACCTGTCGGCGTTCGTTAAGATCGGAGTGGTGATTGCGCTGGCGGTCGGGATTCTGATCGTACTTCCGCCGCTGCAAATGCCCGCGGTCACTAAGTTCGTCGATGGAACCGGACCGATATTCGCCGGCAAGCTCTTCCCGTTCGTGTTCATTACGATAGCCTGCGGCGCTATCTCGGGCTTCCACTCTCTGGTTGCTTCCGGCACGACGCCGAAAATGATCTCGCGCGAGTCCGACGCGAGAGTGATCGGTTATGGAGCGATGCTTACGGAGTCACTGGTTGCTGTGATGGCGCTCATCGCTGCGTGCGTTCTTACGCCAGGAATTTATTTCGCCATCAATGCCCCGGCAGGGCTGATCGGTACCACTGCTATCTCTGCCGCCGAAACGATTCAAAGCTGGGGCTTTGTGGTAACTCCGGCTGAGATCGACACCCTCACGCGCCAGATTGGCGAGTCGAGCATTCTCTCGCGAACGGGTGGCGGCCCGAGTCTGGCCGTCGGCATGGCAGTGATCTTTTCGTCAGTGCTCGGCGGCACGGGTGCAATGGCCCTGTGGTATCACTTTGCCATCATGTTCGAGGCGCTGTTCATCCTGACGACCGTCGATGCAGGCACACGGGTAGGTCGCTTCATGGTGCAGGAGATTCTTGGCCGTGTGTGGAAGCCGATGACGCGGATGGACTGGTACCCCGGGGTCATCATCTCGAGCGCCATCGTGGTGGGATTGTGGGGATATTTCCTCTACCAGGGCGTGATGGATCCGCTCGGTGGAATCAATTCGCTGTGGCCGTTGTTTGGAATCTCCAATCAGCTTCTCGCGGCGGTGGCGCTATGCGTCGGGACGACGGTCATCATCAATATGGGAAAGGCGCGTTATGCCTGGATGACGATCGTTCCACTGGTGTGGGTTGCAACTGTGACGCTCACTGGCGGATGGCTGAAAATATTCTCTGACGATCCGAAGCTCGGGTTTCTGGCGCACGCGCGCTGGATCGAAAGTTTTCTCCAGGGGGGACAACTTCCACCTGGAGTAAAATCGATTTCTGCGGCGCGGCACATGGTGTTCAACGACAGACTCGACGCGGCGGTCGCAGCCTTTTTCATGTCGGCTGCCGTAGTGATTCTTTTCGAGTCTGTAAGGATCTGGACTGGAATCAAGCGAGGCCGCATACAGGCGCGTACTACTGAAGTAACGTTCAGCCACACCCGCGACTACGTCATTGATGCAACGGGTGGTTGACGTCGCTTAAGTTCCTGAGGAGCGGGTCTCGAACACTCTATCCACGGTCACCTCTCACTCTCTGGTTGATGCGAAAACTTCTGTTAGCGATGATCATCGCAGCCTCCCCTGTCGGCGCGCAGCAGGTCCCGGCGTTCGATTTCTCGATCGCGAACATCATGCGCGGGCCTGAGCTTTACGGGCGGCAGCCGACAAATGTCCGGTGGAGTGCTGACAGCAAGTGGATCTACTTCTCATGGGCCGAGGCTGGCAGTGACTGGCGGGAAACACCGAAGCCATTCCGCGTACGCGCGGTTGCCGGCTCCAGGCCCGAGCGCATTTCGCCTGCACAGCTCGACTCAGTTGGTGCGCTTGTCACATCAGGCGATCTCTCAACGGATGGGAGATATCAGGCCGTCGAGCATGACGGCGACATCTATATCACGGACATGCAGCGCGGAACCAGCCGCCGCCTGACAGCCACGCTGGCCCAGGAACGGCAACCGCGTTTCTCGACCGACGGTGCGCGGGTTTACTTCGTCCGGGACAACAACGCTTACTCGATAGATGTCGGCAACGGCTTTCTGCGACAGCTGACGGACCTTCGCGCAGGTCCGGCTCCGACGGACTCGACGCCGCCTGCAGGGCAGCGCGGGCGTATCGAGCGCCAGCAGCGGGTGCTGTTCGATGTGATTCGCGATCGTGTGCGAGCCGACAGCATAGCGAAGGCGGAACGGCTCGAACGCGAGTCACGCACCCTAAAGACGTATTACACTCAGCGGGGTGAGCAGCTCGCGTCGGTTTCGCCATCATCTGACGCGAATGCGATTCTCATCACAACGCGCATTCCCGCGACCGGCGCGCGTGGTAACGACATACCGCAGTTCGTAACTGAGAGCGGGTACACTGAACAGATTCGGGGCAGAGACAACGTTGGTGACGCTCAGGGAAAGGGACGCGTAGGGCTAGTCAACCTGCGGACCGGCAGCCTCACGTGGCTCAAAGCGACTCCAACCGACACTGCCTCGCGGTTCGCACAACTCCTCGGCTGGAGCCCTGACGGTCAGCGCGGGGCTTTCTTCGCGTATAGCCTGGATAACAAGGTTCGTGCGCTTCAGGTGGTAGACCAGGCCGGGGCCATCACAACCCTCGAGACTCTTCGCGACTCTGCCTGGGTCGGCGGGCCTTGCGCCTTCAGCTGCGCGGGGTGGTATGACAATGGCCGACGTTTCTATTACGTCTCCGAGGCGACTGGCTACTCACACCTCTACACTGTCAGCGCAAACGGATCTGACCGCCGTCAACTCACGAGCGGCAACTGGGAAGTGCTCGATGTCGCGCTCACGCCCGACAAGAAAAATTTCTACATCCACACCAATGAGCCGTCGCCGTTCGAGGAGCAGATATACCGGCTTCCGGTTGGCGGCGGCACGCGAGAGCGCATTACAACGAAGTCTGGCCGGCATGTAGGAGTCGTCTCACCCGATCAACGCCTGATCGCGAACGTCTACTCGTACGTGAACCGTCCGCCGGATCTGTTCGTAATGCAGAACAGGCCCGGGGCCGAGATGTCGCAGCTGACAGTTTCAGCGAGCGCGGAATGGCTCTCCATGAAGTGGATAGAGCCGAAGATCGTAATGATCCCCGCGTCCGACGGCTTGCAGGTGCCTGCGCACATCTATCGCCCCGAAGACATGGGCGCTCAGTCAAACGGCGCTGCTGTGATTTTTGTGCACGGCGCTGGATACCTGCACAATGTGGGCAACTTCTGGTCGGAGTATCCTCGCGAGTACATGTTCAATCAGTTTCTCGCGTCGAAGGGATACACGGTTCTCGACCTGGATTATCGCGGATCAAAGGGCTACGGCCGTGACTGGCGGACCGCGATCTATCGATTCATGGGTGGCCGCGACCTGCAGGATCACGTGGATGCATCGAAGTACCTGCAGTCGCAGTTCAACGTCAACCCGGAACGGATCGGGTTGTATGGCGGAAGCTACGGCGGATTCATTACGCTCTTCGCCTTGTTCAACGAGGCCGAGCATTTCGGCGCGGGAGCGGCCCTCCGTAGTGTGACTGACTGGGCGCACTATAACCACGGCTATACCTCCAACATTCTGAACGTTCCACAGACAGACACGGTCGCATACCGTCAATCGTCGCCGATCTACTACGCTGAGGGACTCCGGGATCCACTCGTCATACTCCACGGGATGGTCGACACCAACGTGTTGTTTCAGGACGTGGTACGCCTCACGCAGCGTTTGATCGAGTTGGGGAAGGAAGATTGGGAGCTCGCCGTTTATCCCGTTGAGGATCATGCATTTCTGCGTCCCTCATCGTGGACCGACGAATACAAGAGGATCTTCAAGATTTTCGAGGAGAACCTGCCGTCGCGTGTACCGATTAAACCTGACGCGCCGTGACGGAACGGCTCAGCTCGACTCTTGCGGGCATTGCGCGCACCCTGCGCGCGATGCTCGGGGCGCCGGATTATGAGGGTTATCTCGCACACGAGCTTGCATCACATCCGGACAGACAGCCGATGACGCGCGATCAGTTCATGTGCGACAGACTCGAGAATCGCTACAACAAGCCGGGTTCGAGGTGCTGTTGAGCTAGAAGTCCCGCATGTAGCGGCAAGTCGCAAGGATAAAGAGAAGCGACGCGCCGAGGGGGATCATTGCCAGGCCGGCCACTACAAGAAAGGCCCCGTACCAACGAACAATCGCATCGAATGGACCGCCGCCGTTCGGCGTAAATGTGAGGCCAAAGGTCGTCGCCCTGGTGTCCCGCCGGAGCGCCTTCCCCATCTGCACGAACGACCAGCCGGCCCCGAGAATCCCGAGCGTAATGATGCCTGTCCCCGTCCAAAGAACGACACGCAACTCGCTGATCGAGAAGTTGCGAATCGCATAGTTGAACGCCTCGCCGCGTCCTGCAAGAATGCTGCTGATCGTCCACGCGATGAACGCCCAAAGCACGATGGCAAGCAACACTGTGCGAACGGTCCTGCGATTCTCGACTGCAATCGCGAGGAGTGGGCGATATCGGGGGCTTGCAGCGTGGCTCATCCATGAAGGACGGAGTAGCCAGCGTCAGCGCAACGGAATCCAGTAGCTCACCTTTACGGCAAGGATGTTGTTTCCCGATGCGCTGAATGTATCGAAGATGTCAGACGGCCTCACGAGGCGCACCGCTCGGTCCGCACCCCGATCCTGTTGCCATACGACGAACATGGTGCTTCCGGGACGCCATTCCCAGCGAACGACCGCGTTGCTGCGCAATGACCGAACATTGAAATCAGGATCCGAAAGCGTGAACGTACGCCCATCCGCCGACACTGTACGCGAGCCATCGTCATTCCTGGTCAGCATTGTGCCGCCTTCGCCGTAAACTCTGAGGCGACGTGATCGGGGAGCTGATAGCTCGCCAAAGCCGCCATATTGACCGCTCGCGGCGAACGGTTCGACATACGTCTCGAGCGTAAGATTTGGAGTGAATGTGTAATTGACTCGCAAGCGCGCAGCGATTTCACTCAAGTCCAGGCCGGCGAACACGTACCTATTTCCTAATGTTGCGGCAGGCCCGCCTGCAATCGTTGCGACGTATTGAATCGGGGTTTTCTGGCGTTCCCAGCTTGGGTCGAATGTCACCTCGAGCTGGGTACCGGGGCGATAGGAGAAGCTCATCTCTATCTCACGCTCCCATCCCGCGCCTTCGTAGTCTGCCAGGCCAACTTCGACACCCCAGCCATTGCGGGCACCAGAGCGATTCTGCAACTCCAATCGGACACCGCCAACCGCCAGCCGCTGCATCAAGGGACCACCGCGCGTCAGGTCATCCGACATCGAACGCGGTTCATACCATGCATCAGAACCGAATCTCCAGAAGTTCGCAAAAGTCGCGTTACCGAATCCGTAGATGTTTGAGCCGACCCGGTCGCCGTCAAAATTCCATGCGTTTTCCGATCCGGCACCGACGTTCCAGGCTCGGTACCACGTTCCCGGCGTGTTCTCCCGGTACCTCAGCTGGCCAACGACGCCGCGCTCATCGACGCTTCCAAAAGCTCCGATGTCGTTAGGCTCGAGACCCGGTGATTCCTGCCAGACGTCCACGTCCCAGAGCCAGTGCGCGCCTGAGAGCTTGCTGTGATTCATGCCGACGAACGTTCCGTTCAGTGCGCGTCTCGATGGATCTACGTCGACGTGCGAAGCGTCCGGTCGCTGGAAATAGCGTCGCGATGACAGCTGCTGTCGGAGAATTGCGGCCGAATCGCCGCGAACCTCCGTCATCCCTACAAAGGCACCCAGATCGTATTTACCGGCCGCCCATCGCAACCTCGTTTCAGCAAGTGCAGAATACGCCGACCGCGCAAGAAGATCAGCGAGTGGAGAATCAGCAGCGATGTCGCGCTGCACCATGGTAACCGTCGCCCCGTAAGTAGATCGCGTACGGCCGAATTCCTGTTGCACGCTTGCTACGCCGTACGCAGTTCGCGGCGCGATGATCGACCTGCCGAAGCTGTCGAGACCCGAATCGTAAGTGCGAACAGATTCGCGATCGGTAACCGCCGTGAGCGCCGCAACCGACAGCCCGGAGGGGAGGCGGCCGGTAAGCTTCGCGGCGCCGAGGATTGTCGTGTTGTCGCTTCGCTCCTGGTAGTCTCCGTCCCCACGTCCCGCGGGCGCGGCGCCGATCCGCCGCGAGTAGTAGAAACCTCGACCGCCGAACAACTGCGAGCCCTCCAAAAAGAACGGGCGACGCTCGTCGAAGAACGTCTCGTACGCCGAAAGATTCACCTCGGCCGGGTCGGCTTCGACCTGGCCGAAGTCAGGATTGATCGTAACATCGAGCGTAAGATTCGGCCCGATGCCGACCTTTGCGTCCGCGCCAGCGCGGACTCCGGTTTGATTCCTCTTCGAAAACGGATCGTCCGGGTCGGTGACGCCGATAAAACGCGAGTCAGCCGCAACATAAGGCAGCACTTCGATTCGCCGACCGGGCTTGAGACCTTCAATGCCTGTCAACGCGGCCATGCGGGAAGACCAGCCAGTTTCATTCCGGCGCACCAGCACGAAATAAGTTTGCTCGTTGGTTGCCGGGACTACACGCCTGATGTTGACGCCCCAGTCCTGGATTTCCGAAGGATTGAATCGAAGCTGCGTGAAGGGAATGCGGATCTCCGCGGTCCAGCCAAGCGAATCGATTCTGGTTCTGGTCTCCCAGACAGGGTTGTAGTCGTAACTCGTAGCGGTCTCGAAATCCGAATTATGGAAGTAGTCGATGCGAACTTCGGCCGGCGTTACCGCGAACGAATAGGCAGTTCGCCGGTCCCGGTGAGTATCGAGAGATAAGATCAGCCGCTCCGAGCTGCCTTCCCTGTCACGACGGGTAACCAGCGCCCGTATGCCTTTCGGATCGCGGCTGTACATTCTCGCGCCGATCCATAGGGCGCTCTCGTCGTAAGCAAACCGGACAACCGTGCTGTCCTTAGCCGGAGCTCCCTCAGTCGGTTCGCGCTGCAGAAATCCGCCAGCCACAGGCGCAGTTCGCCAAACCTGTTCGGTGAGCTTGCCGTCGAGCTGAAGCGCCTGGGACGATACACGGACTGCCGGCACAGATTGCGCGCCCGTGGCCGACGCGGGCAGAAAGGATGCGGCACAAGCTGCAAAGAACAGCGCTCGTTTCATTAACGTCGAATATTTGATTTGTAGACGCGGAACTTTGAGTCAGGCCTTCCCGATATCTCCGACACAATCCTTACGGTGAATTCGACCTCCGGTTCCAGCAGGAATACGACTGCAGTCCGGATCGCGACGATCTCCTCTGCCGACGGCTCCCGATGCGGCACTACCAGCAGCTCGAAGCGGCCGATCTGATCCTGGACTACCTGAAGCTGTCTGATCCAGGGCGCGGCCATGTGCGCCTCGCGGGCGATGTCCTGCGGGTGAACCAGTTTTCCCTTGGGGAGCTTCAAGTAGTCGGCGGATCGGCCTCGGACACTTCGAATCGTTGAGAACGGAAGCCCGCATCCGCATGTCGACTCCCCCTGCACCACATCGTCGCCAAGCCTGTAACGGATGAAGGGCATCGCGAAGGAGTGGAGAGCGGTCACAATCATCTCGCCCGATTCACCCGGCTGCACAGGTTTGCCGTCCCTCAGTACTTCCGCGTAGAGCGTCTCATCTGAGAGATGGTACGCCCCTGTGACCGGGCACTCGCAGGCAACCAGGGAAAACTCGTGAGCCCCGTACATATCGCGTACGGGCGCATTAAACCCTGCCCGGATATCGCGTCTGGCGGCCGGGCTGCAAACTTCCCCGCCGGTAATGACGAATCGTACGTCGAACGGATGCGGGTCGGCAGCAGCGAACTCCTTCCATCGCGGCGCGACCTCTGCGAGAACTGTTGGCCATCCCATTACGACCTCGGGACGGCGTGCGTGAAGTGCACCAACGTCATCGGTAGTCGAGCGCAGATCGACAATCACCTTTCGGTAGAAGTTGAGGGCGTTGGCAATCCGTCGCGGGATCTGATTGTCATTCGGATGCGTCGGTACTCTGACGCGGGGAACACCGATGACGTCAGCACGACGGAGTCCATACGCGCGAATCGCGCGCCACCTGAACAGGTTCAATACCTGCTCCTCCATCCACGTACGCTTTACAACGAGACACGCACCCGTAGAACCAGTTGTACTGCGTTCTATCAGTTTTTTCTCATTGACTCCACGAGCCATCAGATCGTGCATCGAAGCGCCCTGGATATCCGATCTTTCGGTTACCGGGATAATGTGCAAGTCGCTCGCGCCGCGGATGTCAGTGGGCCGAATGCCATGCCGGTCAAAAAGTGTCCGATAGAACGGGACCTTTTCGTACGCATTGAGAACGACCTTCCTTAGCCGCGCATCGCGAAATGCATCAATGCTCTCGCGGGTTCTCCGGTGTTGAGGGCGAAGCGCGCGGTAAGCGGGAAACCGATCGGCAAACATTAAGACGACTCGTGAGGTTTGAGTCGCGGCAGCGGCTTAGTCGCTCCAGGAGCGACCCAGGTGTGATGGAATCGACCGAGTCTCACGCAGCCGTACATGCCAATAGTTCGATATCCTGCTGGTTCAAGCACGGCGAGTCCACTGGAATTTTCCAACGCCACTGCTCCGTAACTGCGCTTGAGCCCGAGCGCGCTGAAGTAGTTATGCATCGCGGCGGACCGCGCCAGGACGAGATTCAAGCGCCGGAACTGCGGCAGTGTGTAGCTGTCGTAGATGTAAAACTCTTCCGGATCCAGAATGATGTCGGAGTGAATGTACGGAATGTACGCGTGGAATCTGGCCGCCCAGCCGGCATGCACTATCGCGCCCTCATGCCATGCAGCGAAGCACAGATGGCCGCGCGTCAATCGCTCCTCGATTTCCCCGCGCGCGAGCGAGGGGCGGAAAACGAAGAGATGCGACAGTTCCCCGGAAGTAAGCGGCGAAATCGAAGCTGCTATTCCGAGCGGTGAACCGGCTGATGCAGTGGCTTCCTTTGTCACTACCACCATGCGACGATAGAACGTAGTCAGCACCTTCGACCAGATGTCGAAAAACGGAGGCGCCACTGATCAGCCGGCTACTGCGCGGCGCGGCGCGACGAACAACAGTCCAGTGGCCGAGATGAGCGCCATGATTGCGCCGAAACTGAAGGCCGATGGAGAGCCGGCGCGATCCCAGATCAATCCGAAAATCAGCGACGCTGGTAGTGCGCCAAGGCCGATTGCGAGGTTGAACCACCCAAACGCTGCTCCCCTTCTCTCTTTGGGGACAAAGTCGGCCACCAGCGCTTTCTCAGTCCCCTCAGTCAACGCGTAAAAGAGTCCGTAGGTTGCGACCAGGGCCCATGCATGCCATTGGTCGGTCGCGCGAGCAAAACCGAAGTAGACAGCTGAATAGAGCAGCCATCCCGCTACGATGAGTGGCTTGCGGCCAACCCGGTCTGAAAGTGCGCCGCCCCACGTGCCGAACGTAGCCTTCACCAGATTGAGCAATGCCCAGAGGATTGGCGCCAACGCGACGGCAACCCCCAGCTCGTTCGCGCGAAGCAGAAGGAACGCGTCAGTCGAGTTGCCGAGCGTGAAGATGAGGACCACGAGCAGATAGGTCCAGAACGGGCGACCAAGGCGTGCCGGCGACGTCAGGTCCACCGCATCAGCCGGCACTTGCGGGCGATGCCGTTCCACTTCCTTCACTGCAACGATGAGCACCACTACGGCGAGCGCGCCTGGTATGGCGGCGAGCCAGAATACATTGCGAATCGTTACGTCGAAATACGTCAGCAGCGCGTATGCAACGAGAGGCCCGATGACTGCCCCGGCATTGTCCATCGATGCGTGAAACCCGAATGCCCGTCCCCGCGATTCGGGATCTGAGGAATCCGCGAGCAGGGCGTCCCTGGGCGCGGTCCTTATGCCCTTTCCCACTCGATCAACGAGCCTGATCCCGAGCACGACAGTGGCGCTTTGTGCGAGCGCAACGAAGGGCCGGGCGGCGGCCGCAATGACGTAGCCCGCGACGATCAGTGGCTTACGTTTTCTGACTTTGTCAGACCACCACCCGCTCGCGAGCTTGAGAAGCGCCGCGACAGACTGAGCGGCACCTTCGACCGCTCCGATGAAACTTGCGTTAGCTCCGAGCACGGTGCTCAAAAAAACCGGGAGCAGCGGGTAAATCATTTCCGTTGCGACATCGGTGAGAAAGCTTACCCCGCCGAGCGCAACGACATTTCGACTCAGCCTGCGTGCGATACGCGAACCTCGGAATTGTCACCAACCGTCACTTCGCCAACGACTCCCTCGAGCACTGTCTCGTCCCCCACAAGTGATCGCGAGATCTTCGAGTTGACTATTCTCGCGCCGGTCCCAACGATCGAGTGAGTAAGCGTCGAGCTCTCGATGCGACTGCCTCTTCCGATCGACACGTTGGGCCCGATTGTCGATCCCGAAAGTGCTACATCATCCTCGATATAGACGGGGTCGATGATCGTGCAGTCGCCTGCGTGCTCCGGGCGCCTGGCCCGGCCCTTTGTGAGCATCGTCTCGTTCGTTTCGAGCATGGTCTCGATCTTTCCGGCGTCGTACCAACCTGCGACGTCGATCACCTGTATCTTTGCCCCCTTTTCAATCATGTACTGAAACGCATCGGTCAGGTAGAACTCACCCTTGTTCGCCGGCGATGCCAGCACGTGATCGATCCCCTCGAAGAGCAGCTTCCAGTTCTTTATATAGTATAGGCCGATATTCGCACGCTTCGAGATTGGCGTGTCCGGCTTCTCGACGATTCGCGTCATGTTGCCGTTGTCATCGGTAACCACGACACCAAAACGCTGGTAATCCTCGACTTCCTTCGTCCAGATAATCCCGTCGGCGTCGCTGTTGTTGACGACTGAAAGGTCGGCATCGAAGATCGTGTCGACGAAGATTATCAGAACCGGCTGATCCACGTGTTGCCGCGCCAACGCTATTGCACCTGCGGTCCCGTCCTGCACTTTCTGCTCGATAAAGACTGAAGGAATGTCCAGGCTCTGCCGGGCGAATTCCTCGACTTTTTCCTTCAGGTGGCCGGTGATGTAGATGACCTCGTCGATTCCACCGAGGTCTCTCAGTTCGTCCAGCACGTAAGACATAACGGGCTTGCCGGCAACCCGCATCATTGGTTTGGGCGTGACGTGAGTATGCGGACGGAGCCGCGTTCCCTTCCCTGCCAGCGGAATGATCACTTTCATGGTGCGTTTGTCCCCTCTCTGCCGTATCTGTCTGAAAGCCTGACGACGTCATCGAGGTCGGGAGTCGAGGCCTCGAGCACGTCGCAATCGGTAACGGCTTCCATCTGGTGAATTGTTCCCGGGCTGATTCTGAACGACTCGCCCGCGGTGAGGTGCATGTTCTCGAGCTCGCTGCCCAGTTTTACCCGGTAGATGAGCTCGCCCGAGAGGAGATGAACGGTTTCATCCTTCCTGTTGTGGTATTGAACCGAAAGCGCCTGCCCGGCCTTGATATGTAGGATTTTCCCGACGTACCTGTCAGTGTGGGCCCAGATGGTCTCATGGCCCCAGGGCTTCGGTACGATGGTAACCTCTACTCTGCCCGTGGTGGCTGGCGTTGCTGCGGCCGATGAAGAGTCAGTCATTCGTAAATATCTCCAATTCAAGGGCAATTGCCTATCGGCACACTTTCTGCCTTTTCTCGCGATTATGATTCTTGCCCCCCGGTTCCTGCCGCGGCTGTCGGCGACCCTCGCTCTTTTTACGCGATACGGGCTCATGGATTTCGCGCGAGGCCAGACGCTCCTCAAGCTCCAGGGTGCAGCGCTTGACGAGGAATCACAATCGGCCGGATCCGAAGAGAAGGCTGAGGCATTCAAGGAAAGACTCATTGAGCTCGGACCAGCTTACATCAAGCTGGGCCAGGTCCTCTCGACGCGTCCGGACCTGCTGCCAACCGCATACGTCCGTCAGCTGGAGAATCTCCAGGACAGTGTGCCGCCGATGGACTTCGCAGACGTCGAGCGGACAATCGAAGAAGAGCTCAAAGCGCCGATCAACAAGCTCTTTGGGTCCTTCGAGAAAGCGACGCTGGGTAGTGCATCACTCGGCCAGGTCCACGCGGCTACGCTGCGCGATGGGCGGGATGTCGTTGTAAAAGTTCAGCGGCCGGGGATACGGGAAACGTTGTCCGGCGACATCGAGTTCTTTCATGAGCTTGCGAGCTTTCTGGCCGCGCATACCGCTGCAGGGGACAAGGTTGATGTAATCGGCGTCGTGCAGCAGCTCGAGCGCGCTCTCGCTGACGAGCTCGACTATCGAGCCGAGGCACGCAATGCAGCGAGCTTTCGCCGGTCGCTCGTTGGATTTCCGCACATTCTGATTCCCCGCGTTATCGATGCGTACACTACGCATCGTGTCATGACCACGCAGCGGGTGCGGGGAGTCAAGATCAGCACCATCCCGCCGATAACGCGGATCGACTACGACCTCGGGCCACTCGCGGATGAATTCGCGCGCGCGTACCTGCATCAGATAACATCGACGGGACATTTTCACGCTGACCCGCACCCCGGCAACATCTTTGTCGTCTTCCCGGGGCGCGACAATCCTCTGACCCCGGCAGAGGCCGCCGCCCTCGACAGGCGGTCTGAGGAGCGGCCAGCCGCGACTCCGCTGATGCGCACAGAAGCAACAGCGATGAAGGAGGCCACCGACGTCGCGGATCCCGGTGACCCCAAGCTCGCAATGATCGACTTCGGTATGACGGCGCACCTCACCGATTCAATGCGAACGGCGGTCATCAGGCTCCTTCTTGCAATGGCGGAAAATCAGGGTGACGCGGCCGCCGAGGTGCTGATCGAGATCGGAGATCACGCGCAGGATTTCAATCGCACCGCATATGTGCGCGACGTTGCGTCTCTGGTTGCCAAACACGCGGATCAATCAGTCGGAGACACTCCTGCGGGGCTCGTGCTTTATCAGATGATCGGTATCGGTTACCGCGAGGGGCTGAAGCTTCCCGCTGAGCTCACTCTTCTCGCGAAGGCGTTGTTCAATCTCGATGCCGTAACTCGCGCGCTGGATCCGGGGTTCAATCCATCCGAGACCATGCGCGACTACGCAGCGAACATTGCCAACGAGCGAGCGCAACGGGACCTCTCGCCGCGCCGGCTTTTCCAGATGGCCAGCGACACGAGCGACCTCGTCAATGCTCTTCCCCGGCGGATTGACAAGATCACCGAGCGCATGGCGCGCAATGACTTTGCCTTCAGGGTCGACACTCCACAGCTGCCGATGCTGTTGAGCGGAATGGAGAAAATCGCGAACCGCATCTTTACTGGACTCGTGCTCGCAGGGCTGCTGATTGCCGGGAGCTCCATGCTGCAATATTGGCGCGGACTTGGAGTCGCCTGCATTACCATCGCGGCCGGGCTTGGGCTGTGGATGGTCGGAAATGTCCTCATCAACGACCGGAAAAAAAAGAATCCTTAGACGCTGTAAAAAAGGAAACGGGGAGACAGTTGGCAATTCTCCCCCACAGAGAATCACCCCGAGCCTCCCCGCTCAGTTTTTGAGATCTGCCGGAGCCGTAAAGGCCTCCAGGCTTCTTCGCTATGGCACTACTGGTCTGCCGGATTCCTGTCGACGAACCAGACTGCCGCCGGAGTCGACATAGCGTTGTTGTTGCTCCCGGCAACCCCGCGCGGGAAGTAATACACGGAGAACTTCGTCCCTTCGCTGTTTACACCGGCCGCCGGAAGTTTCCCGGCTTCATTCGTGGCCACCGGGCCAGCAGCTGACGCCGTCGGAGTGACCGATCCCGCGTCCGTCACGCGCAACGCAGCGGTCCCCGTCGCACGTGTCACGTACGGTGACCGCGCGAGCGCCGCAACGTTGGACGCCGCAGCCGTGCCACCGATTGGATCGGTGGCTGCATTCACCAGGTACCCGTTGATGGATCCGGGGGCTGCATTGACGACGCGCACAGCAATCATCCCTGCAGGGGGCGCCGTGACGTCGTCACTGATCTGCTCGAACCTGAGTGTACTCTTGTTGCGCGCGCTGCCGACTAGAAGCAGGGTCACGCGGCTTCCAGCAACTACATCTACTGTCGCTTCGAGGAGTGGAACCGAAGTGACGTTGATATCGCGACTCGTGGCGAAGACACGGAACTTCCGTGATTTTGCCTCGATCGGCTGGTGGTGCGTGCCGCCCCTGAACCTCAGGTCACTGACTACAGGCGAGTATTCGATCTGGTCTACCGCCCTGATGTCGACTGCAATGGTGTCGGCGACGGCGTTGATGAACCTTACCTGCCCGAGCGGCGGCAGGGTCGGCGTTGTGACTTCGTCGCTGTCGCATGCACCAAGGCCAGCAAGCGCTGCTGCAAGCATAACGATTCTTGTTAAACGCATTAGCGAACTCCGAAGAAAAGCGGTGAAAACCTGAATGTTGAGATAAGTGTCACTATTTGATCGAGCTTGGTCACTGCTCGGTACCTTCGCCCGTTCGATCATCCCTCTCCGGGTTTCCGATACCGAGCAGACTTCGTGTAGCTATAAAAGCGAGGATGGTTCCGACTGATCCAGCCGAGAAGAGCGCAGTGCGGGAAGGCGAGAATTTTCGTTCCTTCAGCTCCCTGACCAGATCCGTTTGAATCGTCAAAGGCTCTTCGGTCCATCTTTGACTCGAGCCGTTCATGTAAACCACCGACCGCACCTTCATCACATACGCCGAGTCGGTGCGCGAATCGAGAAGCCCCTCGACCCTGGTTGCGGAAGAGCCGATGCTCGGCCCCAGTGCGACCCTTCCCTTGTCGTTCAGATCCATTACGAGGACTTGACCCGGCACTGGCGTGGTCGCCGCAGGAACGGTGGAGTAACAACCGGTTGATATTCCGGAAAGCAGCATCAGCGATGCACCTCGAAGAATTCGAGGCAGCGCACGGCGCCTCCGAAACGCAGTTGCCCCCGTTCCGGAAACACCATTCTGCCACAGGCCGGAAAATTCCCGGTTTGAATCAGGTCTCATCACCCAGGCTAGAAGCCGTAGGAGCCGCGCACCGCGCGTTCCTGCGTTGTGTAGCTTGGAAGAAGTCGTGCAAACAACTCCTGGTAAGGGATCGGCCAGTGAAGCGCCGTTCCTTCAGTCAGGTCTCCCCAACCACGGGAATCGACGTACCATTGCGCGTATCCTGTGAAGCTCGTCTCGATTCGCTTTTCCCACTTCATGGCTTCGAAGATCGTTCCGCAGGCAGTGCTGATGAAGCTTGGCCCCTGTGGAACTCGCGGTACACATGCATTGCCACCTGGGACCTGCTGCGTCAGTGACGTGATGCCTGCAACTGACGGGAGCCCCGCGCGCACGCGCGACTTGTCGATCAGAGTCGCCGCAGCGGCAACATTGCCAGTTCGCAGATATCCTTCGGCTGCAAGCATGTCACTCTCGGTAACGCTCATTGCGATGAACGGCCCATTGCCGGCACCGGCTCCAATAGCCCAGAAGCGCCAGTTATCGTAGTACCAGTTGCCCCACGGCTCGGCCGGGGTATCGTCACCTAGGGGACGGTTCCGGAAGTAAAGAATGGAGCCGGTTGCTGGCCCGTTCTTCGATGTGCCCGTGACGGCCGTCTGAATCTCGCGCGTTTCGCCGGACGGGAATCGCCGGTCAGCGGTGCGGAGAAGAAACGGCGTCCGCTGCAGAAGCGGTGTCGCCAGCCACCCGTCATACGCGCGGGAGCTGTCCGCCATTCCCAGAATCATTGGCGTCATCTGGCTCCAGCCGCTGGACACGCGCAGCTGTGTAACGGGGGCAGTGGCGCCGGCCACTATGCCCCAACCCGATGCGGCACTGTGGTTCACGACAAAGTCCGCCGTAATGCCGTTACTCGCATCAGCGGTGACGGCAGCCCAGTCGACTGCGGTCCGCCCAGCGGCAGTACGTGCAACGCCTGCACGGAACTTTGCCCGGTAAGAGCGCAGCATCCTGATCCATGTCGGCCTGTCGATCATGCTCGTCGTCGACATCCAGTCAGTGGGAATCGGCCAGCCGCCAGTTCCGGCTGCTGCCGCGGTATTCGCAATCGCTAGCGCCGAATCCAGTGCTTCGATGGCAGCGGCGTTTGTGGCGACATAACCCGAATACGGAGGAATCTCATCTACCGCATGGGTCGGCTTGATGATCGCGGCCGAGTCATACAGGAGTGAGAGGTGACCGAGTGCATATCCAAGGGAGAAATACGCAAACGATTTTGCGCGAGCGTCACGCGCCGGGCTGCCAATCGACCTCGCCGTAGCGGCGAAGTTGTTGATGGCGGCGATCGTGTTCGCCGCACTCTTTGCATTACGGCTCAGGTGATCGAAGTCGCGGAAGTTTCCTCGCTCCTGACCGTTTCCAATTGAGTTATCGATTGGATTGCGCGGAATGGCCGCGCGCGTTCCCATGCCGAAGTTTCCGAGCTGTGAATGACTCTCGAATGACATGGTGAGAGTCTGCGTCCACAGGTCATCGGAGTCTGCGTACTGGCCGTTGTACATGTTCTTGAACAGCTGCGAAACCGTAGTTTCGACATTGGCCGGCGAAGCGTAAACGCGATCGACGTCGGGGTTGTTCCTGTTGTCGACCTCGAGCGGGTTGTCGACGCATGCGCTCACGAGCGCCAGCATCGACACAGCCGCAAGAGACCTTACCGAGGTTCGGTGAAACATCAATTACCTCTCTAACAGAAGTTGGAGGGTGGGGCGGTGCCGCTCGTAGCGAGCGGCCCGCCCTGCCTGGTTCGTTTGTGACTTAGAAGGAAGTGGAGATCTGAACCGTGTACGTGCGAAGGTTCGGGAAACGGAACCCTGCAACCGGCGTCAGTGCTGACGAGTTGAGGAACCCGGTGCTGTTGCCAGCCTCGGGATCGAAGCCGCGGAAATCAGTCCACGTCTTCAGGTTCCGGCCCACCACACCGACCTTCCAGTCTCCACGTCCGCCGATCGAGCCGATGCGGAACGCAACGTTCATTTCACGCAGTTTCACGTAGCTCGCGTCCTCGACCGAAAACGTGCTCGGTCCAAGCGCATCGTAGAATCCGCCGATGCCCGCGTTACCACCCGGCGATGCCGAGGGACCGCGACGCCAGAAGTAACCGATTGGCTTGGCTTCCTCGACTGACTTGCCTGCCTGATCGATTTCTGCGCTCTGGAAGTCTCCGAGCGACCAGTGATACGCGATGTTCCAGAGTTTTTGTCCGACTGATGCGTCGAGCAGGCCGTAGAGGCTGAAGCGGCCAAACTCAACGTTGTGCGACATGCCCCAGTGATACTTGGGCAGGCCGTTTCCAATTGGCACGAACGCAACGTTGCTCACCGAGTCGCGAAGCGTGATCGGCATGCCCCAGTTCGTGTTGTTGCCCCAGGGACCGTTGTTCAACCCGGTCTGCGCGGTCCAGAGATTCTTCGTGATGCCTTCAGTTGCCTGGTTACCAGCGCCGAGCCACACGATGTAGCCTTCCTTGTTCGGGCGGTACTGCGCGCTGACGTCAGTGCTGTTCATGGAGCACTGGCTGGCAAAGTTCCCCGGAAGCTGGCTGCAGCTCTTCACGTAGTCGGTGCCATACATGGTTCCGATACGCTCGCCCTCACGGAACTTGAAGAGCGGATACTCGTTACCGGCAATGATGGTTCCGATGTACTCGGGAACATCGAGGCGTGTGACGACTGACCTCGTCTGATCCCAGATGATGCGAGACGACCAGTTGAAGTTCTTGCGCTGAATGACAGGCACGCTCAGCGTAGCTTCCCACGTCTGGTTGGTGATCTCGCCGGCGTTCTGCCACTGGAACTGGAAACCCGATGCCGTCGGCGGCTTCACCGGCAGGATCTGTCCATCGATGATCGCCTTTGCGTATGAAACGTTCACACCAATGCGATTGAAGAACTCGAGGTCAGCGCCAACTTCTGTTTCAGTGTTGATCTCGGGTCGCAGGTTTCTGTTACCGAGCGTGTTCGGTGTAAGCGTTCCACCAGCGCCGATTGTGAAAGTCTGATACTGAGCGCTGAAACGCGGACGCTGTCCCGTCGATCCATGCGATGCACGAAGCTTGAAGAGGCTCAACGCGTCCGGAGCCGGCCACCATGACTCGCGTGATGCGATCCATGCCGCCGATGCACGACCAAATGTCTGCCACCGGTTGCCCTCTCCGAATAGCGAGCTTCCATCACGACGGACGAGTCCACCGAGGATGTAGCGATCCTTGTAGTCGAGATCGACGCCTGCAAACATTCCCATGTCGCGAATTGTCTGCTTGGTGGACGAGACCGTGTAATTGGTCGTCGCTGCGTCGGCGGTCTCAAGACCCGGGACGATAAGCGCTACACCGCTCAGGTCCTGATCGCGGATCGTCTGGTCACCGTACTGGAATCGCGTGGTGACGGTTGCGGCGAGATCACCGAAGAAAGTGCGATTCGCGGCAGCGCTGACCATCGTGGTGAGCGACTCGTCGTCGTCATTTCCGTTTCCGATAAATCCGGCCGACGTGGTCGGAGCCGACGCGGTGGTTCTCCACCCCCGATCCCGCTGTTGGGTGTAGATCGCCGTTGACCGGTCGTAACCCAGCGAACCTTCGAGGTTGAGCCAGTCAAGCGGGGTATAGCGAACGGAGCCGCCGCCAACAAAGCGCGTTGTCTTGTCAGTGCGCTTGTTGTAGATGATGGGATACATGGGATTGATGTTCTGCTGGCCCTGCGCGAGCGGGTTGTGGCGGATATAAGTGCGGCCAAGGTTGTCCTTTGCCGTCATGTCGGCCATCCACGGGGCGCGCGTGATCGAAAACCACGGACCGCCAGACCCTGTTTCGTCCAGCTGCGACGCGTGATCTGTCGTCTCGCTGTAGTACGAATTGATGTTGCCGCTGATCCTGTCGCCGAAACGCTGGTCGACGTTGATGCGGCCGGAGTTGCGGGTGAAACCTTCCATCTCCGTGATCGCGCCTTGCTGCTGCGAGTTCGCAAGGCTGGCGTAGAACCCGGTGTTTCCGACCTTGCCGCGCATGTCAACGGTAGAGTTTGAATACCCTGACGGCGTGATCAATTGCGAAACCGGATCACGGTACTGAGGCCACGGGGTAACGTTGAACTGCCCCGTAAGCGACTGATACGTTGGCGCGCTCGAGATTCCGAAGTCGCCAAGGAACAGCTGCGGCGGGAGTGAAAAGTCCTCGCCCGAGTTGTTGATGCGCGAGACTTCATTGTCCCACTCGATGTAGCGGGCGCAGGGCGAGCCGCCGGCCACTTCACGGGTGCAGAAGCGGCCCATGTCCGGGCTGAGCTGAAGCGTGCTGCGCCTCGTCAGCGGGAAAGCGCCTTCGACGTCACCGGCGCCAATCTCGGTTCTTACGCCAAACTTCACACCCGCCGTAGCATTCTTGCCCGACTTCGTCGTGATGTTGATGACGCCTGCGCCTGCGCGCGCTCCGTAGAGAGACGCTGCTGCCGCACCCTTCACGACTTCTACGTTCTCGATGTCGCCTGGGTTGATATCCGGAAGCGAACCCTGAAGGGGAACGCCATCCAGAAGATAGAGTGGCTGCTGGCTGCGCCCTTCGGCGTTCAGCGATACTGGGCCACGAAGAACGATTTCAGGAGCGGTACCGGGGCGGCCACTTGCACTGACGATGATTGCGCCAGGAATCTTGCCCTGGATTTGCGCGACTGGATTCGATCCCGCCACGGGCATCTGATCCTCGCCAATCTGATTGACTGTAAACGGGAGCTTGATCGACTCGGTCGCTGCCGTGACGCCGGTCACGACTACGTCGCTCAGCTGGGCAACATCGCGCTTCAGATCGAAGTTGAGCGTCTGAGTGCCGGCTGTCAGCGAGATCTGCCGCGTCTGCGGCTGGTAACCGATCGCTCTTACGCGAAGCATCACAGGCGCGGTACGCATGCGGGCCTGCGGAACAAGAATGTTATACACGCCGGCTCCATTCGTCCCGACGGAGATATTCAGCTCACTTATCAGAACGTTGACACCTTCGAGAGGCTGTCCCTGCTCGGATTGAACGCGACCCGTGAGGACGGTCTCCTGCCCCTGCGCACCTGCAGGCACTAACGCGACGAACACCGCCAGTGCGAAAAGTTTCCGCAGCAAGGGCGTTTTGAGACTAACCGATCTGCTCATACTCGTCTCCCAGAAATGTTGTGTTCATTCCCGCTGCCCGGGAACGGAGCGGCGGGGCATCGGCACGCACGACGGGTGGGTGTCCTCCACGTGGGGGTTGGCGCGAGGTCGCGAAATACCTCAACATCTACGCTGGGGATTCCTCGAACCGGAGCATCTGTGGCGGCGAGGTTAGCGCCCTATCGGGACGTGGCAAAGCGAGGTGGGACGAACGGATTTGCCGAGGGCCAAGGCGTTCTCAAGAGGGATCAGCAAGAACGTGGCAAGGGGTGACGACCGCTCGTAACGGTTAAAACCACACGAGCGGTCGCCTCGCTCAATACGACATCAATCCTCGACCCATTCGCCGAGTAGACGGTAGCCGAACTTTCGAACGGTGAGCAGATGCTCGGGTTCGGACGGAACGCGTTCGAGCTTACCGCGAACTTCCGCAACGTGCTGCGCAATCGTCCGCGATTCCGGGGCTATGTGCCCTTTCCACACAGTTCTGACGAGATGCTCGATGCTCACTGGCGCGCCCGCTCCGCGTGCCAGCTCGACGAGCAGGTCATACTCACGGGGAGTCAGACCTACTTCGCGCCCCGCGCGTGTGACGCGACGATAATGAAGGTCCACCTCGACGTCGCCAAAGCAGAACCGTGCGGCCCGCGAAGGCAGCGAGATGGAACCCTGCGAGCGCGAGGCCAGGATAAGCGCGTCGATCAGCGCGCGCGCATCATGCAAAGAGCTTGAGAGTTGGGCTTCAGTCATTTCACTTCCTTCTGCATCTGGTGACGGGGGCGTTTTCAATGGTAGGCTGAGTTGGCCGGAACGGACGGCGTGAACGGCCCGCCCCGGCTCTGGTCGTTACTTCTCAGGAAATACCGGGTTCGGCGCATCTCCGCCGTAGGTGTAAACCGGCACTCCCAATGTCTCGAGCTCCGCAGCAGGAACCGGCAGGTGCCGCGGTGTTCCCTTCTGCAGTCCCGAACCGCCACGGAATCCCCATGTGTTGCCGATGGGCAGTCCATTGTACGTGAGATTCGTATCGATCCGGCGACGGTCGAACCATGGCTGGCCCGCGCTCGTGTTCATGAGCTCGATATCACGCTCGTAGAAAATCGCTGCGAGAAGGTCATTGTTGCTGCTGCCTGCTGTGAGCGCTGGCAGTCCTCCGCGTCCGACGCGCGTACGATTGATCAGCGTCGCCGCGCGTCCCTTGTCACCACCGGTGCGCACGAGCGCCTCGGCGATCAACAAATCGTTCTCGGCAGCAAGAATGTAGGGAACCGTCCCCTCGAGTCCGTCCGCGCTCTCGAGTGAGTGGAAACGATACCGGTCGTGACCCCACTGACTGAAGAAATACACGCCACGGGCAACCGCGAACGGAATTGTCGGATAGTATCCGATGTCAGTCCCAGGAGTGGCTGGTGTGCCAAGCCTGCGGTCCGCCGAGCTTGCGCGCGCCGGAGGATTAACGCTTGTGTAGACAACTGGCTGCGTCGGATCCATGAGCTGGATCACACGCTGATCGACGCGCATCCAGCTTGGCGCGCTTCCAAAATACTTCTGGAGATCGTACCAGAGGTTGCCGCCATCACCTTCCACGGTGATGTTGAACGCCGTCCCGCTGCTGATTCCTGCGTTGGCGTACGTGAGCACGCGCGCCCAGTTTGCCGCTGCATTCTCGGTTGCATTGCGGGGAGTATTGGCGATCTGACGAGCGGCGAGCGTGTTCGCCATGCGACCAAGCTTCTCCGCGGTGATCGTCAGTCCACCGGTGAACTCTGCAGGTACGGTCCACGCCTGTCCCGCAGCCGCTGCAATTGCCTTGTCGAACTTGGCGACTGCGGCCGCGCTGACTTCGCCATAGGGAACGAGTGTGGCGGTTCCTAACGGGGTCGCCTCATCGACAACGAATCCTCTGTCATAGACGAGGCCGATCGTGCCGAGAGTCATCCCCTGCACGAGATAGCCGAGCGCCACCATTTCTGGCGTTTCGTCCCTCGCGGTGGGTGTCACCTGAATTCTGATGCCCCGCTCAACGGCACCAAGTGCATCGTTGACTGCGCCGAGTGCACCATAGAGCGTCTGGTATGGATCGCTCGCAAGCCGGCCGTCATCGGCCGCCGAGCTGTTCTCATACGCGAGACGTGGCTCCTGACCATTGAAGCGCATTCCGAAATTTCCGAACGACGCCGTCAGGTTGTCTGCCATGACTGCGGTTGCCGCACCGGGGTAGGGCCGTGCCGAACCCTGTGCGCCGACATACGCAGTGTTGTACGAGTTGCCCATCAGATTCCGAACGTCACCCGGCGTCGCAATCGCGCGCGCTACGTCGGGATTGTTGGGATTAGTGATGTCGAGGTCGGGATTGCACGCTGCAACAGCAAGCAGCACTGCCATCCGTCCCCCAAGTGAGGCCTTCCTATATACAGCTTTCATTTATATGTCTCCGTTGAAGCGGAGAGGGGTGCATGGACCCCTCTCCCCTTAGAGTCTCGAGTGAAGTGCTAGAAGCCGATCTCGATCATGCCGCTGAACTGGCGGTAGCTGGGATACCTGAATCCGTCGATGCGGTAGTTGAAATCACCGTTCGAGCTCGATTCCGGATCGAAGCCGCTGTAGTTCGTCCAGGTCTTGAGGTTGCGACCGATCACCGATAGCCGGACCGTGCGGCTGTTACCAAGGAAGCGGAGCGAACTGAGCGCAGCCGGTGAAAGCGCATAGCTCAATGCGACTTCGCGAACCTTGATGTAGCTGCCGTCTTCGACGAAGAAGCTGTTCGGTTCGGTGTTGTTGTAGAGACCGACCTGGTAGTAGTCGATCGCCTTCTTGTTCTCGGGCGCCTTGCCACTCTGATCGAGCGCGGCATGACGCATGTCCTGGAACATCCACTGCTTGGTCAGGTTGTAGATGTCACCGCCACGTGTTCCATCGAGGAGCCCGTAGAGTGTGAATCCACCCAGCCGAACGGTGTTCGAGAAGCCGAAGCTGAAGTCGGGATTTACGTCGGCAATCTTGACGTTGTTGCTTCCCGCCGTATCGACGTAAGCAATAGCGCGCTCTGCGGCGGTGCCGCGCGTGCCTTTCCTGACGACCAGGCCATCATCGTTGATTTCATACGTGGCGTTAAGATCGACGCCTGCGTTGAGCGGATTGTCGGCGAGCTCCTCGATGGTCCGCGCCCAGCGCTTCCCATAGATGACACCCATCGTCTCTCCCGCCTTGTAATAGAAGATGTTCTGATTCTGAGAGTTGCTTCCCACGCGGAACGGCGCGCGGCTCAGGTTGTCGATCTTCTGGCGTGAACGCTCAGCAGTCAGCGTGAAGTTGTAGCTGAAGCTCGGACGCTCGATGACACGCGCGTTGAGCGAGCCTTCGAATGTCCTGCCACCGACACGCGCAGCATTCTGCCACTGGCCGAGGAATCCGCCAGCCTGTCCAATCGACAGAGGGACCAGCAGGAACGCTCCGTCGGTGTGCCGATCTGACTTGACATACTCGATGTCGAATCGGTCAAGGAAGCTTGCGTTGATGCCAAACTCTGTCTCGGTCTGCACTGCCGGCTGGAGATCCTTGTTACCGACGGTGTTCTTCGAGAGCGCACCCGATGCAACAGCGTATGTCTCGTACTGATATTCGAATCCAGGGCGCAATCCAGCCGTGCCCTTGGCTACCCGAAGCTTGAGCTCCTGGAAGCCGGGGATTGTGAAGTCCTGTGAAACTCTCCACGCACCGGAGACACCGTAGAAGTTCTTCCAACGGTTATCCGAGCCGAACAGCGAAGAACCATCGCGTCGTCCCACCAACTGCAGCAGGTAGCGATCGCCGTAGTTGAAGTTCTGGGTTACGAAACCGTTGATCGTGCGGATCTGCTGGATGGTCGAGCCATTCGCGAATCCGTCACCGACACCGGTGATCGAGCTCGGATCCGCAGCCTGAATATCCGGAACCGATCCGATGGCCAGGCGGCTGAACCCGATTCCAAACGCATTGTTGCGCTCTTCCTCGTACAGGTAGGTGAGGCGCGTAGTGGAGCGCAGGTCACCAAGTGAGAAATTCGTCGTGGCATTCGCCTGCGAATTCGACGCAACCTGGTTGAGTGTGTTCAACTGAAGCGAACCCTGTCCAGGCGTCTCGACATCAGTGTTGGTCTGCGACAGCAGTCCACGCTCATAGAAGTTGGACACCCGCTGATCGAGACGGTCCGTTCCATAACTTCCATCAATCGACAGCCAGTTGAACGGACGATAGCGAGCGGAGAACGATCCGATGATACGCTGGCGGCGATCGTTGTAGCTGCGATGCTCCAGATCGTACAACGGGTTACCGCGTGAGCTTCCGCCTGATGCCGCTGACGGAATCACGGGTGAATACTTCGTCGTTCCCGGGCCATTCGGATACTCGAGACTGACATCCGGCGGCGACTGCAGCAACGCGAAAAAGGTGGAGCCGGACCCGAGGGCTGTCCCCGGCGTCTGGTCACTGTTCGAAAGGCCATACGTCATCGCGACCGACATATCCGCCTTGTCGCCAAGGCCCTGGTCGAGATTGAGGCGTATGTTCTGCCGGCGGAATCCTTCGAGCAACGGCAGGATGCCGCGATCCGTATCACGCGAGAAGGACGTCGAGAAGCTCGTGCTTCCACGGCGGGTCGAAATCTGCGCGTAGTTGGTCGCGGTGCGGCCGTCGCGTAGATTTGCCTTCAGCTGATTGCGATAGGTTCCCGCTGGAAACGGGTTATCGATGTATCGATCCGTCTCGATGACCCGCTGACCACCGGTCGAGATCAGGAATGAACCGTCCGATGCAAGCTGGTAGGGGTGGGTCTCGAGCAGAGGAACGTAGTTTTCGACCGAGCTCGTTCCGAACTCGTTGCGTGTCAGGAATGCAACCTTGCCTTCTGGTGCGTCACGACCACGCTTCGTGGTGACCGCAACGACGCCGTTTGCAGCATCCGATCCGTAAGTGTTCGCGGACGCGGCGCCCTTGAGTACCTCGATCGACTCGATGTCGTTGCCGTTGAGATCGGCCAGGCCGTTCTTCGAGATGACGCCATCGACTAGTACGAGCGGGCCTTGAGTACCGGTAACGAAGCCGCTCGCGCCAACGGCGAGATTGGTTGACGTTCGCACGCGAAGTGCGGGTGTCGAGCCCGGACGTCCCTGGGTGAATGACACTCGCACACCGGCAACCTTTCCGGCGAGCGCGCTCACGGCCGACACAGCCGGGACTTCGCGCAGCTGGGCTTCGCCAACCTTCCCCACCGATATCGTGAGGTTCTTGGCGGATGTCGCTTCAGCGACTCCCGTCACGACGACATCCTCGATGCGGCGCACGTCCATGGACAGCTGGAAGTCCTGCGTCTGACTTCCGCTCGCCAGCACAACGGTCCGGCTGACCGGAGCGAATCCGATGCGCCTCGCGGTGATCACAACGGATCTACCCGCCGATGCGGCGGGTACTGTGACCGTGTAGGTTCCGCCAACATTGGTGTTGGCACCGATCCCGATACCGAGCGACGGGATCACAACGTTTGCGCCGGGTACAGGATTCCCCCCGGCGTCTGTCACTTTTCCCGTTATCACTACCTGAGCCTGTGCGACCGAACTCGTCGCAGTGAGACCAAGCAGTGCGAGGGCAGTGACGACAAGCTTTCTGACTTGTCTGATGTTCATCATGCCTCCTTCAGTTGAAGTTCCCGGCTGAAGCTGTCGCCGGTGATTGCGAGGTTAGCGTTGTGTCACTAACGGTTCAAACCGAATGGGCTGATGCGTGATGCGGAGGGGTGAAGCGCGTCGCTTCAAGGATCGCCTGTTGCTGCAGGGATGCAGCGGAGTTGCTCAGCCGCATTCCGCCGGCGAAAAATGCGTTGGTTAGCTCATGCGCCCACTTGCGGTTTCCGACAAGATCTCGAACACCCGCCTTACAACAACCGAACTGGACTGCAGGTCTCATTCACGGCAACGTATGGTCGCCCCAAACTGCCGTTCGTCACACCAGGGCACGGTTCATCACACGCTGGCACGGGTTGCCCCGCGTTGCGTCGAGGCGGGACCCCTGAGACGCATACTTCCCCGGAAGCTCCCTGCTTTGCGCAAGCCATTGGTGGCAAATGAGCAAAAGCCGATCGAATGCTGACAAAGTGAAACGCAACCTCGACGACAAAGTGCCGCAAAAACTGCGTAAGTATCTGGGTCTCTCTCGCGCTGCAGTCGCAGGCGTGCTTTTGACGGCGTTGGCGCTTGGCCTGCTCGAAAGCCTCAAAGCGCTCGTTGTGAGTCGCAGCCGTGGCATTACGGTTCCACTTCCCTGGCTGCTGATCAACAACGTGCCGTGGTGGCTCGTCTGGGCGATGCTCACGCCTCTTGTAATCCTCGCCGCAGGGAAGTTTCCCCTGGACGCAGGCGACCGCAGGAAGCTTCATGCCGCATATCACACGATCACCGTTCTCGTGCTGTCGAGTGCCCACCTAACCCTCATGGGCCTCCTGTATTTCCAGCTGAACCGTGATCGCATGTACGTCGACAGTGCAGCGTCACTCATCTGGAACTGGCACATCAACTTTACGCTGCTGAACGTGCTGACCTACGCCATGATTCTTGGCGTCTACTATACGAGCAACTATCAGCGACGGTATCGAGAGACCGCCCTCGTATCAGCTCGGCTCGCCGCAACGGCAGCGCAGATGGAAAGCAGTATGACAGCTGCGCGACTTCACGCGCTGCGAATGGAATTGAATCCGCACTTCCTCTTCAATTCGCTGAACTCCGTGACAGGGTTGATTCGGAGGGACGACAAAGCCGGCGCGATTACGATGATCACGCGGCTAGCCGACCTGCTTCGCGCCACCCTGGACCGCGGTGCTGCACCTACCATGACTCTCGGGGAAGAGCTCCGGCTGCTGAGCCTCTACGTCGATATCGAAAAAGTCCGGTTCGGGGGACGCCTCACCTTCGAGGTTGAAGTTCCCCAGGAGCTGCACACCGCGCTGGTGCCAACGCTCGCACTACAGCCATTGGTGGAGAACGCGGTGCGCCACGGCATAGCAAGTCAGTCCACCGGGGGAACGGTGCTCGTCAAGGCATGGCGAGACAATGGGTCGCTGCATGTCGACATCCAAGATACGGGTCCCGGGATCGCGGGGGACGAATCGGATCAAACGCGGGACGGGCTGGGAATGTCAAATACACGTGACAGACTGCGGCAACTTTATGGAACAGCCGCGGGTATCACGCTTTTTAATGCACCGGCGGGGGGTGCTGTCTGCCGGTTCTGGCTTCCTTACCGTGTTAAAGAGGGCGGAGCGAAGAGCGATGCAGCGAGCTGAGAACGGATCGATGCTGTCAGTAATAGTTGTCGATGATGAGCCGCTTGCGCGCGACTCGCTTCGTATTGCGCTCTCTGGCGATGAGACTGTCACGATCGTCGACGAGTGCGCGAACGGAGCCGAAGCAGTTGAGAGCATTCGCCGACACAACCCTGATGTAGTCTTCCTCGACATCGAAATGCCCGAGCTCGACGGCTTCGGCGTGATTCAGGCAATTGGCGTCGACAACATGCCGGCGGTCGTCTTCGTAACTGCGTTCCATGCGCATGCACTTCATGCGTTCGAAGTTCACGCGGCGGACTATCTGCTCAAGCCGTTCGACGACGGACGCCTTCGAGATGCCCTCCACCAGGCACGTAAAAAACTCGTCTCCACTGAAATCGGCGAAGCAGAGCGACGCCTCGGCGCAATTCTCCGTGAGCTTGGCAGGGATTCCCTGAAGTCCGTGGTCCAACCTCCGGAGATCAAGTGGGCCACCAGGTTCACTGTGCGCACTGAAGAGCGCGCGTTGATTTTTCAGGCGCGCGATGTTGACTGGTTTGAAGCGGATGGCAACTACGTCTGGCTTCACGTGCGTAAAGAGAAACACCGGCTGCGAACGAGCCTGCGCTCCCTCCTCGACCAGCTCGATGCCCGCCAGTTCGTGCGGATCCACAAGTCAACAGTCGTGAACGTTGACCGGATCAAGGAAGTACAGCCGTGGTTTGGTGGCGACTACGTGGCGATCCTCACTGACGGAAGGCAGCTGAAGGTCAGCCGCACCTTCGCGCAGGAGTTTCTCAAGCCTGTGCAGTAGACAGCCCTTCGAACGGTACGGTTACGCCGGTCGTGTGCCCAGTATTGCAGAGAGTTTCTCGCGGTAACCGCGGCTTAGTTTCAGGTTGGTCCCGTCCGTCAGCACGACCACGTACTCACCGTGGAACCACGGCTGAAGCTCGCGCACGCGGTGAATGTTGACGATTGTCGACCGGTGTATGCGAAGGAACGTCTGCTGATCGAGCATTGCAAGGATATCGCTCATCGACTTCCTGATGACATGAGTCGACTTTCCTGCGTGCAGCCTTACTGAGTCACCGGCGGCATCGATCCAGTCGATGTCCTGTGTGTTCACGAAATGGATTGCGCCGTCCTTCCTCACCGGAATCCTGAATCCTGGCCGAGTTGGTGCGCTGACCGACTGAGGCTGACCACTGTCACCGACGATGTCCCTCACGCGGTCCGCAATTTCCGCCTTCCTGGCGTTTTCCCAGTAGGCGCGCGCTCGATCAATTGCCTCACGCAAACGCGGCTGTTCAACCGGCTTCAACAGGTAGTCGAGCGCGCGCACGTCAAACGCGCGAACGGCGCGGTCGTCATGGGCAGTAACGAAGACAACCGCGGGCATTGTTATCCCGGAAGCCGCCTCGAGAAGAGCAAATCCGTCGGCCCCCGGCATCTCGATGTCGAGGAAGAGGATGTCGGGTGGATCAGCTTTGATTGCTGCAAGCGCCGACCTCGCGTCCCCGAATTCGCCGACTACTGTTACGTCGGATTCCAGTTTCAAGCGCAGCCTGAGCCCCTCGCGCGCCGGCGCCTCATCGTCAACAATCATGGCGCGAAGTCGAATCGTCATGCCCTGTTCCCCGTGGGTGTCAACGGTACATCGACTGACGCGATCGTTTCCCCATCGTTTTCGGCGAGCGTGAACGAAGCATCGTCACCATAGAACTGCTTCAGTCTCTCGCGAACGTAGCGCAACCCGAATCGTGCCGAGTCCGGAGTCTCCCGGCTGGTGTCGATGTCGGGTCTCCTGTCGCGGGTTCCGTTCGTTGGATTGCTGATAGAGAGGAGCAGTCGCTCGCTCTCGAGCATCGCACGAATTCTGATTGGCTTGGATCCTGGCTCTCGCACGCTTCCATGCGCGATCGCGTTTTCTACGAGTGGCTGCAGAATTGACCCAGGAATTAACGCCTCGAGCGCCTCAGGCTCCGCATCCACTTCGATCTTCAGCGAGTCGCCGAATCTCAGCATCTCAATCTCGACATAACGTTGCACGGTCGCGATGTCCTCCCCAACGGGCACCATTGAATCAGCCCTCTGCGCCATTCCCGCCCGCAGGTAACGCGAGATGAGCGCAATCGCGCGAGCGGCGTCATCATTTGCGCCCTTCAGCACCAGAGTGGACACAGTGTTGAGTGCGTTGAACAGAAAGTGCGGGTGGAGGTGCCAGCGCAGCAGCTCGAGATCAGCGCGTGCGAGCTTTGCTCCGATCTCCGCGGTTGCGAGCTCGCGCGCGCGGGCTCGGCGGTTTGCCTCTATGAGCAGATATCCGCCAACAAGAACCGCGAACGTCGCCAGGTCTCCGCCCCCATGCCGCTGGGAATAATCGATGAGCGTGTGCGGGCCAGTTGATCCGACTTTGTCGATGCCCGTCAACCATGTCGCCCGTGTGTGGATCAGGCCGTGGACCAGCATCGTCGCTACCCCGGCTACGAGGAGAAGCATCCAATCCTGCACACGTCGCATTCCGCGCGCAGCAAGCCGTCGAGCGACGAGGATGACGATGGGCGTCAGCAATGCCCATCCCCAGTAAAACACGATCACGTTATCTGCCAGTCGGCGAAACGACGAGAAATCGGTTGCGCCTTCGTATCCAAAAAAGAAGTGAACCGTGGAGAGGATGCCGAAGATCGTCCATGCAGTAAACACGGCTGCGGCGGTAATCGCGGGACGCCGGAAGCCAACTCTGTCGCTCTGCATGGGTAAAAGATCAACCCACTCGGCCCTGGATGCTAACCTTGGACGCTCAACTGTCGATCGGCAGCGTCAGAAGGGCCTAAGCCTGGGGCAGCCGGGCCTGCATGTCGCTCGAATCGTGGCTGTTCACGTTACGCGGCGGCCCCGTTCGGTGTGATGATCGCCTTCACGAATGCCTGCGACTCGACGCCCTGCAGTGCCTCGCCCGTTTCGTGGAGCGCGAAGCGGCGGCCAACCATTCCCGACCACGGGATACGATTGCCGTGATGCGCGGCAAGCTCAACCGCTCGATGAAAGTGAGAATAGTCTGACCCCCAGCACCCGCGAATCTCAACGTGTCTTCGGTTGATCTGGCGGTGAGGATTTATCGAGATATCCCCATTGTCAGTGTACTGGCCACATACAACGACGCGACCGCCATCTCTGACCATATCGAGGGCATCACCGACGGCACTAGGGCTCCCCGCAGCTTCGATCACGGCATCGACACCACGGCCACCTGTCATCTCGCGGACAGACGCGGCACGTTCAGCCGCCGGAACGTCGAGCGATATTGTCGCGGTTGCGCCCATCTGTCTCGCGTAGTCGAGCCGATCGTCGGGTCCACCAATGGCGATGATGGTTGACGCACCCGAGAGCGAAGCGAGAGCAATGGCAGATTGTCCCACAGGTCCAACTCCCAGCACCGCCACGCTCTGACCCAGCCGGATTTCAGTCTTGTCCACTGCATGCAGTGCGGTGACGAGACCGCAACCACCTCCAATGAAAGCTTCAGGGGCCAGACCGGCGGGGATTCGTACCAGCTTGAGCCCCTTCTTCAGTAGGACAGCCTGCGACCAACCGCCAAGCAGTCCGTCATTCGCACCATATGTAATCCCATATACCTTGCGCGATGGGCAACGTGTCGGCTGCTTGGCGACGAGACAATGGTAGCAGTGATTGCAGGTCTCATGTACATCGAGGTAGGTGACCATGTCGCCTTCCTTGAACCTTTCGCCCTTTAAATCCGTAATGGTTCCACGAACCTCCGACAGTCTGCCAATCGCGACATGGCCCGGAATCAGTGGATACGGAACGCCCGAGAGCTTGCCTTTCCAGAGGTGAACGTCGGTACCGCATACCTCGGAGTAAAGAGTATGGAGGACCGCTGCGCCGTCATGAAGCTGCGGCTTCTCGAATTCGCGCACCACGATCGGTGCCTCTGGCTCCTGCATCACTGCTGCGAGTACGGTGGGCATGTTCCGTATGGGAGATTTGCGTGGTGAATTTGAGCAACAATGTACAAGCCTTCAGCTGCGCGTGGCTCTAGTCTGTCTACAGCATAGTCACCGGCGGAAAAATGCACGTGCAAGAGTCTCGACATTCACAAAGTCCGTACAACTCAATATTCGCGACTACGATGACAACCAGTCAAAGCGTGAAGGTCTTCGGCTGGGCCTTCGCGATGATGGCAGCATTCCTCCTCGTATCACCGCAGGGTAACCTTCGCAACGGCCTGTCGTTCGCGGTCGCCGATTCCGTTCATCGTGTTGATCTGGCCAGCTTTGGGAACGGTGTCTATGCCGCGATAAGACGCGAGCCGCTTGGCCTTGCCGTCAATGCGAACTCGATGATAGTCGTCGGCAGCGAAGCTGTGCTCGTTGTGGACGCACAGTTCACCCGTGAAGCTACGCTTGAAACGCTCAAGGCAATTCGCTCAGTGACCACCAAGCCAGTGCGCTACGTGGTCAACACTCATTGGCATGATGATCACCTGGCGGGCAACCAGGTCTATCGCGACTCCTTCCCCGAAGTGCAGTTCGTGATGCACGAGAACACCCGAGCGGACGTCGTTTCGCTTGGTGGACCTAACAGGGAGGGAACCCGCGGCGGCGCACCGCCACTAATTGCACGCTATGACCGACTCCTTGCCTCAGGCCTCGGCGCAGACAGCCTGCCAGTCTCAAATGGTGAGCGCGAGTCGCTGTCATCAGCACTCCGGATAATCAAGCAGTATCTGGCGGAGCAGTCTTCTTTCAGGCTTTCCGTGGAAGGCCCGTCAGTCAAGGACCGAATGACACTCGATCTCGGCGGGCGTATCGTCAGCGTACACTGGTTCGGGCGCGGAAATACACGTGGCGATCTCGTGGTCGAAGTTCCCCGCGAGCGAATTTTCGCTGTTGGCGACCTGCTGGTGTCCCCGGTACCATTCGCATTCAACTCGCATCCCGCGGAATGGCGTTCGGTTCTCGATTCGATCGCAGGGCGCGCCCCTGCTGTCTTGATCCCCGGGCATGGGCCGGTGATGCGCGATGCCAAATACCTTCGGCAGGTCCAGGCAATGCTCGCTGAAGTCGAGGATCAGGTAAGGATCTCGCGCGATCGTGGAGACTCACTGTCGACGATGCTGAGAACAATCACTCTTGCGTCGACGAAACAGCGAGTCACTTCGGGCGACGATTGGAAAGGCAAACTCTTCGAACAGTTTTTCCGCGTGCCGGCGATCAGGGCTGCCGCCCGGCCGGTCACTCCGCCACGTACAACCAGCGATCGCCGGTAGAAGCTCTTCTCCAGATGGTGAAGAAGGCAAATGCCGCGCGGGCTCCATCGGCTTCCGGCTTGTTTCCACGGATCATTCCGATCGTAACGCCAAAGTCTCCACTCGACGCAACGATCACCTTATCCGGGGCCCATGACACGGGGCTCGGTTCCGCCGGTCCGCCCTGATCCATCGACTTACCGATCGCCGCGGCGCTAACCTCGAACGCCGGGCCGCGCCCCATGTTGACTGCGTCATTGCTTCCGTGTTTTGCGAAGGCCGCGGGAAGCCCGATCGTCTGTGACTCGTCCGAGAAATCACGCTCTGCCTTGTCGATGCTGGCAGCATGCGCTTTCAACGCGGCACTGTCGTTGGACGGCGGGACCATACGAGTGGGAAGCGCCGGCGGCATCAAAGCAAGCGACACGTCACCCGCGGGCCTTGGCGCTCTTTTGTAGACAGCGATGCGCCAGCCCTGTGGTTTTTTCACCCAGTATGCCAGGTACTTGAACTGTGTGTCAGCAGTATCGGGCCGTGTGACCGTCATGTAGCCGAAAGTGAAACCATGGAGTCCGTCGGCAGATATGCCGCCGCGAATGGGAACCCAGCTCGCGCTTCCTTTTGCATTTGCGGGATTGAGATTCAACGCCTCGATAGCCGCCGCCCTTCCCTCGACAAACCGTCCGCCGGGCATCGGCATCACGATGTCGTCCGCGTACATCTCCGGAAGCGCGATGTTGATTTTTTTCATCGAGCTCTTGCGGGAGTACTCGCGGTCAACACTCAGCAGCTCTTCGACAGCCGAAGCAGGGTTGGTCTGCTGTGCTTCCATCGGAAGGACGGCGACGCCGAACGATGCGGCCAGTACAATGGCAAGCTTACCCGACGACTTGTGGTTCATTGACACGCGTCTCCATGAGTTTGGGTAGATAGTTCCCGTACGCTGGAATCTAGGTCCCGTAACCGCAATCGTCCGGTTATCGGGTCGCGTCGTCCCGTCAGGTGGGCCAGACGCACGATATGGGGGGTGAGTCGTTCAAACAAAAAGCCCGGAACTTCGGGTTCCGGGCTTTCTCATTCAGAACTTTACCGCAGTCTAGTGGGCCAGCATCTGCGCCTTGAGACGAGCAAGGCGGCGACGAACTGAGCCATCCATAACGGTGTCGCCGATCTTGACGACGACGCCGCCCAGGATTGCAGGGTTGACCTGCATGTGAGGGACGACGGTCTTTCCAACAACGCGTGACAGCTCGCGTGCAATTCCGGCGATCTCGGCTTCGGAGCTTTCAGTCGCGACAGTGACAGTCGCGTGAACTCGGCCCTCGTGAACGTCGAGAAGGTTATCGTATTCGACTGCAATCTGCGGAATCAGCATCTGCCGGCGCTTGCGAACCAGTGTCTGAAGGAACCGGAGAAAATGCCGCGGCACGCGGTCGCCGAGGGCCTGGAAGAACACGTCGTTTTTCTGTGCTTCGCTGATCTTGGGGGATTCCAGAAAATGCTTGAGCGTAATGTCCCCCTGAACACCGGCAGCGACATCACGGATCAGCTTGCCCCATCCGGCCGGATCTTCCGCTCGACGTGCAAGTTCGAGCAGCGCTTCCGCGTAATTCCTGGCGATCGTAGACTCGCGCATCAGCGGGCTGTCTGCTGCGCCGGAATCGAAGAGAGGAAACTTTCGACGATGCGGCGGTTCGACGCGTCGTCAAGATTCTTCTCGATGACCTTGCCTGCTCCGGCAATGGCGAGGTCAACCGCCTCGCGCCGCAGCTCGGCGATGGCGCGCTGCTTCTCGCCCTCGATTTCGCGACGCGCCCGCTCCAGCATGTCCTGCTGCTGCACGCGAGTTTCCTCGATCATGTCAGCGCGAACTTTTTCGCCGATCTGCCGTCCCTCGACGATCATCTTCTGCGCTTCAGCGCGGGCACCATCGATCTGCGCACGATGGTCGGCGAGAAGCTGCGCGGCGGCTTCGCGATCAGCCTTGGCTCCGGCGATCGCATCTTCGAGCGCCTTTTCACGCGCTTCGACAGCCGCAGTGATCGGCTTGAATGCGTAGCGCGAAAGGATGAAGAACAGGAGGACGAATATGATCAGCGTCCAGAACATCAGGCCGCCGGACGGCGTGAGGAGCCCGCCCTTGGCAGCTTCGGCGCCTTCGGTCGTAGCGCCGTGCTCCTGGATCAGCAAAAGAAATGGAAGCAGTGCAGTCATTGATATCACCAGAGGGGATCCGGTGGTGCACGCCTGTGGCGCACACCACCGGGGAATGATTTAGAAGACGAACTTGCCCTGAATCAGGAACGAGACGACGATGGCGAACAACGCGGCACCTTCGATGAGTGCTGCGAAGATGATTGCGCCCGTCTGGATGCGGCCTGCCATTTCGGGCTGACGCGCCATTCCGTCCATCGCCTGGCCGGCGAGGCGGCCGATGCCGATGCCTGCTCCGATTACTGCGATGCCTGCGCCGATGCCTGCGCCCATAAGGGCCCATGCGGCGGCGAATTCACGCGTGTAGGTGACTGCCTGAAGAAGAGGAAAAAAATCCATTGTAAAACTCCGATGTCTACTGCAGTTGTCGATGGAGATCGCGCCATCGTTCGCTATCCGTCAACGGGACTCGCGCCCCAACGGACTTCCTCAGCCCCATGGCCGAGTACTGATAAAACAGACTGTCGACTTTCAAATGCGGCTAGCGAATAGCGGCTAGCGAATAGCTGCCGTCTAGTGTGCTCCCTCTCTGATCAGGCCGATGAACACACTGGAGAGGAGTACGAACACGTAGGCCTGCAGAAAGGCGATGAAGACTTCAAGAACCATTATTGCCAGTGCCATAAGCAGCGGCAGCGGTGCGATCACGTAGCTGCCAAACGTGAAGATCAGTCCGATCAACGCGAGCACGACAATGTGTCCTGCTGTCATGTTCGCAAAGAGACGCAAGGCAAGCGCGACGGGCTTCGTGAACTTTCCCATCAACTCGATCGGCGTCATGATGATGGTGAGCAGCGATTTCATCAGAAGAGGCTGGTCACTCGGCCAGTAGACGACTGTTTTCATGTATCCTGCGGCGCCGAGTGTCTTCATTCCCGCGATCTCGACGACGAACAGCGTGATGATCGCCAGCATCCCGGTTACAGCAATGTTGCCGGTCGCGGTCGAGCCGTATGGAATCAAACCCAGGAGGTTTGCAAAAAGGATGAAGAAGAACATGGTAAGCAGGAACGGCGCGTACTTCTCGCCGTGATGGCCGACGTTGGGCAGTACGACTTCCTGCCGGATATACAGAACGAGTGCTTCGACTCCGTTGGCGAAGCCCTTCGGCTTTCCGGAAGTCACGTGTTGCCGCTTGTGTGCGCGCGCGGCGAGCAGCAGCGTGACGAGGCACAGTGCCGCTGCAATAAGCAGCATGACCACGTGCTTGGTTGGCGAGAGGTCGAGCGTGAGCGGGCCGATGTGTACGGGTGCCCAGTGTGGCAACTCGAAGTGGCACGCGAAGCCAGGCTCGAAGCACGGATACTCGAGAGCGTTCGAGTCCGTGATGTGCGGAGTGATGATGTCCTGATTATCAGCTTTCATATGCGAGCAGCAGAGATTCGAGCAGCATGGATGCGAAGAGAAATACAGCGAAGCTTACGAGTGCCGCTGTCAGCGGCAGGTTCAGCAGTCTTATGAAGATGAAGCCATAGAGAGCGAGCACAGTTCCTCGCATGATCGCTCCCATTCCCCACCCAACCAGTGCGTTCTGTTGTCCGAGGAGTCTGGTGATTCCGAAGGCCGTCAGCTGAACCACAGTTGCGAGTACGCCGCTTACGAGAAGGGCGTGGCGTTCTGCATCAGTTCTGAAGGCAAACGAGAGCATCCATCCCGTGAGGGCGATCAGCGCGAAGAGCAAAAGAGCGGATCGCGCCATCGCCTTCATTTCAGTCGCTCCTCGTGGCTGCGTTTCCGGCGTTCGTCGTCGGCTTTTTGGGCCGTGGCGAGTCGTCGGTACATGCTATAGAACGCGGCCCCGCCTCCAATGAAAACACCTGCCAGGAGGAAGACAGGGGATGTGCCGAGTTTCCGGTCGATCCACTGTCCGAGGAACAGAAAGAGGACAATCGAGACAGCGAACTGGAGTCCGACGCCGGCGAAGGAGCCTACGTTGAGCTCCTGGCTCGCTGGTTTTTCGGGCTTCGGGTCCGGTCTCGGGTCGTCCCTCATTCCGGGGGTAAATTTAGGGGCTTGTGAAAAAATTAACAAGCGCCCGGATGGGGGTTGGGACGATGGGTACTTGACTGTCCCGCAGCTGCCATCTGTTTGCAAAATTGTGGGAAAAACCGAAGGCATGCCGAAAGTGTCAGGAGCTCGCAAGTCACGAAATGATCACGACTTACGTGTTACTTCGGTATTGCACGATCGTCTAGTTGTTGATAAGTTGACAGCCGAACGACTGTGAACTTTGTGATGTACCCTGCACCGCGCGCGCTGGTCGCCAGTTTGTGATGACAAATCGCTTGATAATCCCGTTGCTTTGTGCCGCTTCCGTCGCTTTTGCGCGGGGGACTACCGGACACAAGGAGACTCTTGCTTCGGCGACGAGCGAGAAGTCAAAGTCCGCGATAACGTCGACGTTTTCGGTGCACGCGGGCAGCCGTGTGCAGTTTGATCTTGGAGTTCGGAACAACACGACGCGGATGATGGAGTTGATGTTTCCGAGCGGGCGTACGCACGAATTTGTGGTGCAGGACGCTTCTGGAAAGGAAGTGTGGCGTTGGAGCAAGTCGCGGATGTTCACGCAGGGAGTTCAGAACAAGCTGCTCAAGGCGAAGGAGCAGACGACGTTCAGTGAGCAGTGGAATGCTGCCGAGCTGAAGGGAAAGTTTACGGCGATTGCGATTTTGCCGAGTGATAATCATCCGATCGAGGAGAGGGTTGAGTTTGAGTTGAAGTAAGGGCTGTCGGATGTAGCTGAAGTCAGGACCCCGCGCAGGCGGGGTTTTTTGTTGTTGTATCGGCCGACGGGGTGGCCTGCTGACGCATCGCTGACGCAGCCCTCATATTTTCTTTGCATGGCGAATACATCGGCTGGTCCGATTCGGTTGTTCGTTCTGGGTGACGCTCGGATAGAGACGGCTGTTGGGGTAATTGAGCCGACGGCGGAGTTGGTGTTTGCGACCGCGTTGTATCTGATACTCGAGCGTGGCAAGCCTATCCCGCGGCGGCAACTCGAAGCGCTGCTTTGGCCGGCCGTGGCGCCGTCGATTGCTTCACATCGGCTCCGTCAGACGCTTCTCAAACT
>JANPKW010000010.1:0-11590 GCA_031426255.1 Gemmatimonadaceae bacterium | reverse complement strand
ATCGGAATTTCACGATGCTGCACGATCATGAGCTTGAGCCCGTTAGGCAGCTCGCGTGTAATGATCGGCGGCAGCGACACGCTGGGCGGCGGCCCCAGTACCGGAGGCTTCGAACGGTCGAGCGTCTGTGCACCGGATGCGGTTGCGCTGAATGTTATGCCTGCAAGCACCACGCTGGAGTATTTCATGAAGGCTTTCACTGAGCGCCTCCGTTTGCGGACAGCATCATTTCTCGTTTGCCCTCTGGCACGACTGTAAGAACCACCTTTGGCTTGCCAAGGTAGGTCTGCGCAACGCGCTGCACGTCGGCCCGTGTAACCTGCTCGTAGCGCGCAGCATCCTGCTGCACGTAATCGGGGTTTCCGGCCATGTAGTTATAGGAGTTGAGCACTTCAGACTTGCCAAGATTGCTTGCGATGCGATTCAGGAAGCTCGACCGATATGAGTTTTGCGCCCTGCGAAGCTCACGCTCGGTAATCTGTTCGGAGATCAGCCTCTGTACCTCTTCCTTGACGACCTTGTCGATAGCCGCCGGGCTCTGACCGGGCTTTGGTGTGACATCTATCTCGAATCTTCCGGCAAGCTTGCTCGAGTACTGCGAGGCCGAAACACTCTGGGCAATCTGCATGTCGTAGACGAGGCGCTTGTAAAGACGCGAGTTCTTTCCACTTGCAAGAACGGACGACAGGACGTCGAGTGCAGCGTCATCCTTGTCGAAAACCTTGACCGTCGGCCACGTATAGAAGGTGCGCGGGAGCTGAACACGGTCTTCAAGCACGAGGAACGTATCCTTCGCCAGCATCACCGGCGCGACACTCGGCCGTGCCGGCATTGCCGGCCCGCGGGGGATGTCACCGAAGTACAGCTGAACCAGGCGCTTTGCTTCTGCGGGGTTGAAATCGCCGGCAATCGTGATCGACGCGTTGTTAGGTGCGTAATAGGTGCGGAAGAATTCCGACACATCCTCCACTTCAGCGGCCCCGAGGTCGGCCATCGATCCGATCACTGACCATGAATAGGGATGACCCTTAGGATAAAGCGCGGCGAGTATCGTTTCATCTGCGCGGCCATACGGAGCGTTGTCGACTCCCTCTCGTCGCTCGTTCTTAACGACTTCCCGCTGTACGTCCAGCTTTGCCTTGTCCATCGTCGGAAGCAGGAAGCCCATGCGATCGGCATCGAGCCAGAGAGCCAGAGCTAACGCGTTCGCCGGAAGGTTCTCGTAGTAGTTGGTTCGGTCTTCGGTCGTCGAGCCGTTGTTGTCCGCGCCGGCTGCTTCCAGTGCCTTGTCGAACTCACCAACGGCGACGTTCTGCGAACCCATGAACATCACGTGCTCGAACAGGTGCGCAAAGCCGGTCCGACCTGGCTTCTCGTCTCCCGACCCTACCTTATACCACGTGTTGACCGTCACCACCGGAGTGGAATGGTCCTCGTGAAGGATGATCTCGAGGCCGTTCGGAAGCGTGTACTTCTCGAAGCGGATCTTGGGGACTGTGCTGGTCGCAGCGATTCCGCTGGTTCCGGCGGTTGGTACCGACGCAGCGGGTGCGCACGCTGCTATTAAGTAGCAAAAGGGTACTAATAGCGGTTTCACGTTTTCCTCTCGAAAATGAACGCCAGTGGTGCCTTCCATGATTCGCTGACGACGTACTTCCAGCGCCGTTCGGTATTCGGCGCAATTGGGCTGGTACGAGTCGGCGAAGTATAAGGAGTTAACCCGAACCGTCTGCCCATGATCCACAACCGGAGCATGTGAAACGGGTCGCTTACCAATATTGCAGTCTTGATACCGCGCTTTCCGAGGGTATCGGCCACGGCCAGCATCGACTCACGGCTGGTCCTCCCCTTGTCCTCCAGAAGAATCGCGGAGTCCGGCACGCCGCGCTTGCGGGCGTATGCACGACCGACCGCGGCCTCGCTGGTTGTATCACCCGGCGCCTGTCCCCCAGTCAGAACGAGCACCTTTCCCATCTTCTTTTTCCAGAGATCGATTCCGTGATCGAGTCGCGCCTTTAGCACTGGCGACGGCTTGCCATCGTACTGAGCCGCGCCAAGCACAACAATCGATCCGGCCGGCCGTGCCTGATCCATCGAGCTCCAGATCAGGACAGCCGCCATCGACGCGGCCCATAGAAGAGCCACGCCGATGATTACGCTTGCAACGATTCTCACCATTGCCCTTACAGCCCAGCCCATCCTTGAAATTACTAGAAGGATACCCGCGCGTGTGGCTCCGGGCTGCTCACATCGTATCCTTTCGCAGCGAGGGAAGCGCTGTATTCATCCTGAACTTCGGGTTCTCCGTGCACGAGCCACACGGGGCCAAGCTTCGGGGATGTCGCCTTCACGCTGTTCAGCCACGCGGTAAGCTCGGTACGGTCAGCGTGCGCGCTGTAGCCGTTGATGATCTCGACCTGGGCCCGCAACGGAACCTCATCACCGTGAATCTTCAACATCGGCCGCCGCTCGACGATCCGTCTGCCGAGCGTGTGCTCGGCCTGAAACCCGACAATGAGAATTGTATTCCGTGGATCGCTCGCCCCGTTTGCGAGATGGTGAAGTATCCGTCCCGCCTCCATCATTCCCGAGGCAGCGATTACGATCATCGGTCCCTTGGCCGAATTGATTGCCTTCGACTCCTCAACATCGCGCGTGAATTTGAGCATCGGAAACTCGAACAACTCCGGTACCCGCTTCACCAGATCCTCTGTCTGATCGAACGTCTCCGGATGCATCTGGAAAACCGTGGTTGTATCGATCGCCAGCGGACTGTCGACATAGACGGGAATCGCGGGAATCGCACCCTCTTTCAGGAGGAGATGGATATTGTACAGCATCTCCTGGGTCCGGCCCACGGCAAATGCCGCGATGAGCACCCGTCCCCCGCGTGCCGCTGTCTCGCGGATCACCCTGGCAAGATGAGCTCGCGCTCCCTCAACTGATTCATGGTCACGGTTTCCGTAGGTGGATTCCATGATTACCGCGTCGGCACCGGACGGTGGAACCGGATCCCTGATGATTGCGAGCCCGGAACGTCCGACGTCCCCTGAGAACACCAGTCGCTTGGTGACGCCATTCTCGGTGCAGTCGAGCACCACCGAAGCAGATCCGAGTATGTGGCCCGCATCGACGTACATGGCGACCACACCCGGCACGACATCAAACGGCTTGTTGTATGGAACGCCCACCATCAACTCCATCGTGCGCACGGCATGGCGCATCCCATACAGCGGCTCGACAAACTCCTTTTCTTTCTTCGCGAGAAACTCCGCGTCCTTCTCCTGAATGTGCGCCGAATCAGCAAGCATGACCGCGCACAGGTCGCGAGTTGCGGCAGTTGCCCAGATCGTCTTGCTGTAACCCTGGGCAACAAGGAACGGCAGTCTTCCCGAATGATCGATGTGCGCATGTGACAGCACGACTGAGTCGATCTCGCCAATCGGTATCGGCAGCGTCTTGTTCTTCGCGGCGGATTCGCTGCGTTTTCCCTGAAACATGCCGCAGTCGAGCGCAACAGTATGACCGTTAACGTGCAGAAGATGGCACGACCCGGTGACCTCTCGGGCCGCACCTGCAAATGTGATTTCCACTTTCTCCCTATCCCTCGGCGACTGTGTCGCGCGAAAAGAGGATCGTCAGCCGCTGTTCGTCCTGCGACATCAATGCAGGTTCCCAGCCGCCGCGGCTTCGCTCGTTGAGGAGATCCGTCAGGGTGTCTTCGTCTTCACGGGTGTGCCGGGTGAGCTTTACCACGACAGCCTGATATTCTTTCATGCAGACGGGAGAGGAAGATATGTTTGGTCACCCGGGCTTCTCTACGTCAGCCGGTGTTTTTCTCGCTCGGTTCCCACGGTGGAAACACGATAATGATCGAACAGATAGCTGAATTTCCGACGCTGACAATTATCCGGCATCCATTGGTTCAGCACAAGCTGACCATACTGCGCGATCGAAACACTCCGACAAAAATTTTCAAGGAGCTGGTCGACGAGATCGCGATGCTTATGGCTTACGAGGCAACGATTGACCTTACAGTAGAGCCCCTGGCGGTGGAAACACCGCTGGAATCGACTGAGGGACGTCACATAAGCGGCAAGAAGCTCACCCTGGTCCCCATTCTTCGCGCCGGCCTTGGTATGGTCGAAGGAATTCTTCGCCTCGTCCCGGCGGCGCGTGTGGGGCACATCGGACTTTATCGCGACCACGATACGCTGCTGCCCGTCGACTATTACTTCAAGATTCCAGGTGATGTCGCCGAACGGGATTTTTTTGTACTGGACCCGATGCTTGCGACTGGAGGAAGCGCGGCAGCCGCAGTCAGCTCTCTTAAGCGTTCAGGCGCAACCAGAATCAGGTTTCTCTGTCTCGTCGCAGCACCTGAAGGAGTGAGACATCTCGCCAGCGAACATCCCGACGTTCAGATCTACTGCGCGGCTCTCGACAGGGAGCTTAACAGCCAGGGCTACATACTACCGGGGCTCGGTGATGCCGGTGACCGCCTGTTCGGCACTCGCTAGAGTCGCCAGCTAGGAGAACCACTCTTGAGGATCCCGCCGCTGCTGGTCTGCTGCGGCAAGTATCCAGCTCTGAAGTGAATTGTCGACGATCTCGTCGCCAACCCTGTTGAACCAGGCGTACGATTTCACGTTGTCGCCGATACGGCGCCACAGTTCGCCCACCAGATAGGTCAGGACGGCACGCTCTTCGTCGGCCACCGCGTCATATTTTGCCAGCGCACGCTCGAAGGCCCACGCGGCATGTCTCCGAAAATACCGTTCAGCTTCGATGTCGCCCTCGTCGACGCAACACCAGGCCGCTCGCAGGAGAAGGTCGGCAACGTTTCTATCGTCGAGCCCCTGCCACTCGGCAACCTTGGCGGCTGCTTCATATTTTCCTGAACCCGTCGTGGTCTCTGCTCGAAGTGGCGTGAGCTCGTTCAGCACGTGTTCCTTGAGGAGAGGGCTTATCTCGGCTTCGTGATCGAAATCTCCTTCTCCGCCCGAATAGCCACACTCGCCGCACATATGAACTAGATACGCAAGTGGCTGTGTACCCGCAGCGCGCTCGTGAAAGTCCGTTCTCTTTCCCCCGAAGGCGTTGGTGGTGACCACCGCCTGTGAGTGAAAGCTGTTTCCGCAGATTGGACAGCTAAGCTCTATGCGACGCAGCGTCGTCATTAAACCCTCGATACGGCTCCTGATTTGAGGTGAGGGAATTTTTGTGCCATGTGAATATTTGCAACTCGACGATTATCGCTCTTGTTGGAATTTTCCTGTCAACGTATTTTCTCGCATCCTTCGAGCGCGCCGCGCTCTCCTACATACCGCGAACCTGGTTGTTGATGCTGATCAACCTGCTGCCCGATTTCTTCGCAGTCCTGAACAGCACCGATCGCATCGCGGCATACCACCGCTACTTCGACACCCACCGCTCTCTTCTCGAGGCGTACTGGGTGAATTACGTCGTCGATCCCGATAGTCCGCACTTCGGCGAAGTTGCGAGATCAGCCGCTCTCGCCGGCCGCACCGATCTTCGTACGATGCTGGAGCGAATGGATGTCGTAACACTTGCACGGAACGCAGAAGATCAGTGTCGCGCTCTCCTGGAAATGGATTCTGACGTCGATGTCGTGCTGATGGTTGGCGTTGGTGCAGCTAACGCTGGAGAGCTTGTCGTAAACGGGCGCGGAGTCGCATTCGTATGTCTCGAACATTTCACGAGCGTCGCAAATCCTGAAACGCGTGGGCTTGGGCTCGATCCTGAGCTGATTCCACTCTGGCTATCCCACGAGATTGCACACGCTGTCCGCTACACTTCTCCGTCGAGCAGAAGCGAGTTGAAGCAGATCATCGCCGAGAATGACGGCAATTACTCGTATTGGGAGACTGGCAAGCGAGCAACCCTTCGTGAGCTGTTGATCAACGAAGGTGTTTCGGTGCAGGTATCCCGAATGATCAGCCCGGGGCACGCCGCCTGGGAGTACTACGGGTACGATCGGAGGGAGTACGCGCGGATACGAGAAATGGGTCCTGTCGTAGCGAGATCCCTGATCGGCAATTTCGACAAGGCCGGGCTCGGGCTTCGCCTCAAGTATCTCTCCGACGGCATGAGTGAAGACGCACGCCGCGTGGGGGATTACGTGGTTCCGGACAGATGCGGTTATTACATCGGCGCGCGGATGGTCGAGCACGCCATGATCACTAAGGGAGCAGCCTGGAGCGTGCGCGCCAGCGCTGCCGAGATCGCATCTCTCGCCGGTGAAGCACAGGCTACTGCGTAGTCTCCTTATTTCCCAACACAAAACGAGCTGAACACGCGGTCGAGCACATCGTCTGTGCTCACCGCTCCAATCAGCGACTCGAGCGCTATTGCGGCGGATCGCAGGTGTACCGCTGCCACAGGTGCCGGGAGCAGACCGGCTTTCCACGCTATCCCGAAAGCTGCGACCTCCTCGCGTGCCTGTCTTATTCCATGAATGTGCCGGCTCCGTGTGAGAACAGGCATGTCGGCGATCACGGCGCCCGCCGTTGTGGTGAGACATTTATCGATCTCAGCAAGCACGTCCGTCAAGCCGATTCCGGTTTCCGCGCTTACCTCTATTGCCCCATCAGAATCTTCCTTCGTATCCGTTGTGAGAAGGTCGATTTTGGTGAGCACACGGAGAACAGGGGCAGTCGTCCTTCCTTCGAGTGCATTCACAACTCGCAATAGTGATGCATTGCTGTCGCCACAGGCCAGCACGACGTTCGCCCACTTGAGATAACGCTCGCTGACTTCGATGCCGATCTTTTCTACGACATCGGCCGTCTCTCTCAACCCAGCCGTGTCCACAATCCGAAGCGGCCAGTTGTTCGTCTCCAGGAAACTTTCGATTGCATCCCGCGTTGTCCCCGGAATTTCCGTGACAATTGCCCTCGATTGCCCGAGCAGTGCGTTGAACAGCGACGACTTTCCGACATTGGGCTCGCCCGCGATCACGACAACGGCGCCTTCGCGGATCATCTCGCCAACAGGAACCGTCGCCAGCAGAGCATCGAGAGATATCAGTAGCATTTCTACCTCCGCACTCACCCTCTCGCGAGCAATGGGCCCGTCGTCCTCTTCCGGAAAATCGATGTCGTAGGCAATCAGTGATTCGACAGAAACGACATTGTGCCTGAGGCGTTCGAGTCGCCGCGACAGTCCGCCATCGAGCTGGTGCACAGCTGTGCGGTGCATCGCCTCCGAGCGGGCATCGACAATGTCTCCGATCGCTTCGGCCTGTACTATATCGAGCTTTCCATTCAGAACCGCCCTGCGCGTGAATTCACCGGGTTCGGCGAGCCTCGCACCGCATGCGACAAGTGCCGATAGCAATGCCGCAGGGACATAAAGGCCGCCGTGCCCAGATATCTCAACGAGGTTCTCACCTGTAAATGAGTCTGGTTCGACGAAGGCTGTGACCAGCGCCTGATCGACGATTCGTGACTTGCCCGCATCGGTTATCCGGCAGAGTGTCGTGCGTCTAGGCTCGAGAGGCCATGGAGCAACAACGCGGGATGCTATCTCGAGCGCCCCCGCCCCGCTCACACGCACAACCGATATCGCACTCCTGCCCTGCGCCGTCGCCAGCGCGACAATCGTATCCTGCCCACCGGGAAGACTCTCCGCCGGGGGAAGGGATGTCATCCCGGCAGTACCGGTAACTCGAACGTCATTCCCGGCTCCAGAATCCGCACGTCGGCATTTCGTGCGTGCCGGGGAAGCTGCTGCCTCAGGCGCTCGATTGCATCATGTGCTTTCGACGTCACGTGATCGAACGTTCCCCAGTGGTACGGTATGAGATATCTGGCCTGGAGCCGGTCGAACAGCGTGAGGGCATCGTCGGTGGTGAGATGTCCCTTCCTGAACCCTGACAGTTTCCACCACGGTGCGTGGCCGATTGGCAGCAGCGCCATGTCGAGCCTTCGCCCGGCGGGCGATATGTGATCGTCGATCATGCGAGTGCTTTCGGGGGTCAGGGCCGTATCCCCGGCGAAAAAGCATGACACCTCTTTAGTATCGAACAGATACATATTAGTTGCGCTCCGCCACCTGTCCACTCCATAGCGCTGGCCCATATGTGTGGCTTCGGCTGCCTGAATCCTGACCTTGCCGCATTCAGCGACCTCACCTGGAGCGATCGCCTGAGCCGTCGGATGACCAAGCCGGTTCAGCCATTTTGCGACTGCAGGCGGAGCAAAAATGGGAATATCACGTGGCAATCCAGCCAGCGAGGCAAACGACAGATGGTCGGCATGCGCATGCGTGACGAAGACGGCATCGATCCTTGGGAGGTCGGCAAGCGGTATCCCGGGGGCGCTGACCCTGGGCAGGAACTTCCCCAGGGAGGTGTCGAAATTGGGGTCGGTGAGAAAAGTCTGCCCACCGATCTCAATTAGTAGCGTTGCGTGACCAATATAGGTTATCCGCACTCGCTACTCGTCATTTTCGCTGGCGAGCCTTGAGCCTCTCCCTTGCCAGCAGCCACTGCTGGGGGAGTGCCGCGATGTTCTGCGCCGTGTAGTAGAGGTTGAGACCGGAAGCCATGTTGGCCAGGACGAATGTCATCATCACCGGGAACATGTACATCATCATCTTCGCCTGAGGGTTCGGCGGTGCATTCCTGAGACCGATCCATGAGAGAACGTACATGGATGCTCCCATCAGAACGGGGAGGATGTAATACGGATCCTTCACCGATATGTCCGGAAGCCAGAGGAACGGCACCCCTCTGAACTCGATCGTGTTCTGGAAGACGAAGAACAATGCAAAGAGCACTGGCATCGGAATCAGCATCGGCAGACATCCGGACAACGCCGTGAATGGGCTTGCACCCGCTTCTTTATAGACGCGCATCATTTCTTCGCGCTGCCTCTCCGGCTTGTCTTTGTACTTCTTCTGAACTTCAGCCAGCTGCGGCTGAATCTCCTGCATCTTCAGGCTCGAGCGCATTGCGCTCTGGTTCAACGGCCATAGAAGAATCCGGATGACGACACCAAAAATTACGAGTACCCAGCCGTAACTCAGTGCCAGGTTTTCGTGCATCCAGAGGAGCAGTTTGATACAGAGCGCAGCGATCGGGTTGACGATCGGCTGAAGGAAGCTCCACCCGTATGGATTCACATGGTCGAAGTCCCGCCCCATGGCAATCAGCTGCGTCGATTGCTGCGGCCCCACGTACATATCGAACGCGAAAGTCCCGTCCTTCAGCGACTTGACGGCCGTTGCCGACGCATGTGTCGCGACCTTTGAAGTTCGTGGGCCTCCCATCAGTGTCATCTCCTCGAAGACACTGCCTTCCGGGTTTACGAGCCCAACGACGAAGTACTTGTTGCGAACGGCAGCCCAGGTGAGTGGCCCGGGCTCCAGCCTCGTCTCACCTGGATCGAGTTTCCCGAAAGGAATTCCACGGGCGTTCTCGCGCGTTGGCTTGAACGAATAGGCGAGCGTGCGCAGGTCACCCAACGTGTCCGCTTCAGTGGGCGGGAGAGTCGTCGGGAGGCTCACGAGAAGAAAGCTGGCACCATTTCCTCCCTCAACACGGCCGTTGATGCGCATCACGTACCGGTCTGGAACGACACTATAGGAGATCGCGACACTGACACCGTTCACCGCAGCTCGATAGGTAAGCGCTAGCAATCCCCCAGCGGTCTGCGATCGGCTCAGGTCAAACGGAATATTGCCAAGCCGCACCGTATCTCCCTGCATCACTAGTGCATAAGAGAGCAGTGGGCTACCACGGTTTACGAGCTGAACCTTGTCGCGTTTCCCAGGGACAAGATTCTGATACTCATTGAATGAGACAGACACAGGTGCAGCGCCGATGTTCGAAAACCTGTATATCGATTTCGCGCTGCCCGCCTCGGTTATCACCGCACTGATTGGCCCTGTCGTCAACGCAGCTACGGGAGCCAGGAGCGTATCAGAGAGCGGGGCAACCGTAGCCGGCGCCACCCTGCCGTCTGTCTGTTGGGGAGTTACCTGAGGAGCAACGATGATACTGTCACCATCGACTGCTTCCGTACCGGGTGTGGGTCGGGGAGTAGGAAACAGGATCGGCGTAACCGCGACAACCAGTGCGGTTAGCAATAATGCTATAGAAAGTCTTTTATCCATTTACGGGACCGGATCGAATCCACCCGGCCTGAAGGGATGACAACGCGCGATCCGACGGACCGCCAGCCAGCTACCTGAAAGTGCACCATGCTTCTCGAGCGCCTCGATGGCGTACGATGAGCAGGTTGGATAATAACGGCACGAAGCGGGAAACAGTGGCGAGATCCACAACTGGTATCCGCGAATAAAAAGCACGAGAGCCTTGCTCACGACGCTGTCTCGAGTCGGGATCTCAGGCTCTCCATCTCCGCCTTCAACTGATCGAAAGTCGCGTCATACGCCGTGGAAACAGCGCGGATCACCAGATCCATACCGCCGAGTACGGGCAGGAGTCGCGTCCGTACGAGCTCACGCAATCTCCTTCGAAGCCGGTTACGCTCAACGATCGTATGTCCCTGCTTCCCTACCACGACAGCAACTCGTGGATGCGAAAGCAGGGAGTCGCTTGCCCGAACGTCCAGATGTTCGGTGCGCAGTCGTCTCCCTGCTCTCTTCACCATCTCGAGGTCTGATTCCCGCGTAATCCTCGAACTACGCGGATAGCCGAACTGCTTACGCGCCGGCGTACTTACTCGGCAGCCTGACGGTCAGCTGCTTTCTTCCCTTCTTGCGACGACGGCTCAGAACCTCTCGGCCCCACCGTGTTGACATTCTCTCCCGAAACCCGTGCGACCGAATGCGGCGCTTGTTACGGGGACGGTAGGTTGGCTTGCCCATTTAGAACTCCAAATTGCCGATTTAAACGCGACTTCAAAACAGCCCTAAAACTAACCCCTGCTAGGAGATAGGTCAAGCCGTATCAAGCGTTGCGTGCGGGGTGGCTGATTGACTTTTCCACAATCATGGGCTACGGTTTGCCTCCCCTATGTCACTAACTCCCGCAGAAGCCTGGAAGCGGCTACTCGACCGTGCCCGCGAGGACATTCCCGAGCAAACGTTCCGCACCTGGCTCGAACCGACAGAAGCCCTGGCCATCGATGGAAACATTATCTCGGTTGGGGTTCCCGATCAGTTTGCAGCGGACTGGAACGAAACCAAGCACGCAGAACTCTTTGCCAGTTACGCGCCTATCGCTCTTGGGCACCCCATCAAGGTCGTTTTTCGTGTCAATGAGGAGCGGAAGAAACGCCCCCAGATGGACTTCTTTGTTGCGCCTCCTCCGGTCAGTATCGCGGCAGTACGTGGACAGAATGCCGCCAATTTGGCCCAACTTAGCGATCGCTACACGTTCGACCACTTTGTCATCGGCAAATCCAATGAACTCGCGGCCGCAGCCGCTCATGCCGTGGCTCAAGCTCCCGGAAAGGTCTACAACCCGCTTTTCATATATGGCGATACCGGATTGGGGAAAACTCACCTAATGCAGGCAATTGCCCATGAAATTCTGCTGAGAAATCCACAAACCCGTATCACATTCGTGGGCACAGAGCAGTTTACCAACGAACTCGTC
>JANPKW010000009.1:0-4813 GCA_031426255.1 Gemmatimonadaceae bacterium | reverse complement strand
GCGAAGGTCGACAAGCATCAGATGATTGTCAGTCCCGCCCGAAACAATGTCAAATCCCGTGTCCGCAAGGGAGCCGGCGAGCACCTGCGCATTCGTGATGATCTGGCGGCAGTAATCGGTAAACGATGGATCCAGGGCTTCCTTCAACGCGACTGCTTTCGCTGCGATCACGTGCTCCAGCGGACCACCCTGGGTGCCGGGGAACATCGCCTTGTCAATCGCCTTCGCATGCTCTGCTTTGCAGAGAATCAATCCGCCTCGGGGACCGCGCAGCGTCTTGTGCGTAGTTGTTGTCACAGCGTCGGCGAATGGGATGGGCGAAGGGTGCAGACCTGTCGCAACAAGTCCAGCGATGTGAGCCATATCCACGACGAACTTTGCGCCAATTTCCTTGGCCACTTCGGCAAACGGCTCGAAGTCGATGATGCGCGCGTAAGCGCTCGCTCCAGCCATGATCATCTTTGGCTTCTCGCGGCGCGCAATCTCCTTCATTGCATCGTAATCGATACGGGCGTCGTCACCGACACCATAATGAATTGCGTTGTAGAGCAGGCCTGAGAAATTCACCGGCGAGCCATGTGTCAGGTGGCCGCCCTGGGACAGGTCGAGGCCCAGCACTGTGTCACCCGGCTTCAGAAAAGCGAGGTACACGGCGGCATTCGCCTGAGCCCCCGAGTGCGCCTGGACGTTCGCATGCTCCGCCCCGAACAACTGCTTCGCTCTGTCGATTGCAAGCTGCTCGACCTGGTCGACGAACTCGCAGCCACCGTAATACCGCTTCCCCGGGAGCCCTTCCGCGTATTTGTTGGTGAGCGGTGTTCCCATCGCTTCCATCACTGCCTCGGAAACGAAGTTCTCACTCGCGATGAGCTCGATGCCGTGCCGCTGCCGCTCGACCTCGCGCCTTATCATGGCCGCGACATCGGGGTCGTAGTTCGACAGCATGGGCATCTGCGCCCGTTCCTCGATTTCAGCGTTCTGCATCGATTTTCTCAACCCGGCGCGCGTGACGCCCGCCTTCAAATTCCGTATTCAGCCATCGCTTCATCATGTCCACAGCATCCGCTTCAGTTACGAATCTAGCCGGGACCACGAGAACGTTCGAATCATTGTGCTTTCGTGACAGCTCCGCAATTTCGGGCTTCCACGCGAGCGCTGCCCTGACGTGAGGATACCTGTTCGCAACTATATCCGCACCAATTCCGCTTCCGCACAAGAGTATTCCGCGCTTGACTTTTCCGGTCGACACTTCCGCTGCCAGCGGATGCGCGTAATCGGGATAATCACTGGGTTCATCACTCATGGTCCCGAGATCCTGTACGTCGTATCCAAGCCTGCCCAGCTCGGCAGCAAGTTTCTCCTTCATCTCGAAACCCGCGTGATCTGAGGCGATCGGAATCGTTTCGCGACCTGCGTCACTCATCTCGCCGGCTTCCACTTCGACTTTACTGACGCAAGGCGTCGTTCAGCGAGGCGGTCTGCAGCTTCATATGAAGGAATACCGTCTGTCTTTGCGATGTCGAACACCTGAAGCACTGTGTCGTAGATATCGTCAGCCTTGCGAAGCGCGCGCTCGGAATCCCAGCCGGCGACTTCGCCGAAGACATTGATGACGCCACCTGCATTGGCCACATAGTCCGGCGCGTACTGCATCCCCATTTCCTCGAGGGTGTCGCCGTGCCGCTCTTCGAGCAGCTGGTTGTTTGCACCGCCAGCGATGATTTCAAACTTGAACACGGGCAGTGTCTCATCGTTGATAATGCCGCCAAGTGCGCATGGAGCGAAAATGTCCGCTTTCGCGGAATAAATCGCGTCGCCAAGGACGACAGTCGCGCCCGTTTCAGCTGCGACGCGTTGCGCACGGGCCGGATCGATGTCGGACACTATGAGAATCGCGCCTGCTTCGTGGAGCTCGTTCGCAAGGTTGCGTCCGACATTTCCGCATCCCTGGATCGCGACGATCTTGCCCGTCAGGTCGTCGGAGCCCCAACGATTCTTCGCTGAAGCCTTGATCGAACGAAACACACCATGAGCTGTGACTGGCGAGGGGTCACCAGACTTGTGCTTGAGGCCAGCGACGTGCTGGGTCTCCATGTTGACGAAGTCCATGTCCGCCGTTCCGGTGCCAACGTCCTCAGCCGTTATGTATCGGCCTCCCAGGCTCTCGACAAACCGCCCGTGCGCGCGAAAGATCGCCTCACGGTCAGTTGTCCGATTGTCGCCGATGATGACCGACTTCCCACCGCCAAGGTCGAGACCCGCGACAGCGTTCTTGTAAGTCATGCCACGCGAAAGCCGGAGTGAATCCGTTATCGCCGCTTCGTCGGAGTCGTAATTCCAGAAGCGTGTCCCACCCAGTGCAGGGCCGAGCGCGGTGCTATGGACGGCAATGATACCGCGATAGCCACAAGACGGGTCACTCGCTACAAGTACTTCTTCATGTCCCATCTCGGCCAGCGTGTCAAATATTTCCATTGACTTTTCTTCAGTAGTGAAAGGATGACTGAGTGAATCCTAGTCGTGCGAGTACAATTCCCGCGCGATGACGATACGCTGAATCTCCGAAGTACCTTCGTAAATCTCGGTGACTTTCGCGTCCCGGAACAGGCGCTCTACCGGATAGTCCTTTACGTACCCGTAGCCGCCGAATATCTGGACTGCCTGGTTGGTGCAGAACATCGCTGTCTCGCTGGCCAGAAGCTTGGCCATCGATGTCGCCTGCTGCACGTTCTCACCTCGGTCTTTTGCTTTTGCCGCAGCATGCATCAAGGTACGGGAGGCCGCGATTCGCGTCGCCATGTCGGCCAGCTTGAACTGGATAGCCTGAAATTCGCGGATTGGGCGAGCGAACTGGTGCCTCTCCCCTGCGTATGCCGTCGCCGCTTCGAGAGCAGCCCGAGCGATACCGATCGACTGCGCGGCGATTCCGAGGCGTCCATTCTCCAGCGACTGCATCGCGTAGATGAATCCCATCTTCGGCTCGCCGAGAAGATTTGCGGCGGGAACGCGCATGTTGTCGAAAGTCAGCTGCACCGTTGGCGACGATCTCAGGCCGAGCTTGTCTTCTTTTTTCCCGACATGAAAGCCGGGGAGATCCGGCGTCACGATGAAAGTTCCGATTCCCCGCGCGCCTTTTCGCTCCGCGGCCGAATCGGTTCGCGCCATCGCGAGGATGACACCAGCATGGCTACCGCTCGTCACCCAGCTTTTGGTTCCGTTCAGGAGCCAGTCGTCACCGTCACGCACTGCCTGAGTCGAAAGCGCCGCAGCATCTGATCCCGCTTCGGGCTCCGACAATGCGAAAGCGCCAAGAATCTCACCTCGTGCCATCGGCTTGAGGAACCGGTTTCGCTGATCATCGTTGCCGAATCGCATGATCATCTGCGTGGGCAGCGAATTGTGTACGCTCATCATCACCGCCGCAGATGCGTCCACTACCGCAATTTCCTCGAGGGCGATGAGGTAGCTCGGAGTGTCAAGTCCAAGCCCGTCGTATTCCTCCGGCAGAAGCATTCCGAGAAACCCGAGAGCTCCCATCTTGGCAACCAGTGAGGGCTCGAAGTGCGCCTTCTCATCCCACTCGGAGATGAACGGTGCGATCTCCTGAAGCGCGAACTCCCGCGCGAGGTCGCGGATGCCGCGTTGTTCTTCAGTCAGCCCGATGAGGTCGGCGCGCATCTACTGGTAAACGTAGAAGCCGCGGCCCGTCTTCCGTCCGAGCCATCCTGCCGCGACGTACTTTCGCAGCAACGGACACGGCCGGTACTTCGGATCGCCCAAGCCGTTCTGTAGCACCTCGAGAATCGCGACGCACGTGTCGAGGCCAATCAGATCCGCCAGCGCGAGCGGTCCCATTGGGTGGTTCATCCCGAGCTGCATCACCTGGTCGATCGCCTCGGGTTTGCCTACCCCTTCCATGAGGCAGTAGACGGCCTCGTTGATCATCGGCATCAGGACACGGTTCGATACGAACCCCGGAAAGTCATTTACCTCGACTGGTGTTTTTCCAAGCTGCGTGCTGAGATCAGTGACTTTCCTTGTCGTTTCGTCGGACGTCGCGAGACCACGTATGATCTCGATGAGCTTCATCACGGGGACCGGGTTCATGAAATGCATCCCGATCACCTGCTCTGGACGTTTGGTTCGAGCGGCAATTTCGGTGATGGATATCGAGCTGGTGTTGGTCGCGAGAATTGCATTCTGTCCTGCAATCCTGTCCAGGTCGCCGAAGATCCTGAACTTCAGATCACGGTTTTCTGTCGCGGCCTCGATGATGAGCGAAGCATCGGCCGAGGCATCAAGCGAGGGCTGAAGCTGGATGCGGCCGAGAGTCTCGGCTTTCTTCGCTTCGTCGAGCGACCCCTTCTTCACTTGTCTGTCCAGATTTTTTTCGATGGTCGCGCGACCTTTCTCGAGAGCCTGCTCCGACACATCGATCATCGTCACGGGGAAACCCGACTGCGCGAAAACATGCGCGATGCCATTGCCCATCTGCCCGGCGCCGATAACCGCGATCTTCTCCCGCATTCTCTATGACTCCATGCGGCGAAGGTGCCGCGCGTGTAGGTAGATCAAGACGAAAAACATTCCGACTGCAGCAGCAAATCCGCCCTCGGGACCCCAGCTTCCACCGGTAAGCCAGTCAGGACCCGAGTCGACGACGCGGTAATCAGGCGTCGCAACCGGAAGCCCGCTCACTGGCGTGTGCAGGCCCGCCGCCATGAACCAGTTCCACGCAAAATGCGCCATCGTTGCGGCCCATAGACTTCCAGTTGCAAGGAATACCGCGCCCAGAAAGAACCCGGCGAGCATC
>JANPKW010000008.1:0-7166 GCA_031426255.1 Gemmatimonadaceae bacterium | reverse complement strand
TGCCTCCGTCGCTGTTCCATGTCCGGAGTCAGCACCAGTATCTGCTCCCCAACCGCGGCGTAACAGATCTGTTTGTTGCCATCCCCCGGTACGGACTTGCAGAATGCAAGACCGTCTGCCGAGCGCGCGTTGAGGTCGACCAGGTTCTTTACGACGCCGAGAAAGCACCACGGCTTATAGGGGCTCGCACCACCGAGCGAGCACATACGAATCGCTTCTGCATGTACCTGCCGAGCGTACGAGCTGATGTCCCTTCCGAGACTCGCATAGCAGGTCGAGCGCATCGCCTTGGGTGCCTTGTCACACGCCTTCGCAGCGTCAGCCATGTCGCCGCCGTTGTTGTAAAGCATCACCGACGTCTGCATGCCATAACACGCTGACTGGTACTTCTCACCGAGAATCGAACAGGGATACAACTGATCTGTCGGGTCTACTGCCTTGAAGGGTTTCGAATCATGCCCCATTGCTGCCATGTCGTGACCCGAATGCTCACCAGCGGTGTCTCCAGCACTCACCTGTCCAGGCGCCAGAGCGCTAGCCGGATGGTGCGGGTTGGTGACGTTCACGATGTTCTCCATGAACGCCCCCCCGTAGCACGCGTGGCGATCCCAATCGTCTGACAGCAGGTCGCAACCTTCGACACCCTTCTTCAAGTCGTGCTTGAACAGCATCGTCAGGCCGTGCCCCATGCCGTGCACACACTGGAAGCGAATCCATCGCTGGCCTTCGTTCGCCCGAAAAGGCTCGCACAACTCGTTGGCTTCCTTCTGGCCTACACTTGCCTGCTTGCCGAACCATGCCTGGATGACACCGTGATAACAACCGGACTGAAAGGACTCGGAGCATTGAGTAAAAGCACCCGCTACATCACTCACTGTCTTCCCCGCTGCAATGCCGATCGCGTGTGCGTAGACGTGACCATCAGCGCCCACATCGGAGTCGAGTGAAGCAAGCTGAGTCAGAGCTCCCATTGCCAGCTTTACCTTCCCTTCATTCGCGAGCGGGACGAGTTGCGACTCGAGGCATTTCTGGCGTGTTGCCTTGTCACTGCATCCTTCATGCAGCGTGCGTCCGAGACCAATCGAGTCGCCCGATGCGGATAGCCGGGCAACGTCGGAAGCGAGGTTGGCCGCTGCTTCGGCGGGCGATACATCCTTTGCCGCGCGTTTCGCGCACCCACCCGAAACAAGCAAGCTCAGAAGCACCAGCGTCGAGATGTTCCTGGTAATAATCATTTAGTCGTCGGAATCAGAATCTAGGGATGGTTTGCCGTCCCGCTTGATCGCACTGCGGCCAGGCGCGCGCCACCTCGGTCCCAGTGGCTGCGGTGTCGCGCTCGCGGGTAATGAACGTTGGGTCCTCGGAGGCGAGATACGCAAGCATCGCCACCAGGGCGGCGTTGGATTTTACATCGTCGAACACGACTTTGTCATAGGTATCCCGATTCGTGTGCCACGTATAGTTCCCGTAGCTCCACCCAAGTGATTGAAGTCCGAATGCGGGAAGTCCGTGACACGCGAACGAAGCGTCATCGCTTCCGCCGCTCGCCGGTCTCCCCGGACCGCGGTAAGTAATCTGCTCTCGCAGGGCGGAAGGCAATCGCGACAGCCACTGCGTGAGATGCGCTGACGCGTCTGGCAGACCCGCGCCGCCAATTCCTAAAACCCGGCCGGTTCCATTGTCCTGATTGAACAATACCTGCATACCCTTCAGCACTTCGGGATGATCTTCAGCATATGCTGCGGAGCCGTGCGAGCCTTGCTCCTCCACGACCCAATGTCCGGAAATGATCGTGCGTCTCGGTCGGGGATACACCTGCTTCAGAATCCGCATCGCCTCCATCATCATCAGGGTTCCCGTACCGTTGTCGGTTGCGCCTGAGGCCGCGTCCCACGTATCGAAATGCGACGAAAGCACGACGTATTCATCAGGTTTCTCGACACCCCGGATCGTTGCAACGGTATTGAACACGGGCCGCTCCCCGAGCAGATCAGCATCGAGATTGAGCGTGATGCGGGGCTTGGCACCCGATTCAGCCAGACGATACACCAGGCCGTAGTCTTCACACGAGAGTGTCACCGCAGGAGCACGCGTGTTGTAGGTCTCGAATACCGATATCGTGCCCCACGCGTCGCCCGCGCGTGACGTGATCATCCCCGCTATACCGGCTTGCTCCATCCGCAGACCGAGGCTTCCCGTGCCGAGCCCGAGATTGTACCCCGTGCCGCGGACATTCCTGTTCGTCCATTCGCGCGAAAGAGAGTCGAGTGTGCGCCCAAGCGAGACGCGCGTTTTTTCTGTTGCGTTCTCGACGTAATTCTCGAGCGCGCGGCAGGTGGGCTTGGCTGGCGATACGAGGATCAGCTTTCCATATGCCTCGGGCAGCCATCGGACGAACGCCGCGCTGTCGCCGAACTTCGGTAGAATCACCGCCTCCGCCGTCACATCGCGCTTACCGGTTCCCGGGCTGTACCCAAGCATCATACCCTCGAGGGACCGTACGCGAGGGTGCACAAGATCTATGTGAGAATATCCCCGGCGCCAGCCTCTCCATGTTCCCGTCCGCTCATTCCGCGCATCGATTCCCCACTCCCGATATCGGCGTACCAGCCAGTCGTTACCGCGTTCCAGCTCGGGTGTCCCCGACATGCGGGGACCTATCGAGTCGAGGAGGGAATGCGCCAGGCGCTGGATGTGCGAGCTGTCTGACGCGATGCGCTCGATGCGTGAGATGACTGGATCGGGCGCCTGCGCAACGGCAGGGGCACCCACGAGCATTCCAAGCAAACAGATTCGAATTCGTGATTGCATCCATCATAATAAACTCTACTTCAATGCGAGATCCTTCTCTCTCACGTCGAGTAAAAGGGTCTGAATCGTTCCCTTACCGAAGTACCTGAGCGCCGGAACTATCAGGTATGGTGCAGACGCCGACATGGATTCAGGCGTACCCCGCATTGCTGCTTCGCCTCGCCAGAGGTTTCGGATTACGCCCGTCGCGCGGTAGTGGCGCGCGTCCGATGACAGCACCATGAGCCATACGCTCTTTTCCAGCGAGGGCACACGAAGCTCCTCCATCCGTCCGGGGTTGAAGCGGCGCGCGACAACGTCACCCGTCGGCGATCGCACCACCCCGATACTTTCGGGACGGAAAACGCTGGCGGTTGATCCCACGATGCGCGGCCCCCACCCGAACGTTGCAAGCACGTATACATCGGCCGTGTCAGGCGATGCGAGTATGTAACCCTGTCTGAGGAGAAACTCTTCGAGATGAATCCGGATGCGGCCCTCGAGCACGGTATCCTTCATCTCCCCATTCCTGACGACGTGCACCGTTTGGCGGGCAGTGTCCACGGCTGGAGATACTTCGCCGGCGAACGACACCTGGCGGAAAGCCCCGACAGCACAGCCTGTGGCGCCAATACCGACGAGGGAGGCGAATAGTGACGTGATGAGAAGCTGTTTCCTGCGCATGTTCCCTCCAGGGGGGCACGGCACTGTCGTCATAAATGATATCACCCGTACCGCAGTTACGGCGGCCGGCGCAGATTGATTGTATGACCGCGCTTCATAACGAATCGGACCGGCACATCACCGAGGCCGTCGCAAACGCAGTTACACATGGCTTGGGACTGCTTGCCAGCCTGGCTGCACTCCCAATCCTCATTACGGCTGCTGCGAGTCGTAACGACCCGCTCCAGACGACCGCAGCGGCGGTGTACGGCGTGTCCCTTGTTTTGCTCTTCGGCGCGTCGACGGTGTATCACTCATTCGTCAATTCGCCAGCCCGCCAGCTGCTGCGTGTCATCGACCACTCGGCTATCTACGTACTGATCGCAGGCAGCTATACGCCTTTTGCCCTTGGCCCACTCCGCGGCGCGTTCGGTTACACACTGCTGGTCGCGGTCTGGACGATGGCAATTGCCGGGATCGCCATGAAGTTGATGAAAGGGTTTCTTGCCAGGCCCCTTTTCGCTGTAGGCCCGTACATCGTGATGGGCTGGATCGCGGTAATCGGGATCAAGCCGCTATGGGAAAATGTCGGCCCTATCGGAGTTGCCTGGATGGTCGCCGGCGGGCTGTTCTATACTGGTGGAATTGTCTTCTACGCTAATGACAGACGAATCAGGTACGGGCACGCGGTGTGGCACCTGTTCGTTCTCGCGGGAAGTGTGTGCCACTTCTTCGCCGTGTTATGGCATTCGGGAGCACCCGCCGCGTAGGTCGCCGCTCAGCTTTTCGAAGTTCTTGCGTTCGTCGAACTTTGTTCAGGGAACGCGGTTTCCTTCGCCGAGTCGCCGGCGAACCACTCGCCACTCGGTTCCCTGCCGCGTGAACAGCAATAGCTCCGTCCGGCTTGACGAAGACCCTGATTCGTGTCGCATCTCGAGCAACGCCTGAGATGAATCCCGATTGAACCCCGGTTTGTTGATCGATACCAACCCGGCTCCGGATGAATAGGCTTCAGCGAGCGCCTCCATCAGGCCGAACTGCGGTTGAGGCGATCGAGATCGCGACATTCTAACGGCGGCCTCGGCTTCAAGGAATTTCTCATTTTCCGGGGTTAGCAACACAACACCGATGTCCTGCGCGAATTGTGAGTTGATCGGAACCTTATTGCCCCGCCACTGGAGAATGTCGCGGATGGTTGACGAGTCAAGCGCGCCTTCGCTGACGTGGGTGGCGAGATCTGCACGTGGACACTCTGCCAACCAGTAGCATTCGATGCCGGTGAAGGCCCTGAGAAGCGGCTTGTTCGGTCCTGCAAACACATCCCTGTAAAGCGCAGCAATTACCCCTGCTTCCGCGCGACTCGGAAATTCGGCGGATCGAAACTCGGTTGTCTGAAGCCTCCCTGTCTGTAGCGGGCGTATCCTGCTGCGGGTCCAACAGGGTTGAAGGCTTCCGAGTTCGATCATCACAGTCGTGTCTTGCGCCGGTTCGATCAGGAAATTGACGACCGCAAGCGGCTCGGTATGATTCATTGGAAACCCAGCGCATTGAACGAGCAGGAAACCTCCCCCTATTCGGTGATCGTTCAGTTCGAACTCGCCCGTGCGCACAAATTCAACGTGGCGTGGGATCGTGTCCAACGGGACATGCTTGAACACTGACACAGCTGAAGTCGGGCGACGCGTGGCCGAGTTGATGACGACACCGCGCCAGCGACGCGGGGTGCGGTCTAGACGAATTGAGTCTGCCTCCCGCGTCGACTCGATATGATGGGCGACCAGCGAGTCCGCTCGCAGCCGGGCGTCAACCCACAAATGACGCATGTTTCCGGGACCGATGCCGTCCTGACTGCCGCCGTCCCTGATGAGTCGCTCGTCGACTTGCCATCCCTTTTCGATTCTTATCAGGCGCATGGTTTCGTCGTGAAAGCACCCACCACAGTTATGCATCACTCGTAACAGCGCCTTATTGCGGACGTCGTTGAAGATCACCTCAGAGAACGTCGTCACTCCCCATGCGGTGGGGTAGCGCCGCTCCAATGCAATCCAGAACGGGAGCACTGGGCGTTGCCGAGCTGCGATCATGCTGTCGAATGCAGGCCGTCCTGCCAGGTCGAGTGAGTCCCCTTCGCGACGCGACAACAGATGCAGCGGAATCCTGTAAGAAAAGTCAGCGGGGAATGGAGCCTTCATCGGCTGTGCCCTGTAGTCGATGGGCACGGGTGGTGATACCCAGCTCCTGTCCCCGGTGAAGCGGAGCATGGAATCGCTCAGGAGAATTACTCCAGGCGCTTCGTTCGACTTGTACAGCTCATCGAGCGCGGCTCGATACACTGCATCCGCATCGTCTTCAACCTGCGCGCTCGCCGCTGCGACGGGTACAAACACGGCCAGTAACAGGGCTATTGTCGATGTTGAAAGACGGAGAAGCGACCGGTTCATATATCGAAGACGATCCACCAGACGAACTTCCAACAAAAAGCCCGCCGGATTTCTCCGGCGGGCTTTGTTATCGAGCTCAGACCAACCCTACTCGTCGACGATGTCGAACGTCGGCGGGATGGGCACCTGGATTGGATCCGACATGTTGTAATCGTCAGACTCCATCGGAATCACCTTGCTCGGCTCAGCCGGACGCTCCTGACCCTCAGGAATGTTGGTTATCGCCAGAACGATACGGCGCTGAATCGGGTCCACTTCGAGCACACGGACTCCAACCTTCTGGCCTTCCCACGAAATATCCGCAGGACTGTCTACCGGATTGCCGAAGTTGAGCTGGCTTACAGGAACGAAGCCTTCGATATCGTTGCCGATGTCGACGACCACGCCCTTGTCCATCAGGCGTACGACTGAACCCTCGAGTTCGGTTCCAACCGGATAGGTCTCGCCGATCTTGAGCCACGGATCATCCTGCGCCTGCTTCAGTCCGAGCGAGATGCGCTTGTTGTCAGCGTCGATATTCAGAATCACGACGTCAACCGCATCACCCTTCTTCACAACTTCAGAGGGATGCTGCACGCGCTTGGTCCACGACATGTCGGAGATGTGAATCAGTCCGTCGATGCCCGGCTCGATCTCCACGAACGCGCCGAAGCTCGTCAGGTTGCGAACCTTGCCATTGAGACGCGTGCCGACCGGGTACTTCTGCGGCAGCATCATCCACGGATCCTGCTCCGTCTGCTTCATGCCGAGCGAGATCTTCTCTTCGTTCGGATCAACCTTGAGCACCACCGCCTCGATCGCTTCTCCAATCGAAACGAGCTTCGACGGGTGACGAACGTTGCGTGTCCAGCTCATTTCGCTGATGTGCACGAGGCCTTCGATGCCCGGCTCGAGCTCGATGAATGCGCCGTAGTTCGTAATCGAGACAACCTTGCCCGACACGCGCGTGCCGACCGGATACTTCTCGGCAACATCCTTCCACGGGTAACTCTGAAGCTGCTTGAGTCCGAGTGAGATACGCTCTCTCTCCCAGTCGATATCGAGAACCTTCACTTCCAGCTCCGAACCGATCTGCACCATCTCCGACGGGTGCTGGATGCGGCCATACGACATGTCGGTGATGTGGAGCAATCCGTCCACGCCGCCCAAGTCGATGAATGCACCGAAGTCGGTGATGTTCTTCACGATGCCCTTTCTGACCTGGTCCTTCTGCAGGTCCTTCATGAGCTTGTCGCGCTTGCCCGCTCTCTCCTGCTCGAGAATGACGCGGCG
>JANPKW010000007.1:0-4198 GCA_031426255.1 Gemmatimonadaceae bacterium | reverse complement strand
GATCACCGTATCGAACGCATGGTTCTGCACGCCCGACAGATCATGTGCGGGCTGCTGCAGCAAGTTTACCCGCTTGAGCTCTTCCGATGAAAGCTCAGCCCGGATGCTCTCCAATGCATGGGCAGAAAGGTCCACGCCGGTATAGTGATCAACGTGCGGCGCAACGCGATACAGTACCATCCCCGTCCCACAACCGATCTCAAGCACACGCTTCGGTGACAGTTTCAGAATGCTTCGCTCAGTGCCATCAAGCCATTCACGCATCTGCACAGTCGGAATGGGCTCGCCCGTTGCGCTGTCATTCCAACCCGCAATATTGAATCTCGGATTCGTTGCATCTGCCTGCCGATAAGCCGTCTCCCACAGGCCCTGCCAGTGCGCTACTCGCTCGGCACTGCCGTCAGTCGTCCTCGCATTTGCGGGCACGACGTAAGCGACAAGCCGCGCGACGCCATCGTCGATCTGTGCCGAAACCACAGACTGCTTTACGAGGGCATGGCGACCGAGCACGCCTTCGATCTCAGCAAGCTCGATCCGGTATCCGCTGACTTTAACCTGGTGATCGACGCGACCGAGAAACTCAATATCTCCGTTTCGCAGATAACGCGCGCGGTCGCCGGTCCGATAGATTATCTCTCTGCATCCGCAGGGGTCAGCCACAAATCGCTCTGCCGTAATGTCCGGCTTGGCGAGATACCCACGCACAACGCCCGCGCCTCCGATACAGAGCTCACCAGCCACGCCAATCGGCGCCGTCTCGTTTCGCGCGTCCAGGATGCGAATGGTCGTGTTCGCGATCGGGCGACCGATTGTGACAGCCTCTCCCTTGTTCACTCGGGCAGTGGTAGACCAGATCGTCGTCTCGGTAGGGCCATACATGTTGTGCACTTCGCCTGACACCGCAGAGCTCAACATGTCTGCGAGGTCCGTCGGCAACGCCTCGCCGCCAACGAGTAGACGCTTCAGACTTCCAAGCGCCGACAGGCCTTCCGGCTCGCTCGCAATCATGCGGATCATAGATGGCGTCGACTGCATGTGAGTTATACCCCGGTCGCGGATCTGCGCCGGAATTGAATAGTCCGCGTGGTTAGACTCTTCCCTCGCACCCGAGTTCGCCATCTGCCGCAACCGGTCGAGATGTGGCAGGCTTTCCAGCACGATGTTCGCATCAATTCCAAAGTCGACGAGGCAAGCCACCTCGTTCGCGCCGATCGACTTTAGGCGATCAACCATTCCGAGGGCTTGCTCAGGCGAACCGAATAGCCCGGCCGACTCGAAATAACGGTCGAACGCATGCTCCATAAGCGCGTTCATGTCGTCTGACGTGAAACGTTGCGCGTCGAAATTCTTGTCTTCGCCTGCTTCCAGCGAAGGTTGCCGGAAAGCGGGGAACATGGAGGGGGCGACCTTGATCAGGTCGTATGAACTTTTGAGGTAGTTGCAGAACGGCGCGCGCGCCAGCTCACGGGCCTTTTCCGTGTCTTCGCAGACAAAAGTATGCAGCATGACCGAAATCGTTCCCGGCCCGTCATGGCCGGCCTCCAGGCGCGCCTCTCGATAGGCGGCGAACTTCGTGCGTAGGTCTTCGACATCCTGGCCCAGCATGTTGGTCAGGACGTTGGCGCCGATGCGACCCGCCATCTTGAATGTGTCGACACTGCCCGCTGATGCGATCCAGATTGGAGGCATCGCTTGCACGGGTCGCGGAAGGGTGCCGACTGAAATCGTTTTACCCTGTCCGTTGACGACGTCGATTTTTTCGCCACGCCACAGCTTGGTCACCGTCTCGATACTCTCGAGCATCACCTCGCGGCGACGTTCGTAGTTTTCGGGCATGAATGCAAAGTCATCGGCATGCCAACCTGATGCGAACGACAGTCCGACTCGGCCGCCCGAAAGCTGGTCGATGACGGACCAGTCCTCTGCAACGCGCAGCGGGTTGTGGAGCGGCAGCACGACACTGCCAGCACGCAATGCGATCCGGCTTGTGATGGTCGCCAGCGCCGCTGTCGTGACAGCCGGATTGGGGTAGAGACCACCAAACGCATGGAAATGGCGCTCGGGCGTCCAGACCGCGCTGAAGTCATTCTTATCGGCGAACTTCGCGCCCTCCAGGAGCAACCGGTAGGCCTCCCCCGGAGCGGTATCGCCTTGTCCGGCCGCGAAGTAGAACAGGCTGAAAGCCATGGGTGCATTCGACACGCTTTTCGCTTGTCGCGTCAGCGATGCACGGTCGATTTCGGCTTGGATCACGACTTCGAAACCGCGTGTCAGGGTCCAGAAAAGCTCAAGCACAGAAATATCGAACGCGACACTGGTCACGGCGAGCCACACACCCGGCTCACTACCGATCCGTTCGTCCATACCGGTGAAGAAATTTGAAACGTTCCGGTGCTGGACCATCACGCCCTTTGGTCGGCCCGTCGAACCAGACGTGAAAATGACATATGCCAGATTGTCGGGCGAGACCTCCGAAGGCTCGAGTGTCAGGGTGCTGCGAGCCGGGAGGTCCTCAATGCAGATGACGTTGGCCGCATCGGCAGGCAACAAATCGGACAAGTCGCGCCGCGTAAGCACAGCTTTTGGCGCACCATCCTCCAGCATCATGGAAAGCCGCTCGCGCGGATAGGCAGGATCCAACGGCATGTAAGCGCCGCCGGCCTTCAAGACGCCCATCAGGCCGACGACGAGTTCCAGTGAGCGCTCAATGCATACCGCAACCAATGAATCAGGCCGGACACCGCGGCCTTTCAAGACGCCGGCGATCGCGTTCGCGCGCTCGTCGAGTTGACGGTAGGTGAGCGTGGCTCCGTTGAATACAACCGCCGTGGCGTTCGGCGTGCGGAGAACCTGCTCCTCGAATAGCTGGTGAATGCAGCGCTCGGAGTCATAAGTCGTCGACGTTTTCTGCCAGTCGGTGAGCAGGAGTTCCCGTTCACGAAATGGCAGAATCTCTAGCTTCCCGACCGCAGTTGCATCATCACGCAAACCGCTAACCAACAACGTCTCGACACGATCAGCGAGGTCGCGCATGGATTCTTCGCTGATAGCACGGCGATCATAGGCCCAGGCGATCTCGTCCCCTTTCTCGGGAACGATCATTGCGATGGAAGCGCCGCCGAGAACAGAGGCCGGATCAGCTTCTGCGACTGTCGAGACACACAGCGTAACCGGTAGCTGATGATGTTTGTCTTTCCCGCGAAGCGCACCGTAGCGCTGAAATACATCGCGCGCATATGATCCACGCCTCTGGTGAACCTCCAGTTCGAGCTCAACTTGCGTGCGAAGCGTTGCAAATGTTCCTGCGTGATCCACGTCGACGCAGAACGGCGCTGAAGCAGCATATGCCCCTCTGAGCATTTCCGGCAGGTTCTTGGCAAAACCCAGGTCGAAGTGTCCCTCGTCTTCGACGCGCGCAATATAAGCCAGCATCGCTGCAATTGCGGAGCTACTGTCCGTGTGTGTCGGCAGCTTGCGAATCTCGAAGGCAGCATCCGGAGCGCCCGTTTGCGGCGTAAGGTCAGGCAGCATCGGTGCGCGTAAAGATTCAAGCCGGCGGACCCAGAAGCGCTCATGCTTCGTGAACCCAGCGTCAAGCGCGGCAGCTTCGCTGCCAGACGCTGTTCGCGAGGTCAGCACCTGTCCGACCCGCAAGCCAATCGCCAGCGCATCAACCGGCCGCCCCTCAAGTGTAGAAAGTGAGGAGAACCGAACCGCACCATCGGCGACGGCGACAGTGACGCTGCAGGCATCAGCTGCAACGATGGTTCCCGCCACGCCAACGCCCGCAGCCGACGCGGCCTCACCCGCTACCACCATTCCGACAGGCAAAGCCAGTTTGGGGCAACACATCCAGTTGTCTTCGGCTCCAAGGTCGAGACCCCGGACGAAGTTCAGCACCTGGGCAACAGACTGCTCAAATTCGATAATGCCGAGTCCGGGGCGGTCCGCACGTCCGTGAAAGTCCTGTCTAGGCCCCTGCGCGATTGCGGGAAGCGGCGTTCCATCGCGCTCTTCGAGCGCAATCATGTCCACAAGCAGCGAGAAACTGGACCGCCCCGCTTCGGCACAGCGAGCGCCAAGCAAGAACGCGGTGTCATCATCGCCAATGTCGACAGGCTGCTGCAGCAGGATTCCGCCGCCATCGACGTTCGCCGTCATCGTGTGCCACGTGACCGCATGTGTAGTTTGCCCGTCC
>JANPKW010000006.1:0-250698 GCA_031426255.1 Gemmatimonadaceae bacterium | reverse complement strand
GCTGGCGCAGGTGCGTCCTTACATCCGGCAGGGGGATGTAGTGCTGGTCGTTCCGGAGTACGACCAGTTCTACGGCGATTTTGCAAACGGCGACAATACGCTGAATACCGCGCTGCTTTACGCGCCCAACGATCGCATCGGGGATTTCATCCGGTCTTACTCGATCGTTGACGTCGTGCTGCGGCCGCGGGTCGAGAACGTGCGCCGCTCATTTCTGCGTGGAGTGGCCACCGCGGTGGGAAGGGAGAATCAGTTCTTCCCGCCGGACACAAATCCGGTCTACAACCGCCGATCGTTCAACGAGTTCGGTGACGTTGTGAGCCACCTCGGCAAGAAGGGCATGAACCCGGATTCGATCTACGTCGGACCGCTGCCGTCGATCGGCAGCTTCAACGATGAGACACTCGATCAGCTCAACGAGATCGCGGATGAGGCCGGGGTGCAGCGGGCACACAGCTACTTCCTGTTTCCTTCGTATCATGAGGGGGCGTACGCCATCAATGCAGAGTCGATCGACGAGCTCACGCGGCGGCTGTCAGCCGGGATGCGCATTCCGATGCTCGGCAGCGCCAGCGACTTCGCGTATCCGAAGAACTATTTCTTTGACACGCGCTTCCATCTGAACGAGGAAGGTCGTCGCGTGCGAACGCTCGAGCTCATCAGGATGTTGCGGGATGCCGGGCGGCGCGACGGGTGGCTTCAGCGGCTAATCGCCGGTTGACGCCGTAGCCTGCGATCCACGATATACCGGTGCCCGACCAGCGAAGATGTTGAACCGCACTATGTGCCACAGTGCCGCTACGCCATCAGTCCACCTGATCTTCTTTCCCTCAGCATACGTGCGCCCACTATAGCTGATCGGTACCTCGTAGATTCGCGCCCGCGACTGCGAAAGGCGAGCTGTCAGCTCGGGCTCGAAACCGAAACGATCAGATGTGAGTGGAAGGCTTCGCATGAGATCGGTGCGCACGAGCTTGTAGCAGGTTTCCATGTCCGACAGGTTCAGGTTCGTCAGCATGTTGGACAGCATCGTCAGCATGCCATTCCCAACCGAGTGCCAGTAGTAAAGGACGCGGCTCACCTCGCCGCGGAACCGGCTGCCAAAGACGGCGTCAGCGCGGCCATCGCGAACCGGGCCGATAAGTTTCAGGATATCGGCCGGGTCGTACTCGAGATCGGCATCCTGCACGACGACTACGTCACCGGTTGCCTCCGCGAGCGCTGATCGAATACCGGCGCCCTTGCCGCGATTGACTTCGTGCAGCACGAGCTTGTCAATATTACCGGATGCCAGCAGCCGCTGAAGCTCCTGACGGGTGCCGTCAGTCGAGCAGTCGTCTACACAGATGATCTCCATGTCCAGCGATACCGAGCGGACACGCGCGATTGCATGCGCGACAGTCGCGGCCTCGTTGAAGACAGGCATCAACACGGATACGCGGAGCGCCGGGCCAATTGGATTCGATGGCGTAGCCCGGAACGTATGGACGCTGACGGTATGATCTGACATCTGCTACGGTTTCCTGGCGATCGCCACGATGTTGGAGCCGATAGGCGGCTCGACCAGACTCTCGATGCGTGACATCAACGGCACGACAAAGCGATCATATGTCCGCGCGTCCCGTGCTGCAATGCTGGTTTTCTTCAGCACTCTACCAGCCATGAACCACGCCGCGATGCCCGGCAGGTTCATGTACGAGATCCTTATCGGCTTCCATCCCGCAGCTTCGATCACCTTTCGCGCCGAGGTGCGCGTGTACCGGCGGTGATGCTCGAAAGCCACGTCGAGTGTCCCGAATAGCGCAGGCAGGGCAGGGACGAACAGGAGCAGGTGACCGCCGCTGATGACCGACGCATATGCGTCGCGAAGGAACTCAGCATCATCCGGGATATGCTCCATCACATTTACCGCGACGATGGAGTCGCCGGCGAGTGTTTGCTTGTGCTCCGATAAGTACCCCTTCCTGACCGAGACTTTCGGATTGGCGGAAAACCGTGTCTCCAGATGAGGGAACGTATTGAGCGCCGGCTCGATCGCCACCAGGCTCTCTACCGTCGGCGCGCCGATTATGAATTCGGAAAAAGTGCCGATTCCAGCGCCAACTTCAATTACGTTGCGCCCAATGTAGGGCTCGAACTGCCGCAGCACCCAGGCGTAATAGTTCTTCGCCTCGGCGAGTGCGTCGAGCTCTGTTCCGGAGTATTCGAAAGTCTCAGTAGCTTCGTGTGTCATCGGCTTTCAGTCAGGAGCCCGGTTATCCGTGCCTTGAGACTCATCGATTGTGAGTATTGCCCTGCACTTCGGGGCAGCAGGTCTCCAGCTCGCGCTGCTTGCGCGGGGTCGTAGCGCAGCAGGATCTCCATGGCACGTGCATTGTGCTGAGGATTCTTCGATACCTGGCCAGGTGTCGAAAACCCGCCGTTGCTTCCGTATAGACTGCTGAACCTGGAGCCGCTGAAGGTAATCAGTGTCGAGTAGGCGAGCGCGCCCATCCCCGTTGCAAGGAACCAGATCGCCCAGACACCAGCCAATCCAGCGAGGGGGCGACGAATCCAGCCCATGTCCCGATTTCCCTCCAACATTTCAGAAAGGGTTCGTGTCAGATGCAGGAAGATGAGCGGAGCCATGGGTACCCACAACCTCACCGCGTTGTAGGGCCACAGGAACAGTATCGCGATTGAAGCGGCCGCGTAGACACCGGTTGCGGTAGTGCCTTTGAGGCCTCGCAAGCCGAGGAGCAGGATGAGCGCGGGGACGACGCCCACGGCTACGGACAGGACATTCCATGAGGGAACGACCTTGTGGGGAAGATTCATGAACAACTCCGATAGATTCGCCAGTATCACACCGAAGCGCATACTTGCGAGCATCATCACGTTGCCCTCCCACCCCTCACCGAAACCGCCGAGATATCGGGCGAGCGAATGACGTGCCAGAAAGATCACGATCGCAGCCGAGCCAGTTACTGCAATAGTCGAGGCCGCCATCATCTGTCGGCGAGCGCGCCCGGTGCGAAGCACGGCCTTCATCACCGCAAAACCGAGGGCCGGAAGGATAGCGACGCCGATCAGCCTGATAGAGATTGCCAGCACGGCGAGCGCTGCAGCAAGCACCAGGTGAGTGAAGCGGTTCCTCGTCTCGTCGCGATCCGCGAAGGACATCGCCAGGAGCGAGAGCATTGATAGCGCAAAAAACAGCGGGTCAGACAGCGGCCTCACGACAGTGCGGATCACCGCAAACGACAGCAGCGTCAATGCAATCGCGAGGAGGCGCTGATGAGGTGTCCATGCGCCTGGGAGGCGCCACACGGCGTACAATCCACCCGCTACAGCAAACCAGTTGACGAGGATGAACCAGAATGGGCTTCCGAGCCCCGCTATGTCGAGCAACGCAATAAGCGCCGGATACCCGGGCGGGAAGTCAGGACCCGCCACCGGCGTCGCCTCGGCGAACCCGATCGCCATCCGTAGATAGAGGACGGCGTCGTGGTCCAGTCTCAGTGGCGAAAAGGCCTGCAGCAGATGCAGGCCAAAGAGGAACGCGATGAGTGATACGAGACGGCGATCAAGCCCGGCATTGGCACCGGCTTGGAGTGGCATCACTGTGTGGTCACGTTTTCGCGAGAAGCCATACTGTGTATCCGTTGGCGGTCAGAACGGGATTGAAGCCGGCCGGCGGAATCACCATCCGATATAGCTGCCGTGGTGCGGAAATAATCGCGCAGGGCTTGAACAATCTGTCACGCTCTGACGTCATCCGCCGAGTCTCGTTGGTAACGAACACGTGACGGATCTCGACGTCCCCGCGCGTTCTCGCACGCATGAGATTCCAGACAGGGTACTCAGCAAGCGCTCGCTCCCAGACAAGCCCGACTCGCGCGCACCCACTTCCAGCGATGAGATCTGCGACTTTCGGAAGTGCCTCACGCTGACGAGGGTCGAGGAACAACCGCCCCTCGTAGGGAACCGTGAATACAGGGTGCCTCGAGATCACCGGCGCGAACCCGTTCCGAAACAACGGCGGTACTGCGAACAGAAGAAGGAACCAACCGAGGAAACGCAGCTTTGGCTCGCTAATTGTCTTTTCAAGGACCACTGCGACTGCGCCCGCCGACACGATGAACAGGGGCATATGCAGCCGGGTGTGCCACAGCTGCCATTTCAGGTACGTGGAAAAGACGAGTGCGCCGATGACCACGCAACCCAGAAAGAGAAATGCTGCGCGGATTTTCTTCTTCCACGCCAGGAAAATCGCCGCGAGGATGATCAGAAGATGATAGCGGTTGGTTGAGACTCCCTCGTCCTCGACCTTTCGAGGTACCTCGTATGGGCGGTTCCCATATGTTGTTCGGCTGTCATTGTGATCCAGCCCCAGGCCCGAATGAGCGGCGACCACTCCATCATAAACGAGCCTGTTCCAGCCGTCGAACCGCGAATTTGCGTGAGTAACAAGGTTGCGAATCACGTTTGAGGTGATCGATGCTGGGGTGATGATCTCGTTGGCAACGCCATACTCGTCAGGTACGCCTAACGGGTTGTTCCAGACGCTGATGTTTCGCTGGACCTGAGGGACGTTGATCGCAAACATCGGGAGCATCGCGAGCGCGACCAGTCCAAATACGCGCCGCGGTCGAGCCCTTCTGAATAGAGCGATCAATATCCATACTACGAACGGCACGAGATACAGGACGTTGACGGCCTTCGCGAGAATGGCCATTCCCGCAGCGCTCCCAATCGCGACTGCATCGACCCATGTTGCCGCATCGCCGCCAGTGCGGCGAACGCGGAGCAGCAGCGCGACCGTCACGCATAGCCAGAACGATGCGAAGATGTCTACCTGTACGCCGGTGGCCTGCGTAATTGCAATTGGCAATGTGACAGCGAACAGCGCCGCGAACCATTGGCCACGGCGCAGGGCGCCAAGCTCGCGCGCGATGACGGTCACGAGCGGAATGATCCCGACAAATGACAGCCACTGAATGAGAGGGGCGATCCTGTCAGTGCCAGCGATGAGTCTGAGGTTTACAAGGAAGTATTCATGACCGGCACCGATCCATAACTGTCTGTCGATGTTCGTCGGGTACGGCCTGAGCGAGGCGTTCTGAATCCAGTGAAGCACTCGCGGCAGGTGGTATGTAGTCGCGTCGGGATGCTTCGGAGGCGTCAGCATTCCGAGCACAAGCGTGACGGCGAGAATCGTTACGAGCGCAATTGGCTCAGGCCGGAGTGCGCGCTCGCGAAAGTTGAGTCGGCTCAGCCGCTCCGGATAATCGGCGCGCGATGATTCGTGCGGTCGCAGTCGGCGCGCAACAAGAAACAGGATTGCTGCGATCAAGACCCAGGCAATGATCGCGGGGCCGCGTGCGAGCAGGTAGAAGTAGCTGAGGGCTTCAGTCAGCGCGACCGTGAGGAGCGCAATAAACGGAATTGCCTTGATGATTTCATCGCGGCGATCCATCAGAGATGTGGTCCTCGTTCAGTAACTACACAGGGGGAGGAGGTCTTGAAGTCCCAGGAGTCATTGAAGCAAAGATGCTGTCGTATGAGCGCGCCGCCCCGAAATATCGGGCGCGGCTCCTTTTGGGGGTAACTACAGAAAATCGGGAAAGTTTGAATTGCGCCGTTCCGTGGTTACCCCAAAATGGAGGCGTTCGTTGAACCGGGATGACTCTGTAATTCCTCACGCATCCCCTTCAAAACCTCCTGGCACTCCAAGAACTCCTCCCCCTGCGTATTTCCCGCAGTTAGGCCCGCCGCACGCTCTCGGAATTGCGCACCGTCTCTTCCTCGTGCGTGGTGCCATGAGGATGGAAGTCGGGCACGAGCGTCTGGAGCAGCTTCCGGATCTCATCCTCAGGCCGACCGGAGTCCGTTGCACCGGTGAGCGCCGTGATGCGCCGTGTAACTCCATCAGCCAGCAGCCCGTTGCGCGCGCGCAGAACCTTCGGGTGATCTGTTGGGAGAACGTTCTCTGCCGTGAAGAACATCTCCTCGTACAGTTTCTCGCCCGGGCGCACTCCGGTGAACTTGATCTCGATATCGGCACCAACCTCGAGGCCCGAAAGACGAATGAGATCAGTCGCGATATCTACAACGCGGATCTGCTCGCCCATGTCGAGCACGAATACTTCACCACCGCGGCCGAGCGCGCCGGCCTGAAGCACGAGCTGCACGGCTTCAGGGATAGTCATGAAGTAGCGGCGCATCTCTGGGTGTGTCACCGTCACCGGGCCACCTGCGCGAATCTGCCGCAGGAACGTCGGGACAACCGAGCCGCGTGAGCCGAGTACGTTGCCGAAGCGCACTGATACGAAGTTGCGGTGGTGCTTGGTCGCCGCGTGCTGCACGAGCTGTTCTGCAATTCTCTTCGTCGCGCCCATGACACTCGTCGGGCGAACCGCCTTGTCAGTGGAGATCAGAACGAAGTGCTGGACGTTCGAGTCGATCGCCGCATCTACGACGTTGCGCGTGCCGGAGACGTTGTTGGTGACAGCCTCGAGAACGTTGTCCTCCATCAGCGGCACATGCTTGTGCGCAGCAGCATGGAAGACTGCGTGCGGACGGAACTCCTGGAAGATGTGCTGAATCCGCTGGCGATCGCGAACGTCGGCGATCACCGGAATGATCTTCACATCGGGGAACGCAAGCGACAGCTCCTGGAAGATGTCGAAGATCGAGTTTTCACCATGTCCAAGGAGAATCAGTCGCGATGGGGCGAGACGCGCGAGCTGCCTGCACAGCTCGCTTCCTATAGACCCGCCAGCGCCGGTAATGAGCACGGTCTCGCTCGTCGCCAGCTCGGCAACGGCGGCAAGATCTGTCTCGACCGCGTCGCGGCGGAGAAGATCCTGAATCTCGACCTCGCGAAGACCAGTCGCATTGCCCTGACGAGAGATGATCTCGGGGAGCGATGGAACGGTTCGGGTTGGAATACCACACGAGAGCGCCGCGCGAACTACCTGCCTGATGACAGTCCCAGGCGCCGACGGCATCGCGATGATGATCTCGGCGACGCCATACCGCTCGACGATCTCAGGGATGTGCGCGAGCGGTCCAAAAACGGGAAGGCCAGCGAGCATGTGACCGTGCTTGGTCGCGTCCGAATCGACGAAGCCGATTGGCTCGAGTCCCAGCTGCTGCGATGAAGCGAAAAGCTCTTTCACGACCAGCTTGCCCGCGTCACCAGCTCCGGCAATCAGGACGCGCTTGCCCTTGTCATCCGTGCGGCGGCGCGTGTAACCGGCGCGACCGATCCGGGCCATGAGACGGGGAAGGCCAATGAGTGCGCCCGTCAGGAACGTGTCGATGAATACGACTGAGAAAGGAACTCGAGTCGGTGTCAGCCCCGACAGAGGCAATACGACCAATCCAATGAGGGCACACGCCGCTCCGCCGCCAAGCGCGGCAACTATTATGGGGTTGAGCTCTCCAACGCTCGCGTGCCGCCAGAGCCGGCGATACATGCCCGCCACGAAAAAAATGAAGAGGCGGAGCGGTACTGAAATGAGGAGGTAGAGAACGACAAGCCGGGCGTTCTGGCTGATCCACTGCCAATCCTCGAAGCGCACGAGAAACGCTATGAGGGTCGCCGCGATTACCGAGAAGGTGTCGGCGACGAAAAGGTGCCTGTTTCTAATTCGCTTGAGCGTCAAAAGGGCTTTCTTAGGTCGGGTTATTCAATGTTCGAAAACAGGCCATTTGCCAAGCTTCCGTGCAGACGCCAATGGCAAGGCTCGTGCCCCCTGCAATCTACCCAATAAGGACTCCGGCACAATCCGGATGTCACATATTGATGGGGACTTACGAGGCAGGGGAGTGTAGCGCCATAGATTGACTGACGCCATACCTGATGTGACATTTCCCAGGCTAAACATTCACAAAAAAACCCGCCCGCGAACCGCCCCCCGCAGCCCTCGGGAGGCATCGCGAGCTTCGCCGCACATTTACCGAATCTCATGAAAACTGCCCTTATCACGGGCGTGACCGGCCAGGACGGCGCCTACCTCGCAAGACTCCTGCTTGCGAAGGGCTACATGGTCCACGGCCTCAAGCGGCGCGCGTCGCTCTTCAACACGCAGCGCATCGATCACATCTATTCTGAGCCACAGGACGTCAAGTCGCGTTTTGTGCTCCATTACGGGGACCTGACAGACTCCACAAACCTGATCCGCATTATTCAGGAGTCGCAGCCGGACGAGATCTACAACCTGGCCGCCCAAAGCCACGTCCAGGTTTCGTTCGAGACGCCTGAGTACACCGGTAACTCCGACGCTCTGGGGACACTCCGCCTTCTCGAAGCTCTACGCATACTCGGGATGATGGACCGCGTGAGATTCTACCAGGCATCGACGTCCGAGATGTACGGCAAGGTACAGGCAATCCCGCAGTCCGAGACAACCCCGTTCTACCCGCGCTCACCGTATGCAGTCGCAAAGCTCTACGGCCACTGGATCACAGTGAACTATCGCGAGGCGTACGGTGTGCACGCTTCGTCGGGTATCCTCTTCAACCATGAGTCCCCGATCCGCGGCGAGACGTTCGTCACGCGCAAGATTACGATGGCCGTCGCCCGCATCCGTGAAGGGCAGCAGGACAAGCTCTTCCTCGGGAATCTCGACGCGGAGCGCGACTGGGGTTTTGCAGGTGATTACGTCGAAGGCATGTGGAAGATGCTTCAGCATCCAACTGCCGATGACTACGTGCTCGCGACAGGCGAGAAGCACACGGTTCGCGAGTTCTGCCAGCTCGCCTTCGGCCGCGTTGGAATCGAGCTCGAGTTCCGCGGTAGCGGAGTAGACGAAGTTGCAATCGATTCAGCTACCGGGAGCGAAGTGCTCGCGATTGACCCACGCTACTTCCGCCCCACGGAAGTCGACCTCCTCCTCGGCGATGCAAGCAAGGCAAAGCGCGTACTCGGCTGGACGCCGCGCGTGACCTTTAATGAGCTCGTCGAGATGATGGTCGATGCAGATCTTGCCTCGGTTCAGTCGGGCGTGCCCTACACGATTGAATCGTCGTATGCAGCGTTGCACGCACTGAGCAAGTGACCGCAACTCCACGTCGTGCATTTGTTGCAGGCCACCGGGGGCTCGTCGGCTCCGCGATAGTGCGAGCACTTCGCGATGCGGGTTATCCGGAACCGATAGTTCGGACACGGTCGGAGCTGAACCTGATGGATCAGGCTGCTGTCGCTCGGTTCTTTCGCGATGAAAAACCCGAGGTAGTGTTTTTTGCTGCTGCCAAGGTTGGGGGAATTACCGCGAACAACACGTGGCGATGGGATTTCCTTCACGAGAATCTCGTAATCCAGTCCAACGTGCTCGGCTCCGCTCTCGACACCGGGACCGATCGCGTCGTGTTTCTCGGCAGCTCCTGTATCTACCCGCGGCTCGCGCCGCAGCCGATCAAGGAGGAGTATCTCCTCACGAGTGAGCTCGAGCCGACGAACGAACCTTATGCCATCGCCAAGATTGCAGGGGTCAAGCTCGTCGAGTCTGCGAACAGGCAGTTCGGGAAGAAGTGGGTGTCACTGATGCCGACGAATCTTTACGGACCGCACGACAACTTTGACCTCATGACTTCGCACGTTCTGCCCGCGCTCATCCGCAAGTTTCACGAAGCGAAAGAGGAGCGGGCTGCCGGAAAGGATTCGGTCGTTACTCTGTGGGGTCACGGCACGGCAATGCGAGAGTTCCTTCATGTCGACGATGCCGCGAACGCATGTCTTGTCATGATGGAGTCCGGCTCGACGGGTTTGTTCAACGTGGGCTCTGGCTCCGATGTCACGATCAAGGAGCTCGCTGGGATAATCGCCGAGGTTGTCGGTTATGACGGGCCGATCGAGTGGGACACGTCGAAGCCCGATGGAACTCCCCGCAAATTGATGGACTCGTCGCTCATCCGCAGTCAGGGATGGCAGCCGCGGATTTCTCTTGCTGACGGGATAGCGTCTACTTACAAGTGGTACCTCGAGGAAGTCGTGACTCGCGATGACTCGAAACGTGGTGCAGCTCTCCTTTCATCCGGCTCATGACAATTCCAAGGCAGAACGAGCCGGGCCCGCAGGGCGGACCTCGCGAGATATACGTCCCGGGAGATATACCGAAGGAGATATCAGCCGTGAGTTTCGTCAACGTGCTGTTGAGGCATCGCATGATGATCCTCATCGTGACGCTGATTTTCGGTTTCTGGGCTGGTTACAACAGTATTACGTCACCGAAGCGGTACACCGCTCAAGCGGCATTCATGCCGAAGGGCGCGCGTGGGACGGGCCAGCTTGGCGGGCTCGCGGCGCAGTTCGGCATCAACCTGGCGGGGGGCGACGCGATGAGCTCGCCGCAGCTGTACACCGATTTGATGGAGACGCGGACCGTTCTCTGGCCTGTTGCGCAGAAAACCTATCGCGTGAACAGGCCGGACAGTGGTGTGATCGAGGGTGATATCGTCAAGATCTACAACATTCAGGGTCGGCCGAACGTGCGTGAGGTGCGCGCGGTCAACAGGTTGCGCGGCGCCGTTCATTCGACCGTGATCGCGAAAACCGGCGTCATCATGATGACTGTAGGCACGGGCTTTCCCGATTTGTCGCTTCAACTCGCAACGAATGTCCTGGACCAGCTGAACGAGTACAACCTCAAGAATCGCCAGGAGACTGCAGCCGCTGAGCGCGAGTTCGTCGAACGACAGGTCGAAGAGAAGCGCGGGCAGCTGCGTCAGGCCGAGTCTAACCTCGAAACATTTCTCGAGGGGAACCGGCAGTATCGCGCGTCGCCTCAGCTGACCTTTGAGTTTGGTCGCCTTCAGCGCGAAGTAGACATGCGCAACCAGTTGTACTCGCGTATGATGGAGGCCTACGAGAGCGCGCGGGTCGAGGAAGTTCGGGATCTGCCGGTCATCAGCATCATCGAGGCGCCGCAGCTTCCAATCGAGCCGGATGCGCGGGGTGGAGTCAAGAAGACGGTAATCGGCCTGCTGACCGGGTTCGTGCTTGCTGTTCTCTTCTCGTTCGTCCGCGACAAGTTCGCCAGATCGCGCGACACAAACTCCGACGAAGTGATCGAGTTCGCCGCGTTGAGACGCGAGGCGCTTGGCGACCTGACGCATCCATGGCGACCGCTTACGCGGGCGATCGGCGCGCGACGACGGGCGTGACGGCCTCGACAACAGTTCACGGTCAGACCCCGCAGCCCGAAGCTGAACGCCGCCCGACCGTAAGAATCGAACCGACCAGCGGGTGGTCGGCGCTCAACCTTCGCGAGCTGTGGACGTATCGCGACCTGCTGATGATTCTCGCGGGTCGTGACGTCAAGCTTCGCTACAAGCAGACGGGCCTTGGCGTCACATGGGTAATCCTGCAGCCGCTGGTGGCGGCCGCGATCTTCACTGTGATGTTTGGGCGTTTCGCGAAGCTGCCGAGTGATGGGCATCCGTACATTGTTTTCGTTTTCAGTGGTGTGCTGATCTGGAATTACTTCGCCGCTGTTCTGCAGCGCGCGGGGAACAGTCTCATCACAGATGCGCGGCTCATCACGAAGGTTTATTTCCCGCGTCTGGCGATTCCACTGGCCAGCACATTCTCGGCACTGATCGATCTGATGGTGGCGCTGACGGTGCTGGCTGTGCTGCTGGTCGTTTATGGCATCGCGCCGACGTGGCGGATTGCTGCGCTGCCATTTTTTATCCTGCTGGCGGCGGTGACGGCGACTGGCGTGAGTCTGTGGTTGTCAGCGTTGAACGTGAAGTACAGGGATTTCGTTCACGCAATGCCTTTCCTGCTTCAGGTGTGGATGTTCGCGAGTCCGGTGGCGTATGCGACCTCGATAGTTCCTGAGAAGTGGAGACTTCTATATAGTCTCAATCCGGCCGTGGCCTTCATAGAAGGGGTGCGGTGGTCGGTTCTTGGGACTAGTTCGATCCGGGCCGAGATGGTCTTGCTTACTTCCGTTGTGTCGCTGACTGTCTTTGTTGCAGGGGCGTTTTTCTTTCGGCGGGTTGAGCGTGGATTCGCTGATTCGGTATGATGGGCCTCTTCGATGGGTCTCTCGGTGATTTGGGTGGGCCGGCGCTGTCCGTTCGCCACGGAGCCACGGGGGGCACGGAAGGGGGGCGGGCTTGCGAGGCGTCGCCATCTCGAGCGGGCGCTTTAGCGCAAGCGCTGTTCTGTTTTTGTACAACAACGGGAAATACATCGAGCAGCCCGGTGGATGCCGTTCCCCACGCGGCGTTGTCTGTAGCCTCCGTATCACCGTGGCTCCGTGCCGAGCTGAAAACCTTTCCGTCGGACCATGCGCCGGTATCCGTCGAACCCGGAAGCGCCCATGTCTGAGACAGCGATCAAGGTCGAGGGACTATCAAAGTCCTACGAGATAGCGAGAGCACTCGTCCGCCAGCCGTACAAGACACTGCAGGAAGAGTTAATTGCCCTACCCCGGAAGATCTTTTCGCGCAGCCAGGCAGAGAAGAAAGAAGCATTCTGGGCACTCGATGACGTCACGTTCGAGGTGAAGGAAGGCGAAGTCGTCGGGATCATCGGCCGCAATGGGGCAGGGAAGAGCACGCTGCTCAAGATTCTATCCCGCATCACGGAGCCGACGAAAGGTCGAGCCGACATCTATGGTCGGGTCGGCGCGCTGCTCGAGGTGGGTACCGGATTTCACGCCGAGCTGACGGGGCGCGAGAACATCTATCTATCTGGCGCGATACTTGGCATGCGGAAGAGCGAGATCGCGCGGCAGTTCGATGCAATCGTCGATTTCGCGGAAGTGGAACAGTTCATCGATACGCCGATCAAGCGTTACTCGAGCGGGATGTACATGCGTCTGGCGTTTGCTGTGTCGGCGCACCTCGAGCCCGAGATATTGCTCGTAGATGAAGTGCTCGCCGTTGGTGATGCGGCGTTCCAGAAGAAGTGCCTGGGCAAGATGGAGGATGTGGCGGAGCAGGGGCGCACCGTATTCTTCGTATCGCACAACACGCAAGCCGTGCGACAGCTCTGCCCGCGTGGAATTTTGCTCGAGCGTGGCAAGGTGATCGCGGATGGGCCTACGGACAGCGTCATGGCCGTCTACAATCAGCGTGTTCGCGAGACTCGAGTCGATGCGGACACCGGCATCAACAATCCGCAGAACCGTCGCGGCTCCGGTGCAATTCGTTTTTCGTCTGCAAGCGTTGAAGAACTCGATGGCGAGGAGCGCTACACCTTCGCCATGGGCGACACTGTGCGTTTTCGACTTTCGTTCATCGCCCATCAGGAGATGCGCGGGCTCGCGGTGTTCGTGGGCATCAGGTCGGGGATTTCACGAGAGCTGCTCACGACCGTGCGCCACGTAGTTACCGAATCGGGAATTGCCGCCGGCGCTACCGGTACTGTCCTGGTCGATCTCCCTGCTTTGAATCTAAGGCCCGGCGAGTACCCATTGTATCTGCACGTCAGCGAGGCAGCTCTTGGATCGCCGAACTACGACGTGCTTGACGATCTCACTCCACCGCTCGTAATAACTGCGGGCACGAGAATTCTGAGCGACAACTTCGACGCATCGCGCCCAATGGGAGCCTACTCGATTCAATCGAAGTTTGTCGTCGAGAGTATCGACGCGCCCGGGTCAACGGCCGGCAAACCACCGCTCGTCCTTACGAACTGAAACCATGACACACCTCCCAACCGTATCGCTCGTAGTGGCCGTACGAAACCAGGAGAAGTACATCGGCCGCTGCATCAGGTCGATCCTGAACCAGACGTATCCGCGGAACGACTATGAGGTGATCGTCGTCAACGACGCGAGCACCGACCAGACGCGTTTCGCGCTAGAGCTGTTCGAGAACGAGATCAGGCTCATCAATAACGCCGAGCAGAAGGGGTTGCCGGGGTCGCTCAATGTGGGGATCAGGTCGGCGCGCGGGCGATTTGTGGTGAGGATCGACGGTGACGACTACGTGCACCACGAGTATCTCAACATTCTGTCGTTGCACCTCGCTCTCAATCCTGCAATCGATGCAGTCGCATGCGATTACAACCTCGTCACGAACAATGACGAAGTCATCGAGCGGAAGAACTGCGAGGAGAGCCCGATCGGCTGCGGGATCATGTTCCGGATCGACCAGCTCGTGGAGCTTGGTTTATATGATGAGCAGTTCATGCTTCACGAGGACAAGGACCTGCGCATTCGCTTTCTCGAGAAGCACATTATCCACCGTGTTGCGCTCCCGTTATACAGGTATCGCCGGCACGATGAAAACATGACCAACGATCACGGGGCGATGAACGGGTATCTCGGTCAGCTGGAAGCCAAACACGGGCAGGAAAAAGTCAATGGGATTTGAGGCGAGGCAACTGCGCCTGGGGACGCGAATCGTTACGGAATCTTCTCGTCCCTACGTGATTGCGGAGATAGGTGTCAACCACGAGGGGTCGGTTGAGCTGGCGAAACGGCTGATCGATCTCGCCAGGGAAGGAGGTGCGGACGCGGCGAAGTTTCAGACCTACAAGGCGGAGACGCTCGCTTCGAAGCATTCGCCGGCTTACTGGGACCTCTCCAAAGAGTCCACGACTTCGCAGTTCAAGCTGTTTCAGAAGTACGACACGTTCGGACCGGACGACTATCGCGAGCTCGCACGCTACTGCGATGAAGTGGGAATCGATTTTGTGTCGACGCCGTTCGATCGCGATGCTGTCGAGCTGCTGGATCCGCTCATGCCGTACTTCAAGATTGCATCCGCTGATCTCACCAACACTCCGTTGCTGCGTCAGGTAGCAGGGAAGGGAAAGCCGGTAATTCTTTCGACTGGCGCGTCGACGTCAGAGGAAGTGGCTGTCGCCGTTAAGACGCTGCGTGATGCGGGGTGCACTGAACTGTCGCTGCTGCACTGTGTGCTCAACTATCCCACCGCCGACGAAAATGCGCACCTCGGGATGATCACCGCGCTCGAGCGGGAGTATCCTGACCTGCTCATCGGGTATTCTGATCACACGGTCCCCGACGAAGGGATGACCGCGCTGTGCACTGCATATCTGCTCGGCGCAAAGGTGATCGAAAAGCATTTTACGCACGACAAGACTCTTCCCGGGAACGATCATTACCACGCTATGGATGTGGACGATCTCCGTCGATTCCTCACTGCTGTGGAGCGGCTCGACACCATGGTTGGCTCGACTTCGGTTGTGACTTCCATCGACACCGAGGAGATTTCACGCGCCAACGCTCGAAGGAGCATCGTGCTCGACGCCGATGTGGCAGCGGGTTCCATACTGACGGAGGCCATGCTGACCTACAAGAGGCCCGGCACGGGAGTCAGCCCGGTTCACTGGGATGAAGTCATTGGCAAACGCGCCTCGCGTGACCTCGAGCGGGATCACGTGCTTCAGTGGGAAGATCTGGCACCGGCCTGATGGCAGTCGTTGCTATCGTGCAGGCACGCATGGGCTCGGAACGCCTGCCCGGAAAGGTGCTGCTCGACATTGCCGGCCAATCAATGCTCGCCCACGTGGTGCACCGGCTACAACGTGCGTCCCTCATAGATCGTATCGTGGTCGCTACCACCACAGCGGAGGCTGACGGGCAAATAGTAGCAGAATGCGAACAAATAGGTGTGCTGGCGACGCGCGGCAGCGAAGAAGACGTGCTTGGTCGCTATCAGAAGGCCGCACTCTCGTTCGACGCTGACGCAATTGTCAGGGTGTCAGCGGATTCACCGTTTGTAGACCCTGAAGTGTGCGACCTGGTCGTGTCCCGTTTTCTTCGTGCTGAGCCACGGGTTGACTACGCGAGCAACAAGATCGAGCCATCCTTCCCGCTGGGTCTGGACGTCGAGGTATTCACGCGGGAAGCGCTGACCCGGACAGCGATGGAAGCCGTCGAGCCATATGAGCGCGCCCACGTCACCGTCTACATGTACCACCACCCGGACCGCTTCAGTCTGCTGGCTGTTCAAGGCGATCGGGATCTGCACTCCTGGCGCTGGACAGTCGATACACCCGAAGACCTCGCATTTGCGCGCGCAGTCTTCAGCCGCCTGGGCGGGGATTTCTCGTGGCGCGAGGCAGTTGCGCTCATCGAGCGGGAGCCGGAGTTGGCCGTAATCAATTCGCACATAGCGAGCAAGGATATTGCCGCCGGGTAGGCAATGCTCGAAATGTTATATTCCGCGTTAATGCCACGCTTCGAGACGATTCTCAACCCATTGGCTTATGTAGAGTTTGTGCGCCGAAGGTTGAAACGCTCAAGGCTCGCGCGTGACCCCAACCTGCGGGGCACCGATATAGTTCCGCACGGGCATTACTACTCCCCTCTTCTCGACATCGGCGGCATAGCAGACGCTGACCTCGTCGTGAAGTTCGATGGCGCTGAGTGGTGGGAGAATGTCGATCTCCGGACGGGCGCGCAGCGAGAGTACTTCGACGATCTGATCGAGAATTTTCAGTTGCTGCCATTCCCTGCCGAGCAGTCCCCTGGCTTCCGCTACTTCACCGGCAACGAGTGGTTTCGCCTTCCCGATGCCTTCACGCTTTCAGGCGTGATTCGCAAGGAAAAGCCGGCGCGAATCATCGAAGTCGGCTCAGGATTTTCGTCGGCGGTGACACTGGACACGCTTCAGGCCACGGGGCATTCGGCTGAGCTGACATTCATCGAGCCCAATCCGGAGCGTCTGCATTCGCTGCTCTCGGCAGCAGACCGTGCTTCTACTTCGATCATTGCGAGTCAGGTTCAGGAAGTCCCCGTCGAAGTATTCCAGCGGCTCGAGGCGGGTGATGTGCTGTTCATAGACTCGTCGCATGTCGCGAAAGTCGGCAGCGACGTGACGTACCTGTTCCTCCGCGTCCTGCCGGCGCTAAAGGCCGGTGTTCTCGTTCACTTCCACGATGTTTTCTATCCGCACTCGTATCCCATCGACTGGATCAGGAAGGGCTACGCCTGGAACGAGTCGCTGATGCTGCGCGCTTTTCTTTCGGGCAACGACAGCTTCCAGATGATCGCGTTCAATTCATTTGCGAAACACGCTTTCCCTGAACTTTTCAAGGCGAAATTTCCAGCGTTTCTCGATCACAATACCGGAAGCATCTGGCTGAGGAAGGTCAGGTGAGAATGCTCCCCCGATTCGCGCGGATAGCCGCGCACAAGGCCCTCGAGAAATCTCCGTCCGCTGTCAGGGGGCTGTTCAAGCATACGGATGAGTATCGCGCGCGCAGGATGGCAAGCCTGTACGAGCAGGGTGTTGCCATCGATCCGTCGCGCGGGACAATCCTGTTCTGGGTTCCGGGCGGTATGCCGCTGCTTCTTCATGTCGAAGCGGCGATTGCGGCGGCTCTCAAGCTGAGAGGATTCAAGGTTCACGCGGTCATCTGCAACTCCCCCTACCGCGGGTGTGCCATCCGGACTGTGGATGAAGGGATGCCCATCAATCGCTGGCGCGACGTATGCCCGACTTGCATCAGGAAAACGAGCGCTGTCCTCGAGACGATCGGGATTCCGTTCTCGTACAATGGCGACTACGTCAGTGAGGAGCTGCGAAGCGAGCTCTGGAGCAGAACCGAGAACGTTACGTGGGACGATCTCGATGACCTTGCCTACGGCGACATTGAGCTCGGGCGCAACGTACGGTCTTCAATCGTGCGATACCTGCAGGGTGCGGCGCTTACGGGTCATGAAGCGATTGTGCGGGAGTATGCCTACAGCGGGCTGGTCCAGGCGGCGGCTGTTCAGAACGCGCTTGCCGCTCACAAGCCTTCACGCGTAGTGATGTCTCATGGTGTCTACATCGACTGGGGTCCTGCGATCAAGACGGCACTCCGACGGGGAATTCCCGTTGCGGCATGGAAGGCTTCCTATCTTCCATGGCACTTCTACATGCGCCACATCGACGACCCAATGAGGATCGATCTGAAAAAGCTCAGCCCACAGGACTGGGAGGTGCGTCGGAGCGGCCCTCTTACCCTCAAGCAGGAAGCGAGACTCGATCGTTTCTTCGCCGACCGGTATCAGAAGGGTGTCAGCTTCGACATGAAAGCCGTTGGAAGCTTTCGTCATGACGTCTCTGAACTGAGGGCGCGCTACACGCCCAACGACAAGCCTGTCTGGGCTGTCTTCGCGCACATCAACTGGGACAGCGTCACTGATTTTGCGCCGATGACCTATGCGTCGTTCGATGAGTGGATGCTCGATACGGTGAGACACATCATCGATATTCCGCAAGTGCAGTGGCTGATCAAGATCCACCCGGTCGAGGCAGGTGATAACCCCGCCAGCGGAGTGCAGAGACTGATCGAGCGCCACTTCCCTGAGCTGCCTGACCACGTCAGGGTGATCCCTGCTGAAGAGAACATCAGCCCCGCGAACATGTACGAACTCATCGACGGGGGCGTTACGGTTTATGGGACTGCGGGACTCGAGCTTGCGCTGCTCGGAAAGCCAGTCATTGTTGCGGGTGAGGCGCACTACGGAGGGAAAGGGTTCACGCACGAAGGCAGCACCACTCACGCCTACAGGGAACTCCTCAAGAGCGCCCCTCGGCTCATGCCCCTTTCAGACGAGCAGCGCGTCAACGTGCGAAAGTATGCGTATTCGCACTTCATTCAGCGAATGATTCCACTGGAAATCGTTCACGAACCGGGGGCAGCGTGGTGGGCATTTCAGATCACCAAGCGCGAGCTCCTGCTACAGGGCAAGGATCCGTTCGTCGATTTCGTGTGCGACAGGATGATCGACGGCCAGGACTTTATCATGGACGAGTCTCTCGTGTCCCGGTCGCCGCGCGACGTGGCGATGGTATGAGCGCATCCGCAGGCGTGGCGGGGCCCGAGCGCCTCGTCGGTTTCGACAACGTCGGGGAGGTCTACATCAGTGAAGGCCGTATTTTGCGCGGCATCTACCCGGGCCACGGCGCCCGAGTGCGGGAGATCATGCAGGCCTGTGAGCGAGCGAACATTTACGGGCAGGGCCTGATAGAAGCGCGCGAGGTTGATTACGCGCGCGATGGCTTTGCATACGAGATGATTCTCGAGCACCCGCGCGTTCCGTTCGTGTCGCATCCGCACGAGTGGCCCGCGTCGATGTTCAAGGACGCCGCGATATTTCACATCGACCTGTTCCAGCGGCTCGCGCCGCACGGATTGACGCTCAAGGACTGGCACCCGGCCAACGTCCTCTTCCGCGGGACCCGGCCTGTTTTCGTTGATTTTACTTCTGTAGTGAAACTCGAAGAACTGGCGGCACAGCCTCACCTCGTGCCAGCACATTCGCGCGAGTTGCGCGCCGCCGCCGGGTGGGACGATGTGTCGCGCGCCGTCTACGAGATGTACAGGCTCATGTTCGAGCCATACTTCGGTCTCCCACTGGCAATAATGGAGCATGGGGAACACGTCCGCGCGCGGAAGCGGCTTTTCGAGACAACCCTGAATTCTGTCGACCATGTGATATCGCGGCGGGAGGTATTCGAGGGAGATCGGAAGGGTCGCATACTATATGAGGTCGAAGAGCGACTGCGCAGGCGCAAGCTCGCCGAACGCGGCATGGTCAAGGCGGAGTTCCTTGGTGCCGTGAAGCGCTCTGTCGAACGCCGCGATGTAGCGTTGAAGGGTAGCGCGTACAGCAGCTACTATCAGGATAAGGAAGAGGCCTTCTCGTTCGAGCCGAATCGCCAATGGACTGCAAAACAGCATGGGGTGCATGCCGCATTAACGCGCTTCAAGCCGCGAACAGTACTCGACCTCGGTTGCAACACGGGTTGGTTCTCAACTCTTGCCGCCAAATGCGGTAGCTCCGTGGTGGCCGTGGACATAGATGAGGCATCAGTCGATCGTCTCTATCGAGTAGCGGCGCGTGATGGACTCGACATTCTGCCGCTGGTTGCGAATCTCGCCGATCCACTTCCGGAAGTCTTCCCGAAAAAGTTCGCGAATGAGCCGAGTCTGTCACTCATCGGGGAGGGTAGCCCTCTGGTTACGCTGGCGAGCCGGCGCTTCCAGTCCGAGATGGTACTCGCCCTTGCAGTCACGCATCATCTGTCGCTTGGGCAGGGGCAGGATTTCGCGAAAATCGCGGCGTTGTTCGATCAGCTCGCCACGAAGTATCTATGCGTCGAGTTTGTGGCGATCGAGGATCCAATGATTGTATCGGACGCCGCTTTTTTCCCCGCTTATGCAGCAAGCCCGCATGACTTCGCCTGGTATTCCGAGCAAAACCTGGTAAGCGAGCTGAGTAGATATTTTTCTACTGTTGAAACCGTCGCGTCGCACCCGGAAAGCCGGCGACTTCTGGTCTGCGCCAGATAGGCTTTCACCCAAATCAAATCAACAAGGAAAGCGCATGGCCGTTACGTACGATGAAGTCGAGAGCTTCCTCCGGGGTGAAATCGCAGTCATGACAGGCCGCGCTGAGGGAGAAATTACCGCGGACACCGGGTTGATCGGACCAAATCGCGTTGTGGATTCGGCCGATCTCGTTATGCTCCTCCTCGCCGCAGAGGATTTCGCGCGCGAAACGCTTTCGGCCGAGTTCGACTGGACAAGTGACAGTGCGATGTCCGAGGCGAGGAGCAACCTGCGGTCGGTAGGCACGCTCGCGCAGCATCTTGTAACGCTGCAGAAGCCGTAAAGCGATGGACGCCGTCGTAGTGACCGGAGCCTCCCGCGGATTGGGCCGGTACTGTGCAGACATGCTGCATACCCAGGGATACCGTGTCGTGGGTATAGGCAGGAAGGAAGTGAGCGATGCGCAGTTCGAGATGAGGGTTGCCGATGTGGCGGATCCCGAGTCAGTGAGGTCGGCGTTGCACGACATGAGGCGTAACGCAGCAGTCTATGCGCTCATCAACGCCGCGGGGATTGCATCGATGAATCTCGTCGTCACTACGCCACCGGCGACAGTCAGGCGAATCATCGAGACCAACCTGCTGGGCACGATTTTCTGCTGCCAGGTGCTGGCAAGCGCAATGATCAGGCGCGGCGAAGGACGGATCATCAACTTCTCGTCGCTCGGAGTCGCGCTGGCGCTCAAGGGAGAATCGGTTTACGTCGCATCAAAGGCCGGTGTCGAGGGATTCTCGCGCGCTTTCGCGCGGGAGATGGCGCCACACGGGGTTACCGTCAACTCCATTGCGCCTGGTCCGATCGAAACCGCACTCATCGATAAGGTGCCGCGCGAGAAGATCGACCTGGTAGTGAAACAGCAGATCGTGCAGCGTCAGGCCACGCCGAACGATGTCTGGAACATGGTGTCACTCCTGCTGTCGCCGGAAAGCTCGATGATCACCGGCGAAACCCTTCACGTTGGGGGAGCGTGATTTGGGCTTGATCGACACGCTGGCCGAGCGTCAGGTCGATGCGTCCGAACCGTTCCTCATCGGACCTGCGGGGACGCTGGCATTTGCCGATGTCGCGAAAGCCCGTGACAGTGCAGCGGGTATACCTCGAGACTTCGCTCGCGGCGAAGTCGTCGCCCTGATTGGTGACTTCGATGGCCCTACGATCGCGCTCATGCTACAACTTCTGGACAAGGGCGCAGTCGTAATGCCGTTGACCGAAGGCACTCGCACCGAACACGAGTATTACTTCGAGGCGGGAAACGCTGACTGGGTGGCTGACGGCGGATCGATGACGCGGCGTAGGCATGATTCAGAACCCCATCCGCTACTCGAGGCGCTGCGTTCGCGAGGGAATCCGGGGATCATTTTCTTTTCCTCGGGCACTACAGGGCGCCCTAAGGCAATACTTCACGACTTCACGCATTTTCTGGCGCGTTATGCGGAGCCCCGCCCGTCCATCCGCGCGCTCAACTTCCTGCTTTTCGACCATGCTGGCGGTATCAACACGATGCTGCACACGCTGTTCAATCGCGGAGTGATAGTCGTTCCATCGGACCGTTCCCCGGAGTCGGTAGCCGATGACATGCAGCGTCACGGTGTCGAGTTGCTTCCGGCGACACCCACATTTCTCCGCATGTTGCTTCTCTCGGGGATCTTTGAGACCACGAAGTTTCCCTCGCTCCGCGTCATCACTTATGGCACTGAGCGAATGGACCAGGGAACACTCGACCGGCTTTGCCACGCGCTTCCTTCGGTGGACTTCAGACAGACATACGGACTGTCGGAGCTCGGAGTGTTTCAGGTGCGGTCAAAAGCCCGCGACAGTCTGTGGATGAAGATAGGAGGGAAGGGAATCGAGACGCGGACAGTCGACGACGTTCTGCACATTCACTCCGGGAACCGGATGCTGGGTTATCTCAACGCTCCCGACCCTTTCGAGGATGGCTGGTACAATACCGGCGATCTGGTGGAATTGTCTGACGGGTTCATGAAGATTGTGGGACGGGCCACGGAAATATTGAACGTAGGCGGGCTGAAGATCCTTCCGAGCGAAATCGAGCGGGTTGCGCTCGCGCACCCCGGCGTGCAGCTGGCAAAGGCGTATGGTGTACCGAACCCGCTGACAGGGCAGCACATCGAAGTTATCTGTCAGCCCCGGGAAGGTGTGACGCTTGACCGCCGTGAGCTGATGGCGCATTTCCGGGCGCACCTTCAGAAGCAACTCTGCCCGCATCGGGTTATCGTGGGTGCGGTAGCGGTAAGTCATCGGTTCAAGCAGAAGTGAAAAGCGCGACATTCAGCGCACGGCTGTCGCACCTTCTCACCGAATTGGGCACGGGCCCGGTGTTTGTGCATTCTGATGCCTTTCGGGTAGCGTCACTCGTGGCGCGTACCAGCGATAAGAAGGCCTACATCGCCTCGCACGTGGGTCTCATCCAGGAGGCCGCTGGAGACCGCGGCCTCTGGGTGCCAACCTTCAACTATGACTTTCCCCGAACGCAAAGTTTCTCAGTGGCCCAGACTCCATCGGAGCTGGGGCCGATCACTGAGCACTTTCGTGTCGAGGTCGCCGAGTGGCGCACGCCAATACCGGTGTTTTCCGTTTCAGGTACGGGCCCTGACCCGAAGCCGGAATGGGGGCATCACACCGATCCGTTCGGGCCGCAATCCATTTTTGCGCGGCTCGTTGCGGAGGATGGAGTCCTCCTTTACTACGGCGACACGTTCCAGACCAACACGATCGTACATCACGCGGAAAGTTCCGCTGGTGGCGGACCACGGTACAGGTACGACAAGATTTTCCGCGGCAATGTGACGATGGCCGACGGAAGGCAAGTCGACGGCTCACTTCGCTACCATGTGCGCCCGCTCGGCAGCGGCTTGGACTACGATTGGCCGCGTTTGCTGGAGGAGGCGATCGGAGCCGGAGTATGCGTGAGGCTCCGAGGATATCCGCAGATACTTGCCTCCCCGGCGCGCGCACTGGTTTCTTTCTGGGAGCGAGAGCTCCGGCATGATCCGCTTGCACTGCTCGACGAAAAAAGCCGAACGTGGGTCGCGGTCGCACTCGAGCAATCGGGACGCAGGTTTGAGATCGGAGACTTCGAAGCGCCGGATTTCGATATGGCCGGACGGGCTTGATGCCTTCGCACGTCGGGGGCGATCCCGGTGCCGGGACGGAGATGCACCGCTGGGCCTCCGAGCTTTTTCCGATCTGCCGTAGTCTCACCGGCAACGGAGTGCGCAGCACGCTGGAGTACATCGGGAAGATCATCCCTGGTCTCACGGTGCATGAAGTTCCAACCGGTACACAGGCGTTCGACTGGATCGTTCCGGACGAGTGGAACATCACGGACGCATTCATCGCTGACGCTTCGGGAACGCGTGTGGTGGATTTTCGCGAGAACAATCTCCACGTGGTGGGTTACTCGCAGCCGGTAAACCAGCGAATGACGCTCGCGGAGCTGCAACCGTACCTGCACTCCCTCCCCGGACAGCCTTCAGCAATTCCGTACATCACGTCTTATTACGTCCCCCGCTGGGGGTTTTGTCTTGCGCACGAGGTTCGTGAACGCCTTGTCGAAGGTGAGTATCACGTCGTGATCGACAGCAAGCTTGCGCCCGGATCACTGACCTATGGTGAGCTCATCCTCCCGGGAAGTGAACGTGGCGAAATCCTCCTTTCTACGTACGTCTGCCATCCATCGATGGCAAACAACGAGCTGTCAGGCCCTGTGGTTACCACGGCACTCGCGCGCTGGCTCGGAAGTCTCGAAAATCGGCGGTATACGTATCGCATAATTTTCGTTCCCGAAACCATCGGCTCGATTGTGTACTTGAGCCGGCACCTTGCCGAGATGAAGCGGGACACCGTTGCGGGCTTCGTCGTAACCTGCGTCGGAGATGACAGGGGTTATACGTTCCTGCGGTCGCGACATGGGGATACACTCGCCGACCGGGCAGCGAAATACGTGATGAGCCACCATGCGCCGGACCACGTCGAGTATTCGTTCCTCGATCGCGGAAGTGATGAACGGCAGTACTGCAGCCCGAAGGTCGACCTGCCGGTCGTGTCGATAATGAGGACCAAGTACGGAGTTTATCCAGAGTATCACACGTCTCTTGATGACTTGACTCTCGTGACACCGAGCGGACTCGAGGGCGCATACGAGGCGCTACGCAAGACTCTCATGCTTCTGGAAGGAAACCGCGTCTACACTGCGGTTCACCCGTGCGAGCCGCAGTTGGGGCGGCGTGGACTTTACCCGACCCTCAGCACCCGCGGAGCAGGCTACTCGGCCCGGGAGCTGACGAACCTGCTTGCATATGCTGACGGGTCTCGCGATCTGGTGGCCATAGGAGCCCTGATCGGGCTCAGCCCGGAATCCGCGCTGCAAGCGGCCTGCACTCTACTGGATGCCGGACTTCTCGAGGTCACTTCGCTCCCCGCAGCGCCATCAGCGTAGATTTGCGAATGCCAGCACGCACTCTCCCAACTGACGGCTCAACTCAGCTTTCCCTCGTTGTCCCGATATACAATGAGGAGGAGGTGATCGAGGCGTTGCACTCGCGCATCGTGCAGGTTCTCGCTCCGGTGGTGGCGAAGTGGAATGTCGTTTTCGTAAACGACGGCAGCAGCGACTCTTCGGCGGGCATGATCGACGCGATCTGCAATGCCGACAAGCGTTTCAAGGCGCTGCATTTCTCCCGCAACTTCGGTCACCAGGCAGCCGTCACGGCCGGCATGCACGTTTCCGATGGCGCTGTTGTTGTCGTCATCGATGCTGACTTGCAGGACCCGCCGGAGCTCATCCTCGAGATGCTCGAGCACTGGGTTGACGGCTCGGACGTAGTGTACGCCCAGAAAAAGAAACGCCACGGAATCGGGCCTGTGAAGCGAGCCGCGTATTATGCCTACTATCGTTTCCTCGGAAGGCTCACTGAAGTAGCGGTTCCGCCCGACACTGGTGATTTCTGCCTGATGGATCGGCACATAGTCGATCTTCTGAACGCCATGCCCGAGCGCAACCGGTACATCCGCGGCCTGCGGGCATGGCTCGGCTTCAAGCAGACAGCGATTCTGTTCGATCGACCAGGGCGGTATGCAGGGACGACCAAGTATCCGCTGAGGAAAATGGTGGCCCTGGCATTCGATGGAATTCTTTCGTTGTCAAAGGCGCCCCTCAAACTGGCCATGTTTTTCGGATTCTTCGCATCGGCCATCAGTTTTATGCTCGGGCTCTTCTTCGTGGTGGAGAGATTGCGCGGACCGGGGTACCTCGCGCGCGGATGGGCCTCCACGATCGTCGTCGTGCTTTTCCTCGGCGGAGTTCAGCTCATCTGCCTCGGGGTGATCGGCGAATTCATCGGTCGTATTTACGATGAGGTCAAGCAGCGCCCGCTATACGTCGTGAGCCGCTCCACAGGTATCTAGTGGTTCCGAGCTCGCATCGTCCGTTCGGAACGGTTGCGGTTGCAGCGTCGTTCCTGTCGCTCGGTCTCGCGTTCATGTACTGGATTTCGAGAACGGGATTTGTAAATCCCGTGCGCCCGGTTCTCGAAACTTCGGCACTGTCGCTGCTGCTGATCAATGGACCGTATGTAGCTGGTTGGGTGGGCAACCGCAGGGGGTGGAGGCGGTCATGGGCGACTTCCCACTCATTATACTGGTTGCTGCTCGTGATTCTCGTGACTATCGCGGGCCGGTTTGCATCGTCGTCGGCGCTGGATACGTCACTGGTGTTTGCGATTACTGGAGTTGTTGCATTCCTGCTCACGCTGTTCGACTGGCTCCGTGAAGCGCGCTGGTGGAGATCAGTTGTAATAGTTGTCGGGAGTCTCGCCTTTTCCACTTTTGCGGGCGGCGTAGTTTGGGGACGGATTTACAAGAGCCCGCTGTTCATCGAGGCGATGGCGGTTGGCAGGCCGGTTCATCATGATCCCATCACACTGGCCGCAATCGGCAACATGTTCCGCACTTATGGTGTGCCTACCCCGGGGCTGGATGGAATTCCCTGGATGGCTTACCACTGGGGCACGCCGTGGATGTTCGCCCAACTGGCTCGGCTGCTCGAGACAGATATCCTCGATTTCTACAATTTCGGTTATGTAGTCATCATGCTCCCGTTCCTCTTCGGCGGAATCCTTTGCCTCTCCACCGAAGTGCGTGCTGGCCTTCTGCGGGCGCGTGGCGAGTCAGGCATCGGGCTCAGCGCGGACCTGCGTGACAATCTCCCGTCCCTTGGCCTGGTCCTGATTGCGATCGTCGGCGTGTTGCCGATCACGGGAATGGATGCGATGGGGGTGTGGACGTCGAACGTGATGATCTCTGAATCATATGCGGTCGCGGTCGCGTTTGCGCTCCTGGTCGCGGGAACAGCCGTTGCGTTCTGGCAGAACGGTGGAAGGGAGGCAATCGGCTCGCGAATGGGTCGAGGTGACTGGCTTTATGCGGGTTTCGTGCTGCCCGCTGGAGTTCTCGTACTTGGTTACCTGAAGCTGTCATTGATGATGCTGGCGTATCTCGCACTCATGTACGCATGGGTACGGTTGCGGCTCTACCGTCGCCCGGTATTTCTCGCTATCGGAGTACTTCTATCGGCAGCTTTTTTCTACGTCTACAGCAGTGTTTCGCTACCGGAGCACCGCGAGGGAATCGTGCCGTTCGATTTCCTCCGGGGATTTGTTCCTATGCGCTGGTGGCCGTTCTTTTTCCTGATCCACCTCTTCTGGTCGTGGTGTTACGTCGCCCTTCGGTTGCGGAGGGAAGGCGTGCGGTCGATATCGGACCTGTGGCAAGCCGTACTCGGCGGACGAATTCTCGATGCTGAGATCGTGGCGCTCATTGCGATTGCCGGTGTCGGCCCGGGACTGGTATTCCACATCAACGGTGGATCAGCGTTCTACTTTTCAGATGTCCAGCGGTGGTTGTCGGTAGCTCTTCTCACTGCGGGTGCCGGAATACTGTTGCCGGCGTTGCGACCCGCGCGAATGAGGTCCCCGCTAGCGTGGCTGGCCACTGCCTTCCTCGTTGCACCGCTGTTGTATTCGATGGCGTCGAACTCTGTCTATTGGACGAGGCGCATGGTTACCGCGAACGGCGAAACACGTCGCGCGGTACCATTTAATGGAGTGGAGACCACCCAGAGGGCACGTGTGATCGCCTCGCTTCGCTCGCTGGCGGCGCTCCCGGAAGCAGAGAAGAAGCGCACGGGTATTTTCATCGCTCAGAGTGAGACTGCATACTGGAACCTGCTTGCTCGCGAGGGTGCATGTACTTTCGCAGGCTACGTGGTGCCAGCGCTCACAGGAATTACAATGGTGGATGGCATGCCGGCGCATGGATGCCCTCTCCTGCCATACTACGGGATTTCGCTGTATGAGCCGCGTGCTCAGCTGCAGACTCCTTCCGATACGCTGCCAGCGCGGCTTTGCCGGCGCGCCGGACCGTATGCGATTACCCGGATAATGACTCTTCATTTCGACGTCGACGGGCGGGCCTCCACACGAGTTGACGATTGTCTCAGCGCGCCGTAGAAATCGACGACAGGGAAACGATAGTTGTCGGCGGGACGATCGCGGCGGTGATCCTTGCCACTGCTTATTGTCTCGCGCGAATCGGCTTCGAATCGCACACAGCTACCGCGCTGCGGTCACTCGGGCTTTCTCTCTTCATCCTCGCGATCCCGTATTGGCTGTGGCGCGCATTCAGGCGACGGGATTTTGATTTCTCGTGGAGCCGCTCGCAGCCGTTCTTCACTCTCGTAACCATCGCCGTGACGGCGATTGTGGCTCTTGCTGCAGGGCCCTTCGCGAGCGGGGTCGGAGTTGCCGGGTCAGTAATCGGCAGTATCGCTGCTGCTATCGTCCTGTTCAGCTGGCTCCGGAACGGAGCGTTCACCTCGCGGATTCTCTTTACCCTCGGGGCTGGGACCTTGTCCCTGTGGGCATGCGGGGTGGTCTGGACTTCACGTTACAAGATGCCGTTGTACTGGGAAGTGTTCTACACCAGCGCCAACGTGCACCACGACCCTTTGTACGTAGCGGCGATGGGAAACATGCTCCGCACCTACGGCGTACCGAGCACGGGCTCGGATGGAATTCCCGTCGTGTTGTATCACTGGGGTTCACCGTGGCTTTTCTCGCGCTGGGCCGATCTGGTCGACACCGATCTGCTCAGCTTCTACAGCCTCGGGTATGCACTGCTACTGGTTCCGCTGTTTTTCGCTTCGATCGCAATGCTTGCCCTGGAAGCGCGGAAGGCCTCGCTACTTTCTCGTCCGCAGGGATGGCTCCGGTCCAACTGGTGGGGCGGGCTCGCGCTTGCAGTCGCCACGATCGGCGTCTTTCCCGAGTCGGCCCTTTACGCGATGGCCGTCTGGAACGCCCATGTGCTCATCTCGGAATCGTACCTCGCAGGGCTTGGGGTGTTTCTCCCGGCGGTCGCCACTGCGATCATTGCGTGGCGCGCGGAGAGGCGCAGCATCGTCTTTCTCTTCGGATTTCTTCCGGTGATTCTGGCGGCGCTGGCTTTCCTCAAGGTGTCGTTGATGATCTTCATGTTGGGCATGGTGCTTTACGTCCTGTTTCGCACGCGATTGCTCTTCTCGGTTGTCGGCGCGGCCTCGGCGGTCGTAATGTTCGTGGCTGGCTACCTGGCGTACGAGGCAGTATCTCTGCCGCAGCACAATGGCGGCTTCGTCCCATTCCACTTCATTCGAACCTCCACGGCTTCAGGTTGGCACCAGTTCTTCCTGCTGACGCACTTTGCATGGACGTGGATATATGTCGCCGGCCGGATCTATGAGGAACGCATCAGAGACTTTGGGACGCTGCTTGCAGCGATCAAGGGACGCAGCATCGTCGACGTCGAGCTGCTGCTGCTCGTAACGCTGCTCGGGTTTCTTCCCGGCGCGATCCTTTCGATCCACGGCGGGTCGGCGATTTATTTCTCGGATCTGCCGCGCTGGCTCGCGCTCGCTCTGGTAATTGCGAGAGCGGGACACTGGGTGGCCCTCTGGAGGCAGAGGCGAGCGCGACCTGCCGGCCATCGCGAGTCGAGGCAGCTCGTCACCATACTCGCAGTTTTCATCGCTGCGCCGTTTGCCGTAACGATGCTCCTCAATACCGTTTCTCCGCCGATTCGCATGCTGCGACAGAATGTCGCGGTTCGAAGCGAGCTCGTTGTTCAGGCCGGCCGGGAGTCGGGTCTTGCAGCGGGCGAAAGGGGGCTCATGTTCGATCCGAACGTTCTCGCGGCCGGGCTCGTGCGCGGGAAGTACTACGACGTTGTCACTGAGCTTCGGGACGCCGGGCGAACCTCCGCCAATCTCAAGCAGGACATGCTGCTGTTCATCCCGCAATCCTACGGCCTTTACTGGAACATGTTCGACGCACACGAACGCTGCACGTACGTAAGTCTCGTCGCGCCGGCAATTTCGGAGCTGGCGATGATTGACGGGATGCCACCTTACGCCTGCAAAGTCACCGATCAGTACAACATGTCGGCCTATACCACGCGCGTGCGCGATCAGCTTCCCGGAGACGTGACCGACACGGCACTTTGCGTCAAGGCGGGAGCAAAGGGGTTCAGTCGGGTCATGGTTCTCGCTCCAGATCCGCAGGGTGCGGCGCGCCGACGCGTCGTCGAATGTGTAACTTGACCCGATGATCGAGACGATCAAGACGGGCGAGCAGCTCCTCGCAGTCATCATATCGCGCGACTTTCACGAGCCGGGCATTCACTTCTTCACGCCGAACGACCTGTCGCAGCAGCTTGCGTACATGCGTCATCCGGCGGGGAAGGTGATCGATCCGCACGTTCACAATCCGGTAAGCAGGAACGTTCACTTCACGCAGGAAGTGCTGCTGATCAAGCGCGGCCGGCTGCGGGTGGATTTCTACAACGACTCACAGACTTACCTCGAGAGCAGGGTGCTCGAGGAAGGTGACGTCATACTCCTTGCGACGGGGGGCCACGGGTTCCAAGTCCTCGAGGAGATCGAGATGATCGAGGTAAAGCAGGGACCGTATGCCGGCGACCAGGACAAGACCCGGTTTACGGGTGTATCGCCCGATCGCATCGTCATAAAGGAGTAGAGCTTCCTGTGATCAGCGGCAAACGGGTAATCGTCGTATTGCCCGCTTACAATGCCGGACGCACTCTCGAGCGGACGATCGCGGAGATTCCGCCGGGAATTGTCGACGAGCTGCTGCTGGTAGATGACGCATCCGGCGATGACACTGTCGAGGTCGCGCGCCGGCTCGACATCCCTTATGTCGTCCACCCGGTGAATCGCGGCTACGGCGGAAACCAGAAGACCTGCTACGCTGAAGCGCTCAAGCGCGGTGCTGACATCGTGATAATGCTGCACCCGGACTATCAGTATTCACCGAAACTGATTGGTGCGATGGCGTGGCTCGCTGGTTCCGACGAGTTCGACGTGGTGCTCGGGTCGAGAATTCTGGGCGACGGTGCAAGGTCGGGTGGAATGCCTCTTTACAAGTACATCGCGAACCGCGCGCTGACTGCGTTCGAGAATTTATTCCTCGGCATCAAGCTCTCGGAGTTTCACACCGGCTACCGTACGTTCACGCGCGAGGTGCTCGAGACCCTGCCGCTTCTCGAGTGCTCCGATGATTTCGTGTTCGACAACCAGATGCTTGCGCAGGCAGCGATGTTCGGGTTCCGGATCGGCGAGATATCATGTCCGACGCGCTATTTCCCGGAAGCATCGTCGATCAATTTCCGGAGGTCGGTGGTCTACGGGATGGGTGTGATTGCGACGGCCGTGAGGTTCAGGCTGCACCGCGTGGGTCTGAGAAGGGATCCGCTGTTCAATCCCACGGGGCGGAAGATATCCTGACACAGAGCGCCAGGCCGGAGCGCCGTCTCGTCTGGGAGCCGCTCGTGGTTTCTATCGTTCTGCTCGTCATTCTGGCGTCTACTCACGACATGTGGCGCGACGAAGTACGTGCGTTCTCCGTTGCGACCCGACCCCCCTCCTGGAGTGCGATGCTCGCCGCGCTCCACGAAGAAGGTCATCCCGTCATATGGTACGCGATCCTGCGAGCCGGCTACGCGATGTTTGGAACGGTCCTGGTTCTGCCGGCGGCCGCGCTCGTCATCGGTGTAACCGCGGCCTGGGTCATCCTGCGTGAAGCGCCGTTCCCGTTTGCCGTCCGGTTGCTCACGGTCTTCGGCGCATTCCTTGGTTACGAGCTCAGCATCGTCGCGCGCAATTACGGCATCGGAGTTCTGTTCCTGGTAGCGGCATGCGCGCTCTACGAAAAACGTGCGGAACGCCCATGGCTACTGGGGATCGCGCTTGCGCTCCTTGCGAACACCAGCGTGCACGCATCAGCCGCGGCCGCGGTGATAGCGGCGATCTGGGCGACTGATCTGATCAGTGGGCGATCGCGCATCAACGTTGTCACTACGCTCGCCTCACTGGCGCTTGTCGGCGGCGCGATTGTGCTGGCCCTCGACACCGCGCGACCTCAGGCGGAAATGGCCTATGCATTCGACTGGTCCAGTCTTTCATCAACGGCAATCAGAGAGGCGTTGCTTCAGGATCCCGGTGCTGCGCTTCGCGGAGTAAATGGCGCAAACTTAGTCGCGTCGGGCGAGCTTCCATGGGCGCGGGCAGGTCTGGATCGCGACCTGGTGTCACGCATACTCGTGAACGTTGCAGTCGTGAGTATAGCATGGGGCCTCCGCAGGAACATCGTACCACTGATTGGCTACGTCGTCGCCGTTCTGGGATTCGAGTTGATCTTCCGGATCATCTATCCCGGCGGCCTTCGTCACAATGCGCTGCTCGCGTTTCTCATGATCGCCGTTTGCTGGATCGCGATCGTCACATCGAAGCTTGAAGATCGCGACGCGGCCACGCGCAGAATCTCTTTCGGGTTGCTGCCGCTGTTGATCCTTCAGGCTGTCGCCCTGCCATTCACGGCAGTCCGGCACATTGTGAATTCGGAGTCAATGGGCGCCAGTCTCGCGGGTGAGATAAGGACGACATCGCGGTACACGAATGCAGTGCTGATGTCAGAGCCCGACGCGCTGATGGAGACACTCCCTTATTATGTCGGCAATCCTGTCTTCTTCCCGCGCCAGCGTGAGTACGACTATCGCGCGTACTTCGACAAAGGCATGAGCCGGAAGAAGCTACTCAGCCTCGGCGACCTGATGGCTATTGCCGACAGTGTTGGGTGCTCAACAGGTCGCCCCGTTCTCGTCTCGATCGGACATCGGTCATTCCACTTCGATTCCGCAGGGACAGTTGCTGCACCATATGGCGCAATCTTCACATGGAACGAGCGGGAATGGGCTGAATTCGGTGACCGGACTCTCGGGCTGCGTTGGTATCCCGGTGCGACATCCGACGAATCTTTCCGTACGTATGAGATTTTTTCCAACTGCGGGACTGCGGAACTGCAACAAAAAGGGGGAGTTAACTGAGTTTCAATTTGAGTTACGTGAGGGACCGCCCGGCTGACTATTGGGTCGCGGGTAGCTGGCATGGTGAGGTTTTGTTTTTGGGAAGTACGCAACGGCGGTTCCGCCGTTCCAGCAGTTCCCGCAGTTCCCCCCAAATGAATTGGCCTGCCTCGCGGGGCGATGCCGTCGCCGGGGGAGGCCCTCATTTGAACTCGGCAGTTCTCACCCCACTCCCCCATTTAGTTCCTGTAGTTAGACTCGCTCGCAGAACGCCGCAGCGTCAAGGTAAATGTCGAGCCTTCGTGCAGATCGCTTCGCACGCGGAGGTCACCTCCCATCCCGCGCGCGAGATCGCGGCTGATTGAAAGCCCCAGCCCGGTGCCCCCGGTCGAGCGCGTCAGGCTGTGCTTGACCTGCACGAAGGGATCGAAAATCAGGTCTTGCTTATCGCGCGCGATGCCAATGCCCGTATCGGCGACGCGGATGAAGACACAATCAGGTGGATCGTCCAACGTCGCGCGCGTCGCGGCATCGACGCGAATCCTGCCACCGCGCTCGGTAAATTTTATCGCGTTGGAAAGGAGATTCAGGAAGATCTGACCCAGTTTTTCGCGATCTCCTCTGGCTCGCAGTGCTGCATCAATTACTGTTTCGAAGGCAATTCCGCTTGCTTCAAGCTGCGGTTCGACCATTGCCGCGATGTCGGCCACAACCTCGGATAGAACGACGTCCTCGACGGCAAATTCCACGCGCCCGGCTGCGAGCTTTGCGAAATTCAGTACATCGTTGATGAGCGAGAGTAAATGTTCGCTGCTCTTTGCCACTCGTAACAACGCCGCACGTTGAGCGGCCGTTACCGGGCCATGGACTTCCATTTCCAGCAACTGCACGTAGCCCGCAATCGCGTTGAGTGGAGTGCGCAACTCATGGCTCATCGTCGCGAGGAAGTCGCTCTTCGCGCGGTTCGCCTCTTCAGCCTCGACACGGAGGGCTTCCGCGGCCGCGGTAGCAGCATACAATCTTTCGTTTGCGACCCGAAGCTCCAGCGTCGTGCGCACTTGCTCCGTAACATCAATAGCGTGGACAAATATTCCTGAGACAGCACCGCTGACGTCACGGAGGGGCTGGAATACACTGTTGAAAAAATGCTCAGTCGGAATGCCGTCGCCGTCAAAGTCGATCATCGTTCTGATCCCGTCTCCGACGAAGGCTTTGCCGGTGCGGTATACATCATCGAGCAACTCAACGAGACCCTGACCCTCCAGCTCCGGGAACGCGTCTCGAACCGGCTTGCCGAGCACGTCTCGACCGCCAACGGAACGCAGGTACTGTTCGTTTGCCAGTTCGTATACATGCGAGGCGCCACCAAACACGGCGATTGCCGCGGGCGCCTGGCGAAACAATTCCTCCAGACGCGAGCGCTCGGTCGCGGTGCGTGCCCGACCTAGTGTTGCCTCGAGGCGCGCGACGAGTTCGCGCGCAGCAAACGGTTTCACGAGGTAGTCGTCGGCCCCGGCCTCCATTCCCTCGGCCCGCGCTTCTTCGCCGGCGCGGGCAGACAGCAGTACCACCGGCATTCCGCGTAGGCGCGAATCGGCTTGTAGCTCACGCAACAGATTCATGCCATCCAGGCCCGGCATCATCACGTCCGTCAACAGTATGTCTGGCTGATGTTGACGTATTACCTCGAGCGCAGTCTTGCCGTCAGCGACCGCTTCCACTGACCAGCCACGCTCGCGCAGCAGCCGGGTGATGTACCGGCGCATGTCAGCGTTGTCATCGGCGACGACGATGCGGCCGCGTGCCAGCGTCGTATCACGGTGCGACGGTGTTGATCGCCCGCGCTGGCCGGTTTCTTCTCCAACGGTAACGCTGTCCCCGCCCCACGCGGCGGCCTCATCATGACTCGGAAGCCAGCGCAATGCTTCCTCCACAAACGGCTTGGCTCCCAATGACGTCGACCCACCTTCACGGAGCGCCCCGATTCGTTCACTTGGCAAATGCGCGTAGCCTAAGGGAACTCGCACGGTGAACCGGGTGCCGTTCCCTTCAACGCTTTCTACCTCGGTCTGACCGCCATGAAGGCGAACCAGTTCCTGAACCAGCGAGAGTCCAATTCCCGTTCCTTCATGCGTGCGGCTTCTGGTATTCGGCACGCGGTGAAATCGCTCGAACACCCGCGACACTTGTCCCACTGGTATGCCAACACCAGTGTCGCGCACTTCGAGAATCGCGTGTCCCTCAGCTTCACCAAGCTCTACTCTTATTTCTCCCTCGAAGGTGTGCTTGAACGCATTGGATAGAAGGTTCAGCACAATCTTCTCCCACATGTCGCGATCAACGTACACCTGCTGCGCGAGGCCGGGCGTCGTTATGACGAGGGCAACGCCCGCTTTCTCCACTGCTGACCGGAACATGCTGGCGATATCCGCGGTCAACGCGGCCAGGTCAGTTGGCTGATAACTCGCCTCGATACGTCCCGCCTCAATGCGGGAGAAATCGAGTAGTGTATTCACAAGCTTGAGCAGGCGGAGAGCACTCCGATGGGCAAGGGCCTGGCGATCGCGTTGCGCCGCCGAGAGCGGTTCCAGCTCATCCGATAGCCCATCTTCCAGAGGTCCAAGCATGAGCGTCAAGGGTGTGCGGAACTCGTGGCTCACATTGCTGAAGAATGCGATCTTCGCCCGATCCAGCTCGGCCAGTGCCTCGGCGCGGCTACGCTCTTCTTCATATGCTCGCGCGTTACCAACGGCGGTGCTCACGGCCGCGGACAGGAGGTCGTAAAAGCCGCGATAAGCGTCGTTGAGAGGGAGTCGCGCGCTCACCCCGGCAACGAGGATGCCCAACGGAAGTTGCGTTCCGGGAGCGAAAATCGGCATCGCGAAGGCGACCTGTGGAGGTTCTGCATACGGGCCGCAGGCGAGCGCACCGAATCTGGCTGCAAGGCCGTTTACCTGCACCGGCCGGCCGGTGCGCAAGACTTCTGCAAATGGCCACCACGATGCTTCGGCTTCCAGATCGACCAGCTCCGGACTCGCAGCCGTAGCTGGCCCCAATCCCGATGTGGCGACAAGGCGGGCCTGCTTCAGTGGCTCATCAATCTGATAGAGGAGCAGGAAGGGAATGTCGAGGTCATATTCGTCCAGCGTCTCGGCACTGAGCACCAACGCGTCCACGACCGTATGAGCCTTGCCGGCGCGCGCAAGATCACGCAGGGCACGCGTACGTCGCTCGCTAAGCATTCTTGCGGTGGTTTCCGTCACGGGATGAAACAGTCCTACGATGTTCCCGCCTTCATCACGGATCGGGCTGAACGAGAAAGTGAAGAAGCTCTCTTCCAGGTAGCCGTGCCTGTAGAGAAATATTCTTTGGTCCTCGAGGAACGAGCTTCCTCCCGCAAGCGCAGTGCGGTACGCCTCTCCGATAACGGGCCACGCCTCAGCCCAGCATTCGGTAAAATCCTGTCCCATCGATCGCGGGTGCTTTCCCCCGCAGATCGGCACATACCCGTCGTTATAGATCTGGGTATGGTGCGGGCCCCACGCCAGCGAGATGGGAAAATTCGAATTGATGCAGATGCTGACGGCAGTACGCAGACTCTGCGGCCAGGAGTCGATAGGGCCTAGCGGAGTGGTAGACCAGTCTTTCGATCGGATCAGCGGGCCCATCTCGCCGCTACCAGCGAGAAAGTCTACCGTCGGCGATGGCGACTGCCGCTCCGTCACCTGTTCTTCTTGACTGGCATCCAAACTGGCGCTCCGTGTCAGCTGCAAAACCCGCGGCCGATCCGCAATCGATTGATGCAGACCCAGCCAGGAAGAACGGCGTCAGTAAATCAGTCCGAATACTGACGGAACGCCGCTATGCACGCTAGATGGCAGACAGCTGCCGGGACTGCGGAACTGCAACTAAAGGGGGAGTTAAATGAGTTTCAAATGAGTTACGTGAGGGACCGCCCGGCTAGCGACCAGGGCTCGGGCAGAAAACATCGCGAATTTGCTTTTGGGGAACGACGCAACGGCGGTTCCACCGTTCCAGCCGTTCCCGCAGTTCCCCCCAAATGAATTAGCCTGCCTCGCGGGCCAATGCCGTCTTCCGGGGAGGCCCTCATTTGAACTCGGCAGTTCTCACCCCACTCCCCCTTTTTGTTCCTGTAGTTCCTGTAGTTCCTGTAGTTAAGCCCTTGAATCGTCTATCTTTAACTGCTTATGGCAGATTTTATCCCGGTCAATGAACCGGTCCTCGACGGGAACGAAAAGAAGTATCTCAGCGAGTGCATTGACTCGGGCTGGATCTCATCTGAAGGCCCGTTCATCAAGGAGTTCGAGGAGAAGTTCGCGAAGAGAGTAGGGCGGGCTCATGGCATCGCGGTATGCAACGGGTCGGCTGCCCTCGATGCCGCTACTGCGGCCCTCGACCTCAAGCCTGGCGACGAAGTGATCATGCCGACTTTTACGATCATCTCGTGCGCGTCAGCCGTCACCCGGCTTGGTGCCATCCCGGTTTTGATCGACTGCGATCCCGCAACGTGGAATATGCAGGTTGATCGAATCGAGGAGCGCATCACCGAGCGGACGCGGGCGATCATGGCCGTCCACATCTACGGGCTCCCTGTCGACATGGATCCACTGCTCGATATCGCTGCGCGCCACGGACTCGACGTCATCGAAGATGCAGCGGAAATGATCGGGCAGACTTACAATGGCCGGCCGTGCGGATCACTTGGCCGGATCTCGACCTTCAGCTTCTATCCGAACAAGCACGTCACTACAGGCGAAGGCGGCATGATCGTCACCGACGATGATGCGCTGGCCGAGCGTTGCCGAAGCCTGCGTAACCTCGCGATGAAAGCCTCACGCCGCTTCATCCACGACGAGCTCGGCTGGAACTTCCGCATGACCAACATGCAGGCTGCGGTCGGCCTCGCTCAACTGGAACGGCTCGATGAGTTCGTCCCCCGAAAACGCCGGATATTCGAGCGATACACGGAGTTGCTTTGTGGGATCGACGGGCTCCAGTTGCCTGTCGCTGCGACGAACTATGCAACCAACATCAACTGGGTGTTCGGGGTTGTCATTACGGACGATGTTGGCTTTGACGCAGAAGAAGCCATGCGTCGACTCTCCGCTCTGAACATCGGTACCCGGCCTTTTTTCTGGCCCATGCACGAACAGCCGGTTTACCGCGCAATGGGTTTATTCCAGGGTGAATCACATCCTGCGGCGGAGCGGATCGCACGGCGCGGGTTCTATCTGCCGAGCGGGCTTGCGCTCACAGACGATCAGCTTGCGCGCGTTGCCGAGGCAGTAAAGGAAGTGTTTGCATGACCGTGTTCGCCGGATATTCTCGTTACTACGACCTGCTCTATCGCGACAAGGATTACGCGGCTGAGACGCGGTGGATAGCAGACCTGTTGCAGCGGCATGCACCAGAGGCGAGGTCGTTGCTGGAAATTGGAAGCGGGACGGGGCTACACGCAGCGAGGCTGGCCGAGCTTGGTTATGAGGTGACCGGGATCGACATGAGCACTGGGATGCTCGAGGCGGCCGAGGCGCGCCGCGCGAAGCTCGATCCGGAGATTGCGAGTCGATTGTCGTTCTCGGCTGGGGATGCGCGAACCTTCAGGCTTGGGAAAAAGTTCGACGCGGTGATTTCTCTCTTTCACGTGATGAGCTATCAGACGTCGAATGTAGACTTCGCATATGCCATGGCCTCGACGCGTGAGCACCTCAACGATGGCGGCGTATTCGTTTTCGATTGCTGGTACGGCCCGGCGGTTTTGAGGCAATGGCCCACGGTTACGACTAAAGAATTTTCTGACGAAGCAACCCTCGTAAAGCGCGTTGCCGAGCCCATGATTCACGCTGAGACCAATGTCGTCGATGTGAACTACACAGTCACAGTTACAGACAGGGCGTCCGGTGGAAGCGAGGTCTTGAACGAAACTCACAACATGCGCTACCTGTTCACGCCGGAGATCGAGCTTGCGCTCGGTGCAGCCGGGATGAAGCTCATCGAGTCGCGCGGCTGGCTTAGCGATGCTCCACCGGACTTTGACACATGGGGTGCCTGCTTCATAGGCAGGGGATGAGCTGGACCGACGAAGCCGGCCATGGCCGGCCAGTGAGCGAGGCCTCTTTTGTCTCGGTGATCATCCCTACGCACAATCGATCGAGCTTGTTGAAGCAGACGATCGACACTTTTCTGGCGCAGGACTATCCGACCGACAGATGGGAGCTCCTGATAGTCGACAACAAGTCGACTGACAACACGTGGAGCGTCATCCAGTCGGCCGCAGTGCGGGACGCGCGGATCAAGCCGCTCAGGGAACTGCGGAAAGGAGCACACTTCGCACGAAACAGCGGAGCCCTGGCTGCACGTGGCGACATCCTGTACTTCACCGACGATGACATGCTCGCCGATTCAGCGCTGCTCTCACGAATCGTCGAGGTCTTCGATGCTGACAGTCGAGTAGCGTCCGCAACGGGCAAGGTGCTGCCGCGGTGGGATACCGAGCCCCCTCTATGGGTGCTGAAGCACTGCCGCAATCATCTGTTGAGCCTCAACGATCTTGGTGAAGCAACGATCATCTCGGATGAAGATCCGGGAGTGTTCAGTTGTCATCAGGCGGTCAAGCGCGATGTGTTCATCTCTGCAGGGGGATTCAACCCCGACACCAATGCGGACCTGTTCACCGGCGACAACGAAACAGGGTTGAACATCAAGATCAGGAAGCTCGGCTACCGGTTTGCGTACGTCGGCGCGTCGGTGACGCATCACATGATACCGGCATCCCGCATGACTCAGGAATACCTGAATGGCAGGTTGGCCGACCAGGGTTTCTGCGACAGCTATACCGATTACCGCGCGCTTCATCCGGGCAAGGCCCGGCTCGCGCGGCGAATCGCCGCACACTCGATACTCATCGGCGTAACGGCGGTGAAAGCGTCACTACGCAGAGTCACCGGCGATTCGGGATGGCGGCTCGATCATGCGCGCATGTGGTATTTCCGCAACCGCGCCCGTTATGACGTGCGGCTACTCACTGACGAACACTGGCGACAGTTCGCGCTTCGAGATGACTGGCTGACCGAAACAGTGGTCGTAAGGTGAGCGCGCGTCGCGAAGGCGGAGCGCGGCTCGGGGGACATCGGCCAGCAGGGAGTGCCGAGCGGCCGCTTGTGTCGATCGTCACGGTGGTGATGAACGGCGCGGCTCATCTCGAAAAGACGATAGAGGCGATTGCGCAGCAAGGCTACTCGCCGATCGAGCACATCGTCGTCGACGGTGGTTCGAGCGACGGCACCCTCGACATACTGGGTAAATATTCTCAAAGCATCGGCTACTGGATAAGCGACAGTGACGCCGGGATTTATGATGCGATGAACAAGGGCATCGATCTCGTAACCGATCCCGATTCATACATCCTCTTTGCAAATTCTGACGATCACCTTTACTCGGCCGAGTCGGTCGAGCGCGCGATGGCGGCAAGCAGCGGGGAGGATCTTGTTTACGGGAAGATGGTCCTTACAGATGGAGAGATCGCGGGGATCGCTGGAAGGCGCGTCGAGCTCGACGACCTTGCCCGGCAGACGCTTTGTCACCCGGCAACCTTTGTTCGCAGGCGGGTGTTCGACAGCGTAGGGAAGTTCGACACGAGTTATCGCATCGCGGCCGACTACGACCACATCGTGCGTTGTTTCGCGGCGCCTGTCTCCACTCGGTTCGTCGATGTGATAGTCTCGACCATGCGCATGGGCGGGGTAAGTGAAGACCGCTTCATGCTTTCCTGCCGGGAACGAAAAGCCGTGATCAGGAGACGGTTCCCGCTGGTGCCTCGTCTGAAGGGCGTCTGGCAGGTAAATTTGTACGATATTCCGCGTAACACGGCACGCCGCTGGATCGACCGCGCTGGTCTCCTCGGTCACTGGCGAGCGCTCAAGGGCTCATAGCCACCCAATGCACTTCGATCTGTCGGTAATTGTAGCCTCGTACAAGAGATGCGAGCCGCTCGAGCTTTGTCTCGGGGATCTGGCTGCGCAATCGACCGCCAGGCCGTTTGAGGTTGTTCTCGTGCTTCAGGCGCACCCGGCAGGTGAGGCAGAGCGCATCCGCGAAAAGTTCGGCAGCAGGCTCTCGCTCCAGATTGTCGAATTCGACGAAGGGCTGGGCACGTCGCGCGCGCGGAACACCGGGTTGGCAATGGCGACGGGCGGCATTGTCGCCTTTCTCGATGATGACGTGCGCCTGCCGGCTACGTGGGTTGGCTCCATGCTCGAGTTTTACGGGGATCCGAAGATCGGCGGCGTCGGCGGGTTCGTCGATCACCCGGGCCACTACAATCCGGTACGCAATGCCGCTTATCGCCTCCTCGGGCTAACGTCTGATCGCTACCGCATCGACTGGGGTGGTTTCAACGTTGGGCCGGCCAGCCACCCGGTCGAGGATCAGCCCGCCGCGTGGCTGAGCGGCGGCAACATGTCTTTCCGGCGATCGGCGATACAGGCCGTCGGTGGTTTCGATGAAGCGCTTGGAAGCTTCTGGCACGAAGACGTCGACGTGGCCCACCGCGTTGCGAAATCGGGATGGAAGATGATCTCGTCGGCGCGTGTCGCGATTGAACATTATCCAAGCGTGATCAACAGGCCTCCGCTGCATTCGCAGATGCGTGAGCGCGAGAGATCGCGCGTGTTGTTCGTATGGAAAGCAATTGGTGATGAGCCTCTATGGCGCGCGCGCTACGCAGCGCGTCTCGTGTTGCATGCGGCCGCGATGTCGGTGGTTGGACTTGCCAAGCTGGACCCCCGGATTCCGTTGAACGTTCTGCGCGGGGGTTGGGAAGGATACAGGGGGCTTGACCAGGCGAGAGCCGCAAGCGCAGCGCGTAGCGAGAGCCTGCGATGAATTCCGGCATTACGATCATCATTCCGACGTTCAACCGGATTCGCGCGCTTCAGGCTGTGTGGAGATCGTACCTGACACATCCGGATGTGACTCGAATCATCGTGGTGGACGATGGTTCTACCGATGGGACGAGCGAGCGCGTCAGGGAGCTCGCGCGCAACTCACCGGTCCTGGTGGACATTATCCGCCACGAGCAGCAGAAAGGTCAGCCCGCGTCACGCATGGCCGGTATCGCCGCCGCAGCGACCGAGTGGGTGTTGTTCGGTGAAGACGATGTCTGGCTTGCAGCGGATTACTGCCAGACACTGATGCGGGAAGCGCGCGAGTTAGGCGCATCGATTATCGCCGGACGCATCGTGACGGCACTCGTACCCGGTTCCTTTGACGAGAGCTACTTGTCGGATCCGCCGTCGCCCATCAGGATGCCCGATGAGGTTTTCGATCTCGAGTCGATGGATGCGAAATTTTCTGAAAGACTGAGCGGACCCGTACCGGCGCCGTACCTGCATTCGATCGCGCTCATCAAGCGCGAGATATTCGACCATGTCTCATTCGATGCCTGGTATGCCGGGAATTCATGGCGTGAGGAAACCGACTTTTACCTCGCGGCGAGCGCCGCGGGTGCGAAGATATTTTTCACGCCAGGGAGCGTCTGCTTCCATTTGCGCGGGCCAATTTCCGCGGTTGGTGGACAACGCGTCAACCGGCTCTGGTTCGAGTATCTGGCGTGGCGCAATACGAGGTATCTCGTAACGAAACACTGGCCATGGCTCAAGAAGGCACATGGCCTCGAGGGAAGCGCAACAACCTGGATGATCAGGTATTACGCCCGTCGCCAGGCCGCGCAGGTACGGCGCATTGCCACATCCGGGTTCAGGTCCACCTACCGTGGATAACCAGATCGCCATACAGTGGCGCCGCTTTCCCACCGCGGTGGGAATCCTGTTCGGTGCAGCAATCTGCCTGCATCTGGCAGCGCTCGTCGAGGCAGGACTCGGAACCATGATTGCAGCCGCGACGTGGTTCCTCTGTGGCCAGTTCTGTATCGCGCTCGGGCTGCTCAGGCTTTACGATGGCAAGTGGATGTTCCAGGACATCCGTCTGTTCCTGGTGATTTTCCTGTTCCTTTACGGAGGCACCTTACCGCTCGTTGTCATCTCCGGCCTCGGCGGACTCGAGCCGGGGCTGACTGGCGCCGCTTTCATGTACGCGACTGCGTTCCTCGGCTTCAACCTTGTTCAGTGGTGGTATCGCCAGCCGTTCCATGATGTGCCGAAGGAAGTGTTCTGGCGCATCAAGCCGTCATTCGGCAATGGCGTGTTCCTTGTCGGCATCTTCGCTTTTATCCTCGTATATGCCATGGCGCTCGGCGTCAGGCTGTCATTTACAATCGACCGCGGGCAGGTGGGTTATCTGAGCGGACAATTGTGGGTCGTTCTCATGTTCGCCGCGAACGGATTTGCGATGTTCATGGTGGCTGGATGGAGCAGGCTCACACGTTCGGCTCGTATCGCGCTTGGTATTAGCGTGTTCTTCTTCGTAGTCTTTCAGCTGGCGATGGGCAATCGGCGCGACTTCCTGCCGATGCTGGTATTCCTGGCTGGAATCATCGCAACGAGAAGGCAGTCAACAATCAGGATCGGGGCTGTAATCGCAGGTTTCCTCGCGTTCACTGCATTCACCGCTGTCGGTGTGGTACGACAGGTAATCGCGGACCCCGCGCTCCTTACGCGATTCAATCCGATCGAGATCCTCGTGACGCAGAACGAATTCGTCTCGCCGATCTTCACTCTGATGCACTACATAAACGCCGACCGTCCGCTGCGGTGGGGCATTACGTATCTGAGCGCCCCGACACTCTTCATTCCGCGCGCGGTTTGGCCGACGAAGCCTGAAAGCCTGTCCCTTCAGTTCATGCGTGATGCATTCGGAACGACGGGTCTGATGGGCTTCGCCTACACGCCGGTGACAGAGGCGTTTCTCAACTTCTCGTTTGTCGGCCCGTTCATAGTGTTTTCAGTCCTCTCGCTGCTGCTGGTGAAGCTCGTCAAGAATGCCGACGCTCATCCCGGACTCTACTTCGTCTGCTTCGCACTCGTTGTCGATTTCAATCGCGGTGACTGGGGCGGAACGTTCTATGCTCTCGCGGTTGTAGGTGGTGCGTACTGGTTCATGACAGTCGTCTCGCGACTTCGCTGGGCGCCTTCCGCTGCGCGTGCGATGTGGCCACCGAACCCTCCTACGGGCACCCCTTCTGCAATGAATCCGGTTACCTGACGTGCTCATAGCGCTGAATCTCCTCTATCTGATTCCCGGTGTAGTCGGCGGAACCGAGACGTACGCCAGATCGCTCATACACGCGTTGGCTGATGAGGACAAGGACAACGAGTACGTTGTCTACCTGAGCCGCGAAGCGGCGGACCTCGAGGTCACGCCCGGACTGAACTTCAGACGCGTGGTTTGCCCCGTAGTTGCCATGCATCGCGCGCTCCGGTATTCGTGGGAGCAGGGCATTCTTCCGCTACAACTGTTGAAGGAGCGGCCAGCACTGGTACACTCGATGGGATACGTGAGCCCTCTGGCGGCAGCCTGCCCGCAGGTTGTGACAGTTCACGACGTCAACTACATCGGACACAAGGGGCGGCGCACGGCGTTGGGCCGCCGCGCGTTTCAGTTTTTTGTCGAGCAGACCGTGAAGCGGGCTGACAAAGTCATAACTGTGTCCGAGTTCTCGCGCACGGAGATCGTCAGGCACATGCACGTGTCGCCGGATAAGGTGAAGGTGGTTCACTCTGCCGGCAGGGACTCATACGCCGAGCCAGCCAACTTTGCCAACGGGTCGGACCTCTTTGGGAGCATCGGTCGACCATACATCCTTGCGTTCAGCAGCCTGAGCGCGCACAAGAACATAGCGCGACTGATATCTGCCTTCGCCGAGATTTCATCGTCGGTTCCACACGCGCTCGTGCTGGTCGGGCACTTGCCGGAGAAAGCGGAAGCGCGGACTGCGATGCAGTCGGCAGGCGATGACAGAGTCGTTTTTACCGGCTACATCTCCGATGCCGAAGTCGACGCCCTGATGACGGGGGCATCGATGTTCGCATTTCCATCTTTGTATGAGGGATTCGGCCTCCCGATCCTCGATGCGCAGCACGCCGCTGTGCCAATCGCATGCTCATCCGCCGGGGCACTTCCGGAGATCGCAGGCAAGGGGGCCTTGCTGTTTAATCCTCGCTCTGTTGAGGACATCGCTCGGGCGCTGCGGCGCTGCCTCCTGGATTACGAACTTCGTGCCTCACTTGTGGAGCGCGGGAGGGAGAACGTGCGAAAGTTTTCATGGAGCAACACAGCGCGGGAGACTCTCGCTGTCTACAAAGCCGTAGCGCCGTGAGCGCTGGCGGGCGGAAGTTCGTTTTCATCTCGCAAGTCTACGTCCCCGACCCGGCTGCGGTAGGACAACACGTCGCTGATGCGGCGGAGGAGCTCGCCACCCGCGGCCACAATGTCACTGTCTACACATCCCGCTCCGGCTACGATGATCCGTCGATCAGGTATGCCTCGCGCGAGACAATCCGCGGGGTTCACGTGCGCCGGTTGCCACTCTCGAGCTTCGGCAAGAGCTCGATCCTGGTGCGCATCATTGGCGGACTCACCTTTGTAGGGCAGGCGGCGCTCCGCAGTGTTTTCAGCCGCAAGCTCGACGCAGTAGTAATCAGCACATCCCCACCGATGGCCCCGCTTGGCGCATTGTTCGTAGGCGCTATGCGCAGGGCGAAAGTGAAGTACTGGGTGATGGACCTCAATCCAGACCAGCTCGTTGCGCTCGGGATGGCAAAGCCGGATGCGTTGAGCGTGCGCGGCTTCGAGTGGCTCAACCAGCGAATCCTTGCGCGCGCCGATGATGTCGTTGTCCTGGACCGCTTCATGGCAGAGCGTGTCAGGAGCAAACGGGATATCGGTCCGAAGCTCACCGTCCTTCCGCCATGGCCGGCGGAAGATCCGCCGGAAATTGTTCCGCATTCGGAGAACGTCTTCCGCAAGAAGCATGTATCGGGAGACGCGGTGGTTCTCATGTACAGCGGGAATCACGGGCCTTCGAATCCCCTCACGACGATACTGAAGGCGGCGAAACAAGTCACCGATGATCCGAGGCTTCAGTTCATGTTTGTCGGCGGCGGTGTCGGAAAGCGTGAAGTGGAAGAAACGCAGTCGCCTAACATCGTGTCGCTGCCGTATCAGCCACAGGAAGATCTTCGTTTCTCACTCGCGGCCGCCGATGTGCACATAGTCACAGTCGGCAACGCGATTCCGGGGATCGTCCATCCAAGCAAAGTCTACGGCGCGATGGCCGCGGGCCGCCCAATACTACTGATCGGACCAGCTCAGAACCATGTCGCGGATATTCTGGAGCAGCACCACATCGGCTGGCACGTGCGCCACGGTGATGTCGCGGGGGCGGTAAGGGTCTTGCGAGAAATATCAGCGATGAGTTCCGATGAGCTGCTTGTTATGGGATTGCGTGCGCGCGATGTAATGGTGAGCCGGGGTGGTAAGGCGCAATCAGTCGCCCGGTTATGCGACGTGCTCGAACGTGCGGTCTGAATCATGAGCAGCGCCGGACCGATCGTCATCACTGGTGCCACCGGATTCATTGGCCGTCATCTCGTGGAATCACTGGAGGCCGACGGCTTGCGAGTGCGGGCAATCGTGCGCCGGCCGGGGCTATTCAGCCTTCGCACCGAATCAATAGTTGCAGCCGACATCCACGACAGGGAAGCGATACGACGCGCGCTCGAGGGTGCATCGAGTATCGTACATCTTGCCGGCCGTGCGCATGCGAAGCCGGAGGGATCCAGCGATCCGGGGTCCGAATGCACGCGTATCAACGTCGGCGGTACGGCGCTCTTGCTCGAGGAAGCGGCCGCGGCGGGTATTCGGACGTTCGTTTTTGCCAGCTCAGTGAAGGCGGTTGCAGATGAATCACGCACCGCGCTGACCCCCGATACCCCGCCTCGGCCGCAGGACGCCTATGGAGAGAGTAAGCTCGAGGCCGAAAGACTTGTACGAGTGGTTGCTGCACGCGACGGTATCTACGCGCCAATTCTTCGCCTTCCCGTTGTTTATGGTCCACGCATGAAGGCGAACATGGCTGCACTCTTCGGAGCTGTCGATCGTGGGATCCCATTGCCACTGGCATCCGTGAAGAATCGCCGGAGCTTCGTCTATGTTGGCAACGCCACGGCAGCCATTCGCGCGCTTCTCGAGCCCCGGGCGCCTGGCAGTCCGACGGGGTATGTAAGCGATGAAAAAGACATGTCTACACCGGATCTCATCAGAGAGATTGCCCGGGTTCTCGGCCGCCCGCCGAGACTCGTCCCGATGCCACAGGTAATGTTGAGGGCGCTCGGCACAACAGGGGGGTTGCTCTCGCGAATCGCAGGACTCCATTTTAGTACCGGATCCGTCACAGCCGTGCTCGGTTCGCTTTTTGTCGATACCTCCAGTCTTCGCGAAATGACCGGCTCAATTCCGCCATTTTCGGCTGAACAGGGAATGTCCCTGACAGCCGAATGGTTCCGCGCTAACCACAGAAGTTGATAGTCATGCTCGAAGGCGCGGGATTTATCATCGGCGCTTCGATCCTCAGCTGGCTTCTTGCGAGCCGGGTGCGACTCTACGCACTCGACAGGCTTCTCGATATCCCGAACGAGCGAAGCTCACACACTGCACCAACACCCCGCGGCGGGGGCTTGGCGATCGCGGTAACTGTCATTGGCGGAGTCCTCGTTGCAGCAGTGATTCGCTGGATACCCTGGGATCTCGCGCTTGCACTCTCCGGCGGCGGAGCGATGATCGCGGCTGTTGGATGGATCGACGATCACAGGAGCCTCAGCGCCCTGACACGTTTCGCCGTTCAATTCTTCTCGGCGGCCTGGGCGATGTTCTGGCTTGGCGGTCTTCCTTCGCTCAGTATCGGCTCAACTGTAGTAAACCTCGGGCCGGCCGGCTTGATCCTCGGTGTCGTCGGAATAGTATGGGCAATCAATCTCTACAACTTCGTGGATGGCATCGACGGGCTCGCTGCCGGTGAGGCTATAAGTACGGGGGTCATTGGTGGCGCAATTCTTCTGGCGATGAACCAGTACGGCCTTGCGATGGTCTCGCTCCTGATTGCTGCGGCGAGCGCGGGTTTTCTCCCGCTCAACTGGGCACCGGCGAAACTCTTCATGGGAGATGTTGGAAGTGGCATGCTGGGGTATCTCTTTGCAGTGCTCGCGATTGCCTCCGAGAACGCGGGCGCGATTCCGCTCCTCATCTGGGTTCTTCTGCTGGGGGCATTCGTCTTCGACGCGACCGTGACGCTCTGCCGGCGAATTGCGCGTGGTGAGCGGTGGTATCACGCGCACCACAGTCACGCCTACCAGCGAATGGTGCAGGCAGGCAGAAGCCACGCGATGGTGAGCTCGATGATATTGCTCATCAACCTCGCGCTAGCCGTTCTCGCGATAGTCGCCTGGGTACGCCCGACATTTTTCCTGATATCGATGGCTGCCGGCGCGATCCTCCTCAGCATCATCTACTTGTCGGTCGAGCGAATCAGACCGATGCACGCTCAAACGCGCGGCTGAGGTGACAGGACCAACCGTCATCAAGGCTGGTGAGAGGGAAGGACCCCGCGAAGAGACTTCCTTGCTGGCCTTCCTCAGCATTCTGCTGCTGCACCGACGCATAATCGTCCTGTGCGGGCTCGTAGGAACGGCGATTCTCGGTACCATCACGATCGCATCCGCCGAGCTTTACGTGTCCCGCGCGTCATTCGTCGTGCGTGGCAGCAGGGCCCCGGTCGAAGTTCCCGGCGGCGCCGCAGCACTGCGAGCATTTGCCTCGGCATCCGAGTTCTCGCAGTCTGTGAATTTCTATTCGGATCTTGTCGTGGCGAAAAGCGTCATGTATCCAGTCGCGGCAAAGACATACACCACGTCGAGCGGCCAGAAGCAGACGCTGGCTCAGATTTACGGGATCGACGAACCGGATCTAAAGCGCGCGAATTCGCTTGCCGGCGACAGACTGATCGAGAATGTGTCATCGAGCATCTATTCGCGAAGCGGCGTGGTCGGGATCGCGGTCAAAGCGAATGATCCCCTCGTAGCGCAGCAACTGGTGGCGAACATCATTGCCGAGCTCGACGCTTACGGCGGGAAGCGGCGCCTCGAGCAAGCGGTGGAGGAGCGCGCTTTCATCCAGACGCTGCTCGCTGACGCACGCGGCCGTCTCGCCAAGGGTGAGCAGGAACTCAGCGACTTCCTGAAAAACAACAGGGAGTATGAGGGGTCTCCAGCGCTCAAGCTTGCGTTCGATCGGCTGGCGCGCCGCATGTACCTGATGCAGCAGGGCTACATCGCGATGGAAGCCGGTTATGAGCAGGCTCGCATCGAGGAAGCGCGCGATCCTGCGGCGCTGAACATCGTCGAGCCGCCGGATCTTCCCGTTCAGCCCGAGCGCGCCGCAGCCCTACGCGGGACCCTGCTCGGACTCGTTGGAGGGCTGCTGGTGGGCATCGTGATAGCGTTCGTGCGGCAGCGTGTCGCCGAGTCGCGCGCTGAGGCTACTTCCGGGTATCTGCGATTTTCAGAGGCATTGCGCGTCTGATTGATCCGATTGACTGCGGAAATGCGGAACTTCGGAACTTCGGAACTGCGGAACTACAACTAAAGGGGGGAGTGGGGTGAGTGGTCGCGAGGGGCGTGAGTTTTCTCCCCGCCAGGAATAGAGGGTCCCGATCTACTGGCTGATTTTTCTTGGGTAACGACGGGAAATGCGCGGCATTGTTGGGACTTTCGGCACTTACCGCAGTTACCGCAGTTACCGCAGTTACCAAAAAAGGTTAACCGCCTACGGAGTGGTGTCTGTCGAGGCGCGCGATCACTCATGCACCTCGGTAGTTCTCACCCCACTCCTTTCCGGCAGTTGCAGTTCTGTAGTTCCGTGGTTCCGCTTTAGAAGCCCTGACGAATAATCAATCCGAGATTGACGTTCGACTTGTCTTCGAGGAAGTGCCGGTTGGCCTGTGAGGTGAGCACAGCGCGACCGGTTACATCGAACGGGCCGATGAATCTCGAAAGCTCGCCACCAATCGAGTACTGAACATCGACGCTGTTCTCGATGGCAGGACCGTTCTGATACGGGGGAAGACGAAGGGAGATCTCGCCTTGCGTCACGCGCGAGAGGAAGCCTTTCATCTTGCCGCCAGTTGTAAATCGCTCCACCGCGATGAGTTGTGCCGAGCCACTGCCCGCTCCGACATTCGCACCCAGCATCTGACCGCGATACGTATGACCCTGCTGCAGCGGCTGGTGCAGATAGATCAGACCCTCACCACGCGTGCGACCACTCGCTGTCGCGGTGTAGTTGAAAACTTCCGCGCGCAATGCATTCATACGCGTGCCCTTCAGCCACGCTTTCCTGAACCCCAGATTGATCGTGGCGGAGTGATCCGGCTGCAGCAGGAAGTCGCGGATGTCCGAGCTGAAATCCTCTCGGCCATACTCACCATATACCTCGACTCCGCTACCGCGCGGTGCCCATCTGAAGAAGATCGAGGCAAGCTGGTTTTGCAGCAGGCTGCGGTCATCGCCGAACACGGTGTCGCCTTCTGCCTCGATGCGCGACTTGAGGAGGTTCTGGAGTGGAAGCTTGAAATCAGATAGCTGAAATCCAGTGCTGTCAGTTGCAGCATGGAAGAAACGGGTACCGCCGAATTCCAGTCCGGGTATTCCACGAATTGTCATCGCGCCAACGGCTCCGGCCATGAAGCGCACGCGGCCCGGCTTCAGGTAGTCCTCGAAGTAATCGCGGCCCGTGACAGGCGAGAAACGCGACTGCAGGAGCTGGCCGTACACGAGCCTGCCATGCATCGTGCCGAAACCGACATTTGCCGGCTTTGAAGTTCCAAGGAATGCGTGAGGAAATCCTCCTGCATTATTGCCGAGCACATACGGGTAGTCGATGGCAGGGCCCCACCACTGGCTCGCTGACGACAAACCGACGCCAATCCCTGCGATATCGAGTCGGACCGTGCTTTCCCCGAAATCGAAACGTGAATAGGCGCCATCGCCAAATCGCTGCGGGTTGTCTATCTCGAGCGGATATTGACCGTTTGCAAATTTCAGGTCGCCTATCTGACCGTTGTCCATCAGGTCGAATTCAGCGTTCTGCGAGCGGAAGGCAATCGGCGCGAATGTAGCGGAGAAAGGACCTGCGCGTGCCGTAAAGCCAGCCTGCGCCCAGGCAGTCACACCTTTGCCTGCCCAGACGGCACCATCGTTGGAGCCGAACGGGTACGCCGTGTTCGCGACAACGCCTACAGTCGGCCTTATATAGCCAATTACGAGCCCCGTACGAGCCGGCTTCGCGAAGTTGTAGCGACGGGCCCACGGATGGAGCGTGTCGGATGGGGCGAGCGCGTCGAGCTGCGACGGCGACATTCCCCGAATGCTCCAGATCGTCGGAACCGATTTCCCAGCCGTCTGCAGATAGCGGAGGTAACTCTCGAATTCGCTGCCAACGAACACCTCTCCGTTTCCACCTGCGGACTGGGCGTCGACGGAACTGGCGCCAGGGCCGGAGAGCCACGCAAGGGCAATCAAGCCGATACTGAGAGTGGCAAGACGTCCGTTGCGCGGAGTCAGGGTCGCCGGCACCGCGTGACGATCGTATGTCATTCAGTCACAATGGGAATCGAGGTTTCAATCGGGGCGCCAATGCAACAGTACACGATAGAGGACGCGCCCGTGCGGGAACAACTATATTTACGTGCCCGCCCTGCGGGGAGCAAGCATCCGAGCCATGCGTGATGCAGCGGGCACCGCAGGCCGTCAACGAATCATCTGGAATCGATGCGTTTAATACAGTCATCTACAATCTATCTTGTCGTGGCAGCTTTTGCCGGTCTCTCCGGCGTAGCCGAAGCGCAGCAGCGACCCGGAACTGTTGCGCCCCCGTCCCGCGCTACGCAGGCGGTGGTCACGGTGAGCGGCGATTCAGTGGATCATCTGCGCATGGCGCAGATATCCGGCGCGGCGCCGCTTGGCGGGCTGTTGCTGCGTTCGACTTCATCACTGATGCGACCAGCGAACGGATTCAGCGTTCTCCTGCCGCAGGTAACCACTATCACCAACAGCGAGCTTCCATTCGGCCAGAACGATGGTGCGCTGTGGGCGGGAAAGGGTTACAACGTGAGGGCGCTTGCAGGATTCGCGGCGGCCTTCGGGCCGGTGCGGATCGTCCTCATGCCCGAGCTCGTTCACTCGACCAACTACAACAACACTGTTGACGTAATCGACCTTCGCTTTTCCCGGCCACTGCCGCCGAATCGAAGCTCGTTTTCGTCGCCGTTCAACGTCGTTCCATTTTCCATTGACCTGCCGTACCGGTTTGGCGACGAATCGATCCAGAAAATTTATCCGGGACAATCGTCGATTACGCTGGCGGGAGGGCCAATCGAAGCGGGCGTCGGAACGGAGAACGAATGGTGGGGGCCAGCTCAGCGGAATCCGCTGATACTCAGTGACAACGCTGCAGGTTTTCCTCATGCATTCCTGCGGACGGGCCGGCCGCTTGTCTCGCCGATCGGACAGTTCGAAGCTCGCTGGATCGTCGGCGGCCTCAAGGAATCTGACTACTTCAATGACGATGTCACCGACGATGTGCGCTCGCTTAGCGCTTTCTCGTTGACATGGAAGCAAAGGCCCAGCTCGGGATTGACGCTGGGTCTTCAGCGCTCGGTCTTCGCGCCAGTCGACGGATACGGCGGGGTTGCCGCAAACTCTCTCGATTTCATCAGTGGTGTGGGTCACCCCAATGCATTGCCGAGTAGTGATTCAACGATGACTCCGGGTCCGGATCAGATCTTTTCCTTTTTCGCGCATTGGGCACTGCCGCGTTATGGATTCGAGAGTTACATCGAATGGGGGCGTTCAGATTTCCCGGCTTCGCTGCGAGAAATGTTGACGGAGCCCAACCATAGCCGTGGCTACACGACCGGGCTGCAGTGGGTGGGCACACGAAGCAACAGCAGTCCGCGCGTGCGCGTGCAGGCGGAGTTCACAAACGTGGAGCAGAGCAGCAGCTACAGGTATCGCCCGAACGGATCGTTCTACACCAGCCGCGCTGTCTCACAGGGCTACACGAATGAAGGACAGATGCTTGGCTCCGGGGTGGGACCCGGTTCTTCTGGCCAGTTTTTCGGCGCAGACTACTTCAGCCAGGGCGGCTTGCAGTTTGGCGCAACATTCGGCCGGACGCGGTTCAACAATGACGCTTTCTTCCTCAAGAGCAATCCACACCGCTGTTTCCACGACGTGACAGTTTATCCGGGAATGCGCGCAGGACTTACAACGAGATTCTTCAGGCTTCGGGCGGACTACGCAAAGCTGACCCGCTACAACACGTTCTGGCAGCGCGTACGCGGCTGTGGAACGGACGAGACCGCAATCGGCGACAGGTCGAGCAACCACTTCTCGATCACCCTCAGCACGCTGGGGTGGTAACCATGAACACTCGAATGAAGTGGATGCTGCGCGTTTCTGCGTTCGTAGTTCCCGCAATTGTGGCGACGAGCTGCATCGAGGCGACGGGCCCGTCAGCGCGCCTTACTGAGCCAAGAATTGCCTTCGTCTCGAATCGTGACGGCAACGACGAGATCTACACGATGAATAGCGACGGTACGAACGTCACCCGCCTGACAAACAGCGCGGGGCGCGACTATCGGCCGGTGTGGCATCCCGATGGTTTGTTCATCGCGTTCGTATCGGAGAGGTCAGGGAACAAGGACGTCTGGATCATGAACCCGGATGGGACCGGGGTTCGGAACCTCACCGCGGACCCGTCGGCAGATGACAACCCGAACTGGACGACGGACGGATCACGTGTCGCGTTCTCCAGCAATCGCGTCGGTCAGGCGGAGCTCTATCTGATCAATGCGGACGGTTCAAACTCGACGACTCCGCAGCGGCTGACTGATCACTTTGCGACCGACACGTGGCCCACATTTTCTCCTGATGGCCGCTACATCGCGTTTCAGGCAGATCGTAATTCGATCAACAATGACATCTTCGTACTGTTCAACACGACGAACCAGGTCTTCCGCATGACTACAACGGGCGGCGCTGACGAGGCCCCTGTATGGTCGCCCGACGGGACGAAGATCGCGTTCACGAGCATTCGCGACGGGAACTTCGAGATCTACACGATGGACTTCAACCAGGCGCCAGTGCAGGGACTGAATCAGGTGAATCTCACCAACCATCCTGGCGCCGACGGCCGTCCATCGTGGTCGTCAAACGGGCGGCAGATCTGCTGGATGAGCAACCGCGCTGGATCGAATGACATCTGGGTGATGGAATCCGACGGGTCGAATCCGACTCGCGTGACCACGAGCGATTCTATCGACGACTTCTGCGCGATTAAGTAGCGTAGCGATACTAAATACGCTCGGCTGCTCGCGATTCAGATATTTCTTTTTGACTGGCGCTGTCCGTTCAACACGAAATCACGGAGATCACGGGAGAGGGGCTGAAAGCACTCTTCGCTTAGCGGCCGCACGCTGCAGGGCAAGGTTTGTTGTGTTTTTGTACAAAAGCGGGAAGCGGATCTGGCCGCCGGGCTGAGAATATCGCACGCTGAACCGCGCCCACAGCCTCCGTGGCCCCCGTGATTCCGTGTTGAACGGACAGTACATCCTGCTCGCGCAACCGTGAACGCCCCGGAGCGGAGCACAGCCTATGTCAGCAACCCGCGCTCAAGCCGAGACTGCGACGCGGCTCGTTACGACCTCGGTTGCACCAGGAGGCGCGCCGACCGGAAGCGGATCCACTCTAGTGATGATCCGCAACAGCTCCGCATCGGCGCCGAGGCTCGCAGCAATGCGGTGAACACCAGCAAGGGCCGCCGATCGGTCGAGCGCCCCGCGCACGGTCAGCATGATGACCTTGAGGTCACGCAGCACATCGGGCCGCGCATCGGAGTACAGCAGCCCGAGACGCGACTTCCATGGCCTGATCACCTGATTGTAGCGCAGATCAGGATCTTCACTGCCCTGTAGAATGTCGCCTTCGTCAGCAAAGACAATCGAGGCCAGGTCAGTGATACCAGGACGAACGTGCAGCAGGCGCTTTTCATCGCGCGTGTACAACACAGTCTCGCGTTCGACATTCGGACGCGGACCAACCAGTGACATTTGCCCGAGCAGCACGTTGTAGAGCTGAGGAATCTCGTCGAGCTTGAAACGCCTGATGAACCGTCCCAGCGAAGTAATGCGGGGGTCATCGCCTGCCGTCGAGTCGACGCCAGTCTTGTCAGCCCGAATCACCATCGACCGGAATTTCACCATCCGAAACGGCTTCTCGCCTCGGCCCATCCGCGGCGCGATATAAAAGGGCGAGTGGTAATCCTGGAGCCAGATGGCTAACGCGAGGACGCCGAGCAAAGGCAACAGCAACAGCAAACCGACGAAGGCCACAGAGAAGTCCAGCAGTCGCTTCATTCGAACGTTTCTTGCTGAGCTCCCACAAGCGCGAGAGCGCGCTGTACGATGTAGTCGACAGTTGGGTAGTAGCTGCGCTCGAGCGGATTGCTCGTTGGCGCTGGTGCGTCAGGCAGTGTCACGCGCCGCGGTGAAGCCCGCATCACTCGGGGATCGACTGCTTCGACAATCGACGCGATTACCTCGGCCGCCATCCCGCACGTTCTCCAGTCGCCATCAACCGCGAGCACCCGGCCGGTTTTCTTTGCCGACTTGATAATGAGCGACGCGTCGAACGGATTCAGTACGCGTATGTCGATTACATCGCACTCGATACCATTCGCGCTCAGGCGAGCCGCGGCTTCACGACAGAGGTGTGCGCTGTAGCTCGAGCCCACGAGAGTGAGATCCTGGCCGGTACGAGTGAGGCGCGGACCTTCCTGCGCCAGATTCCTTTCCTCGATCGGTGGGAGTTCTTCCTCGAGGCCATACAGCCAGCGGTCGTCTAGATAGAGCACCGGGTCATCGGAGAGAACGCTGGCGATGAGCAGATCGCGTGCGTCCGTCGGAGTGGACGGCATCACGACACGAAGGCCAGGAATGTGCGCGAACCACGACTGCAGCGACTGCGAATGCTGCGCGCCTTGTTCGCCGCCTCGATTGATGATCGCACGCACTGTAATTGGCGCAGCGACCTGCCCGCCGAACATCGACCGCCACTTCGCGGCCTGTGTCACGATCTGGTCGACGGCAAGCAGCATGAAATCAACGCGTGGATGGATCACGATCGGACGGTAACCACAAAGCGCTGCACCTAGAGCCGCACCTGTTGTGCCGAGCTCGGATACGGGCGTGTCGATCACGCGCTCGCGACCAAACTGGCTGTCGAGATCGGTCATCGAATTCCCGACGTACCAGGGGCTCCACAGCCCCTGACCGATCGTGAATACTGACGGATGATTTGCGAGGAGATACTCGAAGCCGTCGCGGATGGCGGCTCCGTAACCTGTTGTCACTGGAGTCTGTTTCAAGTCTTTCTTGCCATGGTGCCGCTGTACACGCGGCTCAACAATGCCTTCGCAGGCGGATATCCATCGTGTGTGGCGATGTTCCACGCTTCGTCGACGACCGTGTGAGCGTCCGTCCAGAAGCGCTTCAGCTGCGGCCGGTCGAGGACCCCAAGCGATTCGAGCGCCACGGCAAGGCGGCTGATAGGATCGCGAAGCTTCCAGCGCGTGAGATCGTCTTTGCGCTTCACCCCCACGTCTTCGTCCTCGCGGTGTCCAACGTGTCCTCTCCAGCGATATGTCACCAGCTCGAGGAAACGCGGACCTTCACCAGCGCGGATTGCGTCGACAGCTTCCTTCGTGACTGCACGAACGGCTGCGAGATCATTCCCGTCTGCACGTGCCCAGCCGACACGGTGTGCTTCCGCGTAACGACAGACAGATGTGTCCGGCTGCCGGAGTGCGATGTGCAGATGGCTGGAGAAGAAGTTGTTCTCACAGACGAACAAGACAGGCGCCTTCATTACAGCGGCCAGGTTCATCGATTCATGAAATGCGCCCTCTTCAGTTGCACCATCACCGAAGAAGGAAACCGCCATTCCACCGTTGCCGTCCATCTTTGCCGCGATGCCTGCGCCCACGGCTATCGGGATTGTCGCGCCGACGATCGGAACGGTCCCGAACAGATTGTTCTCGATGTCGATCAAGTGCATCGAGCCGCCCATTCCGCGCGACACGCCTGTGTCTTTGCCCTGAACCTCCGCCAGCAAGCCGTGCGGTGATCCACCGAGCGCGAGGAAGTGTCCATGCGAGCGGTGCGCGCCAAATACGCGATCACCCTTCTTGACATAGCCAGCGACGCCGACTGCGGGCGCTTCCTGACCGATTGCAAGATGGCAGGGGCACTTGACGACGCCCTGCGAAACCATGTCGCCGATCTTTTCTTCGACGACGCGGATGAGGATCATACGCTCGAGCCCGCTCAGAAGCGCATCAGAATCCGCCGCGTCAACCGAGATTGGCTCGTGATAACGCTCAGCATCGGCGAGGTTGCCGAGCGAGGAAGCAGTTTCGTAGAGTGCCGATTCTACACTAGCCCGCATGGAATTTCCGGATGCGCTCGCAGATGTAGAGAACCTCGTCATCAGTGAGCGATGTGTTCATCGGCAGCAGGAAACAGCGCGTGAAAAGTCTGTCGGTAAACGGGAGATCGAATTTCGGTAAGCCGAGGCCCTCGAAATGATGCACGGGCTTACCGGCCCACTGGATGATCGTACGAATTCCATCCTTCTCCAGTGATACACGCAACTCATCCCGCCGCCCTGACTCGACTTCGTAATTCTGATATACATCGAAGTGGTCAGGATCGTCGTCCGGCCCGGGCGGCAGTGTGAAATCTTCGAGCCCGGCAAGACCTTCGCGATACAGGCGCGCGATCTGGCGGCGCCGCTCGATTTCTTCGTCGAGCTTCCGGAGCTTCACGTTGAGCACGGCAGCCTGGAGATTATCGAGGCGCGAGTTGAGTCCCCAGGTAACCACGAGCCCTGTCTCATCGCGGCCATGGTCACGAAGCAGGGACATCTTCCGCGCCATCTCGGCGTCGTTCGTCAGAAGAATGCCGCCATCGCCGAAACATCCAAGAATTTTTGCGGGATAGAGGCTGATCTCGGCGGCAATTCCAAACGTGCCTGCGTTCCGGCCCCTGAACTTCGATCCGATCGCCTGTGCTGCATCCTCAACGATCACCAGGCCGTGCTTATCCGCAATTGCCTGCAGCGCATCCATGTCGCAGGTGCGGCCATTGAGCTGCACGGGCATGATCGCCTTGGTCCGCGACGTCACAGCGGCGGCCGTTGACTCCGGGTCCATCATGTGGTCGGGGCCACATTCAACAAGCACTGGCGTTGCGCCCGCGAAATGAATCGATGCGGCCGACGCAACGTATGTATGCGACGGGACGATGACCTCGTCTCCGGGACCGATACCTGCGGCGCGAAGGGCGATGATCAGGGCGTCAGTGCCGTTGGCGACCCCGAGCGCATACCTGGCTCCCGTAAAGTTCGCGATGCCCGTCTCGAATTCGACGAGGTCGCTCTGGAGAATGAACGCCCCACGGTCCATCACAGCCGTCATCGCTCCCAGGATCTCGTCGCGCTGGTCGGCGAAAAGATGGGGATAGCGGAAAAACGGTATGGACATCGATGTCGAAGCAGGCGAGGTCATTGCAAGGCCAGGGCTTGGATACGGGTGCTGTCTCGAACGCGAAATCCGTGCGAGCGCGGCAACTGGTTGTCAGCAAGCAATTTACCCTGACTGCGGGGTCAGATGCCAGTCGGGCTAGCAGGTTTTGCCGTTGAAAGGGGACAGCTGTTCCCTACGCGCTACTCGCGCTGGCTATTCGCTATCTGCTATTCGCAGATGAGCAAGGCAATGTCGTTGACCTCACGGCAGGTTCGACTCAAGTTCCGTCATGCCATCTGAAGATGCCGTCGAAGAGGCCAACCGGGGTATTTACGAGCGCTACTACAAGGCTCAGGGCGATGACCGGAACGACATGCTCAGCAATCCGGGCGTCCTCTTCCAGAGTCTCGCTTTCGAAAAGGCAAACATCCGCGCCCTCGGCAAGATCCCCCTGGACCGCAGGTCGGCCCGAATTCTCGACGTCGGCTGCGGAACAGGCTCGAGCCTCATCTCGTTCATCAAGCTCGGCTTCGACCCCGCCAACCTGTTTGGCGTGGATATCGAGGCGGATCGGGTCACGATGGCGAAACGGCAGGTTCCGAACGTCGATTTCAGGGCAGGGGACGCGCGCGAACTCCCGTTTGCCGACAATTCCTTCGACCTCGTGATCGAGTCAACCATGTTCGTAATGATCCCGGACGAGGCGGTGGCGGGCGCGATCGCGTCGGAAATGTTGAGAGTGACGCGGCCAGGTGGACACCTGATGCTCATCGACTGGCGCTATGGCAAACCGGGTAACCCCGACTTCAGTGGATTGTCGAACAACCGAATGCGGCGGCTTTTTGATGCCGGGCGCCAGACAGAGGTTGTGACGGTCGAGCGCGGCGCGCTCATACCTCCGGTGGGGAGGTTTCTGTCGCGCGTTTTGCCCAGCCTGTATTTCGTGGTCCAGGGCCTTGTCCCCCCACTTGCCGGTCAGACGACTACGCTGCTCCGGAAGTCCCCGGCCAGGCCCTGAAGCGACCCGCCCCCGCCCATGGCTCGGGCTTGCCCTGGACAGGCGCCGTTCCTGTCGTGAGGCGCGCGAGGCCAATGAGCACGCCGATCCCGTGGAGAAAGTGGTACAGGAAAAATCCGATCGGGGCGAAGATTACATGGCGCGGCTCGCGATACCTCATTGACTGCTGAATCCCCGAGGCAATCGCGAGCGCAAAATAAAGAATCATGACTGCGGCGAACGCCCAGCGCACGAAGGCCGAGAATGGGGATAGCGCCAATCCCAACAAGAATCCCGCTGTAAACACGCCGGTGATCGCATGCCTCGGCGTAAACGCGTAAGGTGCGAGATACCACAGGTAAGCGTTGTACGGCGCTTCGTGAACTACCTGCTTCCGGATAAACGACGGAAGGTCCGGCTGCTGGAAATAATGAACCTGAATCTGTGGATTCATCCACACAGTTCCGCCGGCTGCGATGATCCGCCGGTTCATCTCGTAGTCCTGCGCGCGCAGCAGGCGCTCGTCGAACAGCCCGACCTTCGAGAACACATCGCGCTTGAAGCATCCGTAAGGGACAGTGTCCGCCGACCCCTCGGCAGCGTCAGTACGGAAGCCGGAATCACCAACACCGAACTTGTGAGTCGTGATCGCCTGCACGAGTGCAGCCTGATATCCCTTACCCCGCTTGAGGGTCGCCACCACTCCACCGGTGTTATCGGCCCCGGTTCGCACCGCGGTGGCCAGCGTCAGTGCGAGATAATTTTCCGGGTACACGGAGTGCGCGTCGAGCCGGACGAGATAGTCCCCGCGTGCGAGACCAATTCCCAGGTTGAGGCCCGGCGACTGATTCCGCTTCGGATTGTCCACGAGCCTGACGCGCGGATCGGAAGCCGAGACTTCATTGACGATGTCGCGAGTGCCGTCGGTTGACATCCCATCGAGTACGATGACCTCGAGCTCGGTACCCTCCGGCATCTCGAATCCAAGCACGGATTCGAGACAGGCGCGGATAAAATGCCGCTCCTGATAGCATGGGATGAGAATGGAGACTGACGGGTTGTCCTGGTTCATTGCGGCGGCAGCGGCAGCGTGAGTCGATGTGAGGGTGATAGGCTATCGGGGAAAGTGCGCGTTATCAATAGGATACGATTACACTTACCTCCGCCATGACTGAAACAGGAGCGGGGACGGCGGTCCCGGACATCGAGTTCTCGATCGTGAGCGGATCGAACGAGTCGCTGCTGTTCGGCTGTCTTGCATCAATCGTCGAGACGATGCGTGGCTCTCGCTACACGTGGGCCACATCAGTCGTGTGCAACCGTGCCGGCGACGGATTGGCCAATCGGGTTCGCGCGTCGTTTCCAGAAACGCAAATCATTGAGAACGCGTCACCGAAAGGTTTCGCGGCCAATCACAACATGGTGCTTGCGAGGGCGAGCGCGCGCTACGTGTGGCTGCTGAACGACGATCTCGTGCTCCTGCCGGGTGCGGTGAACGTGATCACCGCCTACATGGATGCGCCGGGGAATGAGCGCGCGGCTGTGGTAAGCCCGAAACTGCTCAACCCTGACGGATCATTGCAGCCGTCGACGTACGGTTTCCCATCGATGCCGCAAATTCTGCTGGCGCATTCCGGCTTGCGCGAGATGGCTGTGACGAATGCGCTGATGCGCGTGGCCTCGCCGGTACTTCGCTCAAGGCAGGGGTCGTCTCGCTATTGGGCGCACGACAGGATTGTCGAGGTCGACACATTCCGCGGTGCATGCGTAGCGATGCGCATCGAAGCAGTTCGGGATGTAGGCCCGATGGTCGAGGTGGCGCTCGTCGGAGCAGAAGAAACCGAATGGCACCGGCGATTTCATGATCGTGGCTGGAAGGTGGTGTTCAACCCGGAAGCCGAGGTTGTTCACTACGGCAGCCAGACAGTTGGTGACGGCAGCACGAACCATCTGCCTGAATACCTGAAGGGCGCGATGTATTTCTTCCGCACGTCCCGCGGCCCAGCGGCCTATCGTGTTTTCCGCGCATCGCTGATTGCAATGTTCACGGCTAAGCTCGCAGTGCAGCAGCTTGTGCGTGACAAAGCTGGGGTGTCTGTTACGCGGCGGTACCTCGATGTCGCGCGTAGCGGCTGATGCAGCTCGTTGGTGTCAGTCGCGAGCGAGCTGCGAGTCAAAACCTTCAACGCGAAGAACGCGAAGTATTCGCGAAAACGCGAAGCAATGGGATACGTGTTCCGCCTTCGCTGGTGAGGTCTTACTTCGTGTTTTTCCTGTTCTTGTACAAAAGCAAAGGCGCAGAATGTTTCCCTCTATTCCACGCTTCGGCCGGTCTCTTCGCGTTCCTTCGCGAAAGTTTCGCGTTCTTCGCCTTGAGGGTGTTGACTCATTAACTAGCCCCTAAACGCGCCTGCGAAAGCGCGGCAGCGTCGACACGGCCTGACGGAACCGAACGCTCTCATCATCCTGGCGCGATAGCCGTCGGCGATAAAGTTCAGCGATGATTACCGCGGCGCATGCCAGAGCTAAGCTTACCAGGAACGCGATCAAGGTCTTCATGATTACGCGCTTGCGCACCTTTGACAGGACATCAGGTAGAGGGTCGTGCACAACGACCGTAGGCGTAGCCTCGAGCTCTCGTGCGAATGCCGTCTCCTGATCCGCAGCGGCCTGATTGTAGACCTGCTCGGCGATCTGGATTTCACGCATGATCCGCCCGCGCTCCACACTCGCCTGGGAAAATTCCGGCGTTGCGCGGTTGGAGAAATTGAACTGGCGAAGCCGGTCTTCCGCGCTACCAAGTTGATTTTTAGCCATCACAACGCGCGCCTCCTGCGCCACCCTCAACTGCAGGGCTTGCGCCTTGGACGTCCGCACAAATATCTGGCTGGCGCTGTCCATCGTGCGTGAGGCAATAATTCGGGCCAGTCCGCTGTCGCGATGGGCAACGCTGATCGTGATGGTTCCGGTCTCTTTGTTCGTGCCAACCGTCACCAGCCGCTCAAGGTGTTTCTCGACCTCTTCGGGATCGTTCCTCGTATACTCCTCTTCAAGGAGGCGATCGATCACCGTTGCGCCTGACGAACCGACGACGGTAGACATTCCAACCCCGGCAAGCACGCGTCGTGACCTGATCAGCTCCACCATCCGCGCCGGCGTGAGCTGATAGCCTTGCTGAAGCGTCGCACCGGCGAGCGCAGCAATACCACCGAGCGCAGGTGATGAGCGGCTGCTCAACACTGGTGTCACCGAAAGCTCGGCCTTGAATTTCCGCGGCGCCATGAAGGCGACTATTCCGATTGCGAGGGACGTGAGAATAACAAAGGCAGCAATCTGTCGCCGCTTCTCGACCAAGGGAGTCAGAAACGTCAGTGAGTCGATGCCTTCCTCTGTCATTGCGCGGTCTTCTCGAATTGGCAAGTAACTTCCTCAGGAAGTGAGTGAATCAATTGGCCTTGTTGGCCGCGTCAAGCTGCCGGCTATCACACTTCCTCTCCAGATACGCACGAACAGGATAAGGATTGCGATTGCGAACACTGCAACCGTGAGACTGTTGTATATCCAGAACCACGTTATCGGCGTCCAAAGGATGGTCATGTAGGCCGCAGCCAGAACAGGGGCCGATCCAGAACGACCCGCGGCGAGCATTCGGAACGAATAGCCACCAACAAATCCGAGAAGGCCCAGAATCAGCAATGCCCCGGGCATTGTGAAGTCCTGAATCAAAGGCCTGAAGCCGGTGAAAATGTTGCTTGTCTCGCCCGCGATCAGATCGACGACCGTACCAAAGACTCCAGGCACTCTTTGTTGGATCCCAAACAACTCACGAGGGCCGGCGAGCGTAAACTCTCCCATGGTGGGGGAGTATGGGCCTCTCCAGTATTCATTCAACCACTGTGAGAAGACGCTCATGTGACCAAATGCGGCAGTCACGAGCTTGACGCGAACAACCTGAAGCAGTCCCGTATCGGTTGAGGCCATCCGGGCAAGCCCGACCGCAAAGAAAAAAACGGTCGCAACAAAACCTAGCGCGAGGCCGACTGCTACATGTCCCCTGGTGAAAAGGCCCAGCTTCCCTTGCCTTAGCCTGGCTACCAGGTAACTCGATAGCCACAGCGTTCCGGCAAAAAGGACGGCAGCCTTGGTGGTCTGGAGAATCGTAACGGCAACGGCAGGCAACAATGAGGCGATAGAAAGGGCCTTCCACAGGACCTTCTTGTGCAGAACCAGGACGCTTCCTCCGATTGCCGGCGCGAGATAGACGAAAGGGAGGAGAGCCTGACTCAGCCTGGGCGGGGCGGCGGCAACAGCATCGGGCTCAGCGTACCTCGCCACGTAAAGCTGATTTGATACGATGACAAGCTTTTCAATGTCGAGCAGATCGCCCAAGCCGACCCCTGAACCCAGCGCAAAGAACACGCTCGAGCCCAGGCCGAGGACAATTGCCGCCGCAAGCAGCCAGGACATGATGTTGATTTCCGCCCGGCTTACTTCGGGCGGAGTGACAATCAGGCGCGTCCGGAATCCCCCATTTCCCGCCACGGCAGCAAGACCCACTACGATGGCCGAGAGGATCACCCAGCCCATAGCCCCGGCGGTGACGGGGTCATAGGGCGAGAAGATGAGCGGAAGAATTCCGGCGAGACTCCACCACATCGCGAACAAAGCACCTGGATGCAGCCAGGTCCCGGAGAGTGAGCGCAACACCAGCGCCCAGACAACGAGAATACTCGAGAGCGATAGCGCGGCTAGATTGCCCACTACCCGTGTCGCGCGAGATGGGAAGGATTATCCAGATACCACTTCACAGTTCTGCGGATTCCGGAATCGAAAGTCTCTGAGGGCTTCCACGACAGCTCGTGCTCGATCCGTGTGCTGTCGATCGCGTAGCGAAAATCGTGACCGAGCCTGTCAGTGACACTTGTCAACAGATCGGCATATCTGCCGCTCTTTCGCGGCGCAAGCCTGTCGAGAATGGAGCAGATCTCACCGGCAATCTCGATATTGCGTCGCTCACTCCGTCCGCCGACGAGATATGTCTCGCCAGTGCGGCCTTCGCGCAGCACGATGTCGATGGCCTTGCAGTGATCACCGACGTACAGCCAGTCGCGGATGTTCTGGCCCGCTCCATAAATGGGAATCGGCTTCTCGGCGAGCGCTGAACGAATCACTGTCGGAATGAACTTCTCAGCGTGCTGGTACGGCCCGTAGTTGTTGGAGCAGTTGGTGATCGTCACCGGTAGCCCGTACGTGTGGTGGTACGCGCGGGCAAGATGATCGGACCCGGCCTTGCTCGCGGAGTAAGGCGAGTTCGGTGAATACGGGGTGAACTCGCTGAACGGAGGATCAGATTCTGCGAGGCTGCCGAAAACTTCGTCGGTCGAGACGTGGTGAAAGCGCACATCCGTCTTCTCTTTCCACGCGGCGCGCGCAGCCTCGAGAAGTGTGAACGTTCCCACGACGTTTGTCGTAATGAACGCTGCCGGCCCCGTGATCGACCTGTCGACGTGCGACTCCGCAGCGAAGTGAACGATCGTTCCAATCTGACGCTCGGCGAGGAGTCGGGTCACGAGGCCGGCATCGGTGATGTCGCCTTCGACAAAATGGTGTCGCGGATTGTCCATCACCCGCGCGAGGTTCTCCTTCGACCCGGCATACGTGAGTGCGTCCAGAGTCGTGATGTTGACACGCCCATCCTCGGCCAGCATGTGCTCAACGAAATTCGCTCCGATGAACCCGGCGCCACCAGTGACGAGAATCTCGCGCGGGATATGCCTCGTGCCTCTCAATTCAATTGCTCCAGTGTTTCACGAAGTGGCTCACTCCAGTGCCGCGGCGTCACTCCGAATGTCGTTGTAAATGAACTGGTGTCCAGAATCGAATAGGCGGGACGGACTGCGGCGGTGGGGAAGCGGCTAGTCGAAATAGGCTCAACCGCGGCATGAATTCCCGCGCAGTCGAATATTGCACAAGCAAATTCGAACCATGTCGTCGATCCGGCATTCGTGAAGTGCCATGTGCCCCGGAGTGTCGCGTCATCGGACATGACGGCTGCGACCCGAAGCAGCGCGTCAGCCAGATCGCTGGCCGCCGTAGGGTTCCCGTGTTGATCGTTGACGACTCGAAGCGGATCGCCGGACCGGCCGCGATCCAGCATCGTGCGCACGAAGTTCCGGCCGCGATGACTGAATATCCATGAGGTGCGCACAATCGCGTACGCTTCGGCTTCCGATCGAACCGCGTTCTCCCCAGCGAGCTTGGATTCGCCGTAGACTCCGAGAGGATGGACCGCGTCGTTCGGCATGTAGGGTGTTTTCGAAGTGCCGTCGAACACGTAGTCAGTCGAGATATGCACAACGCTCGCGCCGATCGCTGCAGCAGCGCGCGCGACGTTTCCTGCACCATCAGCATTCACTCGCATCGCAACGTCGCGCTCGATCTCCGCTTTGTCCACGGCGGTGTAGGCAGCAGCGTTGATGACGACGCGGGGTGACTCTGCCTCGATCGCCCGCGCAACGGAGTCAGCGTCGCCAACATCGAGCTCGGCCCGGGTGAAGCCTCGCACATCGAGCCCGTGATCGGATGCGCGCATCATCAACTCCGACCCCGTCATACCGCCCGCACCCACGACTACCACATTACTCATTCATATCGCGGAAGATCGCTCCGCTGTTCTGAAAGCCCGGCCCACTTCATGTCCTTGCTCGAGACTGTTGGATTTTCCACGGGCCATTCGATCCCGATTCGCGGATCGTTCCACGCAACACCCCGATCATCCTGCGGGTCATAGAGTGTCGTGCACTTGTAGATAACGTCAGCGACATCAGACAGGACGCAGAAGCCATGCGCGAATCCGGGCGGAATCCAGAGTGATCTGAGATTCTCGTCGCTGAGCTCGGCCGATGTCCAACGGCCGAAAGTTGGTGACCCAACTCGTATGTCGACTGCAACGTCGAGAATCTTTCCGCGAGCGACGTGAACCAGTTTTCCTTGAGGAGCACTCAACTGGTAGTGCAGTCCTCTGACGACGCCAGCGGTTGAGCGGCTGTGATTGTCCTGGCGAAACGACGTGTCCAGCGGAGTACCTGCCAGCTTTTCTGCGTTGTAAGTCTCGATGAAAAACCCCCGCTCGTCACTGAAGACACGGGGCTCGAGTATCAGCACACTATGAAGATCGGTTTCCAGAAGTTTCATTGCGCCGGCGTCACCGAGTCTGGCAAGCTGCGCAGATACTGCCCGTAGGTAGACGATCCCATGCGGGCCGCAAGATCCTCGAGACGCGCGGCGTCGATGTATCCCATGCGGAAAGCCGCCTCTTCGATTGAGCCAATCTTCAAGCCCTGCCGCTCCTCGACGACAGAAACGAAATTCGACGCAGCGAGCAATGCTTCGTGAGTGCCCGTGTCGAGCCACGCCATCCCGCGGCCGAAAGTTTCTACACGCAGTGCGCCACGCTCGAGATACAGTTTGTTGAGGTCTGTGATCTCGAGCTCGCCGCGCGGCGATGGCGCGAGGCCCCGCGCGGTCTCGACGACGTCATTGTCGTAGAAGTAGAGCCCAACCACTGCATACGAAGACTTCGGGCTCGCCGGTTTTTCCTCGATGCTCCGAGCGCGACCTTCAGAATCGAAGTCGACCACGCCGTACCTCTCTGGATCCTTGACATGATAGGCGAAGATCGTGGCTCCTTCGGTGCTCGCTGACGCTCGCTGTAGCTGCTCAGGCAATCCATGCCCGAAGAAAATATTGTCGCCAAGAACGAGGGCAGCGGGGCTTTCACCAAGGAAATCAGCGCCGATGATGAATGCCTGCGCGAGACCTTCAGGCTTGTCCTGCACTGCGTAAGTCAGCTCGATCCCCAGGCTCGATCCATCGCCGAGGAGGTCGCGAAAACGCGGAGTGTCAGCTGGAGTGCTGATGATGAGAATTTCCCTGATACCCGCGAGGATCAGCGTGCTCAGCGGATAGTAAATCATCGGCTTGTCGTAGATCGGAATCAACTGCTTGCAGACGACCCGCGTTGAGGGCCAGAGTCGCGTGCCGGCTCCACCTGCGAGGATTATCCCTTTTCGGCTCATGATTCGCTCAAGCCGGAAGCGCGACCGGTTCGGTGTCGCGCGGTACGCGAAGCCGGGACCACGTGTCCCGAAGCGTCAAGGCGCCAAGAAGCGTGAGCGAGAGGACGAGCGAGAACGACATCCATAGAAGCGAAGTGTTGATGAGGCACAGGCCCATCACGACAGCGAGGGTCACGATGAGATTGCGGCTGTTGAGAGCTTTTACATCCAGAGCGTCCAGTATGCTGCGCATGAGAATGTAGACTGCGTACGGAATTGCGCCGATGAGGCAGGCGCGGAAAATTGGGATTGCGGAGACGAAAGCAGGCCCGAAGTACCACTCGACGAACGGCCCAATCACGAGCTCCCCAACGACCACTCCGGCGGTCGCGAGCAATATACCGCCAGCGAGGATTTTCAGGACCAGCTTGCGAAGCCCGGCAATGTCGCCGGTTGCCGCCTGCGCGCTCGCGCGCGGAAGCAGTACAAGACTGACCGGTGCAAATGCGCCTGACAACATGGTCAGAACAGAAAGCGCAGCGGAGAACTGGCCAGCGGCAACTACGCCGTGTGTTCGGACCGCGATGAGCGCCGGGACCGCGAATAAACCGACGAGCGCAAATTCACCGGGTACGCGAGGAAGCCCGAATCGCAACAATACGTCGAGATGCTTTCGCACGGTTGTCATGCCTCCCCATTCGGCTCGATCGCGGAAGAGAACGTGCGCGAGCGCTACAGTGCTGACAGCAACCCATCCGATACCTGTCGCAGCGAGCACCGTTGCGGCTGTTCGCTCACCAATGGCCAATACGCCGACCGGAACAATTCCAAGGTTTACGAGCTGCATGAGATTGGCAATTCCCATCTCCGAGCGACCCCGGTAGACCGCGTAAACCATGCTGTGGAGAGTGATACCGGCCAGGGCAATCGTCGCCGGGGGAACCAGTGCAGCGAGTTCTCCGGTTCCGAAGAGGATGGTCGACGCGAGGGACGGGAACAGGTTGAACGTCGCGACAACGATCATAGGGGGTACCAGTCCCACAGTCAGCGTCGCAGTGGCAAACCCGGAGGCCGAATAGCCTGCCATGGCGCCAGCTGTTGCGATCGCTATGTAGCGTGGAGCCGCAATGCCGAGCCCCATTACCAGCGGCAGGTAGAGTAGTCCTACTGCTCGCCGGCTGAGCGCGTATTCACCGAATCCCTGAGGGCCGAGCATCGATGCAGCAAGCTTGAGGAGAAGGATCCCCGAGATGGTGACGAGGATTTCTGTCAGCATGGTCCACGCTAGCTGAACCCGCATCAGGGCGCGGCTATCGCTGATCGGCGTGGCTCGAATGTCATCTGGGCCGGGTGACAGGTTGCGAAAGGCGCCGGCAATGGTCCGTAAAGCAGCAGGCGTCTCACAATCTAGGGGTTTGAGGCTTTACATGTGTCCGGAAAAGGGCCAGCCCCGGGGTCATGACGAATGCAATGAGAAACGCCCTGTCGCGGGGCGCTGCTAAACTGCGTAAATTGATGCTGGCCAGCAACTTGCCGACGCGGAAGCAGGGGCGGGGGAGGCCCGTCCGAGTTGGTGCAATTTCAATGAACAACCCTGCCTGATGGCAAAAAGGTCTTCCCTAGCAGATCATCACCACCTTCGGCTTACATCCAGCCGTGGGAACCTGGCTCCGGCCGCGTACGGAACGTCCCCCCTCAGGGTTCGGTCCCGCCTTCGCGAACGGCGTCCTGCCTCCGTCCGGCGGCACACCGCGCGGATCGCGACGCGGTTGAGCGTCCTCGTCATCGGCGACCTTGCAGCAATCGCCGTATGCTCGATGATCTCGGCGGTTGCCGCTGGCAGTGCGCTTCTTAACAACGGGTTCGCGACCGCGATCGCGCACGCTGTCGCCGCCGGATATTGGACGAGCGTAAATTTCGCCGTTGCTGTCGTCGCAAGTCTAGCAGTCACAGGCAATTACAGCCGCCACCGGAGACTTAACGGGAGGTTGCGTCTGCTTGCGGCATCGTTCCTCGCCGCGGCGGTTCTGCTCTGGGGCCTGGTAAGGGCCGGCGACATGGTCGACGCTGTCGTAGTGTACCTCGTCGCTGGCTCGCTGACGGGTCTCGTGCTGATGGCCGAGAGGCTGGTGACTGAGCGCTTCCTTACGAGTGTGTGGCCGGGGGCCAAGGGTGCGGCACCCGCTGTTCTCATCACTGACCGCAGCGAGACCAGTATGCATCTCGAGCGGGCAGTCATTGCAGCGGGCGGCGACTACTCGCTGGCCGGTTACGTCCCGATCGGGCGTGTGAAGGTCGACGGTGCGCTTGGTACTATCCGTGATCTCCCGGAGATCATCGATGCGCATCACGTCGAAGCGATTGTCGTCTGCCAGCACTTGAATGACCAGCAGATCATGAATGTCAGGGAGGCCAGCCTCGCCGCTGGTTGCCAACTGCTATACCCGGCGCGAGCCGTGAAGATTGCTGGTGTTCGTCCGGCGCTTGTGTGGCATCAGGATCAGCCTTTCTTCGAATTAGGCGCGCCGGTGCTCAAGGCATCCGCCGTGATCATCAAGCGTGTGGTCGATCTGATCGGTGCCGCGTTCGGGCTCGTCCTTCTGACGCCGGTCCTGCTGCTGATTGGAATCGCCGTCAAGCTCGATTCACCGGGCCCGGTGTTCTTTTCGCAGGATCGCGCCGGGCTCGGCGGCAGGCGGTTCCGGATGCTCAAGTTCCGCACGATGCGAGTGGGTGCCGATGCGGAGAAGCACACGTTATCCCATTTGAATCATTCGGGTGATTCGCGACTCTTCAAAATTCCCGAAGATCCACGCGTGACTCGGCTCGGTGCTTTGCTTCGCCGCTGGAGCCTCGACGAGCTACCGCAATTCTGGAATGTTCTACTTGGTGACATGTCGCTCGTGGGCCCGCGTCCGTTCTTCGAGGCTGACTTCGCGAGCTATCAGGATCACCACTTCCGTCGTCTCGATGCGAAGCCTGGGATCACTGGGTTGTGGCAGGTTAGCGGACGGAGCTCGGTCGTTGATTTCGAGGACGTCGTCTATCTCGACCGGCAGTACATCGAGCAGTGGTCACCGTGGCTCGATGTGAGCATCATGTTCAGGACGCTGCCTGCTGTGGTTCGCCGGACTGGGGCGTATTGATCCTTTTTCCCTAAGGCGGAAATACACATGGGGAGGAGTTTTTGAAGTCCCAGGAGCTATTGAAGTAGAAGTGCCGGAGGAGCTAAGCCGGCACTCGGGTGATCAAGCTTTATCGCTTTTTGGGTGAACCACACGACGGAATACATTCGGCGATTGTATTGGTGCTGTCGTTAACCCAAAGGATGAGATGCTGGCTCCTCCGGAATCGAATCTGCTTGGCGCGAGCATCTCCTTCAATAACTCCTGGGACTTCAAAAACTCCTTTCCCCCTGTAGTTCTCTGCGAAAATCAACGAAATTAGATAGTTGCCCGCGACACACGCGGGCTCACTTGTATCAGGCATACGATCGGGCTGGATCAGCCGTCTGGAGGAAGGTTTGAAAGTTTTTGTTACAGGGGCCGCTGGCTTCCTGGGAAGTCACCTCGCCGATTCGTTCATCCAGGGGAACCATCCGGTCTCCGGATGCGACAACATGATCGGCGGCGACCTGCAGAATCTGCCCGAAGGAATCGAGTTCGAGCAGGCCGACTGTGGCGATGTCGCCACGATGAAGCGCCTCACGAAGGGCACTGACGTCATCTACCACTGCGCGGCGATTGCGACGGAAGGGCTGAGCGTCTTCTCCCCCGCGCTCATCGCCCAGCACGTGTTTCAGAATACGGCGGGAATTCTCGCCGCGGCGGCGACGAATGACGTGAAGCGATTCGTGAACTGCTCGAGCATGGCGCGATATGGAAATGGACCAGTGCCATTTGTCGAGGAGCAGCCCCTCAACCCCGTGGATCCGTACGGCATCGCCAAGATGGCGGCAGAGCTGCTCGTCAAGAACGTATGCGACCTTCACGGGATCGAATACGTCATCGCGGTTCCGCACAACATCATCGGACCGAAACAGAAATACGATGATCCCTATCGGAACGTCGCGAGCATCATGATCAACCGGATGCTGCAGGGCAAGCAGCCAGTGATCTACGGCGATGGCGGGCAGAAGCGCTGCTTCTCATTCGTTCAGGACTGCGTGACTCCGCTGATCAAGATGGGCACACAGGACGGATTGTCCGGTGAAGTCATCAACATCGGGCCCGATGAGGAGTATGTATCGATCAAGGAGCTTGCCGAGATAATCGCGACGCTTCTCGACTTCGAGCTCGATCCGATCTATGTGCCCGACCGGCCGCGCGAAGTCCGCTACGCGACCTGCTCGGCGGACAAGGCGCGACGCCTGCTCGACTATCGCACGACCGTCAACCTGCGCGACGGACTCCAGAGTATCATCGACTGGATCTCGGCCCATGGAACGAAGCCCTTCACCTATCATCTTCCGATCGAGATCGAGTCTCCGCTGGTGCCGGAGACGTGGACAGCCCGCCTCCTCTGAGGTGCGAATGAACCGCGCGGCGGAATGAGGCTGTCAATCAGGAAGCTCGTGCTGCCGCTGGCGCTCCTCGCGCTAGTCTCGTGCGATGATTCGACCGGACCCGGGCCGGCCCGGGCTGCTCTGCTCAGCCACGACCCGATCCTGTTCGTTCACGGACTGAACGGCTCGCCTGACGATTTCGACGCGATGCGTGCGCGTTTTGTCGCCGACGGCTGGCGCGACGGGACTGAGTTGTTCGCGTTCAGGTACAGCTCGACTGTGACGAACGCCGCCAATGCGCAGGCGATCAGGAACAACGTCAAGTTCATCATCGAGAAAACGGGTGCAAAAAAGGTCGACATCATATCGCATGAGATGGGAAGCCTGTCTTCACGTTTTTACATACGGCATTTCGGCGGACTCCCGTACGTCGACGCGTGGGTTTCAATCGGCGGACCAAATCACGGTACCGAGCGCGCACTGGCGCGTTGTACGCTCATTCCGTGTCAGGAGATGGATACGGAGTCATCTTTCATCGTGGCGTTGAATGCCTCTGTCGAGGGACCCCCTCCCGCGCGGTATGCAACGTGGAGGAGCCCATGCGATGAAGTTGTCGTTCCGCGTGAAAGTGTGGCGGTGCATGACGCGGCCAACTTTCTGACTGCCTGTATGCCGAACGCCGACCTGATCAAGGACGCGGCGATCTATGCGCAAGTCAGGGAATTCGTCCGGCTCGGCCGGCCGGTACAGTAGGAACGTCGCGGCCTCCGCAGAACGTCCCGCCAGTGACAGCTGATCCGTCGCAGCCACGCGGCCTCCGCATCGGAATGCTCGGACTCTACGGCATGACGATGCCGAATCTTCACTTCACGGGATTCGAGACCGGGTTCGGCGAAATCGCTCCGCGACTGGCGGAAATGGGACACGACGTAGTCATGTATTGTCGCCGCGGGTCCTTCCCGGAGGCGATGCGAGTGCCGGAATACAAGGGCGTCCGGCTCATCTACGTTCCGTCGCCGGGCGGCAAGAACTTTTCTGGCGTCATCTCGACCTTTCTGTCAGTCGTCCATGCGTTAGCCACTGGTCGCTACGACATTTTCTTTTTTGTCAACGTAGGAATGGGTCATCACGCCGCGTTGTGCCGGTTGTTCGGACACAAGGTCGTCATGAACGTCAACGGGCTCGATTGGACGCGCGCGAAATGGGGACTCGTTGCCCGACTCTACTTCCGTTCAGCTGCGCGTTCAGCCGTGCGGTTCTGTACTGAGCTTGTCACGGATGCTGATGCGATGCGAGAGTTCTACCTGCGCGAATTCTCGAGAGACACGACGATGATCGCGTACGGTGCCTATATCGCTGTGTCGAACGATCCGACGCTCATCAGCCAGTTCGACGTCGAGCGCGATGGCTATTATCTGATCGCGAGCAGGCTGATACCAGAGAATCATGCCGACCTGATCGCCGAGGCGTTTCTTGCGTCGGGCTCCGCGCGGAAGCTCTTGATAGTAGGCGGCGCAAACTACGACAGCCCGTTTCACGCGAAGCTACGCGGCATGGTGGGTGACAGGGTCAAGCTTACGGGGCACATCGACAATCAGGAAGTCATTCGGGAGCTTCACTGCAATTGCTTCGCGTACCTGCACGGGCATTCTGTGGGCGGCACAAATCCATCGTTGCTCAAGGCAATGGGATACAGCAACTGCGTGCTCGCGCTCGATACGGTCTTCAATCGAGAGGTTCTGGCGGACGGTGGACTGTTCTTTCCGCCCGATGCCAGCGTTCTCGCGAGGATGCTCGGGGAGATCGAGTCTGCTCCCGACCTGGTCGCTGAGCTCCGCAGAAAAGGCCCCGAGAGAATCCGCGCGAACTATTCATGGGAGAAGATCGCAGCCCAGTATGACTCCCTGTTTCGTGAAGTTGCAGCGCGATGATGCAACACGCTTCGCTGGTCTTTGCCACCGGTGATGCGTAGCGATGGCGCAGACGTGGAGAGTGACGCGCGGCAAGGTTGCGATGTTTCGACTGGTGGATGCGCTGCTGTGGCCTATCGGCAAGATCACTGGTGCGCGGAAGCGGGCACGGACGCCGATACAAAATGTTCTGGTGATGGAGCCGTGGTACATCGGTGACCTAGTTCTCGCGACACCGATACTTCGCGCGGTTAGACACAAGTTCCCCGACGCACGTATTACCGTACTTGGACGCGCGCACGCGGAGGAACTGCTTCGGTTCAGTGGTCTGGCCGACGATGTCGTCGTGTACGATCTGCCGTGGACCGCAAAAAGTGCAAAATACAACCCGGCCAGATACAATTTCGATTCGCTGCGCGCGCTGATTGCTGACCTTCGTCAACGGAAGTTCGACCTGACTCTCGACGCCCGAATGGATCTGCGCAGCAACGTGGTGACATATCTTACCGGAGCGCCCCGCCGCGTCGGATATGACTTTGGCGGCGGCGCTTTTCTGTTGACGGATGCCGTGCCTGCGGACCCCGACAGGCTGCACCGCGTTGATGACTGGCTCGAATTGATGCGGCCACTCGCTGGCGACGCAGAGCCGGATGGAGCGCCCGAAAGTCTGGGACCGTGGCTCGCGGTATCCCGTGAGGAGTATGAGAAAGCCGGCGCTATGCTCCAGGCTGCGGGTGTCGATCCTGGCGACACGATCGTGGCGGTGCACGGCGGTGCAGGCGATCCCAGGCGCCGATGGCCTGCGCCGAGCTTCGAGACGGTTGCCGCGGTGCTGGCCCGCGACCACGCCGCAAAAATTATCTGGTTCCCTGAGCCCGGTTCCGACCAAGAAGCGCTCCCGAGTGCCGACGCGGTGTTCAGAACATCTCTGCGGGAGATGATGGGGCTTTTCGCACATTGCGGGCTGGTGCTCTGCAACGACAGTGGACCAATGCACATCGCCGATGCGCTAGGAATTCCTGTGGTTGCAGTGTTTCTCACCGGCAACCCCCTGTGGCACCGGCCGTATGGAAAGAACCAGCTGGTCGTAGGAGCAGGCACGGGGCATGACTTTCTCGTACCGCCAACTGAAGCCGAGGTTATTGCCGCGGCAAAAATGCAGCTCTCGTCGCGCGACGCTCTCCGTCCGCGCGCGCTAGTATGAGAAGCATTACGAAGCAGGGCTCGATCGCACGCAACTCTGCGCTGAATCTCATCGGCTTCACGGTACCGATGGTAGTTGGGCTGCTCGCGGTCCCGGTGATGACGAGCGAGCTGGGTGCAGCGCGGTTTGGTCTCCTGTCTCTCGCGTTTGCAATTCTCGAGTATTCCGGATTGTTCGATCTAGGGCTGGGTGCAGCGACAATTCGTGAAGTGTCAGGCGCACTGGCGCGGCAGGACAAGGGATTATCGACGCTCATCGCAGGCTCGGTATTGAGTCAGCTCCTGCTGGGTAGCGTTGGTGCGGCGATACTTGTTGCAATCGCTCCGGTGCTCGTCGACCGCGTGTTCTTGATTCCTGCAGACCTTCATGATGAGGCAGTGTCGGTCTTCCGGATACTTGCACTGATGGTCCCCGCCACGGTCGCGTTACTCAGCCTTCGCGGCATTCTCGACGCTGCCGGCCGATTCGACTTGAGCAACGCGATAAGGATCCCCAGCAGCATTGCGACATTTCTCATACCGGCGGTCGCAGCAAGTGCGGGATACCGTCTCCCGGCAATCGTCACGATGCTGCTCCTGACGCGAGTGATCATGTGCTTCGCGACGGCCTACGCCATCAGACAGATACTCCCCGGTCATACATGGAATCTTCACGTGCGTTGGGAGACCATGCGACCCTTGTTCGTGTTCGGTGGCTGGATGTCCCTCTCGAATCTTCTCAGCCCACTTCTTGTTTATCTCGACAGATTCATGCTTGCGGCGATCGTCGGCGTTGCCGCGGTGGGCTACTACACGGCCCCGTTCGATACTGTCATGAGGCTCCTGATTATTCCGGCTGCGCTAATGGGCGCTGTGTATCCTTCCGTTGCGGGAATGCTCGCCGTCGGTGACGGCAAATCCATACGAAGCGTTTACCGGCATGCAAACCAGAAGCTGCTTCTGATGCTGCTGGTTCCGTCGGTGGTCCTCTTCGTCACAGGGCCGTGGCTCCTCGAGAAATGGCTCGGTACGACGTTCGCGGAGCAGGCGCTCGATGCGGTAAGAATTCTTGCTGTTGGAGTTTTCTTTCACGCCCTCGCGCGGGTCCCATCGGGTTTCATCAACGCGCTGGGGCGACCTGATCTCATAGCGAAGATCAGCCTGGTGGAGATGGTCGTTCACGTTCCGCTTGCGTGGATTTTGATCACCCGGTATGGCCTGAACGGGGCTGCACTCGCATGGACGATCCGCGTCACAGCCGACGCGGCAATTCTGTATCTCGCATCGTCCAGGGTACTCCGTGCGATCAGCGCTCGCGATGACACCCCGGCTATTGCCGCCCGATAGATTGCGCAGATGATTCTGACGTCAGTCGCCACTCGGATGGTGGCCTTCTCGATTGTGCTTTTGATTCCAGCGGTCAGCGGACAAGCGCAGCAGGGCGTGAGTCCGGCAACCGATTCGCCAGCGGGAGTACCGGTGCAACGAGATGCGGCGCTTCGCCCGTCGTTTCTGACACTTGTGACGTCGGACGATGTCGACCGGTACCGGGCTGACCAGCTGTTGAGTGGAGTCACGCCCGGACAGTCTCTGTTGCTCAGGTCAGCGTCATCGCTGACGCCCTCTCTGCCACTGAATGGCCGGAGCTGGGTCTGGGACTACATCGACCCGCAATTTCTTGTGGTACGAAATTCCGGGATGCCAGTGTCGCAGAACAACAGCGCGCTTTGGGCAGGGAGGGGAGTCAGTACACGGACTCTTACGGGAATCAGGGTCGAGACATCATTCGCGAAACTGACATTCGCTCCACAGATCATCGCCTCAGAGAATCTCTTCTGGCTTCAGCGGCACAACTACTTTCAGCCGCTGACGCCACTGAGCTACATCGGGCGCGGATACACGCTGCCCTATTACTTCTACACGTTTCCGATCGACCACCCCCTCAGCTTCGGGGAAAGGCGTGTTCGCAATTTCAACATGGGCGAATCAACGCTGATGGTTTCCCATAAGGGATTCGAGGCTGGTGCATCGAACGAGAACAACTGGTGGGGGCCGGGAATCAGGAATGCGATGCTGCTGAGCAACAATGCTCCCGGCTTCCCGCACCTGTTCATTCGGACTGCGAAGCCGGTCTCAACTCCGCTCGGCGGCGTCGAGATACGGTGGCTTGTGGGCAAGCTCGACGAGTCACGGTACTTCGACACACTGGACACAAACAACACGCGCTCGCTTGCGGCGTTTGCCGCGACACTACAGAGCAAATGGGACCCCAACCTCTCTGTTGGCGTCTCTCGATCCGTTTTTGCAACTGCCGATGGGTGGGAGAAAATCCCCTTGCGTTGGGGTGATGTGTTCCGCGGTGTGACGAAGGACAATCCGGATATTCTTGACCAGTTGATGCAGGAAGATTCTGTCCCTGGCGGACGCGATCAGCTCTTCACGCTTTTTGCTCGGTGGGTATTTCCGGCGAGCGGCGCTGAGGTCTACGCGGAATGGGGACGCACACGGATGCCGAAGAGTTTTGCTTCGCTTCTCCGAGCCCCAAATCATACGCAGGGTTATACGATAGGCACCCAGTGGCGGGGCGCCGCAGGGCGAAGTGCCACGGTAAAGCTGCAGGCGGAGATCACGCAGCTCGAGCAAAGCGCCACGTTTCGCGATGGGCCCGTAGGCTCATGGTACTCGAGCAACCGGGTGATTCAGGGTTACACCAATCGGGGACATGTAATCGGCGCGTCGATCGGCCCTGGCGCATCGAGCCAGTTCATTGCCGCCGACTACATGCGTTCGACATGGCAGTTGGGTGCCTACGCCGGCCGGATCCGGTGGAACGAGGACGTGCATGGTGCTTATGGCTTCCCTGACTACGTCGCTTACTGCAACCATGACGTGAGTGTGTATCCGGGCGCACGGGGGGCCATCTTCAGCCGTTTTGGGTCTCTGTCCGCCGACCTTGCTTTGCACAATCGCATGAACGTGTTCTTTCAGAATCGGGGCGGGTGTCCGAACGTCGGCGATCGTCTGGACCTTCGGCATACCTCGTTGAAGCTCAACTTCTCGCCGACGTTGCGATGGTAGTCTGGGAAAGGGCTACCAGGTCCTTAGTCGCGCCATCACCTGAAAATTGATATTGGCAACATTGTCGGCATAGTTGCGGTTGTAGTTCTGCATTACTTCCATCTTCGCCCCGAAATCACCGTAACGCGTCAGCTGCGTCCGCTCAACTCCGATTCCGACGAGCACGTCAGTGCGCTTGTGCGCGGGAATGTCCTCCTCGCCAGGAAAGGGGATGTATTCGCCGAAGCGCTTCAGCTGGTTTCTGTAATCCCCCGACTGGTCCCTGACGATTCGTCGCAGGCTCAGGCCTGACCGCCCGGACGGGGTGTATCGCTGCCATGAAAACGTCGAAGCCGCGGCCGCCGCCACCCCGGCGCTCGTTCCCAGAAGCTGGCCCCGGTTCGTATGTCCCTGTCGTAATGGGGAATGCAGATAGACTGCATTTTCAATACGGATGCGGCCCAGCGTTGGCACCTGGTAGTTCACGATCTCGCCCTTGATGACATCTATCCTGCGCGCCCGGCCAATTGTCTTTTGAAAGCCGAGCATGTACTCGCGCTCGTGGTCGATATCCTGAAGGAAGTCGCGCTTGTCGTAGAATTGGTCTTCGTACCCGCGTTCGCCGTAAAACTCGAAGCCGCTCCGCGGGAACGTCCATCGAAAGAACAATGCGGCAAGCTGGTTGTCGAAACCTGCAGTGTCTCCAGCAGCATATTCGTTCTTCAGAAACAAAACCTTGAACGGCTTCGTCCAGAACTTCATGCTCGGCTCGCTGGGCGTGTACGGCACGTGGAAATAGCGCGCAAGCCCAAGCTCGAGGCCCGGGATCCCGCGCGGAAGAATCACCATCTGCGCTGAGGTCGTCAGCCTCTCGGTACCGGTGTCCTCCCCACTGAAGTATTTGCCTCCTGTCACAGGGCTGAAATCAGACTGGGAAAGTTTGCCCCACATCACGCGGCCGTGAAGTCGCGCGAGCCAGAGGTTCACTGGGCCACCCGTACCTACGAACAGATGCGGAAAGCCGGGAGCGTTTGTGCCGAGGAGAAACGGGTATTCGCTGGCAGGCCCGATCCATTGATTCGCGTTTGAGATTCCCGCTGAAACAAAGCGTGTATCGAGGCGAATGTTCGACTGCCCAAGATCTACGCGTTGATAAACGTCCGGTCCGAAGCGTTGAGGAAAATCGACGGACTCGCCGAACTGTGCGTGGTTCCACGCCTGCGGACCGGATTCACCGTTGACGAGTATCGGGAATTCAGAATTGGATGCCCGAAATGCAACGGGAGCGAGCCGAAAGGATAGAGGGCCAAATCGCCCGGCAACTCCGGCGCTGATCGCGGTCGTGACCCCGCGCCCCGCCCAAATGGCGCCGTCGTTCGAACCATAGGGAAAAGCGGAATTCCAGATGCCTGTAATGGAGACTGCACCGACGTTGATCAGCGAAGAGCGAAAACGGCTGCGAAGACTCCACGGACCCGCGCTGTCGGAAGCCGCAAGCGGCGCGATCTCTCGCGCAGAAAAACCGCGGATCGACCACGGATAGAGCGGTGCGACACCGGCAACCTGCAGCACGCGCAAATACTCCTCGTATTCACTTCCTGTCGCCAGGTCGACCATCGTGACGTCGTGCGGCTGAGCGTTCGCGACATCGAATGGAGCCAGTGCCGGAATCGATATCAGCGCAAACAGCACTATTGCGCGCCTGTAGCGTGCGATCATCGTTGAAAGTTCAGGGTATGGACCAGCCGCGAGTCTCAGAATCTTAATGGTGCGTCGCCGGGGATGGACCCTGAGGGTACGAATATCGACCATTCTGCCTCTGTTATATTCGCTGCAGTGCAACGAGGAATATTTTCTGGCAGGAACCTGAGAGTAGCGGAGCAGGGCATTTGAGCAGCGAGCAATTGCCCGGCGGCGCCTCATCCCGGACAGTTGCCCGGAATGGAATGCTCTATTTCCTGTCGCTCGGGCTGCCGGCGATTACAGCGCTTTTCCTGGTCCCCGTCACCGTCCGAGCCCTCGGGCCTGCGAGATTCGGTCTGCTCGCTCTTGCGTGGGCAGTTGCCGAGGGAAGCGGGATGTTCGACTTCGGGCTGGGGCGCGCCACTGTCAGATTTGTAGCCGACGCCACCGCCAAGGGAAAGGAGCGGCTTCGTGAAATAATTCTGGCCTCAGTATTCTCGCAGGCAGGCGCGGGAATACTTGCCGGAATACTTCTCTTCGCCCTCACGCCGCTTCTTGTGGAACGCGTCTTCTCGATCTCAGCCGACGCTTTACCGGAAGCGAGATCGATGTTCCGCGTACTCGCTCTCCACCTGCCAGTTCTGCTCGCCGCATCTGCACTGCGTTCAGCACTCGAAGGCGCGCAGCGATTCGATATCAGCGCCGCACTTCGAATTCCCGGCAGCATGGCTTCAGTTGTGATTCCGGCACTCCTCGCATCCGCCGGTTACTCGCTCGCCACAATCATGTGGGCGCTGCTTGCGGTACGCGTAACACTTGTCGCGATCAGCGCGCTTGCGGTCACGCGCAGTCTCCGCATCGGACCGTGGGGACTACCCGCGGGCGTGAGCACACTCGTCGAGATGCTGCGCTACTCGGGATGGGTGGCACTCTCCACGGCACTCGGCCCGCTCCTCGGAAGTTTCGACAGATTCACAGTTGGCGCAATCGTTGGTGTCGCCGGTCTCGGCCTCTATACGGGCGCAGCCGAGTCAGCGACGCGTTTCCTCCTGATCCCGATCACCGCGTTCAGCGCGCTCCTCCCGGCACTTGCTGCATCGGATGCACACGGGAGAAGGGATCGCGCGCTGGCTGTAACACGTGCGGCGCGGCGTCAGCTCGCCACAGTGCTGTTTCCACTATGCCTGACACTTTTTGCGTTCGCACCGGAGATACTCTCACTCTGGCTTGGAGGCGAATTCGCCACAGCCGGCATGGCGCTGCGGATTCTCACGGTGGGAGTTTTCTTCAATGGGTTGGCCCATCTCCCGCTGGCACTTCTGTACGGGTCGAACAGGCCCGACATTCCGGCGAAGATCAATGTCGTCCAGGCGGTGCTCTACATCCCATTGACGCTCGCACTCGTCAAGACATTCGGGATCACCGGTGCCGCGATAGCGTGGGCCGCGCGTTCCGCCGCAGATCTCATCCTGTACGAGATCGCAAGTCGAAGGGCACTCGGCAGCCCTGCTGCTGACTCAGACGAACAGGCTCGTGGACAACGCCTCACAATGACAAGCGCGGCGTTGGCAGCTGCGTTTCTGGCTGCCACGTGGCTCGGACGCTCCTCTCTGACGGCCGCATTTGCAACGATCGTTATCGGGCTGGCCCTATACGCGTTACTGGGGTGGACACGAGTTCTGAGCTCGGCGGAACGGCGCGCGTGGTCTGCGATCGTATTTCGAGTCGGAGGCAAGGCGCAGTGAAGCAATTCCTGGCTCTCCATGGCTCATAGCCTGACCCCGGGAGTATTCAGACGGCTGTTCCTCGCGAGCCTTGCAACTATTTCGGGGCGCGGTAACCGAGTTGCGCCTGTAAACGCACGCGCGGTTCGCCGCATACTTGTCGTAGAGTTGTGGAACATCGGTGACATCGTTCTGCTGCTGCCCTTTCTTGCACAGCTGAAGGCGATATTCCCCGCAGCGTCGATCTCCCTCCTTGCACGGCCCCACGCGCGTGAAATACTTGATGGCACCGGGCTTGTCGATGAGTTCATCGATGACGCGGCGCCCTCCGACAACTGGCTCTCGTTGAACCCCTTGCTCGGAGGCTGGAAGGACCTCTGGAAACTGCGCGCGGATCTCCGCTCCCGCGATTTCGACTTGGCTTTCCAGTGCAGGCTGCATGTGCGTGAGCACGTGATCCTTGCGATGTCAGGAGCCGGACGCCGGGTTGGCTACGCTTTTGGCGAAGGCGACACGATGCTGACGGATGCAATTCCAGTCGACGATCTGCACCGTCATAAGGTCGAAGACTGGATGGGACTGCTCGCCCCATTCGGAGATCCAGTCACGATGGGCAACCCAGGCCTTTCTGTGTCCGACAAAGCTCGGTACGGCGCTCGCGAGTTTCTCGACTCACACTCCATTGATGAAGATTGCACGCTGATTGGAATACATCCCGGCGCAAGCGTGGCCGAAAAGCGGTGGCCGATCGAAAGGTTCGCCGCCGTTGCGGAAGAAGCGGCATCACGTCCGGGTACGCGCGTCATCGCGTTTGCGGATCCCGCCGGTTATGGGCAGCAGCTAAGCGAAGTGCCGGGTGTTGTCATCGCGAAGCCCTCGTTGACCGGACTCGTTGCACTCATCGATGAATGTGATCTGCTCATCTGTAACGACAGCGGCCCGATGCACATTGCCGGCGGGCTTGGAGTCCCGGTCGTTGCCGTGTTCTCGAGCGGCGTTGCGCGCTGGTTCGCCCCACTTGGCGAGGGGCATAGTCTCGTCTCCGCCGATGCCGGGGGATTGGACGCAGTGCCGGTTGAAAGAGTGGTTCGAGCCGCTCACGAGCTACTCGATCTCAAATCAGCTCGCGATATATCCCGACCATAGATTCCGCGGCTTTCTCCCAACTGAACTGCGGAGCACGCGCCCGCCCCGCAACGACCAGCAAGTCGCGCTGAGCAATCGCCTTTTCGATTCCGTCTGCTATGGCAGTCACGTCATACGGATCCACGAGAACACCAGCATTTCCAACAATCTCGGGTAGAGCGCCGCGGGCACCAGCGACTACCGGCGTTCCCGCCGCCATCGCCTCCGCGGCCGGGAGGCCAAAACCTTCGTGAAGGGACGGAAGAGCCAGACACGCAGCGTTTGCATACAGCGACAGCAGGCGCGCGTCACTGACCCGCCCGATCAGGTCAACATGACGCTTGTCGATCTCGACGTCACCCCAGCCCCCGGATCCCACAACCACGAGCTTGTGAGGGTATCCCCGTACGCGCAGGGCCGCCATCGCTTCAACCAGTCGCGGAATGTTCTTCCGCGGCTCGGGAGTGCCCACGAAGAGGACGTACGGGTCCACGTCGCTCGCGGGCGCGGGCGGTGTAAAGAAAATCTCGTCAATGCCGTTCCATACCACGCGCACTTTGTCCTCGGAGACGCCGGCGAGCCTTGTGAGATCGTTAGCTGTATCGCTCGATGGGACCACGAGAACATCCGCGGCGTCGAACACCCGGCCCATCGTCCCTTTCCCATAGAGTCTGCTCCAGGGGGTCATCGTCTCAGGGAAGAGCAATGGCACGAGATCGTGCACAGTCACCACGAGCGGTGGCTTGCCGCGAGTCAGCGGGGCGCGAGGGGTAGGGCAGTGATAGACATCGGCGCCAACCGCCCCCGCCTTGCGTCGGCCAAGCCAGGGATACCAGAGAAAATCCTGATGCGCTGTCGCAATTCGTTTACGCGTGGTGCCGCGAGTCAGCTGCGGTCCACCGCCGAGTACTATCGGGCGTACGTCGTCGCGCTTGTCGAGCGCGCGAATCAGGGACTGCGAAGCGCGTGCAGTGCCTGCGGACGTCTGGCGCGTATGCTCTGAATCGATTGCAACGGTTATCAAGCGACCGGTTCCGTGACTGCGACCCGCGTTGGGAGCGATTGCATGGCCGTGACCACTGCGCCTGCGAGCCAGAAGAAAAGCCAGCCGAGGGTGATGGAGTTGAACACGACAGCCGTGATGCCGTTCAATGTGATACCAATCGCGGCGAGCCAGAGCGTCATTCCCATACGCTTCTCGGCGTATGTAATGCCTTTGCGGTAGAGCTGAAATGCAGCGTGGCCAATGGAGCTGATGATGAGGAACAGCAGGCCAAGTCCAACCGCGCCCATCTCGACACCGTACTTCAACCAGAGGTTGTCACCAGTGAGGTGAGGAAGTCCGGAGCGCACAGCAGTCTGGTCGGCCGTGCCAAGGCCCGATCCCCATGGGTTCTGGAAGAAGATTGCAATCCCGTTCATCCAGTCGTTCACGTGTGACACGCTGCTTCCTTCCTGCCAGGACAGCGTCTGCCAGACCCACAACGGGAACCCGGGGATGAATGTGAACGCAGCAAGAAATATCGTCAGTGCGATCCCGAGTCCCGCGACGGCCCACACCGGCTTCTTGATCAGGCTCACGAACAGAACAAGCTGTATGATCGCGATGAGAATTGTCATCCGCGTGAGCGTCAGCGCTAGAGCGGAGGCAATGATCGCGTAGGCGAGAATCTGGCCGCGTGTCCGACGTGGTCGAAGAAAAACCCACGCAGTGGAGAGGGGGAACAGGATGAGGAAGGGGACTGCGAATCCCTGGCCGCTCAGGTACACCGAACCGGCGCGCCGGAAGAGCTCACCGCCGATCATTGTCCAGTAGTTGAGCGGAAGCCCGTAGACGTTGCCTACAGTGAACGCGGAAACACCGAGAAAGTCCTGGAAGTACGCTGCAACTCCAAGCGCGACGAGCATCTCGGGGCTTACCACCATTCGCTCGATGACACCAATGACGCCGGTTACGAGCACGATAATGAAGACCTTTCGCATCGCGCCGTCTTCGCGGGCAAGCTCCGGCATCGAACGTCCGACGAAGTAGAGCAGCATGAAATACACGGCGTCGCGTAAACCGAGGAGTTCGGCTTGCGGCGGGAGATTGAAACGAAGCCAGGGATTCTCGATCAGCAGGAACAACACCGCTGTCGCGATCAACCCGCCAACCCACATGTCAGTCCACGTGAGGTTCGCCTTCGGTCCACGGCCGGTGGTCGCCCTCAGGATCGTCAAGGCGAGGAATATCAGAAGCGCGATCTCTTTCCATGCAGCGAGGCTTCGCACGAGATCTACCGAGAGTCCGAACAGTCCGAACAAAACGGTGATGATGAGGCTGTGGAAAACGAGTCCCCAGGCGAAAATCGGAAATCCGACACGGCTGAGCCAGGATGGGTCGGCCGCCCTCACAACGGTTGTCTCAGCAGGAGGAGGCGTTCGCTGCGCGGATATGAAGGTGATCAATCCGGCGATCATCAGGCCAAGCAGAAGTGAGGCTGTTACTCCACTGGCCAGCAGGATTCCATAACGCGGCCATTTTGCCTTTCGCGGTGGAACAGCGGGATCGACAACGGTGATGCGTGCGCGATCACTCAACTCCCCTGCGCGCGCGGACTCGAGCTGTTGCTGATACGCCATGAACTTCGCTTCGGCGAGCAGAGTCGCGCGCCTGAGTCGCGTTTCGTTTGAAACAAGATCGGGCGAATTGCGCCAGAGTCTGTTCTGCTCCTCGAAGGACTGTAGTCGCTCCTGCGCGACGTTCAATTGCGTCAGCGCATCTGCGTGACGCGCAGCCACGAATGCGCGCCTCTCACTCGCGCGGGCTCCACGCTGGGACGCGGCAAAATCATCGGCGAGGACAACGATCCGTCGTGCCACAGCCGCTGCGAGCTCCGGCGTGGGCATCCTCACTTCGAGCTTGACAACGTTGGTGCTGAGGTCGTAGCCAAAAGTCATCGCCTTCTTCAGGCGCCTGCTCGCGATCTCCATACGACGTGCAGCATCGTCGTTGCGGATCGCCATCAACTCGAGAAGCATAGCGCTGTCACCGCCGGCACCGGGTTTCGCAAATCGCGAGAGAAGCGTTCGCCGTCGCAATTCCTCGCTCTCGAGGAGCTTCGAGTAATAGAGAGGCGATTCGAGTGCTGCGTCTGCTGACCCGAGTGCAGACCGTAGTGCAACGCTGCTGGCATTCGATTCACCAGCGAGCTGCGCCGTGACTCCGGCAGAGCTCGGCGCTATGAAAGTTGTCTGCGCCTGGTAGACGTGCGGGAGAGTAAATGTGGCAACAGCCGCGGCGAACAGTGCAACGCCGCCGACGACGGCAACGATTTTCCAGCGGGCAATGATTCCCGCGATCCAGACCGTAAAGGTGAGCGGCGGCGTGGTCGTCACGACCGTATCCGCATCGCGCGGTACGGCCTCAGGCCGGTCGCTGGGTGTTCACGACAGCCGATACTCGACCACGAAACGCAACGCGCAGATCGGATTTCGCATTCACAACGGCGCCGCGCAGGTATCCCCACGATTCGGGGTTGCGTGCTCGCCAGTCAGCGAGGATCGCCGCGCTCCCAGCCAGCAGTAAACCGATCAGCAGTCCCACGGCAACAGCGGAAAACAGCGTGACCCAGTATCGCGGCCAGAGCGCTTTACGCGGTACCACCGCTGCATCGATGATCGTGATCAGGGCGGCATTGTTGATCTCGTCGATCCTTGCTACTTCGAGCTGGCGGTCGAGGCTGACAAAAAGGTCAGAAGCGAGATCGACGTCGCGAGTGATTCGCTGCTCCTCGAACTTCAACCCGGGCGAACCGCCGACAAAACCGCGGTTTCGCTCGTAAAAGATCCGCTGGTTCTCCTCAGCCTGTCGCAATGCAGTTTGCGCGCTGTCGTGACGCATCTGGAGAAACAGGCGAAGCGATTTCGCTTTCGACACACGAATCTCGCGGTCGAAGTTGCTGACGAGATACACAAGACGGTTCGCAATCCCGGCACTGAGCTCCGCCCAGCGCGCATCGACAGTGAACCACACAAGATTGGTTTTCGCGTCCATCCCGCTTGTAATCGCCTTTGACATCTGCTTCACGCCAAGCTCCAGCTGCCGCTGCGGATCTGAATGCCGTATCCGCAGGATGCTGAGAAGTGTTGCGCTGTCGTCTGGAGCTGCTGTCCGCGAGTTTGCGAACTTCGAATGCAGGAGCCGTGTCAGAAGCTCACGGCTCGACAGAAGGTGAACATAGAAATTAGGAGACTCGGAAGGATCGCCGCCGACACTTCCGCCCAGTTGCGAAATGATTCCGCCAAGCCCCGACGAGTTACCCAGCGCGCCCTGCAGCTTCGACGTACTCGAGCTGTTCGCGACAAACGACGCTCTGCTTTGATACACGGGCGGGATGATGACAGAGGCTGCAAGACCGAGAATCACGCACCCTGCGATTGTCGCAACTACCGTCCGCCACCGGGCGACGACACCTGCCGCCCATCCCGTCATCGTGAGATGGTCGCCAGGTTGACCCAGCTCGGCGGATTGCACTTTGCCTATTGCTTGAGGGCGATAGCGATGGCGACGAAGCTAGCCGCAAGCTGGGCGATTGTGCCGAGCGTTGCGAGATAGTCGATTCGACGCTCGTTCGCGTCCTTCTCAGGCACAAACACAGTACTGCCGGGACGCGGTCTCGGGTTGGAGCGGAAGATGAATTTGCCGCCGGTAGCTTCGACCTTGCCGTTGGGTTGCGTCACGTACGCGTACTTGATGTCCCCACGCCTCGTGATACCGCCGGCCGCGCGAATGTAGTGATCGAGTGAAGCGCCGGGCACATATGTCACGGCAACAGGCGAGTTAACCGCGCCCTTCACGTTCACGACAGCGTTGAACCGTGGAATGAAGATGGAGTCGCCGTCAAGCAGCTGAATGTTGTCGCGCGATCTGGCGTTGCGCAGTACTTCCGGAAGGGCAATGCCGATGCGGCCGACACTGTCGTTGTAACGAAAGAATGTGACACCGTCCGCATACGCCTCAGGTGTCAGACCACCGGCCCGCCTGATGACATCAGCAACCTTCTCGGTCTTGGTACGGAGCGAGTAAGTGCCGGGATACAACACTTCACCCGCGATCACAACCTGACGCTGCAGCTCCCAGTTCGGCTGGCGAAGAATGAGAACGTTGTCGTACGGCGCCAGCGAAACTTCAGGGGAGTTGCCGCTTGGGGCGGGTAAACCTGGCGGGCCAAAATATTTTCCATCGGGACCGCGCTCGAAGATGTAGCTCGAGTCGAGCGGGACCCTGAACGTCGTAGCTGTCGTGCCATCGCGGCGGTCGCGCGGAAGTCTTGCAACTTCGGCTTCACGCAGATCAGCGCTCTGCTCGAGACCTCCTGCAAGGAGGACGAGGTCGCGAACCGTCATCCCCTCGCTGTAGGGAACCTGGCCGCTGTTGCGCACTGCACCGGTGATGGCGACATACCGCGTCGGGCGGAACTCCGTCACCGAAAAGACGCGCAGGTTATCGTCCTCGCGAAGAGGGAAGTCACCGATCACGCGGCCCGTTGTATCTGCCAGCCTTGCGTGGAGTTGGCTGCGCGTCGAATCAGGATTCAATCTCGAGATCAGGATCTGACCGAGGTAGGTGTCAGACTTGACCCCACCGGCTGCGCGCAATGCCTGCGCTACGGTCATGCCCGGCGTCAGTCCGATTGTGCCCGGCTGCCAGACGTTACCCTCGACCGCGATGCGATTGCGCATGCGCTCCGAAACCGGGAAGACGCGGATAACGTCGCCGCCAAGCAACGCGATGTCGGTCGCACCGCCTTCGACCAGTGACACAGGCGCGATATCGAGTGTTACACGATCCCGGCCACCAAGCTCGCGATCGGCTGGGGATTGAATACGTTCGATCTGCACGCGCCGGCGCGATGCATTCGGACTGAAGCCACCCGCAAACCGCACCGCGTCAGAAAGCGTCTCACCCGGCGCCATTTCGAACGTCGCTGGTCGCACGACCTCGCCAACCACTCGCACACGCGGAAGGTTGACCGGAACGAATACGACATCGCCGTTCTGTAGACGGAGGTCGCCGGACGCATCACCGTTGATCAGGTAGTCGTAGACATCGAGTGTCCCAATCGTGCGGCCGCCCCGGCGAATCTGAACGTTACGCAGAGAGCCATTATCAGTTGGGCCTTTGGCCGCGTATAACGCGGACAGTGCGGTCCCCGCGCTCGAGATTCGATAGCTGCCAGGAGTGATGACTTCACCGAGCACAAAAATCTGGTTGCTGCGAAGCCGCACCGGGCTGACGCTGAACTGCGTCGAAGCTCCAGCGCCACGGCGAACTCCCGAATAAACCCGGCCAAGGCGGTTGAACAAAACCTCACGCAGCTGTCCAAGCGTGAGATTCGATACGTATATCTGGCCCGCCTGCGGAACAACGATGAAACCTTCTCGCGTCACATCGAGCATGTATGACTGCGACACATCTCCGGTCAGGATGAGCGCGAGCCGATCGCCCGGTCCGAGGCGATAGTTGTCGTCAACCGGACCACTCAGGTTCGGGTCGAACTGATTATTGGCTTCGCGGAACGTGTTGAGCCCGAAAATGATGAATCCACTGTCGCGCTGCTGCTTGTACCGGGCGCTGTCCGCAGCGCTGAGGGGTCTCACACGGGAAGCGCATAGCTGCCTCAGCCGAAGGCGGTTCGCGAGTCCCGCTTGTCTGCCGACACCCAGGGTGTCCGCGGCGGTCAGGACTGTTTCATCCGAGAGCGCTTCAACACTGCAGCGAAGCGTGGTCGCATCGGCGGTGTCGACTATTCCAAGGGCGCCAATCGCATCGAAAACCTGCCCGTCGATGGGGGCCCCTGTAGTTCCAGTGCTCTCCACACCTGATTCGCTTCCACCCGAGAGATACGAATCGAGGAGATTCTCTGGATAACCTTCGGCACGAAGCCTCGCGCGCACCTGGTCAGGCGTCAGCCCGCTGGAAAGTATGCGTGATCGCAGCTCCCGGAGCAGGCCGGGATTGGCCTGGATCATCTGTTGAGCCTGCGAAGCCGACTGGGCCGCCGCAACTTCTGGCGCAATGAAGAGGAACGCGGCAAGAGCAACAAACCGCAGCTTGAGTGAGCTCATCGAATTATTGGCAATTTGAAGAAGTGACCCGCTATGGAGCGGGACAGTGGGGCATGGTCGCGCAGGGACTCGAACCCCGGACCTCTGCTGTGTGAAAGCAGCGCTCTAACCAGCTGAGCTACGCGACCTTTTCGGCAACGGGAGTTTAATCCCGCAAAGTACTTTTCAGTAGTCCGGATTTGCTCCAGACGAATCAGAAATGTAACCGCCGTCAGACACAGCAGGAATCCGCAAAGTTCTGAATCCTGAATCATTTGGTCGCCACAATGTATTCCGACCACCCGGTCCAGTGGATTTGCGCTACGTAGCGATTGCGGCTGTCGGGCTTGACGATGCGAAGCAGGGGATATGCCGCAGTGAAGATCCAGTTCCGCGACACACCACTCCGCACCGAGTGAAACCCGATATGGTCCGCGATGCGCTGCAGGTCTCCGACCGGTACTGGTCTCACGTGCGTAGGATCATCGAAAAAATTCACCGTAACGCGTCCTTTCGCCGAACCCGTCGCACTGGTCATGTCGACGGTCTTCGGTGCCGGGGTCTCGATGTAGATACGACCCCCAGGCCTGAGAAGCCGATGTGATTCCCGAATCAGGTGAGTGGGATCCTGCAGATGCTCGACCACGTGCATGCACGTGATCGCGTCGAACGACGCATCGGGCCAGGGAAACCTGTCGCGATCGAAATCCGCGACCTTGAAGTCTGTCCCCCGAGGGTACGCCTCGGGTTTGCCTTCGATATCCGCTGCCGCGAAAGTCAGATCAGGTCGGAGCTCGGCAAAGTGCCGAAGCGTGCCGCCATCTGATGCGCCCAGGTCGAGCAGGGTGCCACCGTGCGAAGTCATGTCGACGAAGCGGGCACGAGTATCGAGCCATGACGCGCGTCGCATGATCGACCAGTTCATTGCGCTGACCTCGCAGGTCGACGGGGTATCGCCCAGGCTCAGCGATCTCGTGAGTGGGCCTGCGGATGGGAAAGTATGGGCCCTGCAGGACTCGAACCTGCGACCGTCGGATTATGAGTCCGCTGCTCTAACCGACTGAGCTAAGGGCCCGCGCTGAGGTGCAATTTAGTCGACACTGTCGGTCAGTCAAAACGAATACGCCACCGCGGTACCCAGATTGTCTTCACGCGCCCCTCGAACTGCGTATCGTTCTGGTCGACCACGTTGAACCGGTTCGCATTCCTGTTGATACCGACATCCGCGGTCATCTGGAAATCACGGCCGATCGCGGTCGCGCCGCTCAACCCGAGCCTCGTGACCGTCCACACATTGCCCTGAAGAAATCCCGCCGTGGTCGCAAAGTCGGCGGGGTTCGGATACCTGCCGCGATAATCCCCTTGTCCCTGTCTCCGCCGTGCTGCGTACAGCCGGAGCGGGGTGCGCGGAATCAGGGCAACATCGACGCCCACGCGCACCTCATCGTAATCGCTGAACCCGCGACCGAGACCAACGAGATAACTCGAATACCGCTCTGACACATTCGGCGTGTAGTACGCAAGGTTGGACACGCGCGTGTACGAAAAAAATGCTCGCTGCTCTCCCGCCAGGGGCAGCCCTTCTGCCGAGAAGGTCAGGCCGTATGAAGAGGGCTCATTGCAAACAGTGTCGCACTCGTCGATTTGCACGTCATCGAGCAGAACCTGAAAACTATAGATCCCCGCTTGGCTGTTCCTCCACGATATGTCACCGCCGAAGCTGAGGTTCCCGTCAGTTCTTTCGTTCTTCCAGCTCAAGCCGAAGACATTGAGTGGGTTGATCAGGGAAAACTCGAGTCCGCGATGTACACCCGTATAGAGGTAGGCTTCACTCAGTCCGCCTTCGAACGCGCCACGCTTGAATCCAAGACGATGTACCGAGAAATACCGTGACGTTTCCGTGCCCGGAGTGAGCACATAGTTCTCGAGCCGTGCGAGCACGGTTGAAACGTTGATCCGGTCAGTGCCGACTCGCGCATACAAATGGTCGTAGGTGTAGGCGTCGTCACCCAGGAGGAGACCCGAATGCTGCGTCGGTCCCCATGAGCGGGCCAGCCGGCCGAAGGTCGCCTCCGCGTATTTCCATTGGCCGCTGACATACGCGTCTTCCGTACGGCCGGCGATGCTCCGGTCTTTTTTGCTCGAGAATTCAGGATCCGCATTCAGGCGAGGATCCAGTATCGCACGCACCGACGCTGCCATGTGTCCGCCGCCCATGACGAAGTACCCCGCCGCCGCAGGCTCGACGCCTTCCTCCCAGTCGGCACGCATGAGCTCGCGCAGCGCTGATGTCTGTGCCGTTGCGTAGACATCGAACGTTGCCTTGGCACGAAACGGAGACCTGCGCGCGCTGTCGCGCACCTCGGTCAGCTCGAATCGACGAAGCGCCTGTGATAGAGCGTCGATATACGACGCTGTCACGCGCCCGTGCGACAACCCACGTGAGCTGTCGAGCCCCGCGCGAATGACGTGCGCGTAGTAGGGTCGCTGCAGCGTCGACAGATTCGTCAGCAGACCGCGCGACTGGAGCGCGTCGACATAGTGGTACGCGATGTCGTCGGTGGGGAGATAAGGCGAAGCCTGCGCCTGCAGCCGACTTGAAATGAAAGAGAAGCACAGCGCGGCAATCGAGACCGCGACTCTCACTTGTACCATGGAATGAAGTTCACGTCAGGCGATATCTGAAGGGCAGGGGACGGCAGGTGGACGTAACTCAGCTGACGCTTGATGGTTTTCCAGATTCTGTTGTTGCCCGGCAGCTTCTCTGCATCGAAGTCGAGCGTCAGCAGGATTTTCCTCTTCGCCCGGATATTTGCACCCGTTCGCGGATCGATCCAGTCGGTAATCGAGTGACCTGCCGAGACACGCACGAATGCCGGCCAGTATGGCTTCGCAGCGGGTGGAAGCATGGCATTCACGTCGGCGGAGAGCCAGTAGGTCTGGCCCGAATAATCGAGCGATGGCCGAAGCTCACCACCAAACTCGTCTCGATTTCGCAATGCAGCGGTGCGCGCGTAAGACATAGTGGGCTTGATTGCGCGCGTTCGCGGATGCGTCTCGTGAAGGACAGCGAGGGCTGTACCCGCGGTGTTCGCAATCAGGTCGGCGTAGGAGAAACCGTATTTGTCGAACATGCCGTCGAAGATCTCGATCTGAAGCTGGAAGGCCGCTGCATACGCGGCTGACCACGCAACTGCGCGCGGCTTCGCAACACATGCGCTCCGAATCAGCGCAGCTCCAAAACGCGTGAGCTGGTAGCCGCCAAGCGCGTGGCCGAACTTGTCCTGGTCGCGGAAGTTTTCATCCCAATCGGCGCGGAAAAAAAACTCGTCAGCCTTTTCACCTGTCCACCACGCGCTCTTCATGTAGCCGAGCAGGGCGGCGTTCCCGCCGACGAAGGCGGCCGCGACCCCGATCCGCCGAAGCCCGACATTGTCCTGTTCGCTGCAACTGATCGACGCATGTGAAGAATCAGTCGAAAGAACTGCGCCCACCGAGTCGGCTGGAATCTGGGCGTGAACGACTGCGGGCGAGGTGCCCGCCAAAAAAATGATGGCCGCAATCCATGCGGCCGAGTGTCGCACTGATACCAGCAATAGCCTGAGCATCACCCTTTCCCGTCAGCCGTGAAATCATCGTAAGCCTCGAGGACTTCAGCCGGCGTCACCGTTGCAGCGCCCAGTTTGCCGACCTCGACACCAGCGGCGAAGTTGGCGATCAGCGCAGCCTCAGCTGGAGTTCCCCCGGCCGACATCATTGTTGCCAGATATGCTGTCACCGTATCGCCTGCACCAACGACGTCGTAAACCTCGCGCGCGGTGGTCGGGATGCGTCCAACCTCGCCATCCGCTGATATCAAAGCCATTCCCATCTCGCCAAGGGTAAGCAGGAGATGTTCCACTCCGAGTTTAGCGAAGGTCGAAGGCAGCGCTTCGGGGTGGTAGAAATCAACCGAAGCCCCCAACGCGGACTCGAGCTCCCGGCGGTTTGGCTTGAAAATCGTAGCGCCACCGTAGGCGAAAAAATTCCTGTACTTGGGATCGACGACTGTTGGTATACGCCGCGCCTTTGCCCACTCGATGCCTTTCATTATTACAGGCGCGACGATGACCCCTTTATTGTAGTCCTCAAAAACGAGCGCATCGGCTTCGGCAACCGCCAGCTCCATGGCCTCCAGCAACCGGTCCGTCTCCTCGCCCGCCAGGTCGCTGTCTTCTTCCTCGTCATATCTCACGAGCTGCTGTGACCTGGCGACGACCCGGGTTTTCGTCGTGGTAGGGCGCCTCACCGATACGAGTGCACGCGTATCCGTCCCAACATCGCCGAGCATTCTGCGCAGCGTGCGGCCGGCATCGTCGTCGCCAACGGCAGAAACCAGCTCGCAGCCGGCCCCGATCGCGACGATGTTGTGCGCAACGTTCGCAGCGCCACCCAGCGCGAGCTTGCGTTCCCGAACACGGACTACTGGCACTGGCGCTTCGGGCGAGATCCGCTCGACTTCGCCTAGCAGGTAGACGTCGAGCATCGCGTCGCCGACCACAGCGACCCGCTTGCCGGATGCCGCGTTCAGCAGCTGCTCGACCCTTGCTCGCGTTATCCGTTCGATCATCGGTCAGCAAGGTAAGAGGGGTGGACCACTTTCGACAGCGGCCAGGTCGCACCCAGCGGGCGCGATCTTGCGTAAGGCCACGGGGTACCGGGGAGATACGACCCCCAGGGGACTTTATTACATTTGTCCCTCCATCCACTACACAGGATCCCGATTGCTCGAGCGCTTCAACGAGTCTGCGAAGCGGAAAATCCAGTCGTTCCAGGAGTTCCTCGTACTCGGTACGAAGGCGATAAGATTTGCCTTCTCTCGCCCGTTTTACAGGAGCGACCTGGTGCAGCAGATGGAGTCGATCGGCGTCCAGTCGCTCGCGATCGTCCTTCTTACTGGATTCTTCACGGGTATGGTGCTGGCACTCCAGTCATCAGTCCAGCTCAAGACGTTCGGCGCTACGATGTACATCGGACGCCTTGTTGCCGCGTCGATGATTCGAGAGCTGGGGCCTGTGCTCGCCGGGCTCATGGTTGCCGGGCGCGTCGGGTCAGGCATCGCGGCGCAGCTCGGTTCAATGCGCGTGACGGAGCAGATCGACGCGCTCAACACGCTCGGTACCGATCCGATCCGCAAGCTCGTGACGCCGCGTGTACTGGCGGCGCTGATCATGCTTCCCGTTCTCACCGTCATCAATGATTTCGCTGGCATCCTTGGCGGCAACGTCATTGCTGCCGCGTATGTTGGCATTCCGACAGGGCTTTACTGGCAAACCGTCTGGGAGCAAATCGCGGGCGGCGGGTTCGTGTTCAAGTACATACCAAACGACTTTGTGCACGGGCTGGTGAAGCCATTCGTCTTCGGCGGCATCATTTCGCTGGTTGGCTGTCATTTCGGCCTCAAGACAAGCGGGGGAACTGAAGGTGTCGGTATCGCAACCACCCGCACAGTGGTGACCGCCAGCATCGCGATTCTTGTTGTCGACTACTTCATTACACAGGTCCTTCTCGCCTTCCTGCCGCATGCCTGACGAAACCGACGAGCCGGTAGACGGCAAGCGCTCCGATGGGGCAGACCGGCGCGGGCCGCGCCCTGAGAACGAATGGGGCGGGCGCGGCGACCCGTTGCGTCGTACGGCGGATCATCGCCGTGTTCGCGAGGCGATCCGGACCGAGATAGACGATTCTCGCGACACCCAGGAACACCAGGCCCTGGAAGCGCGAGGACGCACCGACGAGACGATCATCGCGCTCGACCACGTCTATCTTGCGTTCGAGCAGCCGATCCTCGAGGACGTCTCATTTGGCGCGCTCGCTGGCGAGACAATAGTCGTCGCGGGCGAATCGGGAACAGGCAAGTCAACGATCCTGAAGCTTCTGTTGAGGTTGTTGACGCCAGACCGCGGCGAAGTTTTCATCGATGGGGAGGAGATTACACAGCTCAGCTTCACCGACGCCCTCATGGTACGGCAGAAGATGGGCATGGTATTCCAGGGTGCCGCGCTCTTCGACTCGATGACTGTCTACGAGAACATCGCGTACCCCCTCCGCGAGCACACCGAGCTGACCGAGGAAGAGATCGAGCACCGCGTACGCGAAAAGTTGTCGTTCGTTGACCTCGATCCCGAACGCGTGCTCGAGATGATGCCATCAGACTTGAGCGGCGGCATGCGCAAGCGGGTCGGCATAGCGCGCGGTATGGCAAACAACGCGCAGATCATGCTTTACGACGAGCCGACCTCCGGTCTCGATCCACTGACAACCGGCACCATCACGCACCTCATCATCAAGCTCCAGAGGGAGCTGGGAGTGACGAGCGTCGTGGTGACGCACGATATTAGGTCGGCATTCCGCATGGCGAGCAGAATCGCCGTGCTGGCCGACCGCAAGATTGCTTTCTTCGGAACTCCGGAAGAGATGTCCGGCAGTGACGACAAATACTTACGCGACTTCCTCGGCGGATTCTGATATGAACGGCATTTCTCGCAGCGACCCATGAAAAGATCAACTGGAGTTACATGGGACCAGCTGAAAGTCGGCGCGGTGGTGCTGGTTTCCATCGTGATCATTGGAGTCGCCATTCTCAAGCTTGGCCAGGCTGCAAACCTGTTCAGCAAGCGCTACATGCTGGTGGCCTTCGTTCCCAATACTGCCGGCCTCAAGGAAGGCGGGCAGGTGACGGTAGCGGGACAGCTGGCCGGGATAGTGAAGACCATCGAGTTTCTCCCTGTCGATACAGACACGATGCGCAACATCAAGATCGTCGTCGAAGTCGACAGGAAAGTTCAGCCGCAGATCCGTCGAGACTCTGAAGCGAAGCTGAAAACGCTTGGGCTTCTTGGCGACAAGGTGCTCGACATTTCACCGGGCACGCCACGCTTTGCCGTGCTCCAGCCTGGCGATACTATCACGCTTGGTGTCGCGGCTGATTACGAGGCTGTCCTCGCGCAGGCCGCTGGCGCGCTCGACCAGGTGACAGTTCTGACTGGAAGCCTCCAAAAGGTCGCCGACGGTGTCACCAGCGGTGAAGGCACGCTGGGCCAGCTCATCACGAACCGGCAGATGTACGACAATCTGAACTCGACCCTCGCGAATTCGAACGCGCTGATGGTCCGGCTTCAAAATCCGCGCGGGACCGTGGGTCAGCTTCTCAACGATCCTGCCATATACAACAATCTCAATCGTATGCTGATGTCGGCCGACACCCTCGTCGCCCAGCTGGGTGCTGGAGTGTCGTCGCCGAACGGCTCGATCGGCAAGATGCTGCGCGATGACGAACTCTATAATCGACTGGTGTCTGCGGTCTCTGGCGTCGACACGCTTGTGGGCAACATGCAGCGCGGTACCGGCACGATGAGCAAGCTCTTCAACGACGATGAGATGTATACCCAGCTCCTCCAGGCGGTCACATCCCTGAACGCGGTGCTGACCGATGTGCGAAGAGACCCGAGGCGGTACACAAAGGGGCTCATCTCGGTATTTTAGGAGGTAATGGTATTACATGAGCTCGATGTCGTCGTCACGCGCGGAAATGCGGTAGAATCGCATCACCGGGTGCACGCCGCAGTAGTTGATGCGTGCGACCGGCTGGTTAGTTCGGCAGGCAATCCAGACATGAATACATGGTGGAGATCCTGCGCCAAGCCGTTCCAGATTATCCCGCTCCTCGAGTCAGGTGGATTCGATGCACTCGGCTGGGGTGACGAAGAGCTTGCATTAGCATGCGCTTCGCACGGCGGCGAACCCGAGCACGTGGCGATCGTCGAGCGAATGCTTCTCGCCCTCGGCCTCGAAGAGGGCGACCTCGCATGCGGGCCATTTGAGCCGCTGTCGCCGCGCGGCGCACGAATTGTCCGTGAAGCAGGCTCGCGTATCCGGCGAACCCACAACAACTGCTCGGGCAAACACGCTGCCATGCTCGCCCTGGCAATTCACAAGGGCTGGCCCATCAAGGACTACGAGAAGCCCGACCATCCCGTTCAGCAGGCGATGCTGAACCAGGTAGCGCTATGGAGCGACTCGCGTCCCTCCCAGCTGGGAATTGCAGTCGACGGTTGCGGTGTCGTTGTATTTGGTCTTTCGCTCGAGCGCATGGCCCGGGCATATGCTCGCCTCGCTGCCGCCGCTGGCAAGGGTGAAGAAATTCCGTCACGAATCGTCAACGCGATCACACGCAATCCGTTTCTTATCGGCGGAACCGAGCGTTTCGATTCAATGGTGATCGAAGAGACTAACGGCGGTGTCATTACGAAAGTGGGTGCCGAAGGAGTGCATTCAGCTCTGATCGTCGATAGTGCGATTGGCATGGCGATCAAGGTCGAAGACGGGAATCCGCGCGCGCAGCACCCGGCGATGGTACAACTGTTGAAGGACCTCGACGCGTTGCCGGAACCGCTTCCGCACCGCCTTAGCGAGTATCTTTCGAAACCGGTGAGAAATACTCGCGGGGAAGTTGTCGGGGAAACGAAAATCCGTGATCGGGCGCGCAAGCGTTCGCACTCTGCGGCTTCGGCGGCAGTAATCTGATTACCCGGGCGAGCATGGGATGCCGCCTGAACCCTCAGGAACGTGAAATTGTCGGGCATTGATGATTCGACGAGGCATCTCGTTCGAGTGGCGGCAGCGATTGCCGGCGCCGGCGAGCAGAAGATGCGCTCCGTTATCGAGAAGGCAGTTGGAAATGTGAACCCCGTCTCGATGGATGAGGTGATTCTTCAATCGTATCTGTTTGCCGGTTTTCCGAGGGCTTTGAATGCGGCGAGAATCTGGCGGGCGCTCTCAGGGGCAAGCGCCCCGGAGAGTGATGCAGCGGCGGAGCTTCGCAACGATTCGGATTGGATCGAGCGCGGCATGGAGACTTGCAAGACGGTGTATGGCGAGTCGTACGATCTGCTGCGCGAGAACATCCGCGCACTACACCCGGCCCTCGATAGCTGGATGATCGCCGATGGTTATGGAAAGGTGCTGTCCAGGCCGCAACTCAACCTGAAGACGCGCGAGCTCTGCGTTGTTGCGGCCTGCGCCGCGGCAGGGCAGCAGCGCCAGCTCCACTCGCACCTTCACGGTGCGTTGAACGCCGGAGCAGCCGCGGATGAAATACGCGGAGCGCTCGACTCTCTCGTCGATCTCGTGGTGGCGCCTGATCTGGCGCGCGCCCGGGGGCTTCTCGCACATGTCTTGACGAGGCGGCACCCGCCTGCGCGCAAGGAGACAAGCAATGTTCGTTGACCGCGTAATTGTGAAGGTCGAAGCGGGTACAGGCGGTTCGGGAAACACATCGTTTCGCCGGGAGTTCCGTGTCCCGATGGGCGGCCCGGACGGTGGAGATGGAGGGCGCGGCGGTGATATCATCGTTCGCGGAGACAGCAATCTTGCGACGCTGCTCGACTATACGTATCGCGATCGCTGGGCAGCGGAGCGTGGCGACCATGGGTCGGGCTCGAACAAAAGCGGCCACTCGAGCGCCGACGTCGTCCTGCCGGTACCCCCCGGCACGATCGTTCGCGATGCGAGCACCGGGGAGATCATTGTCGAGATCCTTGAGAGCGGGCAGGAGGCAATCGTCGCGAAAGGCGGTCGTGGTGGGAAAGGCAACGCATTTTTTGCCACGGCGACGCATCAGTCGCCCCGCGAGTGGCAGCCCGGAGAGGAGGGCGAGGCGCGCACGCTCGAGCTGGAGCTCAAGCTCATCGCAGACGTCGGGCTCGTCGGTCAGCCGAATGCGGGTAAGTCGACGCTCCTTTCGGTGATATCTGCCGCTCGCCCGAAAATCGCTGACTATCCCTTCACGACGCTGGCTCCGAATCTGGGGGTAGTTCAACTCAGCGACCACCGGACATTTGTGGTCGCGGATATTCCTGGAATCATCGAAGGCGCTCACGAAGGGAAGGGGCTGGGCCTGCAGTTTCTCCGCCACATCGAACGGACACGCATGCTCGCCTTCCTGATCCCGATCGATGCCATGGACTGGCAGCAGGAGTATGACCAGCTGAGGCACGAATTGGCGGCCTATTCGGAGGAGCTGGCGCTACGTCCGCACTGTGTCGTCTTCACGAAGATGGATCTGTTCGGAGAGGACTACATCCCACCCATCGAGGCCCCCGAGGCATTCGCACTTTTTGCGGTCAGCGGAGCAGGACGGACGGGAATCGACACGCTGCTCGCTGGCTGGTGGAAGGAGCTTCAAAAGCTCAACAAGGCAATTGCGGCAGAGTCTGTAAGCTCTGTATCGATACTACCTTAGGTCACCGCACCTCAATCATCTTGCGAGCAGTGGAAGTAAACGTTCTCGGCCCGCAGGCGAACGGTTATCCTCCCCAGCTCGAGGATCTGAAGAGTGGCATGCCGCGGCAACTGTTCTTCATTGGGGATCCGTCGCATATGCGACCGCACACCGTTGCCATCGTGGGCACCCGGAACGCCACCAGTTACGGCCTTAGGGTAACGCGCTCGCTGGCCTCCGCGTTCGCCCGTTCGGGGGTTTCGGTTGTCAGTGGCATGGCGCGGGGAATCGACGCCGCTGCCCATCGCGCCGCGATCGAATCAGGTGGCAGGACCGTCGCAGTGCTGGGCACTGGCGTCGACGTTCCGTATCCGCGAGGTCATCGTGAGCTCCACCGGATGATCGCCGAAAAGGGATGCGTGGTATCAGAGTATCCGCCGGGTTCAGCGGCGTTCAAAGGGACTTTTCCCAAGCGAAACAGAATCATAGCGGCGCTTGCGCCGGTGACTATCGTCGTCGAAGCCGGCCATAAGAGCGGGGCACTGATCACAGCCAGGCACGCGAGGGCACTCGAGCGCGCCGTTGCATGCGTGCCTGGTCCTATCGACTCGCCGCAAAGCGCGGGGTCAAATCACCTTCTCCGGGATGGCGCGAGCGTCATCGCCTCAGTGGCGGATGCGTTGGCGATGGTTGGTATCGCATCTCCGGATGAGCAGGAGCCTGATCATCTCTCCGTTGAAGATGGAAAGGTCTGGAAGGCGCTGGCTGCAGGGCCGCTCGAGGCTGACTCGTTGGCGATCAAGTGTCATATCACCACGCGTGATTGCCTGGCGTCGATCACATCTCTCGAGATTCAGGGCTTGGTCGAGTGTCTGCTGACAGGCGAGGTGCGTAGACGGTCTCTCTAAGCAAACGGAAACCCATGGGTAACGGATCTGACGGAAAACAACGGATCTGACGGATCAAGCGGCGCGGCGGCTGGTGGATTCTGAGTCAGAAAGCGCGCCCTCAGTTAAAAGCTTTTCTGTTTTTGTAAACGACGTAGAAACGCCACAAGAAACCCGTATTCACGGGCCACTTTGCCCCCCTGGGCGTGTTGATCCGTCGAATCCGTTGTTATCCGTCAAATCCGTTGCCCCTGGGGTTGTTCCTATATTGAGAAGTGCCCGCATCACACCTCTACGTTCACGTTCCGTTCTGCACTCGCAGATGTTCGTACTGCGATTTCTCGATTGCCGTCAGGCGAACGGTGCCTGTCGATGAGTACCTGAGAGGAATTGCACTCGAAATTGCAGCTCTGACTCCCATAACGCCGCTCGAAACCGTCTACCTGGGGGGCGGAACACCATCCAAGCTCGGCCCCGATGGCATTTCGCGACTGCTCGAAATCATTCGCTCAAAATTCACGGTTGCAGGTGGCGCGGAAGTAACCATCGAGGCTAACCCTGAGGACATTTCGGCAGAGTCGATTGCAGCGTGGAGCGCCGCAGGAGTCAATCGACTCTCGATCGGGATTCAAAGCTTCGACGATGCAGTGCTCGCCTGGATGCATCGGGTGCATACGGCGGGAGATGCTGCGCGGGCAATCGATGTCGCCCGCAACGGTGGAATCACCAACTTTTCCGTCGATCTCATCTTTGCTTTGCCAAGTGAGCTGAATCGATCATGGGAGCGGGACCTCGATCAGGCGCTGGCACTCGAGCCACCTCACATTTCCCTGTACGGCCTCACGATCGAGCCATCCACTCCACTTGCGAGATGGCAATCCCGCGGAAGTCTCAACGCCGCTGACGAAGATCTTTACGCGGGCGACTTTCTTCTTGCTGACTCAAAGGGCTCGGCCCTCGGATACCAGCATTACGAGGTCTCGAACTTTGCACTGCCGGGCATGGAGTCCCGACACAACTCAGCATACTGGACGGGCGCGGCCTACCTGGGGCTCGGGCCGTCTGCGCATTCATTCGACGGGGAGGCTCGCCAGTGGAACGTTCGCGCGTACGCTGAATGGATCCGACGACTCGATGCGGGCGTACCGGTCACTGAGAGCAGGGAATTGTTGACCGAATCAAATCGTGCGGCCGAGCGGGTGTACCTGGGGCTCCGGACGACACGAGGGCTGACGCCAGGGTCTTCAGACCTCGAGACGGCGAAAAGGTGGCTCGCACCGGGCTGGGCCAGCATCGACGATGGAGTCGTGCGCCTGACTCCAGAGGGCTGGCTTCGTCTCGATTCACTTGCCGCCGGGTTGACAGGTTTTTGAAATCATTGCTACGTTTGAACTTATGCCGTTTCCCGAGCTGACTGAGCGCGAGCGCCGAGTCCTCGAGGCGGTCATCCAATCGTATGTAGAAACCGCGCAGCCCGCAGGATCAAATGCGATCGCGCGCAGGTTTGGGCTTGGCGTTTCGCCGGCCACCATTCGGAACACGATGAGCGACCTCGAAGACAAGGGATTGCTCTACCATCCGCACACCTCTGCGGGGCGTGTGCCGACGGATGTCGCGTATCGCGTGTACGTCGATTCGTTGATGCCGCTTCCGGAGCTCGGGCTCGTCGAGCGAGATCAACTCAATGCGCGTATAGCGAACGGAGGATCGGCAGTCGAGTCGATTCTGCGAAGGGCTGCTCAGAGCCTCGGCGTCATCACCCAGGAGCTTGGGGTTGCGCTCGGGCCGCGGCTCGACAACAGCGTTGTGGAGCGCCTCGATCTCGTCAAACTGTCGTCGGAGCAACTTCTCGTAGCGTTGACATTATCCGGCGGCGCGGTCCGGACGATTTTCGTGGAGTCGCGTGCCGAGATCGCCGACATTGCGATTGCCGAGGTTACGAACGTGCTGAATGAACGCATCTCAGGCCTCACGCTTCGCGAGATACGCACGTCGCTTGCAGACCGGTTGCGTGACACCGGGCCTACCCGTGATGCAGCCGAGCTCCTCAATATCTTTATCGAGGAGGGAGAACAGCTCTTCGAGAGTGCCACCGAGCGTGATGACAACGTACTGCTCGGCCAGCCCTCACTTCTAGCTGAGCAGCCTGAGTTTGCCAATCTCGACAACATGCGCAAGCTCGTGGCGCTTACGGAAACTCGCCAGGACCTGGGCGACCTGCTCCGCAGCCGGAGCGACAAACCGGGAATCACAATCAGTATCGGTAACGAGCATCGTGATCCGACGCTCGAGAATTTCACAATCGTAACTGCGCAGTATCGCTCAGGCGCCGTGACCGGCGTCATCGGCGTGATTGGTCCGACGAGAATGCCGTACGACAAGGTGATCTCGCTCGTGACGCACACGTCGCGACTTCTCACTGATCTACTGGATTAAGACAGCCACAGATGGCCGATTTTTATAACACGCTCGGTGTTCCGAGAAATGCCTCGGACGACGATATCAAGAAGTCTTATCGAAAGCTCGCGATGACCTATCACCCCGACCGGAACAACGGGGCACGCGAGGCCGAAGAAAAATTCAAGGAGATCACCGAAGCGTATGACGTGCTTCGTGATCCGGAAAAGCGCGCGATGTATGATCGATACGGTGAGGCCGGGTTGCGCGGCGGCGCTGCCGGCTACCATCACGTCGACCTTGCCGAGGCGCTGAACATTTTCATGCGCGACCTCGGTGGGATGTCCGGGTTCGGTGATCTCTTCGGCGGAGGCGGCCGCGGTGGGCAATCGGGGCCGCGAACGGGATCGGACATTCGGATCACCATGCCTCTCAAACTCTCCGAGGTTGAGTCCGGCGTCGAAAAGACGGTGATGGTGAAGCTGCTCGCTACTTGTGACAAGTGCGAGGGAAGCGGAGCCGAAGCTGGAACGTCGGCGAACAGGTGCACGACCTGCGCTGGAGCAGGCGAAGTCCGCCGCGCTCAGAAGTCGTTTTTCGGCCAGGTGATCAGCGTGACGCCATGCCCAACCTGTGCAGGCGAGGGGACGATCATAGCGTCGCCGTGCCGAAAGTGTCGCGGGGAGGGACGCGTGCGGCAGGAAGAGAATGTCGCCGTCAAGGTGCCGCCTGGAGTTGCGACTGGACAGTACATGACGATGCGCGGGGTCGGCAACGTTGGACCGCGCGGTGGGGGAAAGGGTGACATCCTCGTCGTCTTCGAAGTCGAGGAAGATCCACGCTTCGAGCGCGACGGAGAAGATCTGTACTGCGAAGTGCTCGTCACTTATGCGCAACTCGTGTTCGGAGCCGACGTCGAAGTACCGACAGTCAGCGCCAGCGTTACGCTGCACGTTCCACCGCGAACTGAAAGTGCGCAGGTGTTTCATCTTCGCGGCCGAGGCCTTCCGCGGGTGAACGCTTCGGGTGTCGGCGACCTGCACGTCCGACTCCAGCTTTATACGCCAGAGGAGCTCACTTCCGAGGAAGAAACTTTGATCAAGCGCCTGGGCGAGATACAGGTTGCTCCCCAGCAGCGTCGGGAAAAAGGTTTCTGGTCGAAAGTCAAAGAATCACTCGGAGCGTGAACGGGGACGATGCGGGAACGACAACCGCGACGCGGCTGCGGCCGTGGACAGCGCTGCGCATCACTCCCACGCTCGACCCACAAATCATATCGGCGGCGCTCTTCGAAGCCGGGTCCCAGGGCGTTCAGGAAGATGGTGGTTCGCTCGTCACGCATTTTCCGCCGGGTTATGACGTCGCGTCGGTTGTTGCCGTTGTAAAGGCGCTCGATGCGGCAGCACGCATCGATGTGACGGAGGCGCCATCGGTGGACTGGAGTGCATGGCGCGCTTCTGTAGGAGCCCATCGCCTTGGGAAAGTGAGCCTGGTGCCACCCTGGCTGGCGAATGACGGCGATCCGATGCAGGTGATTATCGATCCAGCGATGGCATTCGGCACCGGGGAGCATGCAACGACACGCGGCGTAATCCGGTTGATGCAGGTATTGCCGCGTGTCCCGCAAATGGTAGCCGACATCGGCGCGGGTAGCGCGGTACTCGCGATCTGCGCTGCGCGACTCGGCGCCATGAAGGTGTTTGCCATCGAGATCGATCACGACGCCATCGGCAACGCTGAACTGAATGTCGATGTGAACGGGGTTGCCGATCGCGTATTTGTCTTCGAGGGCGATGCAGGGGCGCTGCTGCCACTGGTTGCACCAGTCGAGCTGATTCTTGCGAACATCATCTCGTCGGTTCTGATCGAGCTGCTCCCAACCATCCGCGATTCGCTTGCCCCAAACGGAAATGCCATACTTTCCGGGATTCTCGTCGAGGAGAAAACGCGAATGCTCGATGAGCTCGGGGTCGGTGGCTGGACTGTCCTGTCAGAGGATGAGGAGGCCGGGTGGTGGAGCGTTCTGATCGAGCGCCCGCAGTAACGTTCTTTGCGCCAGATGCATTCGTCCCGGGGAGCGCGATCACCCTGGGGGACGAAGCCGCGCAGCACGCCCGCGTTCTGCGAATTGGGCCTGGGGAAGCAGTTGGTCTCAGGGATGGCGCTGGAGCGGCAGCTCGAGGAGTGATATCCAGAACGGCAAAGCGCTCCCTCACCATCGACGTTACGGAAGTCTGGGATGTCGCGGCGTTCCCGGCAGTGCACGTTCTGGCGCCGGTCGCCGACCGCGACCGCATGCTGATGCTTGCCGAGAAATGCACGGAGCTGGCGGCGACGAGTTGGAGGCCGGTCATCTGGCGGCGATCCCGGAGTGTAGGCCCTGCCGGCGATGGCCCCGCGTTCCAATCGCGACTGAAATCCAGAATGATCTCAGCGTTGACGCAGTCCGGTGGTGCGTGGCTCCCCGAGATACACCCATCGGCTCCGGTAACGCGCGCGATTGCTGCAGCCCCTTCGGGGACCCGCCTCCTGCTCGACGCTCATGCAAACCAGCCGTTGATCAGCGCGAGCCTGGTGCTTCCTGTTGCGCTGGCGGTCGGGCCTGAAGGCGGTTTCGACGACCGGGAGAAACAGGAAATGGTTGCCAGCGGCTTCACGCCGGTCTCGATTGCGGGCCCGACATTGCGATTCGAGACAGCCGCTATCGCCGGCCTCGCAATTGTACGTGCGATGCTGGGCAACGTCGTGAATGACGAGGAGGATGCGTGAGCCAGGACTGCATTTTTTGCAAGATCGCGAACGGCGACATCCGGACCGCGTTCGTCGCCGAAAATGCTGACGCAGTTGCGTTTCGGGATATCAATCCGCGCGCTCCACTTCACGTGCTGGTAATCCCCCGTGCCCACTTTGATTCACTCGCATCCGCCACCGATAACTTACTGCTCGGGTCGCTGCTTGGACTCGCCGCGCAGATCGCGCGGGATGAGGGCGTTGACGACGCTGGGTATAGGGTGGTGATAAATACCGGAGCGGATGGCGGCCAGACGGTACCACACCTCCACCTCCACCTGCTGGCAGGAAGGCATCTTGATTGGCCGCCAGGCTAAACTGGAGCTACGGACCGTCCGCTATTCGCTGCGGCTATTCGCTTTTCGCTGTACGCATTGAATCAACTGCAAATAGCGAACAGCGAATGGCGAGCAGCTGCTGTGAGGTTGCTTGCCCTGTCCCACAAGGCTAATTTTCTTAGTCTATTCACGATATTCTAGCCGGCGCCTTAACCAGAGCGCTACGAAGGGGGGAAGTAGATTTTGTCGGAAGTCATTATCCATGACGACGAGAATTTTGAGCGCGCGCTGAAGCGCTTCAAGAAGAAGTGCGAGAAAGCGGGCATCCTTTCCGATCTTCGCAAGCACCGTCATTACGAGAAGCCGAGCGAGCGCCGCAAGCGCAAGCTGAACACGGCGATGCGCAAGAATCGCCGTACCAGACGGGTCTGACATAGTGTCTGAGCTTCTCGCGCGGTTGCAGGGTGACCTGAACGCCTCGCGAAAAGCGCAGGACAAGCCTGCCACGCTACTTCTCGGCACTGTCATATCCGAGGTCAAGAATCGGCGCATCGAGCTGAGACGCGACCCGGATGACACCGAAGTGGTCGACGTGCTTCGAAAGGCAATCAAGAAACGCCGCGAGTCGGTCGAGATGTATGACAAGGCCGGCCGCGGCGATCTCTCTCAACGGGAGCGCGACGAAGCTGCGGCGCTCGAGAAATATCTTCCCCCCGCCGTCAGTGATGAGGAAATCAGGGCTTCCGTTCGCGCCGCAATCGAAGGCGGAGCGACCGCGATCGGGCCACTGATGGGCAAGGTTCTTCCACAGTTCAAGGGCCGCGCAGAAGGCGGGATCATCAACGCCATTGCTCGTGAGGAGCTCGGCAAGCAGGGGTGATCACGCGGATTGAGAAGTACACGACCCGAACCTGCGCCGAAACTCGCGGGTTCGGGTTTTTGCATACATGAATACACACGCGCTCGCAGTTCTCGAATTCGATGCCGCTCTTGCACTTGTAGCTGGTCATGCCAGCTCCTCGCTTGGAGCGGAGCGCGTCCGCGAGGTTCGTCCGCGCACAGATCGCGATTGGATCGAAAGGGAGCACGCGCGGGTTGCCGCCATGCGCAGCATGGTCGACGGAGACGCCTCCTGGCACCCGCAACAGTTGCATGACATCCGTAGCGCCCTGTCACGTCTTCGGGTAGAAGGCGCGTCCCTGTCGGCGGCCGAGCTTTTCGGAGTACGCAATGTTCTCACTGCGTCGCGCCTTTCGGCGGAGAGCTTCAAAGTAGACGGCATCGCCGCTATCGCGGTCGCAATGCTCAGACCGGAGATTGACGCGCACATCATCGCGCGAGCTGAAGAGAAGGCTCTCGATTCAGCGATCGACGAAGACGGCAACGTAAAGGATGATGCATCGCCATCGTTGCGGCGTATCAGACGCGAGCTTCGTGGTGCGCAGGGTGAGATCGTGAAGCTGCTCGAGCGATTCGTTTCGCGGCTCGAGCCACGGTTTCAGGTGCCCGACTCGTCCGTGACCGTACGCAATGGGCGCTTTGTCATTCCCGTAAGGCGTGAAGCCCGCGTGGTAGTCGGCGGGATAGTCCACGATGCTTCGAGCACTGGAGGCACGCTGTTCGTCGAGCCGCCGGCCGCGGTCGAGGCGGGGAACCGCTTGCGCGAACTCGAATCTGAGGAGTTGCGCGAGATCGATCGCATCCTCTCCGAGCTGACCCAATTGGTCCGGCCGGTTCGCGATGAGATAGGCGCAGCGCTGGAAGCCATGATCGTACTCGACACTCTCTACGCGCGGGCAAGGTTCGCGAAACACATTCGCTGTGGCGCGATCGAGTTCTGCGCTCCGTCGGAAGGCTTTGCAGTTCTGGAGGGCCGGCATCCCTTGCTCATCGCGCAGGGAATCGCGGTAGTTCCGTTCGACCTGGCGCTCGATCCCGGCGAACGTACACTACTCATCTCGGGACCAAACACCGGCGGCAAAACCGTCCTGTTGAAGTCGCTGGGATTGTTTGCGGCAATGGCGCAATCGGGTGTGCCAGTTCCCGTAAGTGACGAATCACGGCTGGCAATTTTCGACGATGTGTACGCCGATGTCGGTGACGAGCAGTCTATCAGCTCGAGTCTGTCGACTTTCAGCGCTCATCTCAAGAATCTGTCGGAGGTACTGAGGCAGGCTACACGTGACTCACTGGTGCTGATCGATGAGCTTGGCTCGGGTACTGATCCCGTCGAAGGTGCGGCACTTGGAGGCGCAATTCTGGAAGCGCTCACCGCGCGCGGGAGTCTCTCGGTCGCTACGACACATCTTGGCGCACTGAAGGAGCTTGCAACAGAAGTCGAGGGCGTCGTGAACGCATCTCTTCAGTTCGATTCCATCGCCCTGGCTCCCACATACCGGTTGATCAAGGGAATTCCAGGACGCTCATACGGCATCAGTATCGCCCGCCGGCTCGCGCTGCCAGATGACGTGCTCGTCCGAGCCGAAGCGCGCTTACCGTCGGGCGAACGCGACGTGAACGCATTACTGGCCGAGCTCGAGCAGCGCGAGCGTACACTCTCCGAGCGCGAGCGCCAATCAGCTGAGGTTGCTGCGGACACGGACGATCGCGCTCGGCGTGTGGCCGAGCGTGAGACCGCAGTCCGTGAGAAGGAGCGGACTGCAGAAAAGGATGCCCGCCGCGAAGCACGACGACTCTTTCTCGATGCGCGCGCAGAAGTGGACCGGACAATCAAGCAGCTGCGCGAAGCAGGGGCCGTCGCAGTCGAGCAGGGAGCGCGTGAAGCGCGCAGGAGAATGGAAACGCTTGCTGCCTCGGAGAACCAGGCGTTGGCTGCCCTCGACGAGGAGGATGCGACCCCGGAGTCAGCCCGGTCGACGGATGCTCCCGGAGGGGTGGTTAGGGAGGGAGACTATGTATCTGTTGCTACGCTCAGCGGCCGAAAAGCGAGAGTTGTGGAATTCCGCGACGGCTCGGCAATCATCGCGCTCGGCTCCGTGAAGATGACAGTCCCGCGGGCCGCTCTTACGAAGGCGCATCCGCCCGAAGGAGCCGAGCGCGCGAGCGTTACCATCCGCGGGGACATTCCGGAGGTCGAGGCAAAGAGCGAGATCGATCTGCGCGGCCTGCGTGTCGGAGAGGTCGACGACTTCCTCATGCATGCCGTCGATTCCGCGGTGCGAGCAGACCTCAAGTCGCTACGCATCATCCACGGCAAAGGGACCGGTGCATTAAGGGAGCGCGTCGGCGAGATGCTGCGAAAAGAGTCGCGAGTCGCCAGCTTTCGTGCAGGTGCGTGGAATGAAGGTGGTGCCGGCGTCACGGTCGTGGAGCTCGCTTGATTCCTGACGAGATCATCGAACAGGTTCGCGAAGCAGCCGACATTGTCGGAATTATCGGGGAGTACGTCCCGCTCAAGCGGACGGGGGCCGACTTCCGCGGACCCTGTCCGTTTCATCAGGGCACGCGCAGGAACTTCTCGGTAGTCCCGAACAAGCGGCTTTATCATTGTTTCGTCTGCGGCGAGAGTGGCGACGTCTTCAAGTTCCTGCAGAAGCGACTTGGAATGGAATGGCCTGAAGCCGTGCGGCTCGTTGGTGAGAAGACGGGGATCGAAATCCCCGACCCCAAGGTGCGTCGCGAAGGCCCCGATCCCCGCGAACCTTTCTGGGAGATCAATGCGACCGCTGCTGCCTACTTTCAGCGGGTGCTCTGGGAAGAACCAATTGGTGAGACAGCCCGTGGATACCTGAAGGAACGGGATGTTTCGCGCGAAACGGCTGAGACGTTCGGGATCGGTTTTTCGCCGCGCGAAATCGGACTCATGCGCTTGTACATGAACTCGCTGGGATTCGACGACGCGCGCCTCGTGGAAAGCGGTCTGCTCGTCGCCAACGATCAGGATACCGAGCCTCGGCCGCGCTTTCGCAACAGGCTGATGTTTCCAATCCTCGACGTGCAGGGTCGCAACATCGGTTTTGGGGGTCGCATGCTCGGACCCGGTGAGCCCAAATACCTGAACTCTCCCGAGTCTCCTGTCTTTTCCAAAGGCAAGATGCTCTACGGGCTGAACCGTGCACGGAACGCGATTCGCCGTGCTGACAGGGCGCTGGTGGTAGAGGGGTACTTCGATGCACTCCGGCTCATGGCAGCCGGAATCGAAGAGGTTGTTGCCCCCATGGGCACGGCGCTGACCGAAGCTCAGGGAACTCTCCTCAAGCGATATTCGCGCAATGTGTTTCTTCTTTATGACAGCGACGCCGCCGGTCTGAAGGCAACCTTTCGCGCCGGCGACGAGTTGTTGCGACAGGGTTTTTCAGTGCGGGTCGTCACGTTGCCCCCGGGTGAAGATCCCGATTCTTACACGCGAGGGAACGGCGCAGCGGGAATGGAAACGCAGCTATCGACGGCAATCGACGTCTTCGATCGCAAGATCCAGATACTGGAGCGTGCCGGCTGGTTCGCTGAACTTCAGAAGAAACGGCGCGCACTCGATCGTCTGCTGCCGACGATTCGGGCAACTTCGGACGAGATAATGCGCGATCTTTACGTGAACCGCGCGTGCGAAGTCACTGGCGTGGACAGAGCCATATTGCTGCGTGAGCTGGGCGTCGCGCAGGCAACGGCCGAACCGAGAGCCGAACGCGTCGAAGAACAGCCACCAGCTCCCGCAATTCGCCAGCGTCCCGGCGACCGGCGGGAGCTAAGGCGGGGGGGCGGAAACGCTGCGGAGCGCGAGCTCGTGCGCGCAATGTTGCAGTTGCGCTCGAGGGTGGAGAGCATCGCGGAGCGAGTAGGCCCTGATTCGTTCCGTGATCCGCGCTACCGCGCGATTTTTGCTGCATTGCTCGAGTCGGGTGACGATGGATCTCTCGAGACGATTGCCGGCTCACTGGATCCAGAGACGCTCGACGTCGCGCAGGACCTTGTTGGCGATACCGAGGGGATGGACGCTCAGCGTACAATCGACGACTCGATTACGCGACTGAATGTGCGCGAGATGGAGGAAAGACTCTTTGACCTCGACAGGCTGTTGCCCATCGCAGACGAGAGCCAGAGGGAAGTGCTGCACGAGGAGCGACAGAAGCTTGTTCAGAAGATGAGGGCATCTGGAAAAATGAGATTCAAGGCATACCGCCAGGGACGGTCACGTTGAGAGGAGACGAAGAAATGCAGAGCGAAGTCGAAGCGTTGTTGGCATTGCAGGAGGACGACACACGAATACTGGAGCTGGAGTCCCGGCTTCAGGCGCTTGCGCCGCGAATGGCGGCATTGGACAAGAAGAAGGAGAACGCCGAGTCAGCCGTTGCGCGATCGAAGGCCGCTGTGGAGGCGGAGGAACGACGCCAGCGCGAGCTACAGGGAAAAATCGCGCAGCATAAGCAGATGCAGGAGAAGAACCTTGCTCAGCTCGATGCTGTCAAGCGACTCAAGGAAGCGACTGCAGCGATGGCTCAGGTGGAATCGGCAAGGCGGATAATCGCGGATGACGAGAGCGAGCTGCAGGCACTCAATCGCAGGATTGGCGAGATGCGCACCGCGGTGATCACCAACGACGCAAATCTGACTTCAGTCGAAGAAGAACAGGCCGCCGCACGCGAGGAAATTCAGAAGGAGCGCTCTGAGATCGACGCGTCGCTTGCCGGCGCGCGCGCAGAACGGAATGGAAAAACGGGAAGCGTTCCGCGTCCGCTCCTTGGGAAGTACGACAGAATACGGACCCGTCGCACCCAGGCGCTGTACCCATTGCGTGGCGAATCCTGCGGGAACTGCGATACTGCGATCCCGATGCAGCGTCGCAATCACATGGCGATCAATGGACCGATCGATGTCTGCGAAGCATGCGGTGTTCTGCTCTATCGTGCGTCGGCGTCATGATGCTTCGCTGGATCCGTGGTGTAGTCTGAGAATGGTTGTATCTCGGGGAGAGAGTTTGCCAGCGCAGAAAAACCGGCAACAAATTTGACCAAGGCCCGATCGAGGTGGGTAGTTCCCGAAGCGCCTGACCCGGCGGCCGTTGCCGCACTTTGTACCAATCTTCAGCTCACCGAGCAGGTTGCGAAGCTGCTGCTAATCAGGCGGCACGCTGACGACGAGGCGGCCAAGAAATTCCTGAGGCCGAGACTCGAGCAGCTTCGGGATGCAAGTTTCATCAGAGGTGCAGAAACCGCCGTCGAGCGACTGGCTCGTGCGTCGACCGGGGGCGAGACCGTTCTCGTTCACGGCGATTATGACGTCGACGGAATGTGTTCGACGACGATTCTCACTCGTGTGCTCCGGCACTTCGGCGCGAAGGCTGTTCCATTCATTCCAAACAGGATGAAAGACGGCTACGACCTTGGGCCCGCGGGCGTCAAGGCCGCAATCGAAGCGAAGGCAACGGTAGTGATCACCTGTGATTGCGGCACCAGCGCCGTCGAGCCCGTCGCCGAACTATGTTCGGCGGGAATCGATGTGATCATCACCGATCATCACTTGCCTGGCAGCGCGCTCCCTGTCTGCCTGGCAGTTCTGAATCCCAATCAGGACGAAGGCGTAGACCCGGACAAGGATCTTGCCGCAGTCGGAGTGGCGTTCAAGCTCGCGTTGGCGCTCGCGAAGAAACTTGGCAGAAATGACGCGTTCATCTGGCGCATGCTCGATCTCGTTGCGCTTGCCACGATTGCTGATGTCGCGCCGCTCACTGGTGAGAACCGCATTCTCGTTCGCTACGGACTGCGTATGCTCACGAAAACAGAAAATGTCGGGCTCCGTGCAATGATCCGCGCTGCCGGCCTGGACACGAAACAGATCACTGCCGGGCGTGTCGGGTTCATCCTTGCGCCGCGTTTGAACGCCGCAGGTCGCATTGGCGACGCGTTGACCGGAGTCGAGCTTCTGCTTACTGACGATCGACATCGTGCGAATGAAATCGCGCGCAACCTCGAAGAGCTGAATGAGAAGCGGCAGGAGCTCGATCGCGCCGCTCTGGAACAGGCACGTGGGATGGTCGGGCAACTGGATCTCGACAAGGTCTTTGGAATCGTGCTGGCCCATGAGGGATGGCATCCCGGCGTCATCGGAATCGTTGCGTCCCGCCTCGTCGAAGAATTTGGAAGGCCAGCAATTCTCATCGCGCTCGAGGGCGAGATGGGAAAGGGCTCGGGCCGAAGCATCTCGCGTTTCCACCTGCGCGACGCACTCGAGGAGTGCAGCAGCAATCTGATTCGCTTCGGCGGTCACAAGATGGCTGCAGGCGTGACCATTTCACGCGACGAGGTAGATGCCTTCGCAGCGCGGTTCAACGAGGTCGCGGCATCGAAGCTTACGCGTGAGGATCTGGTGCCCGACGTGTTCATCGATCTCGAGGTGGCAATCGACTGCGCAAACGATGACCTCGAGCGGATGCTCCGTCACTTTGAGCCATTCGGGATGGGCAACCCGACGCCCGTTCTCGTCGCGCGCGACGTCAAGCTTGCTGCGCCACCGAAACTGATTGGGCGCGACGGATTGAAGCTCAGACTCTCAACGGGATCAGGTGAGCTCGACGCGATCGGCTGGGGGATGGCCCACCGGTTTGGCGAATTCGACACGGCGATCCCGGTCGATATCGCGTTCCGGCTCGAGCGTGACGAGTATCGTGGGGAGAGTCGGCTTCAGGCGCGAATCGCCGACATCACTCCACGCTTCACCGAGAATTAGGGATGCGCATTGTCGCGGGACGCTGGCGGGGTCGAAGGATCGAGGCACCGCCCGGCAAGGATGTACGCCCCACGCTGGACCGCGTACGCGAAGCGTGGATGAGCATACTTCAGCTCGATATCCCGAACGCCCGAGTGCTCGATTTGTTCGCCGGATCCGGGGCGCTCGGTTTGGAATGCCTTTCGCGCGGCGCCGTGTCCGTCGATTTCGTTGAGAAGGACCTTCGGACTATCAGAACTCTCACTTCCAACATCGAATTGCTGGGTGCCACGTCGGCCGCATCGATACACCGGACCGATGCATTGAAGTACGCCGAAGCACTTGCCGGGGATGCGTTCGACATAGCTGTTGCCGATCCACCTTATGTCGGTGGCATTGCGGCGAGTCTGGCGGAGGTCTGGCTCGCGAGGCCTTTCTCGTCGATACTCAGTATAGAGCACGATTCGCACACCCGGCTCCCGGATGGAAGCGATACGCGCCGTTACGGAACCAGTGCCATCACTTTTTACCGTAGAGGGGAATAGCGTGGGCACAGTCGCCATCTACGCGGGCAGCTTCGACCCGATTACCCGTGGGCATGAAGACCTGATCAATCGAAGCTGTGCGTTCGTTGACAAACTGGTAGTTGCCGTTGCCAACAACAGCTCGAAGAAGCCGCTTTTTTCTCCCGACGAAAGAGTTGCGATGATCCGCAATGCGACGAGCGAGAACGAGTGCGTCGAAGTCAGGCAATTCCAGGGGCTGCTCGTCGACTTCGCCCGTGAGGTCGGCGCATCGCTCATCATTCGCGGCCTTCGCGCTGTCTCCGACTTTGAATACGAGTTCCAGATGGCGCTGATGAACCGCAATCTGTCCCCGGGTCTCGAGACCGTGTTCATGGTGCCGTCGGTTGAAACCACATACATAAGCTCGAGCATCATCCGCGAAGTTGCGCAGTTCGGGGGGAATCTCGACGGTCTCGTTCACCCCGCCGTTGCGGTCGCGCTACGCGCGAGGTTCGACGAGGTTCGGCCAAAGGAATGATCAAGTTCGTCGAGAGCATTCGAGCCCGGGCGTCAGCGCTCGATTGCTCGATTGCTTTCCCCGAGGCTCATGATGACCGCGTACTGAGCGCGGTGGGTTTTCTCGCGAAATCAGGAATTGTCCGCCCGGTGCTGGTGTTGGACCGTCGGCGACCAGATACCCACGCAGCGGCGCGGGCCTCCGGAGCTGCGGTTGTTGAGGCGGATGAGGATTCTGCTCTCGACTTCGCTAACCGTCTTGTCGCTTCGGGGGATCTCGACGGCTGCGTAGCCGGCGCATCGTTCACCACTGCGGAAGTGCTCAGGTCGGCACTGAAATTTATCGGGGTACGCCCCGGGCTCCGCACGGTGTCGAGCGCATTCTACATGGTTGCCAGTCGCGACTGGGAGGCGGGCAGCGAAGTGCTGACTTTCAGCGACTGCGCGGTCGTGCCTTATCCCACCGCCGAACAACTGGCTGACATCGCCTTGAGTGCTGCCTTCGACAGACGCGTGATCGTCGGAGATGAACCGCGCCTCGCGCTTCTCTCGTTCAGCAGCGCGGGAAGCGGTTCCGGCCCAACCGTGGATCTGGTGCGGTCTGCAGTTGCGATCATTCGCGCCCGTGAGCCCGGACTTGCAGTGGACGGAGAATTGCAAGGTGATGCCGCGCTGGTCCCAGCGGTCTCAAGGAGGAAAACGCCGGGCTCCATTATCGCCGGAAATGCCAATGTTCTCGTATTCCCGACGCTGGATGCGGGCAACATCGCGTACAAGCTGGTCCAGCGTCTTGCAGGGGCGAGTGCTATCGGTCCGGTGCTGCAGGGACTAGCACGACCGGCTGCCGATCTCTCGCGCGGTACGCAGCCGGAGGACATTATTAACGTCGCCGCGATCACGGCGCTTCAATCACTCGCCGGGCCGGTTCAGAACTAATCGGAGAAAAGAATGAGTTTCGCAATCAGTAAGCAGGGGGAGGTTGTAGTCGTGGACGTCGAAGGCCAGCTGATAGTTGGAAACCGCCAGGAGCTCAAGCAGAAAGTTCTGGATGAGCTCGAGAAAGGTGAGAAAAAGTTTCTCATCGACTTCAGTCAGACCGGTTACATCGACAGCTCTGGTCTCGGAGTGCTGGTTTCCTTGTCCAAGAAGATCCGCGAGCAGGGCGGTGAGCTCCGGCTTGCCAACCTGAACGACGATCTGCAGACACTCTTCGAGCTTACGAAGCTCGATACGCTGTTCCAGATCTCGGACACGCGGGAGCGCGCGCTCGAGAGCTTCTGATGGGTCGTTCGCGGGTCGCTATGGATGTTCAGATACCCAGCGACGTCAAATACATAGAAGGGGTTGTGGAGCTCGCGACGCAGAAGTGTCGCGAGCTTCGCATTCCTGCCAGTAAATGCTCCCTCAATGTGCGTGTCGCGCTGGCGGAAGCGATCTCGAACGCGATCCTGAGAGGTAACGCGGATACGCCGGACAGCCATGTTCGCGTTCGCGCAACGGTAAGCGACAACAAGCTCGTTTTCGAAATTGTCGATGACGGGCCCGGCTTCGACCTCGGTGCCGACAGGCCCGACCCGACTGCCCCTGAAAATCTCATGAATGAGGATGGCCGCGGGCTGTTTCTGATGCATCGGCTCATGGACAACGTCGAGCAGTTCCAGAAGAACGGCAACGTCGTGCGACTCACGCTGAGACTGGAATGAAGGAGCTGGACGCGGTGCTCTCCGCTTTCCGTGAGATGACGCGGTGCGACGCTGCGGTCTGGACCGCGCGCGCAGACATGCCTGACCAGCTTTCGCCGGTTGCGAGGTCCAGCTCGCGGGTCCCGCAGCCTGACGCGTTGCCGTCTGCAAACACGACGACTCCGCTGGCGGTGAATGGCGGATCCATGCTCGTAGTTCCTGTTCCAGGAGTTCGACGAACATGGCTTGCCGTTGTTCCGTCGAGTGAAGATCGTGCACGCGCTGACACACATCTGCGGATGCTTCTACCGTTCGTTGCGCAGGTGCTGCGCGGTGCACAGGAAGTTGAGCACGCTGCGCTGGAGCTCGCCGAACGATATGAAGAGATCAACCTTCTCTACACGATAGGCGAGATACTCGGACGGACGGTGTCGCTCGAGAGCGCAGCCTCGACGATTCTCACGGAAATATCCGAGACCGTCGGAGCACGGCACGCGTCAATCCTCGTGCATGAGCCGTCGACCAACTCGCTCCATGTGGTCGCCGCAATCGGTACCGACGCCGCAAACGCGCCCTGGATTCACGTTGAAGATCCTGACTGTGTCTCATCGCGCGTGTTTCGCACACAACACCCGGTTATCGTCGAAGCCGGGGTGATGGAGTGTGAGGCAGAGCGCCCGTATCGCCGGGGGGAGATGCTGTCAGTTCCCATCATGTGGACGACTCCATCCGGAGGCGAGCCACTCGGCGTCGTCAATCTCTCGGATCGCCGGTCACGACAGCCTTACAGTGCGGGAGATCAGAAGCTCGTCGCGGCCATTGCAACGCAGATCGGCACTGCGATTCAGAATGCGCGGCTTGTAAAGTCATCGCTCGAGCAGCAGAAGCTGCTGCAGGAGATGTATCTCGCGCACGATCTCCAGATGAAGCTGCTGCCGAAGACGAGCATCGTTGCGCCCGAAGCCGAAGTCGCTGCGAGGGTCGTCCCGGCCGAGAGCGTCGGGGGTGACTTCTATCATCTTTTCCGGATGCCGCGTAATCGCACCGGTGTAATGATCGGCGACGTCTCCGGCCACGGGTATCGCGCCGCCCTCATCATGGCGCTGGCGATGAGCGCGTCAGCCATTCACGCGCAAAGCGCGCGCGATCCGGGTGACATGCTCTCGATGCTGATCGGCTCGCTTCGCGAAGAGCTCTCGACGACGGAGATGTACATCTCGATATTCTTCGGCGTCATCGATCACGGTACAGGCAAACTGCGGTATGCGAACACGGGGCATCCACACGCGTTTGTAATTGATGAGCAGGGGAAGCCACACCGGTTGCACGCAAACTCACCGCCGCTCGGCCTGTCAGATGTTCGCCCAACCGCGGAAACAATCCCCTGGGTAAAGGGAAAAAATCTCCTCGTGCTCTTCACCGATGGTATTGTCGACGCGCGGAACGGGGAGGGAGCGCGGATGGGTGAGAACGTGGTGCTGCAACACATTGTGAAGAACCGTACAAAAGCGCCGGCTAAGATCGTTGAATCGGTGTTCGCGCTCCTGAAAGCGCATAGTGGTGAAATGCCAAGCCCTGACGACCTCACGCTTCTGATTCTGAGAACCTGAGTGCGCGGATCACGCGGGGCACCTCCGGTGCTCAAGCGCTTCGGACAGCATTTCCTTCATGACCAGGCAGTGCTCGAGGCAATAGCTGATGCGGTTGCCCCGGTGCGCGACGAGGTCGTGATCGAGATCGGGCCGGGAAGGGGAGCGCTGACCGACATTCTAGCCGAGCGGCCGAACAGGTTGATCGCGATCGAGATCGATCGTGCTCTCTCGGAAGTGTTGCGCCTGCGCTACGCCGGAAAGGATCACGTCACGATCGTTGAACAGGACGTTCTGAAGGTCGATCTTGCGTCAATCGCAGACGGGCCATTCGTCGTTGTGGGCAACGTTCCGTACTACATCACGACGCCGATTCTCTTTCACGTTCTCAAGCCCCCATATCCGCGGCAAGCTGTCTTCCTTGTGCAACGCGAAGTAGCTGAGCGGATAGTCTCGCCACCGGGTTCCAAGTCCTACGGCGCTTTGAGCGCGAACGTGCAGGCGGTCGCATCAGCGCATATCGTTCGACACGTGGGTCCTGGCTCGTTCAAGCCGCCGCCGAAGGTAGACTCGGCAGTGATCAGGGTAGTGCCGCGTGTGGATCCGATAATCTCGATTGATGAAGTGGACGCGTATCGCGGCTTCGTGCAGGCACTGTTCGGGATGCGCCGGAAGCAGATCGGTAATTCGCTACGATCAGCATCACAGCTGACTGCAGAAGCTGCGGCACAGGTGCTTGCCGAACTTGGGATGGATCCAACAATGCGCGCAGAGTCGCTATCCCCTGGCGAGCTCGCGGCCTTGATGCGAGCGTCGAGGGCCGGAGCTCCGGGCTAGCGGTTCGGGTTCGTGAGCGCGAAGGTCAGCGCCTCGAGCTCCATTGCCATGTTGACGGTTCGCAGCTCGACGTCAGGGGGCACGGTCAGCTGAGTTGGCGCGAAGCTGAGGATCGCTTTGGCACCCGCGTGCACTACTCTGTCAACGATATCCTGCGCGTTCTCAGGGGGCACCGTGATTACGACGATGTCGTACTCACCGCGAGCGATATCCGCCTCGAGACTTGCCGTGTCCTGAATGGTGATCCCCGCGAGCCGGTTACCGGCCTTCCCGCGGTCGCTGTCGTAGACGCCCAGGACCTTGAAGCCACGCTCGGCGAACCCGGCGTAACGGGCGAGCGCCGAACCAATGTTGCCCGCCCCGACGATGCACACCTTCCAGGTCTGGCCAAGACCCAGGATCTCGCGCAGGCGTGATGAAAGCTCCGGGACCGAATAGCCAAGCCCACGCTTGCCGAACGAGCCGAAGAAGGAAAGATCTTTCCTTACCTGGGCGGAAGTGGTCCCGCCCAGCTTGGCGAGGTCGTCACTCGATGTAGTTAGCACTCCGCGCGCTCCGATTTCCTCGAGGAACCCGAGGTATATCGATAGGCGGCGGACAGTCGATTCAGCTATCCGTTTCACGTCTTGATGGGGAGCTTGTGAATTTCTTCACAAGCTACACGGGCACGCGTGGGGCAGCAACAATTAAAGGCGGGAACAGCGTTAAAGGCGGTAACTGCCGGAAAGGAGTGGGGTGAGTTAAACGAGAAGCGTGAGTTCTCTCTCGGTGGGAAACCGATGTCTCGCGATTCGGATTGATGCTTTCTTTTGGGAACGTCGCAACGACACTTCGGGATGACAATCCCCGACGACGATGGGCTCACCCGGCGCGTCATTGGTGCCGCTTTGGAAGTGCATTCCCGCCTCCGGCAGGGTTTGCTCGAGTCAACCTACGAGCAATGTCTCTCCCTGGAGCTGAATGAGGCATGCATTCCGTTCTCGCGGCAGACGTACCTGCCGATCCGCTACAAATCTACCGTGATTGAAAAAGCGTACAAAGTCGATTTCCTGATAAGCAATGAGCTGATCGTCGAGATCAAATCCATTGAAGCCGTTCTTCCCATTCACCGAGCCCAAGTCAGAACCTACCTGATCCATGCCGGTCTAAAGCGTGGTCTGTTGTTCAACTTCAACGTTGAAAGTCTGAAATCCGGGATCTACCGTGTCAGCGTCTAGATCACTCACGTAACTAGGTAGTTACTCTCCCAACTCCCCCTTTTTGTTCCCGTAGTTAAGAGAGATCTTTCGGTTTCTGTTCTAGTGCTTACCTTGCTTGGGATGGCAGTACATGTAAGCTCCGAAATCGGTCGCCTCAACGAAGTCCTCGTCCACCCGCCCGGTGCCGAGTTGCTCGCTGTAACTCCTTCTACGCGAGCGGACTACCTGTACGACGACATCATGGAAGTCGGCCGGGCCCAAAAGGAGCACCGGCGGTTCGTCGCAGTGCTCGAGCGCTTCGCGAAGGTCCACCATGTCCGCGATTTGCTGGCCGAAGTCCTGGCTGACGATGAGACGAGGAAGATCTTCATCAAGGAGACACTCGACATCATTCCCTCCGAGCCGCTGTCGCGTGAGCTTCATGAGATGAATCCGTACGACCTCGTGCGGACGCTGATCGAAGGAAAGGAGGAGCTACCCGGGCAGCTCACCCGGACACTGAACGAGTGCGGCTACACGCTTCCTCCGCTGCCGAACCTCTTCTTCACCCGTGACGTGGCGATGGGCATAAACGATCACATGATGATCGGCTCGATGCGATACGGTGTGCGGTGGACTGAAGAGCTGATCATGAAGGCGATCTTCCGGTACAACCCGCGCGTCGCGAACAAGGGGATTCTCTACGACGGTTCGCGCGAGCACAGGATGAACTACACGCTCGAAGGCGGAGACGTACATCCGCTCAGGAACGACGTGATGATGATCGGCTTCAGCGAACGCTCCAGTCCTGCGGCCATCGATCATCTCGCGAGCGTGCTGTTCGATAAGACCACTGTCACGGACCTGATTATCGTCATCATGCCTGGTGAGGAGAGCGCCATTCACCTCGACATGATTTTTACACAGGTCGACCGGGAGCTTTGTGTGGTGCATCCTCCCCACTTCATGGGTCCGGAGCGGCTGCCGATTCTTCACTGGAAGAAAAGTACGAGCTCGATGAAAGAAATGCCGGGGATCTTTCATGCGCTCGAAGCGTGCGGCACGCCGATGCAACCGATACCGTGTGGCGGTGAAAAGCGAATCGTGCAGGAGCGGGAACAGTGGTCGTCTGGATGCAACTTCGTTGCGATGCGGCCGGGCCTCGTTCTCTCGTACGCGCGCAATGAGGCAACACTTCGCGAAATGGAAAAGGTCGGATTTTCAGTTGTGTCAGCGTCAACGTTCCTTGAGGACGATTCGGTCATCGGCGACTCTGATCGCGCAGTGATCACATTCGACGGCTCGGAGCTCGTCCGTGGTGGTGGCGGCCCGCGGTGCATGACGTGTCCCATATCGCGGGAAGATCCGTGGACGTGACCTATGGCGGCATTGGCCGAAGGGAGCAGTCGACGTTGCTGACGGAGAAGGCCGCGGATTATCTCGCGACGGGTCCGAAGGATGTCGTCGATCTGGTAGGTCACGTCTGCAACCTCCCGGGCGCGCCACGCATCGTTGCCGAGCACATGGCGCAAGTGATTTTTTCTGGCCGGCCTGAGTTCGTACTGGACCCGGGCGGACAGTGGTCATTTGCCGCACGATCGCTTGCGAACACTCCCGCTGTCGCCGCCGCAACCCTCGGCTCATTGTCGTTTTCGGTCGTTGATGTCGAAACAACGGGTGGACGATTTCCCCTGCATCGCATCACCGAATTCGCCGCTGTCACTGTTCGAAACGGTCAGATTGCCGACGTTTACGAGACTCTTGTGAACCCACAGCGACCGATACCGCCATTCGTGTCGCGCCTCACGCGAATCTCGTGGGATATGGTCCGTGACAAGCCGACGTTCAGGGGAATCGCTTCTCGTGTTCTGGAAGTACTCGAGGGTAATGTGTTCGTCGCCCACAATGCGGCGTTCGATTTCAGCTTCGTCGCGGACGAGATCCGTCGCGCAACCGGGGCCGAGCTTGTGGGTCGCCAGCTGTGCACAGTAAAGCTTGCACGCCAGTTGCTCCCCCAGCTTCAACGAAGGTCTCTTGACTACGTGGCGAATTACTACGGGGTGGAGATAACACGGCGTCACCGGGCGGGCGGGGATGCGCTTGCGACTGCTCATTGTCTGATCAGACTTCTCGATGACGCCGCGCAGCGAGGTTGCACGAGTCTTGACGACATCGATAACCTGATGCGGAAGCGAAAGGCAAAGAAAAAGAAACGGAGAAGCGCGCTGCCATCACCAGTGACCAGGGATACGACAGCTTGAATCCGCTACCGCTCGTACAAACTCGAAAGCTTGGCAACCTGAACATCCACGCACTTCAGGCGGGCGGCCAGAAGCTCGACGGCGGAGCGATGTTCGGCGTGGTGCCCAAGCCGTTGTGGGAGAAGCGAATTCCGGCTGACGAGAAGAACCGCATTCAGCTCGGAATGCGCTGTCTGCTCATCGAGCACCCGTCGGGCCTGATTCTCATCGATACCGGTGCGGGGAACAAGGAAGAGCCGAAGTTCAAGGAGATCTACGGCCTCGAAAACGAAGGGGCGAACGGTCGTACGTCGCTCGAGGATGCGCTGGCTCAGGTCGGTGTCACACCCGATGACGTGGCGATTGTGATCAACACGCATCTCCATTTCGATCATGCGGGCGGCAATACGTACAGGGACGAGCGCGGGCAGCTCAAGATCTCATTTCCGAAAGCGCGGTACATCGTGAAACGAGGTGAATACGACTACGCGTTGCATCCCAACGAGCGTACGGCGGCAAGCTACTTCGAGCGAAACTTTGCCCCGATTGTAAAAGCGCACAAATTCGAGTTCGTGATTCGCGAGAAGGAGATTGTGAAGGGGGTCCGAGTCGTTCCGACTCCCGGTCACACCCCCTTTCACCAGAGTGTGATGATCGAGTCTGGTGGGGAGCGGGCGTTCTTTCTCGCTGACATGTGTCCTACCAGCGCACACGTTCCGCTGCCCTGGATCATGGGCTACGACGTCGAGCCGCTGGTGACCCTCGAGACTAAGCGGCGGATCTTCCACCAGGCAGAGGACGAGGGCTGGCTCATGGTGTTCGAGCACGATGCGACGGTACCCTGGGGCCATGTCGAACACGATGGGAAGGGGTACCGGTTTCGGGCTGCGGACCTGGACCAACCAAAACCACAGCGTCCGGCTGCCGGCTAAAAAACTGCGCGGCCGTCTGCCGGCGGCTGACAGCTTGTTCTTCCGAATTAGCCGGTGGCCGGGAGCGTCTTTTCTTAGCCGGCTGCCGGATGCTGTGGTTTAGTTCTTCGAGTCCGCTGCCGTTTGACATAAATACCCAAGTCGTTTACAATTCAGCAGTTACAATACAGGAAGCAGCCATCCCATGGCGGGACGGCTCACCCTCTGGCCCTCGGTTTCAGAACGAGGCGCGCTACAGGAGTTCAAGCCACTCGGTGCCGAAGGTGTATTCGGCCCCTTTTGCGCGCGGACTCTTTCGGGGGTCCGCTTTTTTGTTGCAACCATCTCTTTTCATGAGGTAGACGAGTATTCAGGACACGACAAAACGCGTGCGCGTGAACCGGCAGATTCGCATCAGCCCGCTCCGCGTCATCGCAGCCGACGGCGCGCAGCTGGGCATCATGGATGTGGAAACCGCACTTGCCGCCGCGGTGGAACAGGGACTGGATCTGGTCGAAGTTGCTCCACTCGCTCGTCCGCCCGTCGTTCGCATCATGGACTACGGAAAGTTCAAGTTCGAGCAGGCGAAGATGGCGCGACAGGCCAAGAAAAAGCAGCACGTGATCCATCTCAAGGAAGTCAAGTTCCGTCCTGGAATTGAAGAGCACGACTTCGCCACGAAAGTGCGGCACGCGCGCACTTTCCTCGGCGAAGGGAACAAGGTGAAAGTGACGCTGATGTTCAGAGGGCGTCAGATCGCGCACCCGGAACTCGGGCGCGTGGTCGTCAACAGAGTTGCAACCGACCTTGCCGACGTCGCAAAGATCGAGGCAGAGCCGAAGTTCGAAGGAAAGTTCATGACGATGATTCTCGCGCCGAAATAGGCCGGAATCAGAGTCGCTACAATCAATAGAGACAGATCATGCCGAAGATGAAAAGCCATCGTGGCGCGCGTAAGCGCTTCTCGATCACTGGCACCGGAAAAGTGAAGCGGTCCAAGGCGGGGAAGAGCCACATCCTCACCAAGAAGACTTCGAAGCGGAAGCGCCGCCTCCGTCAGTCCACGACGATGACCGTGCGTGGTGAAGAGAAGAACATCAAGCGCCTCTTGCAGGCATAAGGGAGAACTACAATGCCTCGCGTAAGATCAAACGTCGTGCGCCTCAAGCGCAAAAAGCAGGTGATGAAGGCTGCTCGTGGCGCATTCGGCGCACGCAGCAAGCTGTGGAAGGCTGCCAAGGAAAACGTCGAGCGCGGCTGGAAGTACGCGTACCGCGATCGGAAGAACAAGAAGCGGGATTTCCGCCGCCTCTGGATCGTTCGTATCAATGCCGGCGCGCATCAGCACGACATGAGCTACAGCGTCTTCATGAACGGGCTCAAGCAGGCCGGAATCGAGATCGACCGCAAGGTTCTTTCGGACCTCGCGATCAACGATCCCGCAGCTTTCGGCGCACTCGCCGACAAGGCTCGTGAAGCACTGAACAAAGCAGCCGCGTAACAGCGTCGGGCGCAGGGCGAAATCGCTCCTGCGCCGCGCCATCCGCATGACGATCGAAGAGTTCGTCCAGGCAGCAGAAGCGCTCGAGGCGAGAGCCTCGGCGCTTGTTTCGGACGCTGCTACCGCTGCTGACCTCGAGTCTGCGCGTAATCAGCTGCTCGGAAGAAAGAGCGGTGGGCTGGTTGCACTGATGAAGGAACTGCCGTCCCTCTCTCCGGATAACAGGAGAGCTGCCGGTGCCGCTGTGAACCGCGTCAAAGGCACGATTGAAGCGGCGCTCGACGCGAAGTTATCCACGGTGTCGGCCTCGTCGGGCGCATCGATCGCGGGCGACCTCACCATGCCTGCCCGTCGCGGCTGGAAAGGCGGAAGGCATCCGGTGACGATCGTCATCGACGAAATTCAGGACATCTTCCGCGAGATCGGCTTCACTATCGCCCTCGGTCCGGAAGCTGAATCCGAGCACAACAACTTCGGGGCGCTGAACTTTCCCGCCGATCACCCGGCGATGGACATGCACGACACGCTCTATCTCACCGACGATGTGGTGCTCCGCACGCACACCTCGCCTGTTCAGATTCGGACGCTCCAGACGTTCAAGCCACCAATCAGAATCCTCGCTCCCGGTAACGTGTACCGCCGCGACTTCTTTGACGCGTCACACGCCCCGATGTTCGCGCAGATCGAAGGTCTGTCTGTCGATGAGGGCATCAGCTTCGTTGACCTCAAGGCAACGCTCGTTCGCTTCGCGAACATGTTCTTCGGTAAAACGCGCACGCGCTTCCGGCCGAGTTACTTCCCGTTCACCGAACCCTCAGCGGAAATGGATGTGGAGTGCCAGATCTGTCATGGTTCAGGCTGTGCCGGATGCAAGAACACCGGCTGGATGGAAATTCTTGGCTCCGGCATGGTTCATCCGAACGTTCTGCACGCGACGGGCGTCGATCCTGAGCGTTACACAGGTTGGGCATTCGGCATGGGCCCCGCACGTATCGCCATGCTGCGCTATGCCCTGCCTGACATCCGGCTTCTGTACGACTCAGATATGCGCTTTCTCGGGCAGCTCGCCGAATGAACGCATCATTTCAGTGGCTGCGTGATTTCGTCGACATCGACATGTCACCGGCGGAGTTGCGCGACTTGCTCACCATGCGATGCGCGACAGTCGATGATGTCGTCGCACTACGGAGCGATCTCAACGAAATTCTCGTTGGGCGTGTTATTGAAGCAGGGAAGCACCCGAACTCCGATCACCTCTGGGTAACGAAGGTTGATGCCGGAGCCGGGGTGCTTCACGATGTCGTATGTGGCGCGCCGAACGTCGTGGCCGGCATGCTCTACCCGTTCGCGCCAGTCGGAGCAACGCTGCCGGGGGGCCTGAAGATCGAGAAGCGCAAGATACGGGGCGAGGTTTCCGAAGGAATGCTCTGTTCTGCCCGCGAACTCGGGCTCGGAACCGACCACGAAGGCATACTCGCACTCGATGTGGCTGCCGAGCCGGGCACTCGCTTTCTCGACGCGATGCCGGTTGGCGACACGAGGATCGTTGTCGATGTACTTCCGAATCGTCCTGACCTCCTCTCGCACGAAGGGCTTGCCCGCGAGATATCAGCCGCGACTGGGAATGCGCTACATCGTCCGCAACATCCACCTGCAACGCTGCACCGTGCCCTCGAGTCGACTCGCACGGGGCGCGCCGAGGTGACCGTCGAAGACACCCAGGGCAGCCCCCGCTATATGACGGCGATCATTCGCGGGGTCAAAGTCGGGCCGTCTCCTGACTGGCTCGTTTCGAGAATCGAAGCGGTCGGATCGCGATCGATCAGCAACGTCGTCGACGTCACGAACTACATGCTGCACGGTTTCGGTCAACCGATGCACGCGTTCGATCTTGCAAAGCTCGACGGTGCGAGAATCATCGTGAGGCGGGCCACCCAGGGCGAGAAGCTCAAGACTCTCGACGGAGTTGACAGAACCCTCGACGACACCATGACTGTGATTGCTGATGCCAGCAAGGCTCAGGCAATCGCCGGCGTGATCGGTGGAAAAGGAAGCGAAGTCAGTGAGACCACTACTGATATTTTGCTCGAAGTCGCTGCGTTTGACCCGGCCTCTGTCAGAGCAACACGCCGGAAGCTCGGCGTCTCGACGGACGCCAGCTACAGGTTCGAGCGCGGCGTCGATGTCGTGGCCATACCCGACCGGCTGGCCTATGCAGTCGAGCTGATAATCCGCCTGGCGGGTGGTGTCCGCGATGGTGACCCGAGTGACGCCTATCACCAGACACCCTCGCCGCGAGCGGTTCGACTACGCCCCTCGCGCGTCGCTGCTGTGCTTGGTGAGGAAATACCCGTCGAAATGATCGAGCAGCACTTGAGCTCGATCGAGTTCGTCGTGAATCGTGATGGGGACGAGCTCTTGGTAACGCCGCCATCGTTTCGCGCTGATGTCGCTGGCGAGGTCGAGCTGATCGAAGAGGTTGCGAGGCTGCACGGCTACGAAAACTTTTCGTCCGAGATGCAGGCGTTCCGGCCGGGTACCGTGCCCGATGCGCAGTTGGAAGTTGTTTCGCGGCGAGTTCGCTCCACCTGCGTCGGGGCTGGTCTTCTCGAGGCGCGTCCCATGCCATTTGTGAGATCGGGCGACGAATCTCACCGCGTGCGAAACCCGCTCGCAGAAGACGAAGCCTTTCTGCGGACCAACATCGCGGACACGCTTGCCAGGCGAGTCGAGCACAACTTCGCGCACATGCAGAAGAACGTCCGTCTATTTGAGATTGGAAACGTCTTCACCCTCGAACGGGAACAATCCGGTGCGCCCGCCGAGCGGATGCATGTCGGGCTGGTTATCGCGGGCGAGAGATATCCCGCTCACTTCACCGACCCCAAGCCCCCTCAATTTGACGAGTGGGATGCCAAAGGGATGGCTGAAGAGATCGCATCCGCAGTTTATCGCGGCGCTCTCGTCGAATGCGTGCCCACCGTCGGCGATTCTCTCTGGACCGTGACCGTGAACGACGCGGCAATTGGCTCGGTGATGCGACTTGCCGTCGATGCACCGGTTTGGGCGCCACCTGTCTTTGCTGTTGAGATCGACATGGAGGTTGCAGCCGCACGGGAGGCTGCGACCGGTGCGCAGGCGAGGTACTCCCCGATCGCTACCATGCCGGCGATCGAGGTTGATCTTGCTCTCGTTGTTCCCGATGCGGTTTCAGCACGGGAAGTCGAGTTCGCCATACGGCAGGCGGCCGGCGAGCTGCTTGAATCCCTCGAGGTCTTCGACGAGTTCCGCGGAGCTGGTATCCCAGCCGGTACCCGCTCTCTTGCGTGGCGATTGACCTTCCGCCATCCCGAGCGCACACTACGTGACCGGGAGATTCAGGGTCGAACGGCGAAAATTCTCAGCACGCTCGAGGGCGCACTTGGCATCAGACAACGAACGGCCTGACGAAGAGGCATTTGCCGAGCTCCAGCAGCTCGTCCGCCACCTTGGCGATGAGCTGGCGGGGTTCCGGCGACGAGCGCTTCAGGCCGAGGCGCGAGTCAAGGCTATCGATGCGTCGTCCGGCACTGCCAGGTTGACCCCTGAGAGACTTGACCGGCTCGAGCTGGAGAATGCTGATTTGAAGCAGCGTCTGGAGGCGGCGAGAAGCCGGACCCGCCAGCTGCTCGACAGGGTTCGATTCCTGCGCCAGCAACACGAAGAGGCACATCGATGAGCGCGCGCAAGAACGTCGTGCACCTGACGATCCAGGGCGCGGAATACACTCTCCGGACGGAGAGCTCCCCTGAGCATGCGCGGGCCGTTGGCGCATACGTCGAGCAGGTCATTAACGAAACGATGGAATCGGGCGCAAGAATCGAGAGTCATAAGGCCGCCATTCTCGCTGCGCTGCGCATTGCCGGGGAGCTGTTCGAGGCTCGTGATCAAACCGAGTCCATCGCGTCAGACATGCGTTCCCTGAGCGACGAAATCCGGCCGTGGCTCCCCCCGGCCAAGCGTAGCAGTTAGTTTAACCCCAGACACGCGACGACTTTTCGGCGCGATTTGGGGCCGCCTGTGGCTTGCCGCGGGCTCTACATAGATCCGTGAAATGACTGCTACGGCATTGCTTGCCGCGGTTGGCTCTGGACTCATAGTTGTAGCCGCTGCGGCTTTTTTCTTTATAGGTAGAAAGGTGGGGAGGGGCGCGGAGGTTGCGCGCCAGCTTCAGGCCAAGGCCACCGCCGAAGAGACGGGGAAGCGCATCCTCGACGATGCGACTCGTGACGCCGAGTCACTCCGCAAGTCCGCCGTCCTCACCGGCAAGGAAGAATTGATCCGGCTGCGCGAAGATTGGGAGCTGGAGGCAAGGAAACGCCGTGACGAGATCGAGGGCGAAGAGAAGCGCGTGCAGGAACGCGATGCGCTCCTCAATCGCAAGTACGATCTCCTTGAACAGCGTGAGAAGGACGCGACCTCCCGCATCGCGGATGTAGGCAAGCGGCAGGATGCCCTTGCATCGCGCGAGCAGGAACTCGACCGGCTTCTCGCGGATGAGCGTCGGCGCCTCGAGCAGATGGCGGGACTGTCAGCTGCGGAAGCCAAAGCGGAACTCGTGCAGAGACTGGCTGACGAAGCCCAGGCCGATGCCGCCAACAGGATTCGAGACATTCGCGAGTCCGCCAAGCGAAACGCCGACCGCGAAGCGAAAAAGATCATCGCGCTCGCCATTCAGCGGATAGCCGCTGAACAGACTGCCGAGACGACAGTGTCAGCGGTTGCGTTACCCAATGATGAAATGAAGGGCCGGATCATCGGGCGGGAAGGCCGCAACATCCGCGCTTTCGAGCTTGCCACGGGTGTCGATGTCATCATCGATGATACCCCGGATACAGTGGTCGTATCGTGTTTCGACCCCGTTCGCCGCGAAGTCGCCCGCCTCTCACTCGAGAAGCTCGTTGCCGACGGCCGGATTCATCCGGGGAGAATCGAGGAAGTCGTCGCTAAATCGCGCGAGGAGGTCGATGCGGGCATCATCGACACCGGTGAACGCGCCGCCTATGCGAGCGGAGTTCATGGTCTTCATCAGGAGATCATCAAGCTCATCGGCCGGATGCGGTGGCGCACGAGTTACGGCCAGAACATTCTCAATCACTCGCAGGAAGTCGCGTGGCTTGCAGGAATCATGGCCGCCGAGCTTGGTCTCGATGTAGCGATGGCCCGCCGTGGGGCGCTCCTCCACGATATCGGCAAAGTGCTGACGCACGAGCATGAGGGTACTCACGTCCAGCTCGGCGTCGAGATGGCTACGCGTTACGGCGAGCATCCGCTCGTCATCAACTGCATTGCGGCGCATCACGATGACGTGCCGCATGAGAGCGAAATTTCGGTGCTCGTGCAGGCTGCGGACGCGATTTCAGGATCGCGCCCGGGTGCTCGGCGTGAGGCGTTCGAGACATACGTGAAGCGCCTGGAAGGGCTCGAGCGTATCGCATCGAGCTATCGTGGCGTCGAGAAGGTGTTCGCAATTCAGGCCGGCCGTGAAGTCCGAGTGATAGTCACGCCCGACGATGTTGACGATGCGCGGATGACTACTCTCAGCGAAGAGATCGCGCGACGTATCGAGGCGGAGCTACAGTATCCGGGCCAGATCAAGGTCGTTCTGATCCGCGAAACACGCGCGGTGGACTTTGCCCGCTGAGATCATCGATGGCGTAGCGGTAGCCCGGCAAATTCGCGACGAGGTAGCTCGCGAGACTGCAGCTCTCATCGAAAAGGGCGTGCGCCCTGGCCTGGCCGTCGTGCTCGTTGGCGAGGATCCGGCGAGCACCGTTTACGTCAGAGCGAAGGCAAAGGCGTGCGACGAGGCCCGCATGCACAGCACGAAAGTGCAGATGGACGCGGCGAGCACACAGGACGAGCTCATCGACGTGGTAATCCGACTCAACGAAGACCCGCTCATTCACGGGATTCTCGTTCAGATGCCTCTCCCGAAACACATCGACGCCGATGCGGTGATAAGGGCAATTAATCCGCGAAAGGACGTTGACGGCTTTCACCCGGTGAATGTCGGCAAGCTCCTCATCGGAGAGAAAGACGGTTTCGTACCGTGCACACCGGCGGGAATACTCGAGCTGCTCCGTCGTTCCAATGTCGATACAAACGGGGCTGAGTGTGTGATCGTCGGCCGCAGCAATATTGTCGGCAAGCCGATGGCGGCCCTGCTGATGCAGGACAACAATGCGGCAAACGCGACCGTGACAGTCTGCCACCGGCATACCCGCGATCTTGCATTCCACACCGCACGCGCCGACATACTCATTGTGGCCACCGGGCGTCCGCAGATGGTCACCGGCGGCATGATACGGCCTGGTGCAGTTGTCATCGACGTTGGCGTCAACCGCATCGATGATTCCGCATCGCCGAAGGGTTATCGACTCGTCGGCGATGTGGAGTTTGAATCGGCAAGTCGCGTTGCATCGCGGATCACGCCAGTTCCAGGGGGAGTCGGACCGATGACAATTGCGATGCTCCTGTCGAACACGGTTCGCGCCGCGCAAGCATGAAGCTGGGGACGACCCAGGAAGCCCCGCTTTCGATTACCGATCTCAATGACCGGATGAAGGCGTTGATCGAGAAGCACGTGCCGGCTCGTTTATGGATTCGGGGCGAGGTGACGGGATTCTCCCGCAACCGCAACGGCCACTGGTATTTCTCCCTGCGTGATTCTGCGGCGCAGATGTCGTGCGTGGTCTGGAGCAGCGACCAGTGGAAGATTCCCGCACAGCCTGATGAAGGAATGGAGATCGTCGCGCTCGTGCAGATGACGTTCTGGCCGGGCAGGGGAACGCTGCAGCTTCGCGTGACCAGGATGGAGGCGTCGGGTGATGGCCTCTGGCGAAAGGCGATGGAGGAAACTGTCGCTCGACTCACTGCCGCCGGTCTCCTGGCTGAGGAGCGCAAGCGGCGCATCCCCCGGTTTCCGCGCTGTGTCGCTGTTGTAACAAGCCGGAGCGGTGCGGCCTTTACCGACATCGTCTCAGTCGCACATCGGCGCCGGCCTGGAATGCGGATCGTTCTTTCACCTGCAATCGTGCAGGGCGATGGTGCGCCGCTTTCGATCTGTCGGGCAATCGAGCGCGTTTCACGATGGAAGAAGGCCGACGTCTTGATCGTCGGTCGCGGTGGTGGATCCCGGGAAGACCTCTGGGCGTTCAACGACGAGCGTGTTGCGCGCGCGATCGCGGCCTGCGAGATACCGGTAATCTCGGCCGTCGGTCACGAGATCGATGTCACTGTGTGCGATCTCGTCGCAGACATGCGCGCAGCGACGCCATCGGCGGCGGCAGAGTCGGCGGTTCCTTCTCTTGAAGATCTCAACGCAGCCCTCGAGCGCCAGCGCCGGCGATTGAGAAGCGCAATCATCCACCGGCGGGAATCAGCTGTGCGTGGGTTGAGAACAGCGGCGCGCGACATGAAAAACGCCGCGCTCCGGGCCTCATCCGAGCGCCGCTCGCTTGTATCGAACTCAGCCGGCCGGTTGAATGCACTGAGTCCGCTGGCGACGCTGTCACGTGGCTATTCAGTCGCAGTTGATGGCGATGGGGAAACGTTGTCGTCGATCGAGCAATTCGCGGAAGGCGCGGCATTCGAACTGCTCGTCAACGATGGGCGTGTTGCTGCGGTCACAACCGCGATTTCGCCGCCTCATCAGAGTCAAAGTGCTGAGTTCTGACTCAGGTCTCAGGTCCGGTCTCAAGTCTCCGGCCTCAGGCGTCAGTCATTAAATCTTGAAGAAGAACGACATAGGCTTCGGGCCTCAGTCCCCGCAGGCCCCAGGCACGGGTCCAGACTGGGACTCGCGCCTGACGACTCCCCAGACTGAGGCCTGAAGCCTATGTCGTTCTTCTTCAAGATTTAATGACTGACGCCCGAAGCCTGGGACCTCAAGCCTGGAGTTTCAAACTGTCACATGAACCGACCCCAAGAGAGTCACAGTCTTGAGTTCTGAGTCGAACCAGGGTCCCAAGCCCGGCGCCCGTAAGCCTTTACAGAACCCCCTAAGCTGGGTATTTTTAAAGGCTTAGCAAGAATCAAAGAAACCCAGCGCGCACGCGCGCGGAGAACACAGCAACATGGCATTTCAGAAGACCGCGACAGTCGAAAAGTACCGCACGCATGAGACCGATACGGGCTCAGCGCAGGTGCAGATAGCGATTCTCACCGAGAACATCAACTATCTGACGGACCACTTCCGCAAGCATCACAAGGACCATCACAGCCGGCAGGGCCTGCTGAAGATGGTCGGAAGGCGCCGGCGCCTGCTCGACTACCTCAAGCGCACAGACGTCGAAGGCTATCGCAAGATCATCGCGGACCTTGGTCTCCGTCATTAACCGCACCTTCTGAAGTTGTCCCGCGCGCGGGCGCACATTCGTGCCCGCGCGCGTTTTGTGTTCTCAAGAACAAGCAAAGGCAAAGAAACCGATGGAAAGAATTGAACGTGATTTCGCCGGACGGAAGCTCTCGATCGAGACTGGCCGCATGGCGAAGCAGGCGGCAGGGTCCGCCCTGGTGCAGTATGGCGACACGATGGTGCTCGCCGCAGTAACGGTCAGCGACAAGGAAACCACGCTGCCGTTTTTTCCCCTCCTCGTCGAGTACAGAGACAAGGCCTACGCAGCCGGCAAGATCCCCGGCGGATTCATCAAACGCGAAGGCCGTCCGCACGACTCCGAGATCCTGAAAGCGCGAATCATCGACCGATCGATTCGACCGCTCTTTCCGGAAGGGTTCAAGAACGAAATTCAGGTCTACATCTACGTCATCTCGGCCGACCAGGAGAATGACGCTGACGTGATCGCGCTTCTCGCAGCCTCGTTCGCGATCAACAATTCGAAAATCCCGTTCCTCGGGCCGATCGCCGCAGTGCGAGTGGGACGAGTGCAGGAAAACTGGATTCTCAATCCTACATTCCAGCAGCTCCCCTACAGCGACATGGACGTCGTCGTTGCGGGAACGCAGGATTCGATCATGATGGTCGAAGGCGGAGCGATCGAAGTCAGCGAGAACGACGTTCTCGATGCACTCAACGTCGCGCAGGGTGGAATTCGCGAACTGATCGCAATGCAGGAAGAGCTGCTTGCACGTGGACGCACGCCGAAGATGGCGTGGAAGAAGCCAGAGCCGAACGCAGCGCTTGTCGCGCGCGTCGAGGAGCTTGGCAACCCGAAGATCAACGCCGCGATCAATCAGGACGACAAGCACACGCGCATCGAGGCCGTCGAACTCGTCAAGCGAGAGATGGCCGATGCACTCGCCATCGAGTTTCCGGAAAACGCGAAAGACATCAACGGACTCGTCGGCGATGTCGAATACAACGCGCTTCGCGCTCAGGTGCTCGACAGTGGCAAGCGCGTAGATGGCCGTGGGCCGAAGGACGTTCGCGCCATCAGCATCGACACGACAGTTCTGCCACGCGCGCACGGTTCAGCACTCTTCACGCGCGGGCAGACGCAGGCGCTCGTCGCGATCACGCTTGGCACCGCGCAGGACGTGCAACGCCTCGACTCGATCGACGACAAGGGCGAGACGACCAAGTCGTTCATGCTTCACTACAACTTCCCGCCGTTCTCAACTGGTGAAGTACGCCCGATGCGCGGCACCAGCCGTCGCGAGATCGGACACGGAAACCTTGCCGAGCGTGCGCTTCAGAGCGTGTTGCCGCCGTTCGAGGATTTCCCGTACACGATTCGCATCGTCTCCGACGTTCTCGAGTCGAACGGATCGTCGTCGATGGCTTCGGTCTGCGGAGGATCGCTCGCGTTGTTCGACGCAGGCGTTCCGATCCGTCAGGCAGTCGCCGGCGTTGCGATGGGACTGATCAAGGAAGGAAAGAAGTACGCGATCCTCACTGACATCCTTGGAACCGAAGATCACCTCGGCGACATGGACTTCAAGGTTGCGGGTACCGAGACCGGCATCACGTCCATTCAGATGGACATCAAGGTCATGGGCCTGTCGATCGAGATCATGAAGGAAGCGCTCGACCAGGCGCGTGAAGGCAGGCTTCACATCCTGGGTGAGATGAAAAAGGCACTCGATGCTCCACGCAGCGACCTGTCAACGTACGCGCCGCGCATTGTCACTATTTCGATCAACCCCGAGAAGATCGGCGAGCTGATCGGACCGAAGGGCAAGACGATCCGCGGCATTCAGGAAGAGACGGGAGCCGAGCTCACCGTTGACGACGCGGGTCTCGTTACGATCGCAGCAGTTGGCGGAGAAGCGATGGAGCGCGCGCGACAGATGGTGCAGGCGCTCACCGCAGAACCCATCATCGGCGACACGTACGAAGGAACCGTGAAGAGCACGACGGCATTCGGCGCATTCGTCGAGATCATGCCGGGCACGGAAGGCCTCGTACACATTTCCGAGCTGAAGCACGGCCGCACCGAAAAGACCGAGGATGTGGTCAGCAAGGGCGACCGCGTGAAGGTCAAGCTTCTTGAGCGCGATGAGCGCGGACGCCTCCGGTTGTCGATGAAGGCGCTCGTCCCCAAGCCTGAAGCTGGCGAGAGCAACAATGCTTCGCCGTTCGAGGGCTCCGCCCCGGCTGGCGACTCTGCTCCGGAAGCGGCAGCTGATGCGAGCGAAGAAGGTGGCGAGGCGCGCGAGCGCAGCGACCGTCCACGCAGGCCACGCAGCCGTTCGCCGCGCTCAGGCGGAGGTCGCAGCAAAGAGTGAGCGCATTCGCGACGAAGGATGAAGTAGCACTTCGCCGCACCGTTCTCCCAAACGGACTGACCGTACTCTCGGAGCACATGCCGGGAGTGCGGTCGGTTGCTTTGGGGGCATGGGTGCGCGCGGCGTCTCTCAACGAGCCCGCTCAGGTAATGGGCGTCTCGCACATGCTCGAGCACATGGTGTTCAAGGGAACGCCGACGCGGACTACCAAGGATCTCGCGCTCGCGCTGGAGACACTCGGAGGGTCGCTGGATGCCTGGACGTCGCGCGAGCACACGTCCTATCAGGCACGGGTCCTCGACGAGCACGTGGAGCAGGCGGCTGATGTTCTGGCCGACCTCATATTCCGGCCGTTACTCCGCCAAAATGATCTCGATCTGGAGCGGAAGGTCGTCCTCGAAGAAATCAGCACGGTTGATGACACTCCGGACGATCTCGTATTCGAGCTTCACGGCGCGGAACTCTGGGGCTCGCATCCGCACGGGTATCCAATACTTGGTACCCGCGAGACCGTTACCGCACTGACGCCGGGCGACCTTCGTGCTCTCCACAATCGAGCCTACCACCCTGGAAATGTCGTGCTGGCGGCATCGGGGAACATCGAGCACGACGAGCTTCTGCGAATTCTCTCATCAACAGGATGGGAGGACGTGCCAGCGAGCAGTGAGAGCCCGGTTGCGCCGCCGCCAGCGGTGCCCCTGCCCCCGACGATCCGTCACGTCGAACGGGAGGGAGCGCAGACTCATATTGTATTCGGTTCCGCGACGATCCCGCACGGCGATCCGCGACGCCATGCCCTTGGCCTCGTAGGCATGCTGCTGGGAGGTGGCATGAGCTCGCGCCTCTTCCAGCGAATCCGTGAAGACCTGGGACTCGCATATTCGGTGTACACTTTCCAGTCTTTCCATAAGGATTCGGGAAATCACGGTATTTATGTGGGAACGGCGCCGGACACAGCGGGGAAGGCGGCTGATGCCATACGGGAAGAGTTGGCGCTCATCGCCGCGAACGGGATTCCCGATGATGAGCTGATGGCTGGCAAAAGCCAGCTAAAGGGTCAGATTACACTGTCATTGGAAAGTGTTTCTTCGAGGATGTACAGGGCTGCCGGATCAGAGCTTTATGATGAGGAGTACCGGAGCCTCGATGAGCTCCTTGCAATAGTCGACGGAATTTCCCGGGACACGGTCATGGAGGTGTGTCGCGAGTTTTTCCCGCCGGACTCACAGACGCTTGTCAGTCTCGGACCCCGCGCGGCGTTTTGAGCGCGGAATCATATTACAACCACTCACGAAATCGAAATGAAGATCGGCGTTCCTAAAGAGATCAAGACAAATGAAAATCGCATAGCACTCGTGCCTGCAGGGGCCGAGGCGCTCGTGTCGGCAGGTCATCGCGTGCTCGTTCAGCAGGGCGCAGGCGATGGTAGCGGCTTCGTCGACCAGGACTACACCGATGTCGGTGCTCAGATCGCCCCCGATGCGGCCGCGGTCTGGGGCGATTCCGAGATGATCATGAAGGTGAAGGAGCCGATCGCTCCAGAATGGCCGATGATGCGTCAGGGCCAGACGATCTTTACTTACTTTCACTTCGCCGCCGACAGGGAGCTCACGCAGGCTCATATCGACAGCGGAGCGAGGTGCATCGCGTACGAAACCGTTGAGCTTCCCAGCCGGGAGCTCCCGCTGTTGACGCCGATGTCGGAAGTCGCGGGTCGAATGGCAGTGCAGGAAGGGGCAAAGTATCTGGAGAAACTCTACGGCGGACGCGGGGTTCTGCTCGGCGGCGTGCCGGGTGTTGCTCCGGCGAAAGTAGTGATACTCGGCGGAGGTGTCGTTGGCATCAATGCAGCGAAGATGGCGGCCGGGATGGGAGCAAAAGTCACCGTACTGGATCTTTCTCTCGAGCGGCTGCGGTACCTCTCTGATGTGATGCCGGCAAATGTGACGCTCATCTATTCCAATCGTCACAATATCCTGGAGCAGATCTCGACCGCGGATCTCGTCGTTGGCGCAGTGCTCATCCCGGGCGCTATCGCACCGCGGCTCATTCGCCGCGAAGATCTCAAGACAATGCAACCCGGATCAGTCATCGTGGACGTCGCCATCGATCAGGGCGGTTGTGTCGAGACTATCAAGGCGACCACACACGAGAACCCGACTTATGTGGTCGACGGGGTCATTCACTATGGCGTGGCCAACATGCCAGGTGGCGTTCCGCGCACTTCAACACTTGCGCTGACAAACGCTACGTTCCCTTACGCGATGCGACTTGCAAATCTCGGTTGGAAGCGCGCGCTTCAGGAAAGCGTTCCGCTTCGCAAGGGACTCAACGTAATCGATGGACAAGTTGTATATCCGGCAGTCGCGGAGGCATTCAGCTTGCCTCTGAAAGACGTCGACTCTTTTTTGAACTAGCACCGGTAACTCAATGCGCTGGCCCTTCAAGAACACATCTTTCTTCCCCGCGAACGCGATTGCCGTCGACCTCGGCACCGCGAACACGCTCATTTACGTCAAGGGCCAGGGAATCGTACTTAACGAGCCGTCAGTCGTGGCGCTCGATCGCGAGACGAAAAAGATCAAGGGGGTCGGACTTGAAGCGAAGCGCATGCTCGGGCGGACGCCCGAAGGTGTGATCGCGGTGAGGCCGATGAAAGACGGCGTCATTGCCGACTTCGACGTTACAGAGAAGATGTTGCGGTACTTCCTTGCGCTCATCATCGAGAACCACGTCTTCAAGGTGAAGCCGCGCGTAATCGTTTGCGTACCATCGGGAATCACCGAAGTCGAGAAGCGCGCGGTGCGCGATTCCGCGCTCGGGGCAGGTGCGAAGGAAGTATTCATGGTTGCCGAGCCAATGGCGGCTGCGATCGGGGTTGGACTCCCGGTCGAGACGCCTACCGGCAACATGGTCATCGATATCGGTGGCGGAACGACGGAGATCGCAGTCATCGCGCTTTCCGGCATCGTCAGCGACACGTCGATCCGGACTGGCGGCGACGAGCTCGACATGGCAATCCTCCAGTCGATGCGAAAGAATTACAATCTCCTCATCGGAGAGTCGACAGCGGAGCAGGTGAAGATCCAGATCGGTTCCGCGTATCCGATCGGGGAAGAGCGCGAAATGGAAGTGAAGGGCCGCGACCTTGTCTCCGGCATTCCGAAGAGTGTGCGCATTCACTCGGCTGAGATTCGTGACGCGGTGCAGGAGCCAATTCAGCAGATTGTCGGCGCGGTAAGACGCGCACTGGAGATAACACCACCCGAGCTCGCAGCGGATATTGTTGAGCGTGGCATCGTCATGACTGGCGGTGGCGCGCTGATCCGCGGGCTCGACGTTCTACTCTCCCAGGAGACAGGACTTCCGATTCACGTGGATGAAGATCCCCTGACGTGTGTGGTCCGAGGGACGGGCAGAATCCTCGACGACGAGGAGAAATACTGGTCCGTACTGGCCACCTGAGGTACTTGCAGTGGCGCGCGCAGTACGAAGCAACAGTCGTGTAGATCTGGTGGTCCTGGCGGGCGCGGCGCTTCTCGCCCTCGTCGCCCGCGGCTTGCCCGACAATCTCCGTGATCCGGTCGCAAGCTCGATGCGGCGCACTTTTCTCGCGCCTCTGGTGATGCTTCAGGAACGTGCTGAGGCGAGCCGGCGCTCCCTGCTGCTCGACAACTCGCGCATTGCGATTCGGGATAGTGTCGCGCTGCGATCGATGACCGTCGATGCCCTCGAGAAAGAAAATGACAGGCTTCGCCAGCTGATCGGACTTGGGTCGAGGCTGAAGTGGGGATTCGTTCCCGCTGAAGCGATTCATGGCCGCGGCATTCGCGACGTAACGACGATGACCTTGACCGCCGGGTCCAACGCCGGCATTTCGAGACTGAGCCCGGTCGTCTCACCAGAGGGGGTCGTAGGGATGGTTTCGACAGTTGATCCAACCATGAGCGAGGCGATGATCTGGACTCATCCGGATTTCCGCGTCAGCGCCATGTCAGAGGATGGAAGCGCGTTCGGAATTGTCCAGGCCCATGCCGCAAGCGCGACCACCGGATACCTGATGGAGTTGCGCGGAATCCCTTTCCGAAGCCAGCTCAAGCCGGGATCGCAAGTCGTTAGCTCGGGCCTTGGTGGAGTGTGGCCGCGCGGCATTCCCATAGGCACAGTGCTTTCAGAGATCAGCACCGCGGAAGGCTGGGCGCGGACGTACCTCGTGCGCCCGGCAGTGTCACCCGCCGATGTCGGGGCAGTGATGATTCTCAAATCAACTCGCGTGGCTGAAGGTTTCGAAAGCGTATGGAGCACCGCTGCTGCCGCTGAGGCGGCCGCGCAACGTATAGTTGTTGCGGGCGACTCCGCCGCGCGGAGCGCAGCATTGGCCGAGGCTGCCGCGAGACGAGCAGCGCTCGATACCATGCAGCGCGATTCGACACTCGGCGGACAGATTCCGGGCGGTCTTCCACCTGAGTTGATGCCGGACACCCTCCCACGGGCGCCGATGGCCGCGCCGTTAGGTGATTCTGCCGCTGCGGCAGCGCGGCGGCGTGAGGCGGCAAGACGTGCCGCAGCGAGACGGGATTCCATTCGCCGCGATTCGATCCAGCGCGATACCACGTCGAGGCCATCGAGCCCGACGAGAGGCCTCTGATGAACCTGGGCAGCATCGCCCGCGCGGTCGCGACGTTCCTGATTCTTGTTCTGCTTCACTACACGCTGCGGCCGCTGCTGGGATGGCGCGCACCAATGGACTTTCTCGTCCTTGCGCTTCTGCTGGCTGCGATCCGCGTCCGGCCCGCGTGGGGAGCTGTAATCGGATTGTTGCTGGGGATCGTGTCTGATTCGCTGACGCCCGATGCGCTCGGGTCCGGCGCGGTCGCGATGACAGTTGTCGGATATCTCGCCTCATGGCTCAAGGCGGTGTTTTTTGCCGACAACATCGCGCTCAACGCATTCTTTTTCTTCCTTGGGAAATGGGTGTTCGACGTGATCTACTTCAGCGTCGAGCAGAGGCTGGCAGGGGTCGAGCTGATACAACAGATGCTGCTCTGGTCTCCGCTATCGGCGGCCGCCACTGCCATTGTTGGTGTGCTGCTGCTATTCATAATGAAGCCGCTGCTGGAGCCTGCCAGGGTATGAGCTTTCATCCAAATGACATCGCGCGCCGCACCCGCCTGACATCGTATGGTATGTCCGTCGGTTTCCTTCTCCTGCTGAGCGCGTTCTTCCGCACGCAGGTACTGCAAAGCGAATTGTACCAGAGGCAGTCGGAGGAAAATCGTCTTCGCGAGATTCCGTTGCCGGCGCCGCGTGGAATCATTTACGACCGCAAGGGCGAGGTTATAGCGGAAAACCTTCCGGCGTACTCGGTATCAATCACGGCTCCAACGCTGGATTCGCTCAAGTCTTCGCTGGCGCAGCTTCAGCAGACCCTCCAGCTCACGGAATCGGACATCAACGCTGCGATCCGCCGGTACAATCGCGCACCGACGCGGCCGACGGTAATTCTTCCTGACGCATCGATCGACGTCGTATCCGTTCTCGAAGAGCACCGTATCGACTATCCCCGACTGATCATCCAGTCGGTGCCGAAACGGTTTTATCCTGACGCTTCGATCGTCGCATCATTCGTCGGCTACACGGGGGAAATCTCCGAGAAGGAGCTCAATCTTCCCGAGTATGCGGGCTACAAGCCGGGCCAGGTGATCGGCAAGGGCGGGCTCGAGAAGCAGTATGAGCCAGTGCTCCACGGTGAGGAGGGTGCGCGCTTCGACGAGGTCGATGCGCGTGGTCGACCCGTCACGGGCGTTGGAGAGCGCCCCGACAAGGATCCTGTCGGCGCACCGCCGATCAAGACGAACATCGATCTCGACCTTCAGAAGTTTGCCGCCAGTCTTTTCGCCGATTCGCTGGGAGTGCAGGGCGGAGTAATCGCTATCGATCCGAAGACGGGTGGTGTGCTCGTGCTCTACAGTCATCCGAGCTTTGACACCAATCGTTTCACCGGCGGAATTCCGGCGGACTACTGGAAGCAGCTTCAGCAGGATCCGAGGCGTCCGCTGTTCAATAAAGTGATTCAGGGCACGTATCCGCCGGCATCCACATGGAAGCTCGCTACAGCGGTGATGGGCCTCGAAAAGAATCTCGTCGAGATGAACTCGCGCATGCCGTACTCGTGCAGTGGCGGCTATCAGTACGGCCGCCGCTATTTCAGATGCTGGGAAAAGAAAGGGCACGGGCCACTCACGCTTGCCGGCGCAATCACTCACTCGTGCAACGTGTACTTCTACCAGCTTGGGCTGAAGATCGGACTTTCGAATCTCGTCGGCGGCGGAATCGATATGGGTTTCGATACGCGTTCGGGAATCGATCTTCCCAACGAGTACCGACCGCGTTTCCCGACGCGTGACGTTCGAGAGTACTTCACCAGGAGGTTCGGGGCGAACTGGAGCAACGCGGAAACGCTCTCGATGGCAATCGGGCAGGGTGCGAACTCTCAGACGCTTTCCAACCTCACGAAGTTCTATACGGCCCTCGCCAACGAAGGCATCTCTTCGACGCCCGAAGTCGTAGCCAAGGCGCCGCAGCAGAAGCGAATCATGACACTCTCCAAGGAGCAGTGGTCGGGAATCAGGCTCGCGATGGGCGGCGTGACCTCTGCCGGTGGAACGGCAGCGTCCGCCAACATTCGCGGACTCGTCATCGCAGGCAAGACAGGAACGGCTCAGAACCCGCCGAACAAGGATCACGCGTGGTTCGTTGGCTTTGCGCCCGCGGAAGAGCCAAAAATTGTCGTCGGCGTATTTCTCGAGTTCGGTGAGCATGGCTACTTCGCTGCGCGAATCGCCTCAAAGCTCATCGGCCGTTACCTCGGCTACACCGGTGAAGCTACCGTGAACGTTCAAGGCGGCTGATGCGCCGTATTGTAGCGGACTACCCGCTCCTCATAACTGCGCTCCTGCTCTCGATGTTCGGTGTGGCCATGGTGTATTCCGCCGGCCAGACCGATACGCCGACGGCGATCGCGCGCGTTTATAAGTCGCAGCTCGTCTGGTTGATGATTGGCATGGCCGGGGCGTATGGAATCAGCAAGTCGTCAGTGCGGTTCATCGAATGGGTAACCGTCCCGTCGTACATCCTCTCGACATTGCTGCTTGCCGCAACACTCGTGATCGGAGCAGGCGCGGGTACAGCGGCTTCTACTAAGAGCTGGATTGCAGTCGGCGGCGTCAGACTCGGACAACCTTCCGAGCTTGCAAAGCTGACTGTCGTTCTCATGCTTGCGCATATCCTGGCGTCACGGAAGGACGCGCCGAAATCACTGCTCGATCTATGGCAGCCTGCGATCATCGTACTGATTCCGTGGGTCATCATCATGCTGCAGCCGGATCTCGGCACCGGCATCGTGTTCATTGGAATCTTTTTTGGAATGTTGTACTGGTCAGGAGTCCCGTGGCCGCTTCTGATGCTGCTCGGAAGTCCCGTAGTAAGCTTGATACTCTCCTTCAGCACCGGGATGTGGGGCGCATGGTTTCTCGTGCTGCTTGCGCTGATTCTTTATTACAGGCCGTACCTGATCGAAGGGATCATTCTGCTCGCGGCAAACATTGCGACCGGTGTCATTGCGCCGATTCTCTGGGAAAAGCTCGCACCTTATCAGCAGAACAGACTCAAGGTGTTCCTTGATCCCTCGGCCGATCCGCGCGCATCCGGCTACCACGTCATTCAGTCGAAGATTGCGATCGGATCTGGTGGTGTGACAGGACAGGGTTTCACGATGGGGACCCAGAAGCGGCTCGCATTCCTGCCTGAACAGCAAACTGATTTCATCTTCGCGGTGGTCGGCGAAGAAATGGGGTTCCTCGGGGTGACTGTAGCACTGTCGCTCTTCCTCGTGCTTTTCCTGCGAATAACGCAGATATCAGGGCGCGCAAACGACACCTTCAGCTCACTGGTTGCATTCGGGCTTCTTGCGAGCTGGTTCGTACACGTGGTCGTCAACGTCGGCATGACGCTCAACCTGATGCCAATCACAGGCATCCCGTTGCCCTTTTTCTCCTACGGCGGATCGTTCATGCTCGCGTGCTGGCTGGCAGTGGGTGTGCTGATGCGAATTTCCGGCGAAGGCCGCGGCAAGGCCGCCTTCAAGGCAAGCTGACGCCGTCAAGGGTTGCCCACCAAGGCGGGTTTCGTATCATTCCATGAATGGCATGGTTCCGTAAAGAGAAAAAGCCGCGGCAGCCCCGGCGCGAGAAGCACGAGATCCCGGCGGACGCCTGGGAGAAGTGCGAGCGCTGTGATCACACTGACATCCGCGAGAAGTTCGTCCGGAACCTCAATGTCTGCCCCAGCTGTGAGTATCACAGGCGAATAAGGGCAATCGAGTACGTCAACATCCTGCTCGACGACGGGACGACGGAGGAGACCGAGACAGAGATTCGCTCAACGGATCCGCTCGGCTTCCCTGAGTATCCCGGCCGCCTTGTAAAGGCGACTCAAAAGTCCGGTGAAGGCGACGCGATTCTCACGTTCACCGGCCAGCTACTCGAGCTGCCGGTCTGCCTCGGCGTGATGGATTTTGCGTTTATGGGTGGATCGATGGGGTCCGTCGTCGGGGAAAAGATCGCGCGACTCGGGCAGAAGGCACTCGAGCGAAAGTTTGCTTTCATCCTCGTCTCCTCCTCCGGGGGCGCGCGGATGCAGGAAGGCGTTCTCAGCCTGATGCAGATGGCCAAGGCCGCGGCAATTCTTTCGCAGCTCGCTGAGAGGCGAATTCCGTATGTGTCGATTCTGACGAATCCCACGACCGGCGGTGTGAGTGCCAGCTTCTCGATGCTTGGCGATGCGATTCTGGCAGAACCAGGCGCCGTGATTGGCTTTGCCGGGCCACGCGTCATCAAGCAAACCATCGGTCAGGATCTGCCAGAAGGTTTTCAGACGTCTGAGTTCCTGCTTGAACACGGGATGGTCGACGCTGTTGTTCACCGGAAGGACCTGAAGCAGACAGTGGGACAACTCCTTCGGCACATGAGCGGCAAGCCCGCGGCAGCGGGGTGGACCGCGGCCTGACGGGATACGTTGACGCACTCGACGCGCTGTTCGCGCGTACGGGCGCAACATCGAAATACGGGCTCGACCGAACCCTGGCCTTTCTGGACAGGCTTGGCAATCCACACCATCGCATGCGTGCGCTTCACGTTGCAGGCACCAATGGGAAGGGAAGCGTGGTCGCGATGCTTTACTCGCTGCTACGGGATAAGGGGCTGAGCGTTGCCAGGTACACGTCGCCGCATCTCATCGATTTTCGAGAGCGAATCGTTGTAGATGACGAGCTGATCGCTGAAGACTTTATTCTCGACTTCCTCGAGAGCTGGCGCGCCCCGGCAGAAGAGCTCGGCGCAACGTTCTTCGAGATTACCACGGCCATGGCGTTTCACTACTTCGACCAGCGCAAAGTCGACGTAGCAGTGATCGAAACGGGACTCGGCGGACGTCTCGACGCGACAAACGTGATCCGCCCGATTGTCTCCGGCATCACATCGATATCACTCGACCACGTTGAGTATCTCGGGTCAACGGAGTCGCAGATCGCCACAGAAAAAGCGGGCATCTTCAAACCTGAAGTGCCGTCAGTGATCGGCGCCATGTCCCTGGAGGCGCGTGACGCGATACTCCGCACGGCAGCGACCGCGGGTGCGCGAGACGTTGTGCATGCATCAACGACGTTTCGCACAAGCAATGTCAATGTCCGCGCACACGCAACAGAGTTCACGATGACTCACGGCGCGGAGTCGAAACATCTCAGCACAGGCTTGATCGGAAAGGCGCAGGCGGGGAACGCATCTGTCGCTATGGCAATGCTCGACGCAGCGGGCCCCGAGTGGGCGGTCACGCTGGATCGCGCGAGTATCGTCTTACCGTCGGTGAAGCTGCCGGGCCGGTTTCAACGCCTCGGGAAATACATACTCGATGTAGCGCACAACCCGGATGGAATGCGCGTCCTCGCCGAAACGCTCGAGTTGGTGGGTGCGGACCGGCCCGTTACGGCAATCGTCGGCATTCTGAACGATAAGAACTGGCGCGAGATGCTGGTCCATCTCGCTCCGCACGTTGACCGTATACTGCTGGTGAGTCCGCCGACTGCGCCGGCGCAGCGAGCCTGGAATCCGGCCGAAGCGCTCGCGTTTGCGAGTGCCAGTGGTATTGAGGCTGAACTTGCGGACTTTGAGACCGCGGTGTCACTGGCGCCGAACTACTCGGGAACGGTCCTCATAACCGGGTCATTTCACACAACCGGTGACGCACTTCAACTCATCAATGCGAAAGGGTTGCACGCTTCGAACTTGTGTTAGATGCTTGCAGCTAAGTCCATGTAGGGCGTAGCTTTCGGCAATGGCGCAGGGAGCGTTACCAGGCTTCAGGGACTTCTATCCAGAACAGTTTGCAGAGCGCGCGTACATCATGGATGTATGGCGTTCCGTACTGCGTCGGTACGCGTTTGTGGAATACGACGGACCGCCTCTCGAGCCACTCGACCTCTACCGGAAGAAAAGCGGCGACGAGCTCGTCGGGCAGCTCTATTCATTTACTGACAAGGGCGATCGTGAAGTTGCGATGCGCCCTGAAATGACGCCGACATTCGCGCGCATGGTCGCGGCGCGCGCTAACGCCCTTCGAAAGCCAGTGCGCTGGTTCTCAATACCGCAGCTCTTCAGGTATGAGCGACAGCAGAAGGGTCGCCTTCGCGAGCACTTCCAGCTTAATGCTGACATCGTCGGTGAAACGGGCGTAACTGCAGATGCTGAGCTTGTCGCGCTCGCGCTCGATGTCATGCGCGAGCTGGGCCTCGACTCGAGCCAGGTCAAGGCGCGAGTATCCGATAGGCGCCTCCTTCAGGCGCTGCTTGCTTACGCTGAAATTCCGGATGACTCCACCGCCGCCGTTTACGCCGTCATCGACAAACGGGGTCGCGAGCCGGCAAATGTGTTTTACGAGAAACTCGTGACGGCAGCGGGCAGCGAAGCAAAGGCCACGCTTGTCGAATCATTTCTCGCTTCCTCCGACTTCGACGAGCTCGCGTCCCGGGTTGGCAATGTTCCCGAGCTTGCACCGCATCTGTCCCGCATGCGCGAGTACTTCACTTACGTCGACGCGCTCGGGTTTACCGATTGGATTCGCTTCGATCTCTCGATAGTGCGAGGCCTCGCATATTACACTGGCATAGTGTTCGAGCTTTTCGATACCGAGGGTGAGTTTCGTGCGATTTGTGGTGGCGGCCGGTACGATACGCTTCTTCACACCCTTGGGGGAGTTGACCTTCCCGCGCTGGGATTCGGAATGGGCGATGTGGTTCTGGGTGAGCTGTTGCGAAAACGCGGACTGTTTCCGTCAACGGCGGCGCGCACTGACTTCTGGGTTGCTGCCGAAGATGAAACGCTCATGCCTGACGTTATGAAGATCGCGGCGCAGCTTCGGCGCGGCGGCCGGAGCGTCGAGTATGCTCTCAAGCCACAGCAGTTGTCGAGACAGCTGAAGGCAGCGAACGCGGCAGGTGCAGAAAAGGCCGTCCTGCTGAAGAGCGGTTCACTAGCCGAAGGGAATGTTACACTCAAGGACCTGGGTAGCGGCGACGAAACTTCGCTTCCGCTTTCTGATCTGATCAACTCACTGCGATAAACAATGGCCGACGACAAGAAGCTTACGACGCGCGCTGCAGACTTCAGCGCATGGTACAACGAGACTGTGCTCAGGGCCGAGCTGGCGGACTACTCGCCGGTGCGTGGCTGCATGGTCATACGCCCGCGCGGCTACGGCATCTGGGAAAGAATGCAGCGTCAGCTCGATACCGAGTTCAAGAACACGGGGCATCAGAACGCTTATTTCCCGATGCTGATCCCGGAAAGCTTCATGCACAAGGAAGCGGAGCACGTCGAGGGGTTTGCTCCTGAAGTCGCGGTCGTGACGCATGGTGGTGGCAAGAAGCTCGACGAGCCGCTGGTGATCAGGCCGACCTCCGAGACGATCATCTACGCGATGTTCGCCAAGTGGGTACAGAGCTACCGCGATCTTCCATTGCTGATCAACCAGTGGGCGAATGTCGTGCGCTGGGAAATGCGCACGCGGCTGTTTCTTCGCACGCTGGAATTCCTGTGGCAGGAGGGACATACCGCGCACGCCACGGAAGCCGAGGCTGAGGAGGAAGCGCGCAAGATGCTCGGCGTGTATCGGGATTTCATGGAAGGCTGGATGGCCATGCCCGTCATTACAGGAATCAAGACTGATTCCGAGCGTTTCGCGGGGGCTTTGCGCACGTACTCCTGCGAGGCGATGATGCAGGACAACAAGGCACTTCAAGCCGGCACCTCGCACAACCTCGGGCAGAACTTCTCGCGCGCGTTCGATCTCAAGTTCCAGAGCGAATCGGGTTCGACGGAGTTTGCGTGGAACACCAGCTGGGGAGTTTCAACCCGCCTCATTGGCGGCCTCGTCATGACGCACGGGGACGACTTCGGCCTAAAGGTTCCGCCACTTCTCGCGCCGATCGAGCTCGTCATCGTACCGATCTGGCGCACGGATGAAGACCGCGATCGCGTATTCGAGGCGGCCCGTGGAATCCAGGACACGCTCGTAGGATGGGAGCGCCGCAAGAGCGGGAAGCTTCGCGTACACCTTGACGACCGCGAGGGCATGAAGCCCGGCGCAAAGTACTACGAGTGGGAATTGCGCGGGATTCCGCTGCGCCTCGAGTTTGGCCCGCGCGATCTCGATGCAAACCAGTGCGTCCTGGTGCGCCGCGACAATCGCGTGAAGAGAACGGTATCACTCGACTCGATTGGCGAGGACGTTGCGGACCTTCTCAACATGATGCAGACGGACATGACGGTCGCCGCTTTCGAGCGGCGTGAAGCTAACAGCCATCGTGGAAACATCGACTACGCGCGGTTCCGGGAGATCATGGAAGGTGACGGCGGTTTTGTGTATGCCGGGTTCTGCGGCAGCAACGAGTGCGAGCAGGCGATCAAGGAAGAAACGAAAGCGACAATTCGTGTTCTACCTGACGAAGAGTTCCGCTCCGCAGAAACTCCCACGCACTGCCTCAAGTGCGGGGGTCAATCCGTTGCGGAGGCTCTTTGGGCGAAAGCTTACTAGGTACCGAGCAGCTGACCGGTTTCTCACGGGTCGATGGTGTCCTGACGTGTGACGGAGTTTCGCTCGACCGGATAGCTGACGCCGTAGGCACGCCGGCATACGTCTACAGCGCTGCATCCATTCAATCGCAGTACGCGAAACTTTCTGAAGCGCTGCGGAATGTCCCGCATCGCCTGCACTTCAGCGTAAAGGCGAACTCGAATCTTGCGATCCTCGGAATCCTCAGGAAGCTCGGTTCCGGAGTCGACGTAGTTTCCGGCGGCGAGATGTACCGCGCCCAGTCGGCAGGCTTCGGTGGCAAGGACATCGTTTTCAGCGGCGTGGGAAAAACCGAGCGTGAGATGCGCGAGGCACTCGGGCTTGCAGTGCTGATGATCAATGTCGAATCTGAGGAAGAGCTGGCACTACTCGACGCGGTCGCAGGCTCGATGGACAAGATTGCACCGGTTGCACTTCGAGTGAATCCCGAAGTCATGGTCGACACGCCACACCCCTACACGCGTACCGGCATGAAGGGCATGAAGTTCGGCATACCCTTCGACGAAACCGCTGAAGTGGCAAGGCGTGCGCTGGAAATGCCGAACCTGCGACTCGTAGGCCTTGATATGCACGTCGGCTCGCAAATCTCCGAGTTCGAGCCGTACGAGATTGGACTCGGACGCCTTCTACAGCTAAAAAAAGAAATCGAAGCGTCCGGGGCGACTGACCTTGAATATCTCGACATCGGCGGCGGCCTCGCGGTGTCGTACGAGGCAGAGCATTCGATCGATCTCGATGCCTTTGCCGCTGTTGTCGAACGGCTTGTCGGCCCAACCGGACTCAAGGTGATAGTGGAGCCGGGGAGGTTTCTGGTCGGAAACGGCGGGGCCTTGATCTCACGCGTTCTCTACCGGAAACGCAGTGGTGGAAAGAATTTTATCATCGTCGACGCGGGCATGAATGACCTGATACGGCCTTCGCATTACAATGCATACCATCGTATCGAAGCAGTCACACCGACCGGCGCCAAAACGACGGCTGACGTAGTAGGCCCCGTGTGCGAAAGTGGTGATTTCATGGGTCTGCATCGTGATGTCGACGACGCGCAGCCGGGCGATCTCATAGCGGTGCTCTCCGCTGGAGCTTACGGCTTCGTGATGTCGTCAAACTACAACTCACGCCCCCGTGTCTCGGAGGTCCTGGTGGACAAGGGCAGGTACGGCGTGGTTACGGAACGCGAGCAGTACAGCGACCTCGTTCGTCGCGAGCGCCTCGAACCCGAATGGAGAACCCCGGAATGAAGGTAGGACTGCTGGCTGACACGCACGACAGGCTTCCGGCGATTGCCGAGTTGCTCGACGTCATGCTCTCAAAGGGTGTGTCTCTCGTGATGCATGCGGGCGACTACTGCGCTCCCTTCGCTCTCGACCCGTTCAACGACAAGAATATTGCGCTGCTCGGAATCTTCGGGCGCAATGACGGGGATCAGGAGGGACTGAACGCGACGGCAGCGAAAGGTGTCGGGATGGAACTCTATGAGTCACCGCACAGTTTCGAGGTCGCCGGCCATCGTATTCTCATCGTCCACGACATCGGTGAAGTGAACCGCAGGTCGATCAGCTCTCACCGTTTCGTGGTGCACGGGTTCACTCACAAGCAGGAGACGATCACGAGGGGCGAGACACTCCTCGTGAATCCTGGTGAGGCCTGTGGATGGCTCACGGGTGTCTGCACCGGAGCTATTCTCGATCTCCAAACGAGCGAGGTAGAGATCGTAACGTTATGAGCCGCATACTCATCCTCGATTACGGTTCACAGTTCACTCAGCTGATTGCACGCAGGGTCCGCGAGGCGAGTGTCTATTCGGAGATTCATCCGCCAACGCGGGACGTTGCATGGATTCGCGAATGGAACCCGGCCGGAATTATCCTCAGCGGGGGTCCAAACTCCGTTTACGGGGCCAACGCCCCGACTGTCGACGCGGAAGTATTTGACGTCGCACCCGTGCTCGGGATCTGCTATGGGATGCAGCTGATTGCGCACATGAACGGAGCCGAAGTAAAACGCGCGGGTAAGAGCGAATACGGGCGCGCTGAGATAACTGTCTCGGAAAACTCCGGTCTGTTCGACGGATTCGACGAGGGCGAGCAGTTCTCGGCATGGATGAGTCACGGCGACCACATCGAAGCACCACCCGACGGCTACGTGACCATAGCTGGAAGCCGGGGCAATCCTGTCACTGCGTTCAGGCACGAGTCCCGCGCGATCTTCGGCGTTCAGTTTCACCCGGAAGTGACACACACGCCGCGTGGCGGCGAGATAATCGAGAACTTTCTGTTTGGAGTCTGCCGGGCTGACGCCGACTGGACAACGGGGGCCTACATCCAGACGGAAGTAGAGCTTATCGCAACTGAAGTCGGCGATGCGAACGTCATCTGCGGATTGTCTGGTGGCGTCGACTCGGCTGTTGCTGCGGCGCTTGTGCATCGCGCCATTGGTGATCAGCTCACATGCATTTTCGTCGACACGGGTCTCCTCCGGATGCACGAGCGGGATCAGGTCGAGCGCACGTTCCGCCAGCACATGGGCATCAAGCTCGTGACAGTAGACGCATCAGACCGCTTTCTCGATGCGCTTGCGGGTGTCGAAGATCCCGAGCAGAAGCGAAAGATCATCGGGCACACTTTCATCGATGTGTTTGAGGATGCGGCGGCAGAAGCAGGCGGCGACGCAAGGTATCTGGTGCAGGGAACACTCTATCCCGACGTCATCGAATCGTCGTCGCCGAGCGGCGGGCCGTCGGTGACGATCAAGACGCACCACAATGTCGGTGGCTTGAAGCCCGGCATGAAGTTCAAGCTGATCGAGCCGCTTCGCGAGCTATTCAAGGATGAAGTGCGACGCGTCGGAAGGGAGCTCGGGCTATCGGAGGAGATGGTCGGCCGGCATCCGTTCCCGGGCCCTGGCCTGGCGATCAGAATTCTTAGCGACGTATCGCGCGACAAGCTCGAGGTTCTGAAACAGGCCGATGCGATTTACCTGGAGGAAATCAGGACCGCGGAACTTTACGATTCGATCTGGCAGGCTTTTGCGGTGCTGCTGCCTGTGAGGAGTGTAGGCGTGATGGGCGACGAGCGGACTTATGAGAACGTGCTCGGCCTGCGCGCGGTGACGTCGACAGATGGAATGACAGCGGACTGGTTTCCGTTCCCGCACGACATCCTTGCCCGGATCTCGAACAGGATCATCAACGAGGTCAACGGTATCAACCGCGTTGTCTACGACATCAGCTCGAAGCCGCCCTCGACGATCGAGTGGGAATAAAACAAAAGAGGATGCAGAGCTGAAGTACAGAGGGCGCAGAGAGGGACACACGGAGGCGCCGAGGGGCCTCGCGTTAAACCGACTTTTCTTCCAGTAAGGCCATGAACTGGCTGGGCTCAGTCAGGCCGAAGAGCCGGTCAGGGACGTCGGCCTCTTTCGAGAATTGCGCGATTTTACCGAGCACCGGCAGGTACTGATTCGAGACCTCGAGGGGCGGGGCAACGATCAGGAAGAAGAAATTGACCGGCTTCTCGTCGATCGCCTTGAAGTCCAAACCATTACTCTTGCGACCGAATGCGACGCGGAGCTTGCTGACTACGAGCGAGCGGCAATGCGGGATGGCGATGCCGCGGCCGATGCCGGTGGAGCCGAGGTTTTCCCTGCGCTTGAGCATCTTGAAGAGCATGCCTTCGGATTTCTCATCCAGGCCAAGCAGGCCGATCAGCTCCTTGAGGACGTCGTCCTTCGTCTCGCCCTCGAGATTCAGCTTGATTGCGTCTTCAGAGAAAAACTCGCGCAGCTCCATCAATTACCTCGCATGTGACGGCCCGGAGTCCGGGCGCGAATCACGCAAGTTATCGTTGCGCTTACAACGAGGCAACCCGCGATGTTGCAAGCACTTGGAGGCTCCCTTAGCTTGCAAATGATGCCTTTTCCGTTTGCTCACGATCACGCAGTTCCGCTCTATCTCGCGCCGATGGCCGGGGTTTCGGAGTCACCGTTCCGCCAGATCTGCCGGCAGTTCGGCGCTGACGTAGTTGTTACTGAATTTCTTTCCGCGGAAGGAATCAGGCGTGAGAACCCGGCGACGATCGACAAGTTAAGGTTCGGCGCTGCCGAGCGTCCGATCGGTGTGCAGATATTTGGTGGTGAGCCGGGGCCGATGGGTGACGCGGCTGCGCTGGTCACCGATGTATTTCAGCCTGAGTTCATCGATATCAACTTTGGCTGTCCCGTGAAGAAGGTAGTGCGTCGTAACGGTGGCTCGGGGTGCCTGCGTGACCTGGGACTTGTGCAGGATGTAATTCGCGCGGTCTCGGCCAACACGCATTTGCCGGTAACCGTGAAGATCCGGAGCGGTTGGAACGAAGAGATGCGCAATCCTGTGGAGATCGGGCTCCGGTGCCAGGACGCAGGTGCGCGGGCGCTTGCATTGCATCCACGCACCAGGACGCAGATGTACACTGGAGCCGCGCGATGGGAAGAGATTGCGGCAGTGGTGCAGGCACTGGAGATACCAGTGATCGGGAACGGGGACATCAAGACTGCCGACGATGCCTATCGCATGTATCGTGAGACTGGCTGCGCGGCCGTGATGATCGCGCGCGGCGCATTTGGCCAGCCTTGGGTTTTCAACCAGACTCGCGACCTGATTGAGGGGAAGCCAATGCGCGCTACGCCGTCAGTTGCAGCCCGTTTCGGAATCGCGCTTGAACACGCCCGCCTGGTTCAGGCATACGAGGCTGACCTGCGCGGAGCCGCAATCGAGTTCCGGAAGCATCTCGGATGGTATGTGAAAGGGTTGCCGGACGCTGCGGAAATGAAGCGCAAGCTTTACGCGGTAGAGTCGCTCGGTGAGGTCTCGGGGATTTTCGAGGAATACCTGACGGCCCACAGCGAGGTCACAGAGGCTGCGGCCTGAAGGAATCGGTCAACCACCAGTTTATCGTTGCAGTCTCGCCCCTTGAGTGCGATATCAAACGCTGATTTGGCGTAATCGCGCCACCCCACAAATCACAAGGAGACTGTATGGCTCGCGCAATTGCTGTTGCCGCACTCCTCGTATTGGCCGTTCCGGCTCGTCTCACAGCTCAGTGTTCAGAAGCGGACAAGGTAGCGTTGGAAGCGCTCGACAAGGCATGGAGCGTTGCCACGAGGAGCGGCGACCGGGCGTATCTCGAGAATATTTACGCGGCTGGATACACCGGACTCGGAGGCACTCAGACGCAGGACAGGGCTACCGTCATCGCTAACGCCATGCGTGATGCCGAAGCGAATCGTGCGACTCCGGGGCCGGTGGCGACCTCGGATCATTACCAGATTGCCTGCACCGCGAACACGGCTGCCATCACGCATCGGGCAGTCTTCCCAGCGGCAGCAGGGAGCACAAACGCGCCGTTCTATACGCGAGCGATCCATGTGCTCGAGAAAGCCGGAGGGCAGTGGAAGGTCGTTAGTTCGACAGGGCACCCGCTGGCGGACGCCGGGATTCTGACCTACATGGAGATGGATTGGAACCAGGCGTGGAAGACCCGCGATGGGGAATGGGTTCGCGCGAATTTCGCCAACAACGCCTCTGAAGTGTCCAGCGCGACTGGGATGATCGAGAACAAAGCCCAATCAATCGAGTCGTACAAGAACGATAAGAACACTTATGAATCGCTCCAATTGTCCGGTATGAACGTTCGTGTCAACGGCGATATGGCGGTGGTAACCGGGATTAATCACGTCAAGGGAAAGGACGCCGCAGGTAAGGCGATCGACCGCCGGGTGCGTTTTACTGACACGTTCGTAAAACGTGATGGCCGCTGGATGGTCATGGCGACGCAGGGGACTGACATCAAATAGCGCCGGCGCTAACCGCAACTCTGCCAAGGCTTTCCGGCTGCTGATCTAAAGTGCATTGGCAAGCTGCTTTCGTTGACTTTCGCCCCCTTTCCAAGTAATTTGTAATGGTTAGGGGGCGACTGGCTTCGACGGGGTTGGTGAAGCCGTGGCTGCGTGCCCAGGTTCTCGGATCCTGGTAAATCCTTCGGGAAAATTTTCAACTGCGAACGATAACCTCGCACTGGCTGCGTAACTCCTTTTAGGAGTTGCTGCACCTGCTCTTGAGGAAGCCCTCCTGAGGCGGCTTCAAGGGTATCGCAAATTCGGGATAGCGGGCCGTCACGCCTTCGGGCGGTCTGCGAAAATTTAGAAGGCTTGTCCATCCGTGGGTTGCCCACTGGCCAGCGTATGGAGACCTCAATCGGTGGGATACGCACGTAGAAGCTGTGGTGAATTCAGTCTCGGACCGGGGTTCGAATCCCCGCGCCTCCACTAACAGGAAGTATCAGGTAATCTCACGGCACCTCAGAAATGGGGTGCCGTGCTGTTTTCCCTCGCATAACATGTCTCACGCCGGTTGCAAATCGTTCGGATGGGGATGAATGGCTGGGGTGGGGGTACGGAGGGCGTTAATCGCCTCTCTGACCGACAGATAAGAGCGTTCATCACTGCCACGAAGGCCAGCAGCAAAGCAACAACAAAAAAGCTGTCTGACGATGCCGGCTTGTTCGTTATGGTGAATCCGCGGGGTTCGCCGGTCTGGCGGGTGCGGTATGGGATGAGTTCGAGCATGGAAGGCAATGACGGGTGGAAAAGGGTTTGTTTTCCCGTCACCGACAGGGAGGAAGCACATCACTCATGAAAGTCTTGAGAAGTCTATCGCGTTACGCTGAGGCTCGAAGGCAAGCACTCCCCGCATGGCTGGCGCAGTCGCTTCTCGACGCTGGCAAAAGAAAGTGGCTTCTCTCGTGAGGCGGTTGAACTCGCACTCGACCACATCGGTGATAATGCGATAGTGCGTGCGTACGACCGCCTCGCATGACTGCACACAGCGATTGTTATCCGCGGAGCCAGTGCTCGGAAGTTGATCCCGCGCTTAAAAGCTGGACCTCATGCTTGGCAATCTTATTCACGAGTATCGCGAAGTCCTCATGGCTCAGGTGGCTGCAGAACTCCTTTAGCCGCTTCCTGATGTGCTCTTTGAGGCACTCGAGACGAGGGTCGTCCGGCACCCTGCTATCCCATCTACTCATTCTGGAGGGACTCAATCAAGAGGTGAACGCACAACCGCGGTCTCAGCATCACGCCGATATGCACTACTGAGACAATGGGCACAACCCGTGGGATGAGACATTTACATTTTCGATGCAACGGGCCCGCTAATGCCGATGAGACCTCAAAGGCCGTGCGCCACGCCTCGATGCTCGAATACCGTGGAGTCATGCCATTGCCCGGAGCACCAAACTGCCCGAACACTCTGTCCAGCGGATCGCAGGGACGACGCACGAGAGCATGTACCCGGTTCGAACGAAAAAAACGCAAGGAATGACGGATAAAAGGACCGCGCCAACCCATCGCAAACCGGCGACGAAACGCTGGTTTACCAGTGACATCGAGTTACGATCTCGAGGAACATCATATCCGACTGCTGACGCTAGCGGCTGAATCGTGGGACCGTGCGGTCCTGGCGCGTCAGATCGTGAGATCGGGTACCTTTGCTCGGAGCGGGGCCCGTCAGCGTGCTTTTGCCCTGCGCCGCCAACAGTGTATCCTTGTGGCTCGCCATATTATCAGATCTTTCGCCAAGTGTACCTGACCGTGAAAGTAGATCTCATCCTCGTCGAATACGATTCGGGTAAACCGTTCTTCCGAATGGGCAACGGCCCTCAGCGTCTACTGGAATCCGGCCTATCCGAGCGCCTCGAATCAGCCGGTCATACTGTCCGCACAAGGCGGATCCTTCCGGAAGGCAAGGGAACGTCCGAGGCCGCTATCACTTTCGACCTTCACGCGGGTGTCTCACGCGCCGTTTCAGCCGCAATCTCTGACTGGAGCTTTCCACTCGTGCTCTCGGGCAACTGCTCCAGCGCGCTCGGCACCACGGCCGGTCTTGGGGCAACTGGATCCGCTCCAGCAGTGTGCTGGCTCGACGCACACGCGGACTTCAACACCCCCGACACGACTTCCACAGGTTTCCTCGACGGAATGACGCTCGCGACGCTCGCCGGTCGTGCGTGGAAATCCATGGCGGCCACGATCCCGAATTTCACGCCAATTCCGGAGTGGCAGATCGTACTGATCGGTGCACGTGATATGGATCCGCTCGAATCTGCCGAGCTCGAAAAGTCAGGTGTGGTCACTGCAAAATGGAAAGAAACGGATTCGGTATTCGACTCGATCCGCTCAGAAGCCCGAGCCCTCTACTTCCACATCGATCTCGACGTGCTCGATACCTCGGTGGGCAAGGCTAACAGCTATGCAGTCCCGGGTGGCATGACGGTCGATGACGTGCTCGGCGTTATGGAATCCGCGCGGCGTCGATTCGATATCATGGGCGCTTCAATGACCGCCTATGATCCCGTGGTGGACCCCGCAGGAAAGATTGCTCTAGCCGCGATCGACATAGCGCAGGCGCTGCTGCACTAGCGGTAACAGCAGCCCTCCACTGGGCGCATCAGCGGTTGAGGTCGCGCATGAGTCGGTGCAGGCGTCTCGCCCTGCGTGCGACGGCGTTCAGGACTCCCGCGGGCCGCACTTCATGGTAGGCTACTGTGTAATCCTTCGCGCCAGAGGTGCGAAGCTTCCTTGCGGCTGCCCAGCCGGAGTCGGGGAAAAGCACAAATTCCGAATAATCGGGATGCTGCCTCACTAGAAGCTCGAATATTTCAGCGACGTGGGGCGTGGTTCGTTCAACCTCTGACAGACTGCTGTGATTCACCCCGTCCGTGCTGTCGCGCGATTGTCCTGCATCAGCGTACGTCCAGCTATAGTCGTCGAAAATCACCCAGCCACCTGGCTTAAGAATCTTGTCAACGAGAAAGAACGCGCAGCCGTCGATTGTCCAGTTTTTCGGCCCGTCAATGATGCACAAGTCATAACGCGGCACACAGACGCCATCGACGGTGACTCGTTTGATCTCATCGTGCAGAAACCAGTTATAACCGCTTTTCATCCTTACTATTTCAACCCGGTGCGAAAGGCCGGCCTTGGCGAGTTGTTCCTCGGGTGCGGGCTTGAACCAGGTCTCGCTCCCTGCAAGGTCGACGGCGGTCACGAAGCCCGCGTCGAGCTCATCGACAGCGGCAGCGAGATAACACGTTGCTGTCCCATGACCGATCCCCAGCTCGAGGATGGTTTCCAGCCTCTCACGTAGAATCAGATTGTAAACCCATTCGGCGTTTGCGGGATCGATGAATGGGACGTCCCGAACGTGATGACTGACTTCGTGGAACTTCACTGTGTGTATGTCCTCCACCCCTCATACGTATATTTCAGCCGATGCGAACGACCATCGTAATCTTAGCTGTCTTTGCCCTCGCCGCCTGCGAAAGTGGCCCGGACAGGACGCCTCCACCAACCGCCGATGTGGTGAAGTGGACGGCGTCACCTGAGGCGGCTCGCGAAGCGCCCGACGGCGGCACGCTGCTCGACATAAACCTCTTCGCTCAGGTGGAAGGCGGCTGGAAACTTTACTCGCTCACCCAGGGAAGCGGTGGTCCCACTCGCATGACGGTAAAACTTGCCGACGAATCCCCGTACGAGCTGGAGGGAGAAGTAAGAGGCCCGCCGCCAATGCTCGAGATGGATCCGAATTTCAGCATCAAGACCGAGACGTATACGGGAGCACCCAGCTTCCAGCTGACAGTCAAGCTTCCAAAAGAGGCGGACCGGCAGAAACCGGTTGAGCTGAAGGTGCGCTCACAAGTATGCAGCGAAACGTTATGCCTGCCGCCCCGCACTACTACCCTGACTGTGCCAGCGGACATGGCGACGATTTGACCGCGTCCTTCATCTGGCTCGCCGCAGCAACAGGAGCGCTTTCGCTGCTCACTCCCTGCGTGTTTCCCATGATCCCGGTCACGCTGGCTTACTTCAATCAGCGAACGGGTCACACCAAACCGCACGTCCTCAGGCACGCACTCTTTTTCGCCGCCGGCATCGTCGTCACGTTTACAGCGATTGGACTTGGGCTCGCGATCATCGTAGGTGCGACGAGCGTCGCTCGTTTCGCTGCGGATCCATGGGTAAACATTGGGATCGGAGTCGCTTTCATCGCGTTCGCACTGAGCCTGTTCGGGTTCTACAATGTGCCGCTTCCTTTTTCGAACCGTTTCCTGAACCGGGTCGATACATCGGCCCGCAGCCATTCTGGCAAGGCAGCAGGGTCCGTGCTGATGGGCTTTGCGTTCACTTTGGCCTCGTTTACCTGCACAGCGCCGTTCATCGGTCCGCTGCTCGTGTCCGCTTCGCGCGGTCAATGGCAGCAGCCCCTCGCAGGCATGCTGGTCTTCTCGCTCGTCTTCGCATCACCGTTTTTTCTCCTGGCATTGATGCCAAGGTGGACATCAGCGATGCCACGCGCCGGTTTCTGGCTACGTGACGTCAAGATTGTGGTCGGTCTGTTCGAGATCGCGGCAGCCCTCAAGTTTTTCTCGAATGCCGACCTGGTGTGGGGCACGAATCTGATATCGCGGCAGGCAATGCTCATCGCGTGGACTGCCATAGCGATCATCGCCGCAGCGTGGCTGCTATACTCGGCGACCGCCAGAAGAGGCAATCCAAATCCCCTTCGCTGGATCCCGACCCTTGCCGCGGGAGGCATCGCGTTATGGCTGGCTGCTGGTCTACGCGGTGGCACGCTTGGCGAAGTCGAGGCGTTTCTCCCTCCTGACGCCTACGCAGCGGAAGTCGCGAATGATGGAATAGAGCTCGACTGGATTCTCAACGACTACGAAAAGGCAATCGCAACCGCAGGTCAGACGGGAAGGCCGGTCTTTATAGATTTCACTGGTTACACCTGCACCAACTGCCGCTGGATGGAATCGAACATGTTCTCGCGGCCGGAGGTGCGCGCGTCCCTTTCGAAATTCGTTCTCGCCCGCCTGTTTACCGACGGCGAGGGGGACCTGTACGAGAAGCAGCAAAAGTTTCAGGAAGACCGTTTTCAGACCGTCGCGTTGCCGCTTTACGCGATCGTCGATTCCAGCGGCAAGACCATCAGTACGTTTTCAGGGCTCACCAGAAGCAGTCGCGAGTTCATCGCTTTTCTGAGAAAGACTTCCTGACGCCCTGCGCCGGAAGATGAACTCAGGCGCCAGCGCAATCCCGGCAAGAGTGATTGGGATTATCTGCACAGTCTGAATGAGCAGTGAAACCGCAATGGCATCGCTGCGCTCAATTCCAAACGGCTCCACTGCCACCGCAAACACGAACTGAAAGAACCCGACGTTGCCAGGCGTCGCACGAATGATCAGTCCGAGGTTTGTCGCGAGAAGTGATGCTATCAGCGCCGCGGGAGGAAGATCGACATTCGCGGCGGCCGCGGCGAAGTAGAACGTCGCGACCTGCAACCCCCACGCGATCATCGAGATGAGCAGGGCACCAGCAAACCTGGGCGCCGTTGTGAGGTACCGCGTGCTTGCTCCAAACCCCTTCAGGTAAGCCCTCGCCCCGGCGAGAAATCCCGCCACGCGCGTGCGGGGTGTGTCTACCGGATGGGTGAAGTTCCTCGAGGTGTAGACAAACCATATGAGAAACGCGAACATCGCCGCGAGCGCGATCTGCGCCGGGATGCCCCACCTTTCGAGCGAGGCGGGCAACGGGTACGCCGCGATCCCGAAGACCAACAGGATCATGAAGCCGACAGGGTCGAAGAGCCTCTCGAGAGCAAGCGTTGCAAGGACTGTAGAACTCGGCAGTCCCGTTGCACGCGTCACGAACACGACGCGAGCAGCATCGCCACCGTTGGCAACGACGACGTTATTCAGTCCGCAGCCCGCGAGCGTTGCGCGTGTTGCAAGGCCGAGGGACGGCGCGCCGGCTGGCTCGAGAAAGAGCCACCACCTTACTCCTTTGATCGCAAGCGAAACGAAGTTCGCGACGATAGCCGCAACGAGCAGTGGCAATGACGCACCGCGCATCGCGGTCCACGCCGCGTCCCAGTCTACAGTCCTGGCAAACACCACAAGGAATGCGATGATGACCGCCGTCAGACTCCATCGCAACGTTCTCGCTACAACCGGACTCATCGCGCAGGCAAGGGCGAAAATGTATAGTCGCGATGCCGGAGCTCCGATATGATCGCCGGCAGAGCCTTGGCCGTCTGCAGGCGATCGCCATACGGGTCGTAGCCATCGCCATCGTGCAGAAGTACGATCGAGCCTGGACGCACTCCCTCGATGGTGCGCTTCGCGATCTCATTCACACCCGGGCGGTCACTGTCCCACACACCGAGCGACCAGCCGACGGTCCGTTGCCCGAGTGACTCTGCAATCGATGACACCCACGGATTCCTGAATCCATGGGGCGCGCGGAAGAACTCCGGCGCTTTTGATCCTGATTGCTCGATCGCCTGAGTCCCGAGGAGGACGTCGCGTCTTACATAGCCCGGCGGCTTCAGGTGGAGCTTGCGATGAAAGTATCCGTGGTTGCCGATCTGATGTCCTTCATCGACCACTCGTTGAACGATCTCCGGCCATCGTTCGGCATGTCGCCCAAGCATGAAGAATGTTGCGCGGACGCCCAGTTGCGCGAGAGTATCGAGAATACGAGGCGTCGCCTCCTCGTTGGGACCATCGTCGAAAGTGAGCGCAATCCGTCGCTGATTACCGGGCAGGCGACTGACGACATTGCCAAAGACGCGGCTGTTCCTGTGAAACGCGCCATGTGCAACGGCACCACTCGCGGCCAGTGCGAGGAGAGCAGGAAGGATCACGCTCGCGTCGCGGTCTGGAGAACGCTTCGATATATCGCGAGAACTGATGATGCCACCTGCGGCCATGCGTAACGTGCGACGCCTTGCCTGCCGGTTCTACCAAGTCGCCGCCTGAGCGGTTCGTCGTCGAGCAGTCTCCCCAGTGCGTCTGCGAGAGCTTTTACATCGCCCGACGGGAACATCAACGCCTCGCGCTCGTGCGTGACTACATCGCGAAAGCCCGGGATGTCCGAGCATACGATCGCCGTTTCACACGCCATTGACTCGAGCAGCGTGATTCCGAATGAGGCCCTGGTGGTGGGGCACGCGTATATGTCGGCGTGCGCGTAGTAGCCGGGTCGCCCATCGAGTACCGCACCAGCGAACTTGATTCGGCTGTCGCCGCCCGCCGCGCGCTCGTAGTGACCGCGCAGCCGACCGTCGCCAACAATTACGAGACGTGCCTCCCGCCCGCGAGATCGCACGAGTCGGAACGCGTCTATCAGAGACGCAAGCCCGTTCCGCGGATCGAAGCGGCCGACGAACAGGATTACCGGGACATCTCGCGGAACGTCCGCAGGATGTGGCACGTCGGGAGTGAACACTTCGGTGTCCACGCCATTAGGGATAACAATCCAGTCCGCTTCGAAATACCTCGACAATGCGCTCACCGTGGATGGCGACACAGCTATGGCAGCGGATATTTTGTCGAGCTTGCGTTGAAGGAACGTGCTTGTAGCGGAAAAGAGTACCGATCGATCGAAATACGTGTGAAAAGTTCCGACCACCGGGCACTCGGCCACGTCGATCGCAAGCAGCGGCAGCGTTGGATTGAGCGGAGAGTGTACGTGTACGATGTCGTAAGCACCCCGCCGCAGTACCTCCCTCATCTGGCGTTCCAGGCCGAAGCCAAGAGTCAGACGCGCTTGCGCACCGTTGAAGTAGATAGGCTGGCCGCGACCCATGCGAATCACGTTGGGCTCTTCGACCGCGCCGGGGATGTTTGAAGTGATGACATCGACGTGGTGACCGCGGCGACGAGCTTCCGTGGCGAAGAAGTGGACGTGCTCGCAGATCCCGCCAAGGTGTGGATAATAGAACTCGGTGACCAGCGCGATCCGCAGCGGATGCGGGTCAGCAAGCATTGGTGGAGCGGCTCCGCGCTCCGGTATCAGAATCGGAGCGGTGCGCTTGCGGCTACGTCTCGGCGAGCGCAGCATGAGCCGCAGCAAGGCGCGCAATCGGGACGCGGAAGGGGGAGCACGAGACATAGTCGAGTCCCATTTCGTGACATAGCGCAACCGATTTCGGCTCCCCGCCGTGCTCGCCGCAAATTCCTATCTTCAGATTCGGCCGAGTCCTCCGCCCGTCCTCCACGGCGATCCGGATCAGACGCCCAACGCCGCGTGAGTCGAGCACCTGAAATGGATCGTCTGGAAAAATTCCGCGATCCACATACGAAGGAAGGAATCGGCCAGCGTCATCCCGGCTCAATCCATAAGTCGTCTGCGTCAGGTCGTTCGTCCCAAATGAGAAGAACTCGGCGCTTGCCGCAATCGAATCCGCTGTCAGTGCAGCGCGCGGGAGCTCGATCATCGTGCCGATCAGATAGTCGATAGTCTCGCCCATCGCACCCAGGACCTGGGTCGCCGTGTTCTCCAGAATGGCGCGCTGGTTGTCAAATTCAGAGACGTCGGAAACGAGCGGTACCATGATCTCCGGCCGCACATCGATTCCGCGACGCATGGCACGCACCGCTGCCTCGAAGATTGCGCGTCCCTGCATTTCAGTTATCTCGGGGAATGTGATGCCGAGGCGGCACCCGCGATGTCCAAGCATCGGATTTGTTTCGCGCAGGCTCTCGATGATTCGCGAAAGATCCTGCCGCGGCAAGCCCAGAGTGCGGGCGAGTAGCTTGCTCTCCTCGCCACCGTGCGGCAGGAACTCGTGCAGGGGAGGATCGAGAAGCCTGATCGTCACCGGAAGGCCGTTCATTGCCTCGAAGATCCCCTCGAAGTCTGCCCGCTGCATCGGCAGGAGCTTCGCGAGTGCGCGACGTCTGCCAGCTTCATCGCGGGCGACGATCATCTCGCGCATCGCGGTGATCCTGTCTCCCTCGAAGAACATGTGCTCGGTACGACAGAGACCAATTCCTTCCGCGCCGAACGCGCGCGCAATCCGCGCGTCCTTCGGAGTGTCCGCGTTCGCGCGAACTTTGAGCTTGCGCGTTTCGTCGGCCCATGAGAGCAGCTCGTGATAAGAGCGGTACACCGGCGCCGCCGATGGAGCCAGCGTGCCGTTGATTACCTGAACGACTTCGCTGGGGATGGTTGGAAGATTGCCGGCAAAGACGCGGCCGGTTGCGCCATCGAGAGTCAGCCAGTCGCCTTCGGAAATCGTCGTACCGTCGACTGCAAACCGTCGATGCTCGAGATCGACCTCCATCTCCTTGCAGCCGACGATCGCACATTTTCCCATGCCGCGCGCAACCACTGCCGCATGGCTCGTCATGCCGCCGCGCGCAGTGAGTACTGCACGAGCCGCGACTATTCCGTGGAAATCCTCGGGTGTCGTTTCGTCGCGCACCAGAATAACCGCGCTCCCTGCGGCATGTCTCTCCTCGGCACTGTCCGGATCGAACACGGCGATACCACTCGCAGCACCCGGACTTGCCGGAAGTCCGATACATATGGGAATGGCGCGTACCGACGGATCGATCACCGGGTGCAGGAGCTGATCGAGATGCTCGGCGGGAACGCGTTTCACCGCCTCAGTTCTGTCGATCAATCCCTCTTTGACCATGTCGCCGGCGATTCTCACTGCCGCTGCTGCCGTTCGCTTGCCCGTTCGCGTCTGAAGCAGGAACAACTTTCCGCGCTCAACAGTGAACTCGAGGTCCTGCATGTCGCTGTAGTGCTTCTCCAGACGATCCTGAGTTTCGAGAAGCTCCTTGTACGCGTCGGGCAGTCGCTGCGCCATCTCGTCGATGTGAAGCGGGGTGCGGATGCCTGCGACAACATCTTCACCCTGCGCGTTCACAAGAAATTCGCCGTAGAACTTCCGTTCTCCGGTCGAGGGGTCGCGCGTGAAGGCGACACCTGTGCCTGAGTCGTCCCCAAGATTTCCAAACACCATCGCCTGCACGTTTACTGCGGTACCCAGGTCCTCGGGGATGCTGTTTACCTTCCGATAGTCCCGGGCTTTCTTGAGAGTCCACGACTTCCACACCGCTTCGATCGCGCCCCACAACTGCACGACGGGATTGGCAGGGAAGGGGGACCCTGTCGCATTCAGGACGAGCGACTTGTATTCCTCGACGAGATTGCGAAGCACGTCCTCGCTCAGCTCCGCGTCGCTTTTCGCTCCCGTCGTCAGCCGCCGTGCTTTGAGGAGGTGCTCGAAGTCGCCAATCGGTACATCGAGCACGACGTCAGAGTACATCTGAATGAAACGCCGGTATGAATCGTAGACGAAGCGCGGGTTCTGGCTCAGCTTCGAAAGTCCAATCGCCGTTCGGTCGTTGAGCCCGAGATTCAGGATGGTTTCCATCATTCCAGGCATCGATACGGCGGCACCGGATCTGACGGAGACCAGCAGCGGGTTTCGCGGATCGCCCAGCTTCTTGCCGGTTGCTTCCTCGAGTCGGGCGACATTACCCTCGACTTCAGCGCGAAGCCGATCGGAGTATTTGCCTCCTTTGAGGTAGGCAACGCACTCGCTGCACGCGATCGTAAACCCCTGCGGGACCGGTACTCCAAGGTTTGTCATCTCGGCGAGGTTCGCACCTTTGCCGCCGAGTGCGCCCTTCATCGCGCGAGTGCCTTCGGCAACTCCGTTCCCGAAGAAGAAGACTGACTGGGACATCAGCTCAGCAGCCGCATCCGAAACGCAGCTTTTGTGGATCGGCTGGCGGGGGCGTGGGATAGTCTCCCGAGAAACATGCGTGACAGAAACCGTCGGGACCCTGCGGAACTGACTCGAGCATTCCGTCAATCGAAAGATATCCGAGCGTATCTACCCCGAGGACATTTGCGATAGCGTCAACGTCCATGTTCGCGGCGATCAGCTCTTCGCGGTTTGGCGTATCGATGCCGTAATAGCAGGGGCCGGTGATCGGCGATGAGCTCACGCGCATGTGAACCTCGCGCGCCCCGGCAGCCCTCACCATTGCAACGAGCCCGCGAGTCGTGGTGCCGCGCACGATCGAGTCATCGACCATCACCACGCTTTTGCCTTCAAGCACCTCACGAACAGCGTTGTACTTCACTTTGACTTTTGCATCCCGGCCAGCCTGGGTTGGCTGAATGAACGTGCGCCCGACGTAATGATTGCGAATGAGCGCCAACTCGAAAGGCAACTTTGATTCCTCGGCGTAGCCAAGCGCGGCCGAGTTGGATGAATCGGGAACGCTGAAAACCAGGTCGGCTCCCGGAGCTGGATGCTCAGCCGCCAATCGCCTGCCGAGTTGGCGTCGCGCGCGATCTACGGATCCGCCAAAGACTCTGCTGTCCGGCCGCGCGAAGTAGACATACTCGAAAACACACTGTCGCCCCTCGAGTTTCGGGAGCGGGTGGGACGACCTCATGCCGTCGCGATCGACAGCCACAATTTCGCCGCGCTCGACTTCACGAATCGCTTTCGCGCCGACGATGTCGAGGGCGCAGCTCTCGGATGCAAACACGTAGGAGTCGCCGAGCTTGCCGATTACGAGGGGCCGCCATCCACGCGGATCCCGCGCCGCGAGCAACGTGTCGCCAATCGTTACGACAAGCGAATACGCGCCTTCGACATTCTGCAAGGCGTCAGCAAGTTTGCCTTCGGGCGTAGTCGAGGAGGACTTCGCAATTCTGTGAACGAGGACTTCTGAATCCATGGTCGAGGCGAAGATCGATCCCGCATCCTCGAGCTCACGCCGCATCTCGGTAGCATTCGTAAGATTGCCGTTGTGCGCGAGCGCGATGTGCCCTTCGCGAAAGCGCACGAGAACGGGTTGAGCATTTTCGATAGTCGACGAACCGGCAGTGCTGTAGCGGGTGTGACCGATTGCAACGTCGCCGTCCATGGCAGCGAGCTCGTGCGCCTTCAACCCATCCGACACCAGCCCCATGGTCTTGAAAGCACGGGCTCCCGTGTCACGATTCGTCGTGACGATACCTGCGGACTCCTGACCCCGGTGCTGAAGGGAATAAAGCCCAAGGTGAGAGAGCTCAGCCGCCGCAGGATGACCGTGAATTCCAAAAATACCGCACATCCGTCTATACTCCGGCCATTGCAGGTTCGACCGAAGCTATCGGAGCCGAAGCCATTATCGATGGAATTGCATCGTGCCACGCTTGCGACAGTGAATCGAGATCTGACTCAATCACCTTGTTGCCGGATCGAATCTGCAGACCCTCTGACCGCTGTACGACGACTCCGATGTGATTGACGGGAACGCCATGCGCTGAGGCGATAGCCTCAACTCGTTCAGGTGAGGATGAACTGAGTACAAAACGCGCCTGGGTCTCGCTGAAGAATGCCGCCCGCGACGCGATGCCGCCAAGGGCGTCAAGATCTATATTCGCGCCAAGCTGCAAATCCTTGTTGGCAATGCAGCACTCGGCGATCGCGACCGCCAGACCCCCATCGCTGCAATCGTGCGCTGATGCAACGGCACCTTCTCTGATCGCCTCCAGAAGTGCATCGATTGCGTGGCGCTCAGCCTCGAGGTCACAGCGTGGCGGTGCCCCCGCTACCAGGCCGTGAATCACAGCGAGGTATTCCGACCCCCCCAGCTCATCCGCTGTGTCACCAAGAAGGAGGACCGTGTCGCCCGCGTTCATGAAGCTGGAACGCGTGACATGATCGATCGAATCAATGAGTCCTACCATGCCGACAACCGGAGTCGGATACACGGCACCCAGAGGGCTTTCGTTGTAAAGCGAGACGTTCCCGCCGGTCACCGGTGTTTCCAAAGCGGAGCAAGCCTCGCCCATCCCTGCGATTGCCTCACGCAACTGGTAGAACACCGAAGGCTTGCGAGGATTGCCGAAGTTGAGGCAATTGGTAATCGCCATCGGGCGCGCCCCGGTACAGGCGACGTTACGAGCGGCTTCCGCGACAGCGATGCGGCCGCCAACACGCGGATCGAGATATGTGTAGCGTCCATTGCAGTCGGTCTTTACAGCAATCGCCTTATTGGTCCCCCGAATTCTGAGCACCGCGGCATCACCACCCGGTCCAATCACCGTGTTCGTGCGCACGGTCGAATCATACTGTCGATATGCCCACGCCTTGCTTGCAATTGTCGGCGAAGAAAGCAGCCGCCGCAGGGTCCAGGCGGGATCGAACTCTTCGCTCAATTCCGGAATGGCCGAGACATCCTGCTCCCGCAGGGCGCGTACAGCTTCATCCTCGCGTGCCTCAGGGGTGTATCGCGGGCATTCAGTCACGAGGCGGGAGCCTGGGAATTCGGCGACGATGGTGTCGCCCTCTGTAACCCTGTACACTGGCTCAGCGATCACCTCACCAATCACCTCGGCAGCGAGGTCCCATTTGGAGAGTATCGCGCGTACCTCTGCCTCCCGACCGCGGTGGGCAACCACGAGCATCCTCTCCTGGCTTTCGCTGAGAAGAATTTCGTATGGTGTCATGCCGGTCTCACGCACGGGAACCCTGGTGACATCGATCGTGACACCTGCGTCGCCGCGCTCGGCCATCTCGGCGGATGAAGAAGTCAGTCCCGCCGCGCCCATGTCCTGGATTGCGACAATGTGCCCACTTTTTATCAGCTCGAGGCTTGCTTCGAGCAGCAGCTTTTCCGTGAACGGATCGCCGACCTGAACCATCGGTCGCTTGGCTTCACTCGCTTCGGACAAATCCTCGGACGCGAATGACGCACCGTGAATTCCATCGCGACCGGTGCGCGCGCCCACTGCGATGATCGGATTGCCAATGCCCTCAGCCTTGGCGCGGATCAAGTCTTCCTCATGCATGAGGCCGACACACATCGCGTTAACAAGTGGATTACCAGCATATGACGGATCGAACACGATCTCCCCAGCGACGGTCGGGATTCCGACACAATTGCCATAATCGCCAATTCCCTTGACGACTCCCGCAAAGAGATACCGCACTCGCGCGTCCTCGAGCGATCCAAATCGCAGGGAGTTCAGCATGGCAATCGGCCGTGCTCCCATTGTAAACACGTCGCGAAGGATTCCACCGACTCCGGTCGCCGCGCCCTGGTAGGGCTCGACCGCCGAAGGATGGTTGTGGGACTCGATCTTGAACGCGACTGCCAGTCCATCGCCGATGGCAATGACGCCAGCGTTCTCACCAGGACCCTGGAGCACCCATGGCGCGTCAACAGGCAACGTCTTCAAGAGATTGCGCGAGTGCTTGTAAGAGCAGTGCTCGCTCCACAACGCGCTGACTATTCCGAGCTCGGTGAATGTCGGCGTGCGGCCCAGCATCGCAACGAGTCGGTCGTATTCTTCAGGCGTCACACCGTGGTCGGCTACGAGCGCCGGAGTAATCTCCGGATCACCTGGCCGGGGCAGAACATCGCTCGTCAAGCGGCCACTCGCGCGAGGATGGACTCGAAAAACGCCACACCATCACTGGAGCCGAGCTGCGCTTCCAGTGCACGCTCGGGGTGGGGCATCATGCCGAGAACATTGCCGCCTGCGTTGACTATTCCCGCGATTCCGGAAATGGAACCGTTAGGGTTTGCCGTATCGACAACAGCTCCTTCAGCATCAACGTAGCGGAACACGACCTGACTTCTCTCTTCGAGCTCGGCTAGTGTTGCTGCGTCGGCCGTGTAGCGACCGTCGCCGTGCGCGATCGGGATTCTTATCACCTGGCCGTGATCGTACGCTGACGTGTACATGGTGTCGGCGTTTTCGACGCGCAGGTAAACCGGGGCCGAGATAAACTGAAGCGACGCGTTGCGTAGCAGCGCGCCGGGCAGCAGACCAGCTTCGCACGCGATCTGGAATCCGTTGCAGATTCCGAGCACCGGCCCGCCGCGATCTGCATGCGCTTTCACCTCCTGCATCACGGGACTGAAGCGCGCAATCGCGCCCGCCCGCAGGTAGTCACCATAGCTGAATCCACCAGGCAGAATCACGACGTCAACATCCTGCAGGTCGTGATCCTTGTGCCAGATGTACACAGCCTCTTCGCCCAGAGAGTCAATCACTGCGCGATATGCATCGTAGTCGCAGTTCGAACCCGGGAACGTGACGACTCCAAACTTCATGGCTGCCTGGCCGACTCGATCTCGAAGTCTTCTGTCACGGGGTTAGCAAGAAGGCGCTCACACATGCGCCGAACGGAATCTTTCGCCTCGGATTCGCTGCCGGCCTCAGTCTCGACAACAATGTGACGGCCGACATGCACGTCGCGAACAGCGCTGAACCCCAACGAATGAAGGGCGCCCTCGACGGCCTTGCCTTGTGGATCGAGGATGCCCTTTCTCGGCGTGATATGAACTGAGACGCGGTACTGCTTCACGTTGGCGGATCCTCTGGCGGTGTCGGAGGGAATCCACGCGGCTTATCACCACGGGGGTGTGGTCGGCGGCGCCTGCGTCTCTGGCCTGCCGAAGAGTCGGTGCCGTGGACCGGTGCTATGTCAGGGACGACGATCTGAGTGTCCTGCTCGAACTCCTCGTCATCATCGGATATCACTGGAACATCACCGCGAGGTCGCTTGCCTATGAGCCCGAAGAACACCGTCTTGCCGACTCCGTAAAGCACGTAGGTGACGAGTGCAGGGAAGTAGAACTGCTTCCTGAGCACGATCATTCCGATAATGCTCCCGACCACGACGAGCGATCCGAGAATCTGACTCAGCGACTTGTAGCCGATCGTCGGCACGGCCGGGTAAGAGACATTGCTGATCATCAGGAACGCGAGCGCGAGCATCAGGAAACGAAGCCAGAAATGCCATGGCAGGTCGCCGAGTATGGTTTCGTTATAAAGGCTGCTCTGGCTGAACCAGTAGTAGGTGGCGAGCGTCATTCCCGCCGCGGGGCTTGGTAACCCGTGGAAGTACCGCTTCGCACGACCGGCCTGCTCGACGTTGAAGCGCGCGAGACGAATGGCAGCGCACGTCACGTACAGAAACACGATCAGCCATTCCCAGCCTTCGCGATTGAGCACTGCGAAGTACATGATGAATGCAGGGGCGACGCCGAAAGTGACAATATCGACAAGCGAGTCAAGCTCGGATCCGAAGCGTGATCCGCTACCAGTCGCGCGCGCAACTCTGCCGTCCAGTGCATCGGCAACCCCGCCGAAGACGATCAGCATTCCGGCAAAATCGAACTGGCCCCGCGATGCCGAAACGATCGCGAAGATTCCACAGAAAAGATTGGCGAGGGTGAGACCGCTCGGGAGTATCACCACCGCACGCCTCATGCGTCGCGCTGGCTCTACCCTGAGCTGACCTTCATCCCCGATCATCGGCTTGGGAGTTCAGCAAGCACTGTGGTTCCCGCCGTAGTAAGCGTGCCGAGCGGCACCTTCAACGTAGAGCCAACGGGCATGAACACGTCGACGCGGGAACCAAACCTGATGAGCCCCATGCGGTCACCCTGCTTCACCTGTTCGCCTTCACGGCTGTACGTCACAATGCGCCGCGCAACCAGGCCTGCTATCTGTCGGACGAGTATGCGGTAAGGACCTGATTCGATTCCCACCGAGCTTTGTTCGTTCTCGAGACTCGACTTCTCCACCGCGGCGTTCAGGAACTTGCCCGGATTGTAGTGCAGGTGCTTAACGGTGCCGTCGACAGGATAGCGGTTCACGTGCACGTTCAAGACGTTCATGAAAATTGAAACACGAATCGCTCTGCCGCCAATGAACGAAGGCTCATCCACTTCGGTGATCATGATGAGTTTACCGTCGGCGGGAGCCACGACGATTTGAGGACCGCGCTGACCGGTGCGCTCGGGATCGCGGAAGAAGTAGGCGACCCACAGGGCGATGACCGTAAGGGCAAGCGCGAGGAGCCAGAGCGCCCATGAGCGCCGGGATAAAGCGAGCACAAATGCAGCGGCGGCAATCGCCATCGCAATGCCGATGAATGGATACCCTTCGCGTGCGAAATTCACTGAGTTGCTCCGGTGTCCAGCGGGAAATGTGTCAGACGGCGGAAGATCTCGAGATAGCGCTCGCTTGTAGCCTCCACCACTTCCCCCGGCAACGGCGGCGCCGGATGCTCTCCGTTCCATCTGCCCGCGCGACGCTCGGCCTCCAGGTAATCGCGCAGCGGCTGCTTGTCGTAGCTCGGCTGCGGCCGTCCTGGTTCGAACTGATCGGCGGGCCAGAAACGTGAACTATCCGGCGTCAGCACCTCATCAACTAATATAACACGCGAAGGGTCGAACTCGTCGCCGCTTGCAGCGTGTCCCGGGACGGTTTCGCCGTAGTCTGGCAAATATCCGAATTCAAGTTTCGTGTCAGCAATGATGATTCCGGATTCTCGCGCAACATCGCCGCCGACATCGTAAACGACGCGGGTCAGGCGCTCGAGCTCCTTCGTCGCGCCTTCGCCGATCAGCTCCTGCATGCGCGACACAGGAATGTTCTCGTCGTGTCCCTCTTCGGCCTTCGTCGCCGGACTGAATCGCGGCAGCGGAAGCCGCTCCGATTCACGAAGGCCACGCGTCAATGTCTCGCCGGCAAGTGTGCCGCTGTGAGCGTACTCCTTCCAGGCCGAGCCGGTGATATATCCGCGGATTACACATTCTACCGGGAACACCTCGGCCCGTAGACAAAGCATGCTCCGTCCTTCGAGCATCTCAGCATGGCTCTCGAGTCCCGCGGCGAGCGCGGTAATATCGGATATGTCCGTGCTCAACAAATGATGCCGCAAGTGGGGCTCGAGAATGCCCAGCCACCATGCCGTTATTTGCGTCAGGACCCGGCCCTTGTGCGGGATAGCCTCCGCCATGACGATGTCAAACGCGCTGACGCGATCGGTCGCAACCAGGAGCACTATTTCGCCGTTGATCTCATATACGTCACGAACCTTGCCCCGCCGCAGGAGACGAAGGGGCAAGTCGGTAGTGGAGACCGTCATCAGACGCGTATCTCGGAGTCTTCGGCGTGGGTGTGAGTCGATCCTGCAAGGTACGGGTCGACAACCTCCTCGAGGAACTCATCGACTTGCTCCGGGGCACGGCCGACGAACTGCGATGGATCTGTTGCGGACGCAATGTCAGCGTCTGACAAACCGAAACCCTCATCGCCGGCAAGTCGCTGAAGCAGGTCGTTCGCCGGCGCCCCCTCTTTCATAGCGCGCGCTGCGGACATCGAGTGTCGCCGTATGACTTCGTGCACCGCTTGCCGGTCGCCCCCAGCCTCGACGGCCCTGACTATCAGTTTTTCAGTCGCCATGAATGGAAGCTCGGCATCTACGCGCTGCCGGATTCGCGCCGGATGAACATGAAGCCCACCGCTGACATTCGACATGAGGATAAGAATCGCATCGGTGGCAAGGAATGATTCAGGAATTGCGAGGCGGCGGTTCGCGCTATCGTCGAGAGTACGCTCGAAGTACTGCACGCTGTGAGTCTGATTGGCATTTCCTTCGAGCGACAGGACAAAGCGGGCCAATGAATTGATTCGCTCGGACCTCATCGGGTTTCGCTTGTAGGCCATTGCCGATGATCCAATTTGTTCATCCTCGAACGGCTCCTCGATTTCGCCGAATGACTGCAGCATCCTGACGTCGCCGGCAAACTTCGCCGCACTGGCCGCAATTCCGGAAACAACTGCAAGCACGCCCGCGTCGATCTTGCGCGTGTATGTCTGACCCGTCACCGCCAGTGTCGCATTGAAATCCATTCGCGACGTGACGAGATCGTCGAGCTGCCTGACTTTAGAGTGGTCCCCACGGAACAGCTCGAGAAAGCTCGCCTGCGTCCCGGTAGTTCCCTTGACGCCGCGAAAGGGCATCGTGCGTCGACGGTACTCGATATCCCTCAGGTCGAGAACGAGATCCTGCATCCAGAGAGTAGCGCGCTTTCCAACCGTCGTCAGCTGTGCAGGCTGCAGATGGGTGTACCCTAGCGTTGGCAAATCACGCCACTGACGTGCAAACGCTGCGAGCGCACGCAGCACTCCCACCGCGCGGCCCTCGAGAAGCTCCAGTCCGCGCCTCATTAAAATGAGATCCGCGTTGTCAGTTACGTATGCGCTCGTTGCCCCGAGGTGGATCCATGGCTTGGCTGCCGGTGCAACGTCACCAAACGCGTGCACGTGCGCCATGACGTCGTGGCGAAACCGTCTCTCATAGGCGGCTACTGCATCAAAATCGATATCGTCGAGATGCTCGCGCATCTGATCGATCGCTTCTGATGGAATATCGACGCCGAGATCGCGCTCAGTCTCGGCAAGTGTGAGCCACAGGCGGCGCCAGAGGCTATACCGCGCGCGAGGTGACCACAACTCGAGCATGGCCCGCGACGCGTAGCGACTTCCCAGTGGCGAGGAGTAGGTATCCTGCATCTATTGAATCACAAACTCTGTCGTGTATACCTGACCCTGTCGCTCGATGTACATCACGATGGCTCCGCGCCCCGCGTAATAATCAAGAGCACGCGCCGCTGCTTCCGCGTCCGCTACCGGCACCCGGTTGATCTGAAGAATCACATCCCCCGCCTGGATGCCAAGTTGCTCAGCAATCCTTGGTGTGACGTTCTGAACCAGGGCACCACTCGCGCGGCGTATGCTCCGCTCAGCCCGGATCGCCGGCGTCAGCGTGACGAGCTGTATCTCGCGGAGAACGGTAACCTTCGGCGCATTTACTTCGGGAAGATCCGCTACTCGAACGTTGACAGGGATGTCCCGGCCGCCGCGACGGAAGACCAGGGGAATCTCTTCGCCAACTCGGAGCTCCAGACGCTCAGCCTCCCAATCGTAGACCGAATGCACCACGCGGTCTCGCGACCTGACGAGCGAATCACCCACGCGTACCCCGGCACGCGCCGCCGGTGAACCCGGCACAACCGAGCTGACTGCGACGCCCGTCACCCGAGTGCTCGATAGAGTCGGGGCCGGTGCCTGCAGCTTGATGCCCACCCACGGACGGCGAATCACTCCGTGCGCGAGCAGATCCTCGGTTACACGCTTTGCCCGGTTGATCGGAATTGCAAAGCCCAGTCCGATCGACCCTCCGCTCGGCGTATAAATCGAGCTGTTCACACCGATCACCTCGCCCATGGCGTTGACCAGGGGACCACCGGAGTTACCGGGGTTAATCGAAGCATCGGTCTGTATCATGTCGACATACACCCCGGCGCCATCTCCCTCAGCTGCAAGATTTCTCCCCGTCCCGCTGACGACTCCAGCGGTCACACTCGGCTCCGTGTTGGCGAGCAGGAATCCGAACGGACTGCCGATCGCGATGGCCCATTCTCCGATCAACAGGTTCGTAGAGCTGCCGAGCGGAGCAACCGGAAGATTTGTCGCTTCGATTTTCACGACCGCAAGGTCGTTGGATTCGTCGGCGCCGAGCAGTCGTGCGGGATATCGCGCCCCATCGCGAAGGGCGATGAAGATCTTCGTGGCTCCGCTCACTACGTGAGCGTTGGTCACAATCACACCGTCAGGCCGGACAATGAAGCCTGAACCAAGGCCTGCCGAAGAGCGACGACCTGACCGTCCACCGAAGAATTGTTCGTAAAAGTCGGCAGGCACTCGTTCGACTACTTCAGTCTGAACGGTGACCACGGACGGGGCAACGCGCTCTACCGCAGACGTTATCGCAGTTCGGCGCTGCGAGCTTATCTGTTCGTTTTGCGCCGGCGTTACCTGCCTTGCATCGGCTGACGGGAGGGAGTCCCCGTCACATGCCGAGAGAACTATTACCGCGGTGAACGCTATTGCGCATTTCATCTATCAGAGAGCCTTTGGTCGGCGAGAGACATTGCTGAGGAAACGATCGATGCCACGATCGGTTAGTGGATGAAGGAGAAGCGAATGAAGTACCCGGGGATCGATGGAGATTATTTGCGCCCCGGCATTTATGCACTCGGTGAACTGAGTACTCGTTCTGGGAGAGGCAACCATGATGTCGCATTCGCACTGGCTCGCCTCGAGCAACATTCTGATCTCGCCGACGGCGTCCGCGCTCATGAGACCGTGTTCGTCCATCTCGCTCAGCGAGATCCTCACGCTCGAGGCGCCCGCTTTAGCAGCGATGACCGCCTGTGCGCCAGTGTAGACGAAGGTCGCACAGACATCCACCCCCTCCTGGCTGAGCCTGTGGATTGGGGATATTGCATCTTCGATCAGCGGAAGCTGTACGACAATACTGTCTGATATCCTGGCGAGCTCGCGAGCCTCCCGGTACATGTCGTCTCCCTTGACCGCGGCGATCTCGACGCAGACGGGAATGGCAAACTCCTGGGAGATTGCCGCAATGAGCTCCTGCCCACTGGCTGACGCACTGCCGTCATATGCCGATTCGGATAGGACCACACCGTCTGCCAGGCCAGCCTGTATGTGCCGCCGGATCTCCTCAATCGAAACACTTTCAACAAACAGATTCATACTGTGACCAGATAGAGTTCCGGTGGGTATTCTACGCTCTCGAGATACAACGCGTGCGGCGGAGCAGGGGGGGAAACTTCACTGTTGTCATTCGATTCGAGCAGGCGGCGCATCACTTCGATCTCGCGGCGCCCGGATGCTATGTCCAGCATCGTCGCGACAATGAAGCGAACCATATGATGCAAAAAACGATTCGCCCGGATGTTGAAGAGAAGTCCACCTTCACGGTCTTGCCACGACGCAAACTCGACATTGCATCGATGATCGTCTCCTACCGGAGCCGTTCCCTTTACGGCGAAGCCCCGAAAGACGTGACTGCCAACGATCAGAGAGGACGTCTCGTCGAGAAGCGATCTGTTCAGAGGGCGCTTCCATGCAAGCTCCAGACGCGACCTGAATGGGTTTTCCGCCCCCTCATCGGTTCCTACAAGGTACCGGTACGTTCGCGAAATCGCGCTGTAGCGCGCGTGAAACTCCGCTTTCACCGGTCTGCACTCAGCTATTCGTACGTCACGCGGCAAGACTGCATTCAGAGCACGCATCATTTCGGGTGCGCTCCATCGCTCAGGCACCCGCAGGCTTGCCGCCTGGCCGAGCGCATGCACCCCCGCATCGGTTCGGCCCGCTCCGGTGACAGGTACGTGGGATCCGCAAAGTCGTTCCATCGCATCCTCGAGTACCCCTTGCACGGTCCTCGTTTCTGGCTGGCGCTGCCACCCTGCGAACCCCGCTCCATCATATTGAAGTAAGAGCAGAAGCGTCCGCGATTCCATTGCGCAAATTATCGTCGCGCCGAACACCGGGCAAACACGTTGACTTTCATAATCGCGAAGGCGAAACTCGGTATCGCGTTCTCAAAGGACTGACAGACACACAATGGCGCCTCGAACACTGGCTACTCTCGCGACGGTACTTTCCGCCGCCCGCGACCCCGACGCCGCGCTGACCCTGCTGCATCACGAGGCAGTGGAAATCGAGCGGATGGCGCAGCTCGCGCTTTTCCTTTGTGATTCACGACGCCAGATGATCACGGAGCGGCTCAGCCCGGCGGGCGACGCGGTTTCCCGAACGCCACTCGCGGTTGCGATCGATCACCTGCCGGCGCCAATCAGGCGAGCCCTCAACTTCGGCGGATCGATGGCAGATTTCGGCGCCGAGTCTGACGACTACATGAAGCTCCTCGGTGTCACTCCTCCACAGCAGGGCGGAATTCTCTCCGTCAGAGGTTTGAATCTCGACGGGGAGCTTGCGGGCTTCATCGCCCTGTACGAGCCGCGGCGCCGCTTTGGTCCCCGCATCAGCGAGCGTCTCGCTCCGGCGTTCGATTTGTTCGCGCTCGCATTCGAGCGCATGGCAGAGCATGATGCGCGGTTCGAGGCGGTGCGCACGCTCGAGGAACTCACTCGAAACATTCATACTGAGTACAATCGCGCGGTGCGTCAGCTGAAGGCTGAACTCGAGGATGCGCGAAACGCGAACGCGTCACCAGGAACCCGTGAGGCCGCCCGCATCTCTGAGCTGGAACGACTGCTTGCGGACACAACCGACGAGCTTCAGCGAAGATCAGAGCGCCTGCACGCTGTGGAAGATCAGGTGGCGCAGGCCGTTGGACGCCTCGAGCACGCGCACATCGAGCTCCACTCCCAGATGGAAGTGGCTCGCGCTCACTCCAATACCATGTACCGGGTGCAGCGTGCGCTCGACATGGCTACGGACTCCGACGCTGCTGAGGTTCTCGACAAGGTTCGGGCAGCGCTCACGACAAAAGTTTGATCGCCCGAATATGACGGGGATCCAGGCACACTCGCCGCTGCAGAGCGCGATCTCGAAGCTGGCGCATCATCAGGCGTTGTCAGCCGACGACGCCGCGCAGGCGTTCGGTGTGATCATGCGCGGGGAAGCAAGTGGAGTTCAGATTGCTGCGATGCTCGCGGCACTTCGCGTAACCGGGGAGTCATCGGAGATTGTCGCCGGTGTTGTGCGCGCTCTCCGCGAGGTGATGGTTCACCTTCCAGCAGCGGATCCCGGCGCGCTCGTAGATACGTGCGGGACGGGGGGAGGAGCCGTCCCCACTTTCAACATCTCAACGGCGGCGGCGCTATTGGCAGCTGGTGCCGGCGTTCGCATTGCGAAGCATGGAAATCGTTCGTTCACATCGAAGTGCGGCAGCGCTGACGTTCTGGAGGCGCTGGGTGTCGCGATCGAAGTCCCCGTCGCGGTAATGGCGCGTTCACTCGAGGTTGCAGGGATCGTGTTCATGTACGCGCCCCTTATGCACCCGGCAATGCGTCATGTTGGCCCAATACGACGCGAGCTCGGGATTCCGACGGTAATGAACGTCGTCGGACCTCTCGCAAACCCGGCCGGTGCAACGCGGCAGGTTGTTGGTGTTGCCGATTCATATCGAGTCCCGATACTCGCAGGCGCGCTGGCTGAGCTCGGGGCGGCACACGCAATGGTGGTTCATGGTGAGCCGGGGCTCGACGAGGTATCGCCGCTTGGCATCACCACCGTTGTCGAGATTCGGGATGGCTCGACAATCGAGTGGAAGATCGACCCTGTTGAGTATGGGCTCGCTGCCACCGACGCATCGTCGCTCGCTGGTGGAAGCCCGGCCGATAATGCTCGTACGATTGAGGAAGTGCTGGGGGGAGGAGGAACTGACGCTGCTCGCGCCGCAGTGATCCTGAATGCAGCCGCGGCGATTTATGTCAGCGGCCAAGTTGCGAGTTACGCAGATGGAGTCAGCGAGGCCCGCCGTGCCCTCGATCAGCAGAGCGGACTAAGGGCACTTGACCGCCTACGGGCCGCGTATTCAGGAGCCGTCTAGCAGCGCCTCAACACACCGACGACGATTCCCTGGATCGAGATGTCGTTCTCGTGCACATAGATCGGAGCCATTGCCTCATTCGCAGGCTGCAGGCGAATTCTGCCGTCCTTCTCACGATACAGCTTCTTCACCGTCGCGGAGTTCCCGTCGATGAGGGCAATTACCATCTCACCGTTGTCGGCACTTTGCCGCTCGTTGACGATCACGAAGTCCCCATCGCGGATCTGCTCGTCGATCATCGAGTTACCGCGGACGCGGAGGACATAATGGTTCCCGCCTTTCCTGATGAAGTCCTCGGGAACGGTGATCATCTCCTGCGACTGGATAGCTTCGATCGGCATACCGGCGGCAACAGAACCGGCGAGCGGCAGCTGCAAGGCGCGCGGGTAGATGTCAGAGGGCAGAACCTCGATCGCCCGGCTTTCGTTGTATTCGCGCTTGATGTAGCCCTTCCGCTCGAGATTGCTCAGGTGCTCATGAACGGTGGCAAGCGAGCTATAGCCGAACCGATGCGCAATTTCCTCGAAGCTGGGCGCGTACCCGTTGTCTCCGGAGTAGTCTGTCAGATAGGTGAGAATCTCACGCTGGCGCTTGGTTAGCGACATATCTTTCCCATTATAGAGGTTCCTGCGGAGCATACCCGAACATTTGCCGAATTCCAACGTTAGCCGAACAACTCCCGAAACGCAAGAACAATCGAGGGAGGAACTTACCGGCCAGAGCAATCCCCACGCGTGGACCGCGCCCGAAGGAACCCTCGGCGAGCTAGTGAGCGCCGCGTGGAGGCGTGCTGGCGTGGGCGTCGAAGTTCCTCCCCACGATCCGCGCCCGTCGCCCCCGGCATCTTTCGCCTCTGCGCTCCGTGGAGAAACGGTGGCGGTAATCGCGGAGATCAAGCGTCACTCGCCCTCAAAAGGGCCTATTAACCCGGCGATTGACTGCGCCCGGCAGGCAAGGGCATATGCAGCAGGCGGAGCGGACGCGATTTCGGTACTGACCGAGCCTGACCGTTTTGGCGGAACCTTGGCAGACATCGCTTCGGCGAGGTCGGCCACTCTACTTCCGCTCCTGCGGAAGGATTTCCTGGTTGCCGAATCACAACTCGCCGAAGCACTCGCTGCCGGTGCGAGCGCGGCCCTCATAATCGTTCGTGCAATCGAGCCACCTCGACTGGGCGCGCTAGCGAGATTCGCGGAGAGCATCGGTCTCGACGTCCTGTTCGAGGTACGCGATGAAACCGAGCTCGCTCGGGCGCTCGATTCCGGCGCTACGATCATTGGTGTCAACAACCGCAATCTCGAGACGCTCGTTATCGACCCATCAACGGTTGAGCGGATTCTGCCGCTGATTCCGCGACACTGCATCGCAATCGCTGAGAGCGGATACACGACGCGCGAGCAGGTCGCGGCTGCGGGGCGTGTTGGCGCCGATGCAGTTCTTATTGGCTCGTCGTTCTCCGCCTCGATTGATCCGGCCCAGGCCGTGCGCGCGATGACCGGCGTCGCGAAAGCCAGTCGGGACTGAAGAGCGTGGGATGACTCGAATGAAGTTCTGCGGAATCACCAGGAATGAAGACGCCGTCGTGGCCAGCGAGCTCGGCGCAACTCATCTGGGGGTTATTCTGGCTCCGAGTCCGCGCCGCGTAACGCCAGATCGGGCAAATGATTTGTTTTCAGCGGCGCCGGCGCTAAAACGAGTTGGCGTGTTCCGCTATAGCCCGGTGAACGAGATTCTCGAGGCGGCAGCTACTGCATCGCTCGACGTGATTCAGATGCACGGCCACTTTTCGCCCGACGACATCATGCGGCTTCGCGAGGGCTTCGATGGCGAATTGTGGTCCGTCGTGCCGATCGAGGCAACAGATTCCACCGCGCCCGAACATGTCGATGCCTCATCGGATCTTGTTGACGCAATACTTCTCGACACAATGGCCGGCGGGGCGTCGGGTGGAACCGGAATCGCGTTCAACTGGAAGGCGGCCGCACCTATGGTTCGGCATCTGGCTGAGCGCAGTGTGATTGTCCTGGCTGGGGGGCTCGTTCCTGAAAACGTTGCAGAGGCGATCCGGGTCCTGGCCCCATCGATTGTCGATGTGTCGTCCGGGGTCGAGTCCTCGCCCGGCATCAAGGACCACACGCGCATGAAGGCTTTTGCGGAAGCGGTGGCTTCTGCGTCTATAGTATGAGCGTTGCTACGCTCCTCACGGAAATGACATGACCACAGCACCTGGAGCAGTACCTACAACTGATCGGTTCGGAGTCTTTGGCGGCAGGTACGTCCCCGAGACCCTCATCCCCGCGCTCGACGAGCTCGAGGCGGCGTTCGACGCGGCAATGAACGACCCCGCGTTTCTCGCATCGGTCGACGAAATGTTGTCGACGTATGTTGGCCGGCCATCGCCGCTGAGCACTGCACCCCGATTTTCAGAACAGGCGGGCTGTGAAGTATTCCTGAAGCGCGAAGACCTGAATCACACTGGTGCGCACAAGATCAACAACACGGTCGGGCAGGCGCTTCTTGCGATGCGAATGGGGAAGCGACGAATCATTGCGGAGACGGGCGCAGGGCAGCACGGCGTTGCGACGGCAACTGTGTGCGCGCGTTTTGGGCTCGACTGCACGGTGTACATGGGTGAGGAGGACATGCGGCGCCAGTCGCTCAACGTGCTTCGCATGAAGCTGATGGGGGCGCGCGTCGTTCCCGTGACATCCGGCACTCGCACCCTCAAGGACGCGACGAGCGAAGCAATACGTGACTGGGTGACAAATGTTGACGACAGCTACTATATCATCGGGTCTGTCGTCGGACCCGCGCCGTATCCCCGCATGGTGCGCGAGTTTCAGGCGATCATCGGAAGCGAGGCGCGGGCGCAGATGCTCTCGCTTGCCGGCCGGCTTCCGGCATCAGTCGTCGCGTGCGTCGGCGGCGGTTCGAATGCAATGGGAATTTTCCACGCGTTCGAGATGGACGAGGGCGTAGAGCTCGTTGGCGTCGAGGCGGCGGGGCACGGGTTGGAGAGTGGTGAACACTCAGCTTCACTGCTCAAGGGTCGACCGGGCGTACTTCACGGAACACTCAGCTACCTGCTCCAGGACGATGCCGGACAGGTGCATCCTGCGCACTCGATCTCCGCAGGTCTCGACTATCCAGGTGTTGGCCCCGAGCACGCATATCTCAAGGATTCGGGGCGGGCACTGTACGTCGCCGTGACTGACGACGACGCAATGCGAGGGTTTGCAATGCTCAGTCGGCTGGAAGGAATAATCCCCGCACTCGAGACCTCCCACGCAATCGCATGGGTCGCCGACAACGCGTCGCGATGGAAGAACAGCGACGCGGTGCTGATCTGTCTCAGCGGCAGGGGTGACAAGGATATGAGTCAGATCGCCGACCTGGGCCTGCTGAACGAATGAGCACGCAGCTGTCGTCAGCCGATCTACTGGAACCTGACGAGGCGCCGTTCGATACGGCGCTGGTCGTGGATCTCCTGCGTGCTTTCGACAAGGCGCTTCGGGCTCACCAGCTTTACCTGCCGAACAATCCGATGCACGCCCGTGCGCTCGATACCGTGCGCGAACATTTCTCACGTGCATGGCAGGAGACCGACTCGATAGTTCTCCAGGTCACCGACAGCAGCCTGATGTGGGTTGGTCAGCCGGTACTCGACGAGCCGGGGCGCAGTTCCGACAGTATCCCGTGGATGTTGTACAAGGACGGAGTTCGCGAGCTCATCTTTCACCGCGGCTTCGAAGAGGGCGAGCTCCTTGTGCTGCTCACGCTCATGCAGCGGGCGCGGCTTGCGTCTGCAGATGACGACGACCTGCTGACGCTTCTCTGGGAACATGACTTCTCGCTGCTGCAGTACCGCTACATCGAGCTGTCAATCGACGGCGGAAATTCACTCGAGGCGCTCAAGGGCGAACAAGTCGAAAAGATCGTGGCACCGGGTGAAATAGAGAACGACGCTCATGCGCTCGCCTCGTCGTCGATAACGCGGATCGAGGAGTACGACTCGACGCTTTACTTCCTTGACGACCGCGAGATCGAGTATCTGCAGGATGAGATCCGCCGCGACTTCGGCACCGATCTTCGACCGCAGGTAATAGCATCGTTGCTCGACACTTACGAGACCGAGTCCGATCCGACAGTGCGCGAGGAGATTGCAGGCATACTCGACAATCTTTTCCTGCTCCTTCTGTCAGTAGCTCAGTTCAGCACCGCCGCGTACCTCATACGCGAAGCAAGGGCGACCGCCGCAAGGACACCGAACATTCTAATGGCGGAGCGCCAGAGACTTACCCAGCTCGTCGACCGGCTGAGCGATAAGGAGGCCCTCGAGCAGCTGCTCCACGCGCTCGAGGAAACACCGCTTCGGCCTCCGCAAACCGACCTGCACGAGCTCCTCGGCCAGCTCAGACCGCTTGCGCTTGAAACAGTACTTTCGTGGATAGGCAGGAGCAGGAACGCGGAGCTGAGGGCGCTTCTCGAGAGCGCGGGATCGAGACTCGCTGCATCGCATACAAGCGAGCTGGTGCGACTCATCTCGTCAGCGGACGCGGTCGTCGCATTCGAGGCGATACGCCGCGCGGGCGCTTTGCGCGCAAGCGCCGCAGTCTCGTCGCTCGCCGGAGTAATTTCGGATGGCGACCCGGAGATGCGGCTTGCTGGCGTCGCGGCGCTTTCAGAGATCGGCTCGCCTGGTGCCATGCAGGTTCTGGAGCGTGCACTCTTCGACGATGACCGGGACATACGGGTCGCAACTGTACGTGTGCTCGGTTCTCGAAATCATCGAGGCGCACTGAAGGTGATCGAGGAGCATCTACGCACTCGTGAGCTGAAGGAGAGCACGCTCGCGGAAAAGATGGCCTTCTTCGAAAGTTACGGCGCGATCTGCGGCGACGACGGCGTTCCTTTTCTTTCTGAAATTCTCAGCAGCCGGCGTATTCTCGGCCGCCGCGAGGACGGTGAGATTCGTGCCTGCGCAGCGATGGCGCTCGGAAAGGTTGGCAGCGACATCGCAATGGAGGCACTGCAAAAGGGTCTTGCCGACAAGGACGCGGTTGTGCGGAACGCAGTGAGCAAGGCCGTCCGTGGCTAGCGCGGTTCGCTCCGACACTGACGCGCCGGCAAATGCGACAGCGGCCTACGCGCGCAAGCGCGGACGGGAGCTGATCGTCTCGCTGTACGGGACGCTCCGTGCGATCAAGCTTTATCCGGTGGAACACGTTGCGGTGCAACGCACGCTCGCCGAGTTGGCGGCCGTTGCGGCTGAGATACTCGAGCGCGAGCGCGAGCTCGAAATCAGGCTATCCGGTGAGTTTCTTTTCCTCAACGCAACGCGACTGCGTCTCGACCTTACGAACTATGCGAGCTTCGGCTACCTGCTCAGGCTCTGCCGGTCGTCGGGTGTTGGAGCGATCAGAGTTTTCCCCGAAGCAACTCCGCGGGAGTGGCTCGTTGTTCTGTCGTTGCTCGATACGCAGACTTCGCTGGAACCGGCGGACCGGTTCGCTGAAATCATCGAGCATCTTGCTGTCACCCGCGTCCCGGGCATCGAGCTCGGTCCCCCGGCCGACGACGAGACGGACCGTGAGTTCGCGGAACAGGCAAAGCTGGCCGCTACGCGTACGTACACGCACTCGGTCGAAGTCACCCGTGACGTGATCAACTCGGTGCGCATGGGGCGGACGCCAAGCATCAAGAAGATCAAGCGGGTAGTGCAGGGAATCGTGGATCAGATTCTCAATGAGGAGACGTCGCTCATCGGACTTACAGCAATCAGAGACTACGACGAGTACACGTTCACTCACAGCGTGAACGTCTGCATCTTCGCGGTTGCGCTCGGTCGAAGGCTGGGAATGACGAAGCTGCAGCTCTTCGAGCTCGGGTTGTCGGCACTCATGCATGACATCGGCAAATCACGGGTTCCGCTTGGATATCTCCATAAGGCCGAGCAGCTGTCCGAGGACGAGTGGCGGCAGATCGCCGCCCATCCCTGGCTCGGCGTACTCGTGCTGTTCCATTTGCGGGGCCAGCAGGAAGAGCTGTCATACCGGGCGATGACTGTCGCGTACGAGCATCATATGCGTGCGGACCAGACCGGCTACCCGAAATCGATTCGTCCGCGCGTCATGAGCATGACCAGCAAAATCGTCGCGGTTGCTGACGGGTACGATGCCGCAACAACTCGCCGAGCGTACCAGTCGAATCCTTACCCGCCGTCAGCAGTACTCCAGGAGATGCGCGACAATCCCCGGCGCGGCATGGATCAGATAGTCGTCAAGGCGTTCATCAACCTGCTCGGGATTTATCCGGTGGGCACGCTGGTCGTGCTCGATACCTTCGAGCTCGCCATTGTCCAGGCTGCCAACCCACGGCTCGATGCCTTGTCCCGGCCCATCGTCCTGATAGTGAGCGATGCAAACGGTAACATGCTGCATCCTGCGCCGCAGGTTGACCTTGCGGAGCCTGACGCGACCGGCGAGTATCCCCGAACGATCATCAAGACCGCGGATCCCGACCGGTATGGCATCAACGTTGGCGACTATTTCATCTGATAAAATCGATCAGAAATTTGCTCACCTGCGCTCTACCGGCAGGAAGGCACTGGTCTGTTACGTAACGGCTGGTCATCCCGATCCCGAAGCCTCACTCGATCTCCTGCAGGGCGTCGAGGCCGCAGGTGCAGATGTCATCGAAGTCGGTGTGCCGTTCTCGGATCCTATAGCGGACGGCCCGGTAATTCAGCACAGCTCGCAGCGCGCATTGGACCATGGGATGAACCTCGATGGTGTGCTCGATCTCATTCATCGGGCTGACCTTGGAGTGCCGGTCGTCCTTTTCACCTATCTGAACCCGCTTTTGTCCGGCGGGGCAGATATCCTGGAGCGCTGCCACGACGCTGGTGCTCACGGGATTCTTGTGACCGACCTGCCGGTTGGTGCAGATCCGGAGCGTGAAGCATGGCTCGGGGAAAGCAGCCTTGCTTTCATTCGACTCGTTGCCCCCACGACGCCAATCGATCGAATGCGCGAGATCGGCCACAACGGTTCAGGTTTCGTCTACCTGATCAGTCGCCTCGGCGTGACCGGAACGCGGATGGATCTCCCGCCTGATATTCATGCGACCGCATCGCGACTGAGATCCGCGACTATGCTCCCCATCTGTATCGGCTTCGGCATCTCGGAGCCCTCGCAGGCACGCGCGGTGGCCGACGTCGCGGACGGGGTCATTGTCGGGAGCGCAATTGTTCGCGCTGCGGAGACTGACATCTCTGCCGCCACTGATCTCGTTCGCTCGATGAGAAGCGCGCTGGATACCTGAGATTGCGTAGATTGCATCCCGCACTGCCTGTCCGATGCGGACGCGCAGTCTGCGCGACTCCTCGAGCTTAGGGGCAATAGACACCGATGGCCGATTCCGGCACCGCGGCGAAGAAGGTGACGATTCGTGACGTGCTGCGCACCAGGCGGGATGGCGGCAAGCTCGTTGTCGTCACTGCGTACGATGTGCTGTTCGCGAAAATCGTCGACTCAGCGGGAGTCGACATCGTGCTGGTAGGAGACTCCCTTGGCAATGTCGTTGCCGGGTTCGACACTACGCTGCCAGTTACGCTCGATCACATGATCTATCACGGCCAGGCAGTGCGCCGCGGCGTGAAGCGCGCGCTCCTCGTGGTCGACATGCCCTTCCTGTCCTACCAGGCCAGCCAGGAGTCGGCGGTGATGAATGCCGGGCGTGTCCTTCAGCAGACCGAAGCCGACGCGATCAAACTGGAAGGTGGAAGCGACGACATCGTCAGCACTGTAAGAAAGCTCACTGATATCGGCGTGCCGGTGATGGCTCACCTCGGATTTACGCCACAGTCTGTACGCACCCTTGGAATGAGAGTACAGGGACGAGAGCAAATCGACGCCGATCGTATGGTTGAGCAGGCAAAGGCGCTGGAGAGTGCCGGCGCGTTTTCGCTGGTGCTCGAGCTGATACCCAGCGACCTCGCTGCACGAATCACGGAGTCGCTGTCGATTCCGACGATCGGCATCGGCGCGGGTCCCGGCTGCGATGGGCAGGTGCTTGTACTACCCGACCTGCTCGGTATCAACGAAGGGTTCGCACCGAAGTTTCTCAAGAAGTACGCGAACCTCGCAGCTGACGCGCGCTCGGCTGTAGAGCGCTACGGCGAAGACGTTCGCAGCGGACAATATCCCGATGCCGAGCACAGCAACTAGGATGCAGGTCGTGTCGTCCATCGCGGATGTGCGTACCGCGGTGTCAGAGGCACGGCGTGGCGGCGCGCGGATTGGCTTCGTTCCCACCATGGGCGCGCTTCACGAGGGACACATGAGCCTGGTGGAACGCGCAAGAAGCATGACTGACGTCACGGTGATGAGCATTTTTGTAAATCCTCTGCAGTTCGCGCCGACGGAGGACTTCTCCAGGTATCCCCGCCCCATCGAAGATGACAACCGCCTGGCTGGCGACGGCGGAGTCGACATCCTGTTCCGCCCGTCCGTCGACGACATGTACCCTGTGACTCGTGCGATCACCGTCACCGCGGGAAAACTCGGAAGCGACTGGGAAGGGGCAAGCCGGCCAGGTCACTTCGACGGAGTACTCACGGTCGTCGCAAAACTTTTCAACATCGTTCAGCCAGATGTCGCTGTTTTCGGACGCAAGGATCTCCAGCAATCGGCACTGATTCGCGCGCTCGTTCGCGATCTCGACATGCCGCTGACAATCTCGCTTGCGCCAATCGTGCGCGAACCTGACGGGATCGCGATGTCGAGCCGGAACCGATACCTCGATGCCGAGGACCGGCACCGCGCGCAAGCACTCAGCTCGGCGCTTCGCGCGGTTCGAAGTGCCTATGACTCAGGCGAGCGGGCCCCGAGCGAACTCGAGAAAATCGGATTCTCAATATTGAGAGATGAGACTGGGGTCGTCGTCGACTATCTCGGCGTAATCGATCCTGAGACTTTCGAGCGCCCCGTGCGTGCCAGCGCAAGCAGTGCGGCAATCGTCGCTGCGCGCGTCGGAAAGACGCGACTCATCGATAACATGTGTCTTGATGGCGATGGTCAAGACTGACGCCAACGGACTTCCTGCGTGGGCCTGCGTAGGAAGCAAACGCCTTGCGCACATCGAGCGAGTGACGTCGCTCCTTCGTGCGTGGTCTGCAGCGATGAGGCTCAGCGCTGACGAAGCAAATGCATGGATCGACGCGGGCTCATGGCATGACTGCCTGCGTGATGCCCCGGAGTCACTTCTCCGAAGTATTACCAAGGACGAGGAAACTCCTGCGGCACTGCTTCACGGCCCTGCGGCCGCTACGCAGCTCGCAGCCGATGGAGAGAAGCGCACTGGCGTTCTCGACGCGATCCGGTACCACACTGTCGGATCAGCGAATTGGGACCGGACGGGAAAGGCCCTGTACATGGCCGACTATCTGGAGCCCGGCAGAAAATTCTCGCGCGAGGACCGTTTTTTTCTCGCGGCCCAGGTGCCGCATTCGTTTGATGCCGCTTTCCGTCAGGTTGTGCGCTTCCGCCTCGACTGGTCAGTGCGCGAAGGCAATCACATCTTCCCCGAAACCGTCGCTCTCTGGAATAGCCTCAGGTGAAAATCGGAAGGTGGATTCTCCTCGCTCTCGTTCTCGGGGGCGCGGGCTACTTCGCCTGGACAAGATACGGAACTACGCCCGGCGCGCTTTTCGATGACGCGGATGCAGTAGCAGCGGAGTCGATGGTACCTGCGGGTGTACGGATCAAAGTCGAGGTACTCAACGCCACCAACGTGCCAGGTCTTGCTCGCAAGGCGACGCTGTTCCTTCGCGATCGTGGCTTCGATGTAGTCGAGACGGCGAACTCCACACAGAAGCGCGCAAATACCCTGGTGCTCGACAGATCAGGCCATCCCGACTGGGCTGCACTCGTTGGTAAAGCGTTGTCGGCGAAGGTGGAAGCGCGTCCGGATACAACGCGCTATCTCGATGTGACGGTATACCTAGGCGATGACTGGCGGCCTCCGCCGCTCCCTTTCTACCCGTAACTGGCCGCAGGCCGCGGCGATGTCTTTCCCGCGGCTCTTCCTTATTGCGACCTCCACGCCTTTCGACCTGATCGCGCGCGCAAATGCTGCGATGCCCTGCGGACTCGTCGGCGTGAAATCGCCCGCGCCGCCAGCATGAAGCGGAATCAGGTTGACGAATGCCTTGCATTCCCGCGCCAGCTCGGCCAGCTGCGTAGCGTGAGCAGGTTCGTCATTCACGCCGTGCAGCATCACGTATTCGAACGTGACACGGCGGTCGAATACACGGGCAGCTTCGATGACCTGGGCGAGCGGATATTTGGTATTGATCGGCATCATGGTACGCCGTAACGCATCAGTAGGCGCGTGAATCGAGATCGCCAGGCGGAATTGCTCCTTCCTTTCACCAAGCGCAACGATGCCGGGGAGTACTCCCACTGTCGAGACAGTGATATGTCGCGCGCCGATTCCAAAGCCGTTCTCATCATTGAGAACTGTCAGTGTTGGATCCACCGCTTTCCAGTTCATGAGTGGCTCGCCCATCCCCATGAACACAATGTTCGTCGGCTGTCGTCCCGTGAGCAGCGTGACCTCTCGAACCTGGCCGGCAATCTCAAAGAGCCTGAGGTTGCGCGAGAATCCCATTGCACCTGTCGCACAGAACGAACATTGAAGCGCGCACCCCGCCTGCGACGAAATGCAGAGCGTGAGGCGCTGTCCTTCAGGAATTGCAACTGTTTCGATGTGCTCTCCGTCGGACAGACGAAAAAGAAACTTCTCTGTTCCATCCGTGGACAGCTGCCTTGCCGACAGGGCGAGACGGGGAATCACAAACGCCTCGTCCAACTTTTCGCGGAGCGCTTTCGGCAGCTGGATCATTGCGTCGAAGCTTTCCCGCGGAGATTTCCAGAGATGCGGCAGCACCTGGTCTGCGCGGTAGCCCGGCTCACCATTCCGCCCCGCGAAGGCGCGCAGTGCGCTTTCGGAATCGGCCGGAAGCATGTCGAGCAGATTGACGCGCTTATCTACTTCGAAAACCGGCGCGTTCAAGACGTGCGCTCCTTCCACCAAATGTATATCACACTTAAGTTTAACCCCTTGCGACGTCCACTTCGACCCGCGTCCCGGTGTCATTCGAATCGGGCTATCAGCGGCCTGTTTTCCGGCCGCTTGGGAGTCTCCCCGCAATTCAGGTAAAAACACGCATTGGTGACTGATCGGGATGTTTTCGGCACTCAACTGAGACCGGCTGGCCTCGCAGGCTCCCTCAGGTCGGCTAACGCCGGACAATCAGTGACTGTCGCCGGGTGGGTGCACAGGGTCAGGAACCTGGGCGGAATCATTTTCGTCGATCTTCGTGACCGCGCGGGTCTTCTTCAGGTTTCCTTCAACCCCGGCTACACCAGCTCGCAGGTCATCGCGATCGCAGATTCGCTCGGGCAGGAGTACGTCGTACAGGTGCATGGCACCATCGTCGAGAGGCCTGCCGAGATGCGTAATCCGGAGCTCGATACGGGCGACATCGAGCTGCAGGCAACCGGCCTTGTGATTCTCGCGTCTGCGGAAGTCCCGGCGATACCTGTTGCACGCGGGAAGGGTGAAAATCTCGCGGCAGAAGACCTTCGCCTCCGTCACCGCTATCTCGATCTTCGTCGGCCCGAGCTGCAGCGCAACCTCGTGCTCCGGCACAGGCTTCAGCAATCGACGCGGCAATATCTCGACGCGCGGGGATTTCTCGAAATCGAGACACCGATTCTCACGAAGCCCACGCCCGAGGGCGCGCGGGATTATCTGGTGCCGAGTCGCGTTCATCCGGGTGAGTTCTATGCTTTGCCGCAGTCGCCGCAGCTGTATAAACAGCTGCTGATGGTCTCCGGGTTCGACAGATATTTCCAGATCGCAAGATGCTTTCGCGACGAGGACCTGCGCGCTGATCGGCAGCCCGAATTCACGCAGATAGATATCGAGGCTTCTTTCGTCGGCCCCGAGGACATTTTCGCGCTTACTGAAGGACTGCTTTCCGTGCTTTTCAGGGATGCGGGCATTGAACTACCCGCGCGATTCCAGCGCCTGACTTATGCGGAATCGATGGAGCGGTATGGTTGTGATCGTCCCGACCTGCGGTATGGGCTGGAGATTTTCGATGCCACCGATGCGTTCCGCGGCGCGGACTTCGGCATTACCCGCGCTGCAATCGAGAATGGCGGACGCATTCGAGGTATCAGGATCCCCGGCGGCGGTAGGCTTTCGCGTAAACAGGTTGACGAGATCGAGCAGATCGCGAAGTCGGGTGGCGCAACCGGGCTCCTGAGAGTGCGCAAGGTGAACGGTGTTCTCGAAGGCCCGGCAGCAAAGTTCGTTTCGGACGCCGGCGCTGGAGTACTTGCGTTGAGCGAAGGTGAGCTGTGTCTGATGACTGCTGGTGCCGATGATGTTTCAAGCGTCGCGCTCGACCGCGTCAGACAGGACGTAGCACGACGAATGGGGATGATAAGGGAAGGGCATGTCGAGCTTCTCTGGGTCACGGACTTTCCGCTTTTTGGTGTCGATGCAGACAGCGGCAATCTTGCTGCGGTACATCATCCCTTCACCGCACCGCACCCCGAAGATGCTGACAAGCTCGACACGGACCCGCCCGGCATGCGCGCGCTCGCCTACGACGTTGTGATGAATGGAACTGAGCTCGGTGGCGGAAGTATCAGAATCCACGACTCCGCGATGCAGAGCCGGGTTCTTGGGAAACTGGGCGTAACTGCGGAAGACGCGGACGCGCGGTTCGGGTTCCTGCTCGAGGCTCTCAAATCGGGCGCGCCACCTCACGGCGGCATCGCGCTCGGGTTCGACAGGATTGCAATGCTGCTTTCAGGAGCACCTTCGCTCCGCGATGTGATTGCGTTTCCAAAAACAACTGCCGCGCGCGCTCTTTTTGAGGGCGCGCCATCTCCGGTGAAACCGGAGGATCTTTCAGACCTGCACCTGGAACTGCGCTCTGCCACCAACGACTGAAGAACCCACAGTTCAGCGCCTCTCGACGGAAGGCGCGGACATGCTTACGCTTGCCGGAGTGAACGATGAGAACCTCATCGAGCTTTCGCGGCAGAGTGGAGCGAAGGTAGCGTTACGCGGTGACACGCTGACCCTGTCAGGCTCGCCCGAGATTGTGAACCGCGCGGCGCCAATTGCAATGCGCATGATCGAGCGGGCGAAGCAGCACATGGAGCTGACGGCTGACGATGTACTGCGGCTGAGTCTGGAAGCCCCGCGCGAAGGTGAAAGTGGTGGGGACCTTCAGCGTATCGTGCTTCCTGGTATCAAGAAGATCATCCAGCCGAAAACGAGTGGTCAGAGCGAATACCTGAAGCTCATCGCCGACAACGACATCGTGATTGGAATCGGGCCGGCTGGAACGGGGAAGACGTACCTCGCCGTTGCCGCTGCGGTTGACGCACTGTCTCGCAAGCGCGTCAAGAGAATAGTGCTCGCTCGGCCGGCGGTCGAGGCTGGAGAAAGCCTTGGTTTTCTGCCCGGCGATCTTCAGGCGAAGGTCGATCCGTATCTGAGACCACTTTATGACGCGCTCGAGGACATGATGCCGCCCGAGCGCGTGCAAAAAGCTCTTGAAACGCGCACGATCGAGATTGCCCCGCTCGCGTACATGCGCGGGCGTACGCTTGCCGATGCGTTCGTGATTCTCGACGAGGCGCAGAACGCGACGAACGCGCAGATGAAGATGTTTCTGACGCGGCTCGGCGTAAACTCGAAGACCGTCATCACTGGAGACAAGACTCAGATTGACCTTCCGAAACGTGAAGACTCGGGTCTCGTTCAGATCGAACGCATCCTTCCGGGTATCGATGGAATCGGGTTCCATTATCTCACCGACTCCGACGTCGTGCGTCACAGGCTGGTGCGCGAGATCATCAAGGCGTACGCGGAAGACGCCGGTAATTAGCGGCGCATGATTACGCCGCGAATCGTGGTCGAGGTTGCGTCGACGGTTCGCCGGCCGCCATTGCCTGAAGCCCGCGTGAGACAACTGGTCGAAGCGACCCTTGCCGTGGAGGGAATCTCGGACGCCATGATATCGGTGGCATTTGTAGGCCGGACAGCGATCACACGTATGAATCGCGAGTACCTGAGGCACGCGGGCCCGACTGATGTGATCGCATTCGGGATGGGGCGCGAAACGGCGTCGATGCCTGCAATCGGTGACATCTACATATGCCCCGAAGTCGCGTCCCGGAATGCCCGGCAGCACGACGTGTTGCTGACCGAAGAGCTTGGGCGGCTGGTAGTGCACGGTACTCTTCACGTCGCGGGGCACGACCACCCCGACGATGAGTCCCGTGTGCATTCAGAGATGTGGCGGCGCCAGGAGCGCATACTTGCCAGTCACGACTGACAAGCTGCTGGCTGAGTTCGCTGGCGGGAGTGCTCCCGCGCTTGCTCGCGCTGTCAGCATTGTCGAGAACCACAGGCAGGGGGTCGATGACATACTTGCCGCAATGCACCCGAAGCTGGGTCGCGCAAGGCGAATCGGAATCACCGGCCCGCCCGGAGCTGGAAAGAGCACCATCACTACGCTGGTTGCCCGCGAGTTCAGGAACGCCGGCTTAACGGTTGGGATCGTCGCCGTAGATCCAACGTCGCCGTTCACGGGCGGGGCGCTCCTCGGGGACCGCGTGCGAATGGAAAACATTGCACTCGATTCCGGTGTGTTCATCAGATCGATGGCGACACGCGGTTCGCTTGGGGGCCTGGCGGCAACGACTCGCGAAGTTGCTGACGTACTCGATGGCTTCGGTTTTGACCGGGTAGTGATCGAGACTGTCGGGGTGGGGCAATCCGAGCTCGACGTGGCACGCACCGCGGACACCACGATGGTGGTACTCGTTCCCGAGTCCGGCGATTCGATTCAGACGCTCAAGGCCGGGGTGATGGAGATTGCCGATGTCTTCGTCGTCAACAAGTCTGACAGACCCGGCGCGGACAGGCTGCGCAGCGACGTCGAGCTGATGCTTGGCCTCCGGAAGGGAGCGTCATACTCGAACGTCCCAGCGCATCACGGCGTCGATCTCAAGGGCTTCAAGAATCCTGGCAAACTTGCACGCGAGGAAGCGCGAATGGATTCGCCTCAAACGTGGACCCCGCCGGTGCTTCGCGCTGTCGCTGCGAAGGGAGAGGGGATCACAGAGATCGTGGAATCCCTGGACCGTCACTTCATTTATCTTGAGAAGAGCGGCGAGCTGCGCTCCCGGCGCCGCGAGCGACTCGTGGAAAGAGTGGTTGAAGCCGCCGAGAGGCGGATGAGGATGCGTCTCTGGGAAGTGCCGCAGACCATGCAGTGGCTCGAGACAAAGGTCGACGAGATGGAAGCTGGCAGCACAACGCCGTTCGCGGTGGCCGATGAGCTACTCGCACATTTTGGGAAACTGGTTACCGGAGCGACGAAGTGACTTCGACAGATACTGGATCACCGCAGAGTTTCGGGCTCTCTGACAGCGACGAGCTCGAGAATGAGAATGCCCGGCTGCGAGCCGAGCTCGATATCTGGAAGAAGAAGTACGATGCGGCCAGGAAGCGTGAGATTGCATTCACGAATTCCGGCAAGGAGATAAACCCTCTCTATACAAGCATCGATTCCTCAGCGGTTCACGAAGCCGATCTGGGAATGCCCGGCGCATATCCATACACGCGCGGGATTCATCCTTCAGGTTATCGTGGCAAGCTGTGGACAATGCGACAGTTCGCGGGGTTTGGCAGCGCGCATGACACGAATGAGCGTTACAAGTTCCTTCTCACGCATGGACAGACGGGCCTTTCAGTCGCTTTTGATTTTCCAACACTGATGGGGTACGACTCCGATCACCCGCGGTCTGAGGGAGAAGTCGGCAAGTGCGGCGTGGCAATCTCGAGTCTGGCCGACATGGAGCTCCTGTTCGAGGGAATTCCCCTCGATAAAGTCTCCACCTCGATGACGATCAACGGGCCGGCTGTAATTCTTTACTGCTTCTATCTCGCTGCTGCAGAGAAGCAGGGAGTGTCGCTGGATCAGCTGCGTGGAACGATTCAGAACGACATCCTGAAGGAGTACATGGCGCAGCATGCCTGGTGCTTTCCGATCGAGCCCGCGCTCCGGTTGATCGTTGACTGCTTCGAATGGTCGGCCGAGCACGTACCACAATGGAATACGATCTCGATTTCCGGTTACCATATCCGCGAAGCCGGCGCGACAGCTGCGCAGGAGCTTGCGTTTACGCTGGCCGATGGATTCACATACGTGGAGCGTGGAATCGCTCGCGGTCTCGACGTCGATTCATTTGCGCCGAGGCTGTCGTTCTTCTGGGACATCCACAATGATTTCTTCGAGGAGATAGCCAAGCTTCGCGCGGCGCGGCGTATCTGGGCGCGCCACATGCGCGACAGGTATGGCGCGAAGGATCCGCGGTCACTCATCATGCGGTTCCACTCGCAGACGGCCGGCGTAACTCTGACGGCGCAGCAGCCCATGAACAACATCGTCCGTGTGGCCTATCAAGCCCTGGCCGCTGTCCTCGGCGGGACACAATCGCTGCACACGAACTCGATGGACGAGACGCTCGCGCTTCCGACCGAGGAGTCGGTCCAGGTCGCGTTGCGAACACAACAGGTGCTCGCCTACGAAACAGGCATCCCGAATGTGATGGATCCACTCGGCGGCTCATATTACATAGAAGCCCTTACAACGGAGCTCGAGGAGGAAGCTGAGTCGCTCTTCGCGCAAATAGAAGAGGTCGGTGGCGTTGTGCGGGGGCTCGAAACGGGGTGGCTTCAGCGCAAGATCGCAGAGTCGGCTGCGCGTCAGCAGTGGGAGATCGAGCAGCATCGTCGCGTGATCGTTGGCGTAAACGAATTCGTGACGGATGAGCCGGAGCTCACGATTCCCCTTCTGAAAATCGGCGACACCGAAAAAGAGCAGCGTGAGCGTCTCGCTGATCTTCGAGCCACGCGTGACAATGCGCTTGTCGAGCGCCGCCTCAACGAGCTCCGCGAAGCAGCAAAGTCCAACGTGAACACGATGCCGCACATTCTTGACGCTGCGCGCGCTTACTGCACGCTCTACGAGATACGTGCTGCTCTTGAAGATGTATTTGGCGCGTACAGGGAGCCCGTATTCTTCTGATCGCGACGCTGTGAAGCGCCCGGAATGGTGGGAAAGCTATTTTGACTCCCACTACCTGCTCGAGTACGAGCCGCTGTTCACGCTCGAGCGTGACCGTAACGAAGTCGCTCGAGTTATGGAGATACTCGGTCTTCCCTCGGGCTCGAGACTCCTCGATGTACCGTGCGGGCAGGGCAGGCACGCGCACCTTCTTGCGGAAGCAGGGTTCAACGTAGACGGGCTCGACTATTCGGAGCATCTCCTCGCCATCGCGCACAAGCGTGGAACGGGCCCGAGGCTTCGCTATACGCAGGGCGACATGCGCCGTTTGCCCGCGAGATGGCGCGGGCGCTTCGATGCAGTTCTGAACCTTTTTACGTCATTTGGATTCTTCACGAATCCAAATGATGACGCAAAGGTGATCGCCCAGTTTGCGAGAGTGCTGAAGCCAGGGGGGATGCTGGTGTGGCATGGTGGGAGCCGGGACGGAGTCATGGCGCGGTTTCTTGCGCGCGACTGGTGGCGCACAGAGGACGGGACCATGATCGCTCACGAGCGAAGCTTCGATTCGCTTTCCGGCATACTCACGATCGAGTCGACGTGGCGGGGGATGGCGAAGAAGCTCGGGAGGCGCACGCATCGGATCAGATTGTACACAGCGACGCGTCTTGCGGAGCTTTGCGCGACTGAAGGACTCATCGTCGAGGAGGCTTTCGACGATTTCTCGACTCGGCCGCTCTCGAGAAAGTCCGGTGAGATGCTGCTCGTTGCCCGCAAAACGGGTTAATTTTGACCCCGTATGAGACCAATCAGAGTAGTCGTAGCTAAACCGGGACTCGACGGTCACGACCGGGGCGCAAAGGTCGTCGCTGCCGCACTTCGCGATGCTGGCATGGAGGTCATCTACACGGGGTTGCACCAGACGCCCGAGATGATCGCGTCGGCCGCTGTGCAGGAGGATGCCGACGTGATCGGGTTATCGATACTCAGCGGCGCGCACATGACGCTGATCCCGCGAGTAGCGCAGCTCATCAAGGCTCAGGGCAGGGAGGACATCCTCATTACCGGCGGCGGTATCATTCCGAAAGAGGACATGGATCAGCTGCAGCAACAGGGTATCGGACGCCTGTTCGGTCCCGGCACTCCCACTTCCGAGCTCGTCGACTATATCAAGGACTGGTTCGCCACCCGCGAGACTCAGGACGCACCACGCGCAGGCGCGTGACGGTGACGTCCCGCCTGAGGGATCTGAGCGCTGAAGTTCGCGAGCTCGAGAAAACGCTGCGAGAGGGCGGCGGCAGCGAGAGGATCGCAAAACTCCACGCTCAGGGAAAACTTTCCGCGCGCGAACGAGTCGAGCGGCTTTGCGACCCCGGCGCACGCTTTCTCGAGATCGGGTTGCTTGTCGCATATGACCAGTACGACGGAAATGCTCCAGGGGCAGGAGTAGTCACAGGTATTGGAATCATTCAGGGCCGTGAAGTCGTAATCGTCGCAAACGATGCGACGGTAAAGGCAGGCTCGTGGTGGCCCGAGACGATAAAGAAGATTCTTCGCGCGCAGGAAATCGCCATGCGCTGCCGCGTCCCGATTATTTACCTCGTCGACTCCGCAGGGGTGAATCTTCCGTATCAGGGGGGCGTATTCCCGGGGCAGTACGGAGCCGCGCGAATCTTCTACTACAACTCCATCATGCGCCGGTATCTGCGTATTCCGCAGCTAGCTGCGGTGATGGGACAGTGTGTCGCCGGCGGGGCGTATCTTCCGGCTCTCTCCGATGTGATCCTGATGGTCAAGGGTACTTCCTTCATGGGACTTGGCGGACCCAATCTGGTCAAGGGGGCGACCGGCGAGACGATTGATTCGGAAACGCTCGGGGGTGCTTCGACCCATACGCAGATCAGCGGTGTCGCACACTACGCAACTGAAAATGAGGAAGAATGTCTCGCCAAACTCCGGGATCTGGTGGGTCGGCTGCGCGGATCACCTGAGCCTGAATCAACTGATGCTTATGCGCAGCGGTTCAGATTCTCGAGCGACAAGTGGACTGCACCAGGCACCCGGAGTGGATCGGGGGCTGACAAATCCCAGTCTGACGCGCTTTACGACTTGCTGCCTTCAGACCACCGCATGTCCTACGACATGCATGCGCTTCTTTCAGCAATACTCGACAACGGATCGATCGACGAGTTTCAGAAAGACATCGCGCGTGAGATGATATGCGGTGATGCCTCGATTGATGGAATAGCGGTAGGCGTCATTGCGAATCAACGCGGGCTCGTCAAGGGCAGGCCTGGCGAAAAGCCGCGATTTGGCGGGATTCTCTACGCTGAAAGTGCCGAGAAGGTGGCTTACTTCATCGACCGATGCGATAAGCAGGGCATCCCGCTGTTGTTCGTGCAGGACGTGTCAGGATTCATGGTCGGGCCCGAAGCTGAACACGAGGGAATCATCAGAGCTGGCGCGAGATTCGTCGAGGCTATGGCGACTACCATGGTTCCGAAAATCGTGCTCACCGTCAATCACGCTTCAGGCGCAGGTTATTACGCTATGGCGGGGCAGGGGTTCGATCCGGATTTCATTTTCAGCTGGCCGACAGGCAGAATGGCTGTGATGGAGGGTGAGTCTGCAGTGCAGGCCGTTCACGGGCCTGCACTCGATGCAGCGAAGAAAAAGGGGGAAGCTCCCTCTCCCCAGGTGACCACGGCCGTCGATGCAATGCGCGAGGATTACGAGCATCAGCTGGATGCCCGCTATGCCGCTGCACGCGGATTCGTCGATACGATCGTGTACCCCGAGGAAACGCGCGATGTGCTGGCAATGGCATTGCGGACATCATTGCACAACAAGGGACCGCACATCGGTGCGTTCGTCCTGCCTCCGCACCTGGGAGAATAGAGTGAAGGAAATTGTTCGCGTAGCAAGCGGTCAGGGATTCTGGGGGGACTCACTCGACGCGCCTCGCCAGCAGGTAGAGGGCGGTGAAATTGATTACCTCATGCTCGACTATCTGGCTGAAGTGACGATGTCCATCCTTCAGAAGCAGATGGAGCGCGATGCGTCGATGGGATACGCCCGTGATTTTGTCGGTGCGATCGAAAGTATCCTGCCGGCGATCGCAGATCGCGGAGTGAAAGTCATTGCGAATGCCGGCGGCGTTAATCCCCCGGCGTGTGCTACGGCGATTCGAGCTCTCGCTGCATCGAAGGGAGTCGGAGAGAAAATCCGCATTGCAGTCGTGACGGGAGATGACCTGCTGGGCCGCATCGATGAACTGCTGACGGCTGGGCATCCCTTGTCGAACATGGATACTGGTGAGCCACTATCTGCCATTCGGGATCGCGTACTTTCAGCGAATGCTTACATCGGGTCTGACCCGATCGTCGAAGGGCTCCAGCGCGGGGCGAACATCGTCATCACCGGCCGCTCGACCGACACGGCTCTGACGATGGCGCCGCTCAGACATGAGTTTGGATGGGGTGCCGCCGATTGGAACAAGCTTGCCGCTGGAATCGTCGCAGGACACATCATCGAATGCGGCGCGCAGGCATCCGGCGGTAACTGCCTGCACGATTGGAGATCAATTCCCGATCTGGCGAATGTCGGGTATCCCATCGCGGAGGCATCTCCCGACGGAACGTTCGTGATCACCAAACATGCGGGAACCGGGGGGCGGGTTTCCATCCCGTCCGTGAGCGAGCAGCTCGTCTACGAGATGGGGGATCCGAATGAGTACATCACGCCTGACGTGATCGCTGACTTCACGACGATACGACTCGAAGACGCCGGCGCCGATCGAGTCCGGGTCACTGGTATCGAAGGGCGACCGGCAACGGACAAGTTGAAGGTGTCAATCGCCTATCGCGCTGGATTCAAGGCCGTTGGAAGTCTCGTTTATTCCTGGCCGGACGCTCTGGAGAAGGCACAACTCGCCGACCGGATTCTTCGAGAAAGACTTGATCGCCTCGGTTTGAAGTTCGATCAGGTGTTGACTGAATTCGTTGGCGTGTCCGCTACGCATGGCGATCTGGCAACGCGCGGCGCCGGCTCAGCACCCGAATACCCGGAGGTGCAGCTGCGCGTTGGAGTACGTGGCGAGGATCGCAGGATGGTCGAGCGCTTCACACGTGAGATAGCTCCGCTTGTTCTCAACGGCCCGCCCAGCGTTACGGGGTTTGCCGGAGGCCGCCCGAAGGTGGAGGAGATCGTCGCGTACTGGCCAGCGCTCATTGACAAGCGGGTTGTCGAAACTCACGTGGAGATTGTCTGATGCGGGTACAACTCCTCGACATCTCGCATGCCCGCTCAGGCGACAAGGGTGATACGGCGAACGTCGGACTCATAGCACTCTCGCCCGAGCTCTATCCCGTGCTGTCCCGTCTCGTCACGACAGAAGCCGTTTCGAAACACTTCGCAGGGGCCATCGATGGGCCTGTCGTACGGTTCGAGCTGCCAAACCTGAATGCACTCAACTTCCTGCTCCACGGCGCGCTCGACGGCGGCGGCACTCTATCGCTCAAGACAGACGCACAGGGGAAAGTGTTTTCGACGGCTCTGCTGAGAATGACAATCGAAATTCCCGATGCTGAAGCTCACTCACTAGGCCTGAGGCCCACAGCATGACATCGATGACGATCGCCAAGCTGACGCTGGCCCTTATCGCGGCGATTCTTTTCCTGATGGGGATCAGAGGAGATTCGCCGCCGCTTCGATGGGCGGCGATAGCCTTCCTCGCGATTGCGGTTCTCCTCCGTTGGATCGACCGCTTCAGGGGATCACGATGAGCGAGGCAGTGGTGTACTTCGATGGGCGTTACATCTCGAAGAACGAAGTGCTGGTATCGCCGGACGATCGCGGGTTTCTCCTGGGCGATGGCATTTACGAGGTTGCCGCGGCGTACGATGGAAGGTTTGTGGCGCTCGACAAGCACATGGAGCGGCTCCGGAGGAGTCTCGTCGAGTCGCGAATCGATGTCTCCATCGCCGATCCGCTCGAGACGGTTTTTCAGGAGCTGCTCGAGAGGAACGGTTTTGCTGATTCCGGCAAGGTGATGGTGTATCTCCAGGTAACTCGTGGCGCTGCACCCAGAACCCACGCGTTCCCTAAGACACCCTGCCGACCGACTGTGTACGCCTACGCTGCCCCGTTCTCTCCGGAGATGAGCACGCTATCGGCAGGTATTGCAGCGATTACGCGGCCCGATTTGCGCTGGTCACGGTGTGACATCAAGGTGATCTCGCTCATTGCGAACTGCATGGCGAACCAGGAGGCGAAGGAGGCCGGTGCGTATGAAGCAATTCTCGTCCGCGACGGGATCGCCCTCGAGGGAACGCATACCAGCTTCTTTGCAGTAAATGATGGGGTAGTAAGAACGGCGCCACTTTCGAACCTGATTCTTCCTGGCGTCACGCGCGATATAGTCATCGAGGCCGCATTGCGCGCAGGAATCGACTTGCGTGAGGAGCCGATCGCTGCAGATGACCTTGGCTCGATGGACGAGCTCTTCATCACTGGTACGACTACCGAAGTCGTTCCTATCGTCAAACTCGACGGGAGGCACGTGGGTGACGGGACGCCCGGCGGGCTGACGATGCAAATCCTTGACCTGTATCGTTCGGCCGCGGGCATCGCTTAGAACGGCTAAGCCCGGGGGAAAACGGATTAATGTGCCCCCTTTAAAGCACATAGATGGCAGGGCTCGCTAAATTGAGTCGTGCATAGCAAGAATCCCATTCCAGAGTTGCTCTCACCGGCAGGCTCCCTCGATGCCGTCCGGGCCGCCGTCGCCAACGGCGCCGACGCCGTGTATCTGGGCGCGGAAAGGTTCAATGCGCGCGACGAAGGCGCTCAACTCACTCTGGATCAGCTCGAGACAGCATGTCGCCTCGCACATTCGAGAGGCGTCCGCATCTATCTCACCTTCAATACGCTGATCAAGCCCGCCGAGCTTTCTGATGCGCTCCTCTTTCTTGGAGAGGCGATTGACCGCGGAGTCGATGCGGCAATCGTTCAGGACGTCGGCATCATCCGGCTCATTCAACAGGTATATCCGGGCTTCGAGATTCACGGCTCGACACAGATGACTGTGCACGACGCAGCCGGCGCCGCCGTGATGCAGCGCCTGGGCATCGACCGGGTCGTTCTTGCGCGAGAGAATACCCTCGATGACGTGCGCGCCATTCGCTCCGCGGTACCAGGCCTCGGACTCGAGACGTTCATTCACGGAGCACTCTGCATCTCGTATTCAGGCCAGTGCTACATGTCTGGAATGATCTCGGAGCGAAGCGCGAACCGTGGCTCGTGCGCACAGTCGTGTCGAAAGGACTATGTCCTTCGCGATGCAGATTCCAACGCTGTTCTCGACTCGGGCTACCTGATCTCAGCGCGGGATCTGGGCGCGTACGAAAGTGTGCCCGACCTGGCGGCTGCAGGCGTTGGTTGCCTCAAGATCGAGGGAAGAAAGAAGAAGCCGGAATACGTTGCCGTCGTAACACGCAACTATCGCGAAACGCTCGATCATGTCGCGGCCGGGAGACCAGCTGTGCTTCCGCCGGAAAATGTTCAGGAGCTGGTGCAGATATTCAGCCGCGGGTTTACGCCGGGGATGTATCAGGGGCGCGCCGGTCGTGACTACATCACTCGTTCCCACCCCGACAACCGCGGCCTCGAGATCGGCGTAGTAACGGGATGTCAGGGCGGCGAGATACTCGTCGATGTAATGGCGCTCCTCGTCCCTGGTGACGGAGTCGGATTCGAAGCTCCGCACGGTTCTGACGTGCCGACCTCCGGTTTCACGGTCGAAGACATCCGCACACTTTCGGCGCGCGGCCCGCTGAAGCAGGCGATCCGCTCCACCAGGCGGGTTCCCACCGGATCCCGCGTCGTTCGCAGTTTCGACGCGAGTCTCATGCGTTCGGCGCGTAGCAGCTTTGCAGAGGTAGAGACGCCAGGCTCCGCGAAGAACCGGCTCGACGTGCGTGTGTTCGGGTCAGCAGGCGCTTCGCTCAAGATTGGCTTTTCCGCCGGTGACGACGTAGTGACAGCGCGTAGCGACATGGCGCTCGTACCAGCGAAGAATCGCTCGCTCGATGATGTTCAGCTTCGGGACCAGCTCGGCCGACTGGGTGAAACCTCCTTCGCGCTTGCAGAAATCGATTCCGCCGGGCTCGCCCCCGGCTTGTTCCTGCCGGTGAGCGAGCTAAACCGGATGCGCCAGGACGCGGTTGAAGAGTTGGAGCAGCGCCAGGCATGGCGCGCTCTGGGGACGCACGATGAACGCGAACAACGCGTAAACAATGCGGTACACTCGCTGTCAGCAGGAATTCAGACATTGCCGAGTGTCACCGGCAATCTCGTAGTCGAGGTGTTCGGTGAGGATGATGCGCGCGCTGCCGCACGAAGTGGTGCCGGCGAGATCATACTCGATCCATTCCTTCGCCATCCGATGCCGCCCGTGACGCGGGTCATGCGCCTTGCGGATGAGCTGCGCGAGCTCGGGGTTACCCTTCGCCTCAGGCTTCCAAGCATAGTACGTCCGGAAGAGCGTCGGACACTCGATAAATGGCTGAACCTTCAGTTGCCGCTGTCGACGGGCCATATTGGCCTCGTGGGAGAGCTTGGTGGTGCGGGCCGCGATGTCGTCGCTGACTACTCTGTCAATTGTTTCAACCAGCACACCGCGGCCGAACTGTTCTCACTCGGCGCATCGAGGATTGTTCTTTCTGTCGAGTTGACCACCGACGAGATGCTCGCCACGGCAGCACCGTGGAACGGGCGAGGATTCGATGCCGTCGTTTATGGCAGACCAGAGGGTATGACTATCGAGCATTGCGTTCTTTCGGCGGCATTCGAGCGGGAGCCTACGACGTGCCGCGACCTGTGTGTTCGCGATTACAAGAACGTGGAGCTGACTGATCCAGCCGGATATTCGTTTGCGGTTGCGACGGACAGCGCATGCCGTAATCGCCTGCTGCACTCGAGGCCGATTGAAGCATCGGAGTTCATGCCTGCGTTGTGGCGTGGCGGTCTTCGCAATTTCCGGCTTCTCTTCAACACCCGTGGAGACCCCGTAGAATTGCTTGTCGGACGCTATCGCTCTTTGCTCGACGCGCTCGCGGAGGGAAGAAATGCCCCGGGTGACTCTCCGCGCGATATCGTCGGGAGCGGATTCACGAGGGGCCATTTCGCGCGAGCGGTTTGAGCCTTGAACATTCTGGTCACTGGTGGAGCAGGTTTCATCGGGAGCCACCTTTCTGAACGCCTCGCCGAACGCGGCGATCACGCGATCATCGTCGACTCGTTCGACCCGTTCTATCCTGAAGAGGTCAAGCGGAGAAATGTTCGAAAGCTGATCGCTGATGGCGGTGCGACACTGGTGGAAGCCGACATCGCGGAACCCGGCCAGGTCGAAGCGCGTCTCGGGAATGTCAGTATCGATGCGATAGTTCACCTCGCGGCGCGCGCCGGAGTCAGACCCTCACTGGAGCGACCGCTCGACTACGCGCGAACAAATGTCGAAGGCACGCTGGGCATGCTCGAGCTCGCGCGTAAACGGGGAATCAACGCCTTTGTGTTCGGATCGAGCTCCAGCGTTTACGGCGATTCGACCCCGACACCTTTTCGCGAAAGTGAGCCGGCTTCGGATCCCATATCTCCGTACGCAGCAACGAAACGGGCAGGCGAGCTGCTCTGCAGCAGCCACGCGCATCTCTATGGTCTCACCATTATCTGCACCCGGCTCTTTACTGTGTACGGCCCGCGCCAGCGACCTGACCTCGCAATCCACAAATTTGCGAAACTGATGACGGAGGGTGAGCCGATTCCGTTTTACGGCGACGGGAGCACTGAACGCGACTACACGTATGTAGCCGATATCGTTCACGGAATCGAATCTGCGCTCGACTGGGCAATACGAAGCCCGGCCGGAACGTTCGAGATCGTGAATCTTGGCGAAAGCGAAACGACATCGTTGTCGCGACTGGTCGAAATCATAGCGGCTGAAATGGGTGTAGTACCGACACTCGAGCGATTGCCGGCGCAGCCGGGGGATGTGCAACGCACGTTCGCGAGCGTCGACAAGGCGCGCAGGCTGCTTGGGTACGCGCCGGCTACATCCATGGAAGAGGGAATCAGGAAGTTCGTCGCCTGGTATCGGGAGCAACCGGCAGCCTGATGCGTATCGTCGCGCACAATGGCGCGCGATTGTGGGGCGGCGCCGAGCGAGCGACTACCATGCTGTTGCGAGGGTTGGGTGATCGCGGGCATGAGGTCCTGCTACTCTGCAATGACGAGCTCGTAAGGCGGGAGGCCGCCGCCCGCGGCGTGCCCTCGGAGCTGCTGCCGATCGGGGGCGACGTCGCAATCGGCCATGCATTTCGTCTTGCCGCGAGATTGAAGCCGGAAAACCCCGACGCATTCATCGTGGGCACCTGGAAGAAAGTGTTTCTGGCTGCCATGGGTGCAAAGCATGCGGGCGTGCCCGTTGTCGTAGCACGCGTCGGTCTGGAGACAGACACGCCGCGAAGTGCAAAGTACCGATTTGCTCTCAGGCACTGGGTTGACGGCGTAGCAGTAAACGCTGACAGAATGGTGCATCCATTCGCAGAGCTCGCAGGATTTGGCGCGAGCAAGGTCCGGGTCATTTACAACGGGGTTCCGTCGCGCGGGCCTGAGGTGGATCCAGGCGCTCTACGCTCGCAGCTCGGGATTCCGGCAAACGCCTTTGTAATTGGCGCTGTTGCGCGGCTCGCCCAGCAGAAGCGGCTCGACAGGCTCATCGACGCGCTAGCCCTGATGAGCGATGATATCGAATTGATCGTCGCCGGAGATGGTCCAGGACAAGCGACGCTGACCGCAAAGACAGGAGAACTCGGCCTGACGGGGAGAGTTCACCTCGTTGGACATCGTGAAGACGTCGCCGCCGTGTATAGTGCGCTCGACGTATTCGTCGTAACCTCGGACCGCGAAGGCCTGGCAAACTCGATGCTCGAAGCAATGTCGCATGGGCTGCCTGTCGTCAGCACCGATGTGAGCGGCGCATCCGATGCGCTCGAGCGCGATCCGCGAGCGGGCATCGTCACCACGTTCGAGCCCACCGCCATTGCCGCTGCGGTCGAGTCACTTCGAAGGGACGCCTTGTTGCGCGCAGAATTGTCCGCTGCGGCGAGGCTCCACGCCTCCAGTACGTTTTCTTTCGACATGATGCTTGATCGCTGGGAACAGTTTCTTGGTGCGCCGACACAATGAAGGTTGCGATTCAGAATACGAGCCGCGTCTGGGGTGGAAACGAAAAGTGGATGGCCACTCTCGCGGATGGCCTCACTTCGCGCGGTCACGAGGTAGTCGTCTCGTGTGCATCTGGCCCGGTCCAGCGCGAGCTGCTCCGGAGAGGGGTTGTCACATCGGAATTCAGACCGCGTGGCGCGATCGACTTCGTCAGCGGTTTCAGCTTCGCCGGCTGGCTGGCGCGCGAGCGACCGGACACGTTGCTGCTGACTTCCTGGCGGCCCACCAGCTGGGCAGTAGCCGCAGGAAAAATGGCACGCGTAAAGCGCATCGTCGCGCGGCTTGGCATCGTTCGCGACTTCCCGCGGCGCAGTGTGAGGGGAATAGCGTTCCAAAGGGTAGATGCGATGATTGTCAATTCTGAAGAAATTCAAACTGTGTGGACGAGTACAGCTCCCCCCTCCGCGCGCAACATACATGTGGTGTTGAACGGTGTGCGCTCACGGCTCGATGAGCGCGACTCGCTCCGGCATGACCTTCGTCAGGAGCTTGGACTTGATGACTCGATTGTTCTCATTGGCGGTGCCGGGCACATAGCGCCAAGAAAAGGATTCGACCTCCTCCTGCGCGCTTTTGCAGCTCTTGGCGATCCAACGGCACGGCTTGCGATCGTGGGGGATGGTCCTTCTCGCGTCGCCTTGCAGGCATTGTCGCAGGAACTTCGCATCGACCAGCGCGTGTTCTGGCTCGGTCATCGGGATGATGGTGCCGGGGTCATTGCCGGCTTCGATTTATTTGTGCTCAGCAGCCACAATGAAGGAATGGCGAACGTCATGCTCGAGGCGATGGCTGGCGGAACGCCGGTAATCGCCGCCGATATCAGTGGCGTGCGGAAGGGAATCTCGGATGTTGACGGGCGACCATCGGCTGGCTGGATCGTGCCGCCGGGGGAAGTTGATGCGCTCGCATCAACGCTGCGTACTGCCTGCGTGGCGGTTCGGGAGCGAGCGCCGATTATCGATACTCTCACGGCCGAGGCCCATTGGAGAGCAATCAACTGGTTCGGCCCCGAGCGTATGGTCACCGAGTGTGAGACAATCCTTTTCGAGAAGCAGTGAGTCCCGCGCACGCGCAGGAACTCCCCGACCACCTGTGCGTGGTTTTGCTGTCCGGACTCGGCGATGTCGTTCATGGGCTCCCGGTGATCAACGCGCTTCGCGATGCCAAGCCACGCATGAGAGTTACCTGGGTCGCTGAGCCAATGCCTGCGCAGGTGCTCGTGGGTCATCCTTCTGTGGACCGAGTCATCGAGTATCGGCGGAGGGACGGATTTCGCGGAGTGCGGAAGCTGCGCGCTGATCTGCGCGATGCCGGGCCTTTCGACGCCGCGATCAACTTCAACGTCTACTTCAAGAGCATCTGGCCGACCCTCCTGTCACGCGCCCCGCGGCGGATTGGCTTCGATCGCGCGCGCTCGTTCGAGGGTGTGTGGCTTGTTGCGAACGAACATCTTCCGCCAGGGCCCCGCGCTCACACTGCGGACATGTTCCTCGAGTTCGCTGAATCCTTTGGCGTGGCGGTGGAAACTCCGGAATGGCGGATGTGCTTCAGCGAAATGGAGCTGCAGCAACAGCGCACGTTCTTTCAGCGATTCTCCGGGAAGCCTGTGGCGACGGTCATCCCGGCAAGTGCTACCCACAAGAAGGATTGGCTCCCGTCGCGATGGGTGGACGTGGTGGATGGGTTGAAGGCGCGCGGGTTTCAGGTCGTGATGGCCGGTGGACCCGGTGAGCGTGAGCAGTCAATTGGTCGTGAAATAGTTGCGGCAACAACAGGTGTCGATTGGGCAATGGGCGATTCGGTAAGGAAACTGGCGTGGATTATCGGAGGAAGCCGTCTCGTCGTTGCTCCGGATACCGGTCCCGTTCACATCGCGCGCGCGCTCGGGGTGCCGGTCGTGGGCATTTACGGACATACCAATCCGTGGCGCGTGGGCCCGTGGCGCGCCTACGAAAATCTGTGGATCGACCACTATACGGAAGGTAGGCCGGACCCTGCAAACCGGACTCCCAGGTGGAACGTGATGCCGGGGATCACAAGCGTAGAAGTGCTGGCAAAAATCGACGTGGCTGTGCGAGAGTATGGAGTTGCAACTCACCGTGCTGCGTTGGAACGCTAAGTAGTGCAGCGGCAAAACGACGCGAGGGGTTTCCCGCCTTAGATTCAACAAACAATGCAGCGTCCCACAATTGAGCAGGCGCGCGAGGCGCTGCGCGCATCGTTCGGCTATGATGATTTCCGACCAGGCCAGGCGAAGGCGATCGAGTCAGTACTGGCCGGTCACGACACTCTGGTCGTGCTCCCGACAGGCGGCGGCAAATCCGTCTGTTATCAGATACCCGCCCTGATCCTTCCGGGTCTGACGGTTGTCGTTTCACCGTTGATCTCTCTGATGAAGGATCAGGTCGATGCGCTCGAGGCACGGAATCTCCCTGCGGCGTTCATCAACAGCACTCTCAAGTCGAATGAAGTAGCCGACCGGTTGAATCGCGCTTCGCGAGGGGAGATCAAGCTTCTGTATCTCGCTCCCGAGCGATTTGATTTCGGGAATGTTGCAGGCCGCCTGAAGGATATCGGCGTGAGCCTGCTCGCGATCGATGAGGCCCACTGCATCAGCCAGTGGGGTCATGACTTCAGGCCGAGCTATCTGCGGGTTGCGGATGCGCGAACGCGTCTGGGCTCGCCGCCGACGGTTGCTCTCACTGCAACCGCTACTCCCGAAGTTCGGGAGGACATCAGCAGGCAGCTGAAACTCGAGAACCCTCAAACGATCATCACCGGGTTCGACAGGACCAACCTCGCGTATCACGTGTTATCCGCTCGCAACGACGCGGACAAGGATGATCTGCTCGTCGAGACGTTGAGCAAGCATGAAGGGCTTGCGGTTGTCTACGCTTCAACGCGCAAGTCAGTCGACAGAATAAGCCTCATGCTCGAGCAACGAGGGGTGAGCGCGGCCGCCTACCACGCCGGCCTCGACGATCGACACCGGCGCGAAGTGCAGGAGGCTTTCATGACCGAGACGATCCGTGCCATCGTCGCGACGAACGCCTTTGGCATGGGAATAGACAAGCCGAATGTTCGCGTCGTGATTCATCATTCGATGCCGGGCACCCTCGAGGCCTACTATCAGGAAGCCGGAAGGGCAGGTCGTGATGGCAAGCAGTCGGAAGTGTTTCTACTGCACTCATTTCCAGATCGTTTTACTCATGAGTTCTTCATCAAAGGTGCATATCCGGAACGAAAGGTCGTCGAGCAGGTGTATGCGCGGCTCGCTCGCGAAGCCGCGAGGGGGTTGCAGCTGCCCTCGGCAATCGAGGATCTGGTTCCGCTTGCGGGGGGCAAGATCAACCCGCGCGAGTTGGAGAGTGTCATGCGAATTCTGGGTCAGTGCGGCGCGATCGTCGGGAACGAGAGTTCCATGTCGCTCGTCACGATTCGGCTCCTCGCATCACCATCGCGAATCAAGCGGGAGCTGACTGGAGATGCCAACGCCGAGCTCGGTTTGTTGCGTGCTTTGTGGCGGATGGCAGGTGAGCGACTCAACGACGGGACTACGATCGATCTCGATTCGTTGCCGCCGGGTCTTGCCCGGCGATCCGGAGCATCATCGCTGCTCGACGCTCTGCAGGCGCGTCAGTTTCTGGTTTGGGAAAGGCTCGGTGGGGGGATGCGGCCTGCCGACGTGTCACAGCCCTTGTCGCGATACGGGATCGATTGGGACGCGATCGACCGGCGACGCAAGGCGGAGCTCTCGAAACTCGACGCAGTGCAGATGTACGCATACACCAAGTACTGCAGGCGTGCATTCGTCCTCAAGTACTTTGGCGACCCTGCAGCCAAGCCGAAATGCGAGGGATGCGACAACTGCTTGACCGGGAGGACACAGAGGGTTCAGGCAAGTGGAACTGGCAGGTATCCATCAGAGGGCGCCGAGAAAGCACACAGAGGCGGCGGAGGGAAGTACCCGAGGGGCAGGTCAAGAACGCCGGCGATCCCGGTAACGCAGGCTGATGAGGGGCCGGAGCTGAGCACGGCCGATGAGAAATTGCTGGCGGCGCTCAGGGTGCGGAGACTCGAAATCGCGAGACGTGATAAGGTCCCTGCATATATTGTATTCTCCGATCGCACCCTGGCAGAGCTTGCCGTGCGCCGGCCCAGCTCGATGGAGGCACTGTCGGGAGTTCGAGGGGTCGGCGAAATGAAGCTCGAAAAGTACGGGGAGAGCTTTCTCGCGGTCATACGGTCGAGCGATGAAACCGAAGCCGCCTAACACGTCCCGATAAATGGAAGATTCGCTTTACTTCAGCGACCAGCACATTGCCGTCCGCGACATGGTTCGAGAGTTCGCGCGCGAGGAAGTAGCCCCTGTCGCGTCGAAGTTCGATGCCTCTCAGGAGTTCCCCTGGGAGAATATCCAGAAGATGGGCGAGCTCGGACTCCTTGGCATCCCCTGGCCTGAAGAGCTTGGAGGGGCCGGACTGGATACGCTGAGCTACATGATCGCGATCCACGAGATGGCCAAAGTCGACGCATCGCACGGGATCACGATCTCCGCACACACGACCCTCGGGACCTCGCCAATCTTCAATTTTGGCACGACCGAGCAGAAGGAACGGTTCATACCGATGCTGGCCACTGGCAAGGTGCTCGGCGGATTTGGCCTGACCGAAACGACTGCCGGCAGCGACGCCGCGGGAACAAAAACAACCGCCGTTCGAAAGAACGGGCACTATGTCGTGAATGGGTCCAAGGTTTTCATCACGCACGGAGGCGTAGGGGAGATCTTCGTTGTCACTGCTGTGACCGACCCGGCAGCAGGAACGAAGGGAATTTCATCGTTCATCCTGACAAAGGCGGCCGATCTAACCCATCGCACTGACGCGGTCACCATCGGGCACGATTCATCGCTTCCGAACATGCCCGGCTTCCGGTCGGGCAAGAAGGAAGACAAGCTCGGCTGGCGAGCATCGGATACTCGTGAGCTGATTTTCGAGGACGTCGATGTCCCGGAGGAAAATCGGCTCGGCGAGGAAGGGATGGGGTTCATCAACTTCATGCAGACCCTCGATTCGGGGCGGATCGGAATCGCCGCGTTGTCTCTCGGGATCGCTGAGGGAGCGTTCGAGCAGTCGCTGGCATATGCGGCTGGCCGACGTCAATTCGGGCGGTCGATTGCGAATTTCCAGGGCATTCAGTTTCAGCTCTCTGACATGGCGACCGAGATCGAAGCCGGCAAGCACCTTATGTATCACGCGGCCTGGCTTGCGCAGAACAAACGACCGTTCGGGAAAGAGGCGGCGATGGCGAAGCTCTTCTGTTCAGAGCTTGCCATGCGCGCTACCATAAAGGCCATCCAGATCCATGGCGGTTATGGCTACACCAAGGATTATCCCGTCGAACGAATGATGCGTGACGCAAAAATCTGCGAGATCGGCGAGGGCACGTCCGAGATCCAGCGTGTCGTGATTGCCCGACATCTGTTGCGTGGGCTTCTCGATTGACCTACTCCGAGACCGCGAAGAAGCTTCGGCTTCCGCTCGGATTCGTATTCGGGATCGGCTACCTGATTCTAGCTCGACCATCGCCGCTCACCCTAGCGGTTGGCGGCGCAATCGCGTTCGTAGGTGTCCTGGTAAGGGCCTGGGCATCCGGTCACATCGTGAAGAACAAGAAGCTCGCCACCAGTGGCCCGTACGCGCACACGAGGAATCCGCTGTATTTCGGGAGCTTTCTGATAGGCGCGGGGTTCGCGATTGCCGCACACTGGGGTCTGTTGCTCGTGGTAATCGCGTTCTGGGCGCTGATTTATGCCCCGACGATGGAGCGCGAGCGGCTCAATATTCGGGAGCGGTTTCCCGAAGATTATGACCGGTATTCGGCAAACGTTCCCGCGTTTGTACCCCGGGTCACCCCATGGCGCGAGGACGAGGCAGACGGGGGCTTCAGCACTGACCTGTACATGAAACACGGTGAGTGGAAAGCCGGTATCACATATCTATTGGTCATTGGATGGTTGGCTTTCAGGATGAAGAGCGGCTTGTAAGTCGTTGCTACTATTGCAAAAAGAGATCGCGTACCAGTACATTTTCGACAGGCTTTCGGCCTGGAAAGCATGTGGGCGTGCGCGCGACTCGCGCCGTCCGACAGCATGACTCTCCGGCCAACATCATTCGATTGCACGTAAACTCAGGCGTCGCCTGACAGGCGCGCTCTACTAAGGAACATCCGTCCCCACCTCTGACGCCGAGTCGCCGTCGCGGGTGCCTGGCGGATTACGATGAAAAGAGAACTCCTCATTAACGCCGGCCAGCGCGAGACGCGGGTCGCGATTCTGGAGGACGGAAAGCTCGTTGAGCTTCTCGTCGATCGTCCAGACAACCGCCGAATGGTCGGCGACATATACCTTGGGAAGGTCGAAGCGGTCCTCCCCGGTATTCAGGCCGCCTTCGTCGATATCGGCACCGAGAAGAGCGCCTTCCTCCATGCCTCTGACCTCGTAAAGGAAAGTGCCGAGGATGCCGAGGAGGAGGATGAGTCGGAAGACTCGGATGACGATATTCCTGAGAATGCTGTCGCCGGGGCGAAGGCCAACGGATCTTCCGGAGGGAATGGATATGGTGGGGGGCGCCACCGGGGTAAGCAGGCGGGGCCGCCGATCCAGGATGTATTGAAGCGTGGCCAGGAGATCATGGTTCAGGTCTCGAAGGAACCAATTTCCACAAAGGGTCCCCGTGTGACCGCCCAGATTTCCTTAGCCGGGCGATTTCTCGTGTACATCCCGGACTCGTCGCGCGTGGGGGTGAGCCGCAAGATCAGCGGTGGGGCGGAGCGGGCAAGGCTCAAGGAACAGGTAGCTGCAATCCTCCCCGACAAAGCCGGCGGCGTCATCGTTCGTACGGTGAGCGAGGACGTGACTCCGGAGGCACTGAAGCGCGATCTCGACACGCTGATCGCTCAGTGGAAGAAGATCAAGCGCAAGGGCCAGTTCACGCGCGCCCCCTCGCTTCTTCATCGCGAAACGGGGCTCACACGTGGGCTTGTTCGCGACCTTTTCAGTACCAAGGTCGACAGTCTCACAATCGACTCGAAACCTGTCTTCAATGAAGTCACGGAATACCTGAAGACCGTCGCTCCGGAGCTGATAGAGAGGGTAAAGCTTTACGAGGAGCGCATTCCGCTATTCGATACTGCAGGTGTCGAAGGCGAGATGCGCGAGACCTTCAAGCGCCGGTGTGACCTGCCGTCAGGCGGCTATATCATCATCGAGCCGACAGAGGCTCTGGTTTCGATCGACGTTAATTCCGGGCGTTATACCGGCAAGAAGGATCCGGAAAAGACCGTGTTCAAGACGAACATGGAGGCGGCTGCGGAAATTGCCCGGCAGCTGAGGCTCCGCGATGTGGGCGGCATCATCGTTTGCGACTTCATCGACATGGAGACGAAATCGTCGCGCGAGAAGGTGCTGCAGGAACTTCGGAGCCACCTGGGGCGCGATCGCGCGAGGACGAAGGCATTTGCCGTCAGCGACCTCGGGCTCATCGAGATGACGCGGCAGCGAGTCAGGCAAAGCCATTATCAGAGCATGACCGAGGCGTGCCCGACGTGCGCAGGGACGGGGCGCGTGTTTACTCCGGAGACGATCGTACGGCGAATGGAGCGGTCGGTCAGGCGCATGGTTGTGGAGGGACGGCGGGACAATCTGCTCGTGAAGCTGCATCCTGACGTCGCTATGTACGTGCTCGAGCAGGAGCGGGAGCTGGTCCAGCGCCTTCAGAAGGCTGCTTCTTTCTCGCTCGAGTTGCGGGATGATCCGCTGCTCAAGCCTGACGAATTCAAGCTGGTGGTTAAGGGGCAGGGGCGGGACGTCACCCAGCAGTACGCAATGGCGTGACGCGTTCGCTCGTTGCGGGTTTCAGGGATTCGGACTGAGTCCGCACAAGTCCTCGATCCGCTGTCCTCGATCCAGAACGACGCCGGTCCACGAACCTGAAACTGACCCAATACGGGCAGACCCTGTGAGGCAAACCCTGTGGACTTCAGGGCCCGAGCGCATCAGGGCCCAAAGGTTGACCTTGGGGTCTGGTTTTCTTAAATTGAAAGGCTGTTACAGATTTCCCCAACCAGTTGTCGACCAATGGCTTACGCAATCATCCGCACCGGTGGCAAGCAGTACCGCGCCGAGTCGGGCAAGACTATCAGAATTCCGAGCCTGCCGGGTGATGCCGGCTCGAAGATCACTTTCAACGACGTAATCCTCGGATCTGACGGCGACAAGACGTTTGTCGGCGTTCCGTCCCTCAAGGGCGCATCGGTTGCGGGCGAGATCGTCAAGCACGGAAGGGACAAGAAAATCGTCGTTTTCAAGATGAAGCGGCGCAAGAATTACGCGAAGAAGCAGGGTCACCGTCAGGGCTTCACTGAAGTCCGTATTGGCGACATCACGCTCGGATAAATAGAGGAATTACAGATGGCACATAAAAAGGGCGTCGGCTCGTCGAGAAACGGACGCGACAGTAATCCGCAGTACCGTGGCGTGAAGAAGTTCGGCGGAGAGAAGGTCATCGCCGGCAATATCATCGTCCGTCAGTGCGGCACGAAGTGGCATCCCGGCCGGAACGTCGGACTCGGAACGGATTTCACGATTTACGCTCTAATCGACGGCGTCGTGAAGTTCGAGCACAAGAACCGCACGCGGTTCAAGATCAGCGTTTACCCTGAGCTGAAGCCGAACGCGGCGTAAGTCGCTCGCGGTCTTTTCGTTCTGAAAGCCTCCGTAATCACGGAGGCTTTTTTTGTTTACTTATCCGCCTTTCTCGGGCCGTCTGTGCGTTTCGCTCGCCGTCCTCCGCCCTTCAACTCCCTGGCCACGAAACTTGCATGTATCCTAAACCGTATTGATCTCTAGTTCCCACTGACGAGAAGACAAAAATGGCGTTTATCGATAAACTGAGAGACGAGCTCGACCGCGCGGGTAAAGCAGCGCAAGGCGCTCTCGACGAGGGCAAGACGAGGCTCGAGGCGTTCCGCACGCGACAGCTCGCCGATAAGGCGGCGCAGGCGCTCGGATATGCGGTGTTCCGCGCAAAACAAAGCGGCGGGGAGATCGATGCTGATACATACTCGAGGCTTGCGGCTACGCTTGCCACGCATGATGCCGATGCTGCTCGATATGAAGAGGAGCTCGAGCAGAAGCGTCGGGAACATCATGATCATCGCAGCGAGGCAAAAGCAGCGGCCGCCGATTCAGCGGAAGCTGCAGGGGAGAAAGCATCGCCGGCAGCCGCTGAGACTGCCTCACCGTACTCCGGATCAGCTGCCTCCGCCGCAGACGACAACATCAGCGGCTAACCGAAGAGCGCCCCCTCGCTAAATAGCTGCTCGCTACTCGCGATAGCTATTCGCTATTCGCTATTCGCATTTGATAACAGCGGTGAGATTAGCGGCACTCATTCTGCCGGTCCCCGCCGTTACCGTATGCGAATAGCGAACGCGAGTAGCGAATAGCGGCTCCACCATAGAAAGAAAAAAGCCCGGCGAGAGATTTCTCGTCGGGCCTTCTTATGAAAACCTTCGGGCCTATCTACGAGCGGGCATAGCCTTGCTCGGCGGAAGCAGTTTGTACCTCTCAGTGAGAAGCTCTTGTCTGTCGAGCTCACGATACTCCCGTCCACGAACAAAAACGCGCTCGGCGACAGTCGCAAACTCGAACGGATCTCCGCTCCAGATCACAACGTTGGCATCGCGACCAGCTTGCAGCGATCCAACTCTATCCGCTACGCCGAATACCTCGGCGGGCGTGAGTGTAACCGATCGTAAAGCATCGTCCCACGACATTCCGTACGCGATGGCGTTACCGGCTTCAACCTTGATGTTGCGCACATTGAACGTCTCTTCATCGCCGCCACCGTTTCCGATGGTGATCACCTGAACTCCGGCGCGACGCAGGATCGCCGCGTTCTCCTGAGTCTGGCCGAGTGTAGTGAAGCCACCCGGGATGTTGTTCATCGCGCCGGTGAGAACAGGAACTCGCGCTGCCGCGAGTTTGTCGGCAATCATCCAGGCTTCCGCGCCACCTCCGATAAAAATGCGAAGGTTGTTTTCGCGTGCGATGCGAAGCGCGGCATCGATGTCAGTCGCCTTATCCGCGGCAATCAAAAGCGGAAGCCTTCCTTCCACAACGGGAATCATGGCCTGAAGGTCGAGCCTGCTCGCGGAGTAATCACGTGTCTCGGCACGCTCGAAAGCGGCGCGATTCCGGGCGAACGCACGAGTATCCTCAATGAGCTCGCGCAACCGTACAATGAGCTCGCCTCGCGCCCCGAGTCCCGCGCCGCCCGGCGACTGAACCTGCGCGACCATTGCAATCGGTCCGCGAATCAGCATGTCGCTTGGCATACCGTCGACAAGGTTCAGCATCGCCGCCTGACCCGATACAAGATGCTGCCCGCTTGGAACGATAGCGACGCTCGTGATTCCTTCGCGCCGCGCTGGAGCAATGAGAACCGACATGCTGTTGAGGCCTTCCCACGATGCAAAGGAAGCCGCGACGTTGTCACGTCCCCGCGCCCTGTCATCCCGGGTATCCTGTACCTGCCCGACCTCCGAGAGGCCGAGCTGTGTCGCGGAATTGATCAACCCCGGCGTGACCCACTTGCCCGATGCGTCGATTCGCTGCGCATCTGCAGGTATGGTGACGTTGGCACCGACCGCGACAACCTTTCCGTCACGAATTAGAACAATCCCATTTTCGATTGGAGCACTCGAAACCGGGTAGACCTTACCACCGGTGATTGCTATTGTCTGTGACGCCGCCGGTGCGGCGCTGCCTGCGATCGCCAGCAGGGCGCCCGCACAGCCCAGTAAGTGATGTGTGTGTCTCATCGGTTGATTCCGGCAGGAGTACGAACAAAGCCAAGTTCGAAGTCTGTACGCCATTGCTGGCGCGGGTCGCTTCTGTCGTACAACATCGCGCCGTCGACCCAGACCTTCTCGGGCTTCGAGTAAACGCTGAACGGGTTTGCCGACCAGAGAACGATGTCGGCGTTCTTGCCTGCTTCCAGCGATCCGATCCTGTCGTCGAGCCCAAGCTGCCATGCCGGATTCCGCGTAATCCAACGAATTGCGACATCTTCGGTGATCGGGATGCCCGCTGCGATTCCGGCCGCCATTGCTTTCGCGGCTTCCTGATTGAGACGCTGTGATCCCGAAGCATCGTCGGAATGCACGGCGACGTTGGCCCCCGCTGCGTGAACGAGCGCAATGTTCGCCTTCACGCCGTCGATTGCCTCCATCTTGAACGATCCCCAATCCGACCAGAGCGAGCCACCGATGCTGTCGCGGGCAAGCAGGTCAGCAACCTTGTATGCCTCGACGCCGTGATGGAACGCCCGAATCTTGTACCCGAATTCCTTCGCGATGTCGATCATCTGCGCCATCTCGTCAGCGCGATAGCAGTGGTTATGAATGAGAATGTTTCCGCGAAGCACTTCGGCCAGTGTTTCCTGACCGAGGTCGCGCCCTGGCGGATCACCCTTCTTATCCTTGTTCCACTTGTCCCACCGGCGACGGTAGGCTTCTGCCTGGATCCACGCGGCGCGGTAGCCGGCAACATTTCCCATCCGCGTCGACGGGCCGCGGCTCGCATACACGCGCTTCGGGTTTTCACCGCATGCCATCTTCATTCCGTACTTCGCGCCGGGGAACTTCATCCCCTGCACAGTGCGCGATGGTACGGTCTTTAAGACCACGCTTCGACCACCAATGAGGTTAGCTGAGCCAGGAAGCACCTGCATTGTGGTAACGCCACCCTGGAGATCGCGCGGGAATTGTGGATCCTGCGGCCATACTGAATGCTCGGCCCAAACGTGCGCCGTGACCGGGTTCGTCGCTTCATTGCCATCGCTCAACGCCTGCCCGCCAGGCGCCGCGTAGACGCCGATGTGAGAATGCGTGTCGACGATTCCAGGAGTGACGTACTTGCCGGCGCCGTCGATGACAGTCGCGCCAGCCGGAATTGCGACGGTCGGCCCTACCTCCACGATCTTGCCGTCAGAAATCGAAATCATGCCGTTTCGAATCGTCGGTCCCGCCGCGGTCATCAGGTTGACGTTCCTGATTACCAATGGACCAGAGGGAAAGCGGGTATAAGTGCTGGGGAATGGGTCGGAGTTCGGCAGCGAAACCGCGCCGAGCCCCGTTGGCGAAACCGAATCCTTCGGCGCCACAGGCGGGGTCTGCTGGGTTTTTGCCGGTGCACACGCACCGATAACCATGAGCACTGCGACTGACGCGAAATGACTTTTCATTGCGATGAGGTTCCTCCGGGGTTCACTACTTGAACGCGTAACGCGGGGTAACTTAGCCTTCGCGAGACGCGGCGCGAGGTCAACCTGTGTAATTGTTTCACTCGCTCAGCGGGGCGATTCGGTCCAGCCAACGTACGAATCAACGCGGTCAGTGCAGATGCCGTCAACTCCCAGCGCCATGAGGTGTTCCCACTGTTTTTCAGTGTTTGGAGTCCAGGCTATCACGCGGCCGCCTGCTGCGTGAACGTCTGTAACGAGTGAGGCATCGATAAAATCTGCATGCTGCCAGAGATCGCTGGCACCGGAGCTTCGCATCACTGAGCGCGTGTCTAACAGATAGGAAACCTGGAGGATTCCGGTCCTGACCGACGGAAGCAGCTCGAGCATGCGCTTCACGACGCGGTGATCGAACGCGTGCACCGCATAACGCCCTGAGTTGTCGAGATGCCGCCTCAGGCACCGCGCGACACTGTTCTCTACGCCCGTTGCTTTGATCTCGATAAATACATCGGCCGCTTTTCCAATGGCGACCAGGGTGTCGTCGAGTGTCGGTATCGCGATGTCACCAGGCAGCCTTAAACGGACGAGATCAGCGCTATCGAGCGAAGCAAAAGGAATGACCTCACCGTTGATTGAGAGTCCCCCATCATGATGCACGAAAAGCACATCATCGGCACTCGCGTGTACATCGAGCTCAATCCCCGTTGCGCCGGCCTCGATTGCGGCGAGGAAGGCGGGGATCGAGTTTTCCGGGAAATCAGTGTGAAGGCCCCGGTGGGAGATTGGCAGGGGGATGACGCTTCCAGAATACATTCACGTAGGGAGAATTGTTGATACGGGCAAGGCTTAACGATACAGCGGGAATGGCGTCTACCATACTGACTTGAATGACTTTCCAGAACCGGAGCGGGGCCGAAACGGATCGAGATCTGATCGACCGGTGGCTGGCTGGCGATTCCCGAGCGGCAACGGCGCTCGTGAGTCAGCATGCCGACGCACTTGCGCGTTTCGCCGTGAGCTCCGGTGAAAGGGAAGAGATCGAGGAACTGGTGCAGGACACTTTTGTCAGGGCCTTTTCATCGCTTGATTCGTTTCGCGGCGAGAGCTCGTTCAGGACGTGGCTATTTACAATCGAGCGACGACTGATGCTGGATCGAAGGCGGTCGGAGCGGCGGCAACGCGCTACCGTAGAGGTACGGGCGGGAGATTCGGCAACGGACTACACGGCACTCGATGCGCTGCTCGCCGAGGAGACGGAGTCCAGGGTGAGGGTAGCGATAGATTCTCTTTCGCCAACGCAGCGCGAGGTTTTTACTCTTCGAGTCGAGCAAGGCTTGTCGTACAGGGAAATATCCCACGTCGTCGGGACGACCGAAGGCGCAGCGAGGGTTCATTATCACAACGCGATGTGCGCTGTGAAGGAGTTTTTGAATGACTGAATGCTTCAGCCCCGAAGTCAGGGACTACCTGCCGGACCTCGTGCACGGGAGGCTTGGCGACGTCGATGCCGCAACACTTGCGGCACATGTGGAGGCGTGCGAGGCCTGCACGGCGGAGGTGGCGCTTCTTAAGGAGGCCCGTCGAACTGCGCCGCCCGCACCGGCAGTGAGTATCGACAGTATTCTTGCTTTGCTCCCAGTGGTAACCGTTCCTCCGCACGTGACTCACGCGCCGTCGCGGTCGGATGTGTCCCGGGGGCGCTCGGTTATCTGGAAGGTTCTCGCTGCAGTGGCGGTGGTGATTACGGGCGGGATGTTAGCTAATAGTGTGAACATGCAGCCCGAGGTTGCAGTCACCAGCCCGCACGTCCCCGCAATTGTACCGTTGGCGCAGGCGACTCCTGAGACGCCGACGGTTGCCGGAGCATCGCTGTCACTCGTTGCCGGCGTGCAGGACTTAACTGACGCTCAGATCAAAACACTGCTGGCCGAGCTCGATGACGTCGAGGCAATTCCGTCGCTCGAGCCTGATCAGGCTGTAATTCCTGTTGTTGACACTGAGCCCATCCCATGAAACGTCTCATGACGTACTCGATCGGTATTGCGCTGGCTGCAATCACTAGCGCGAACACCGGATTGGCTCAGCCCGGTCAGGGAGCACGTGGAACGCCAAGGCGGGAGGCGCTCGAGCGCCAGCTTCGCGACCGCACAGGCGAGATGGTGAAGCGTCACCTCGATCTCACCGACGCACAGATGTCGCGCCTTCAGGGGACGAACCGGCAATTCGAGCAGCAGCGACTTGCCCTCTTCTCGCGCGAGCGAGAAACCAGGCGGGCACTTCGGCAGGAAATGTTGAGCGAAGACAAGGCAGATCAATCCAAGGTTGCGGAGCTTCTGGATCAGACTCTACAGCTGGAACGTCAACGACTTGACCTTCTGCAGAACGAGCAGCGGGAGCTCGCGAAGTTTCTTTCTCCTGTACAGCGTGCGAAGCTGCTTGGGATACAAACCGAGCTCCGGCGGCGAACGCAGAACATGCGGGGCTTTCCTCAGCGACCCTGAAAAGTATCGTCTGACTCGAGGCGTCCACGAGTTACGACGCGGGCCCGTCGAGGAGAACAACAACTTGTCCTGAAGTCGCTGCCCGTTTAGATACTCTGTACCACGCCCGGGTGGCGGAATTGGTAGACGCAGGGGACTCAAAATCCCCCGACCTTAGGGTCTTACGAGTTCGAGTCTCGTCCCGGGTATTATTTCTTCCAGTCGCTGCCTGCCGCTGCCAGCGCCAGCTCACGGGCCCGTGTATCATCGCGGTTCGACAGGACTATCACTGTCGTCCTTTTTGCTGGGAAGCGAACGATGACGTTCCTGAACCCAGTCGTTTCGCCGGAATGCCAAAGCGTCTCACCGGTGATTCGCCAGCCGAACCCATACTGTGTAGCAGGATCATCGGTCGGCGTTTGCGGTGCGAATGCCATCCGCCGGGATTCATCATTCAGCAGCCTCGAATCGTAAAGAGCAGGTAGAGTCATGGGACTCCAGGAGACGGAGCACATCAGAGTCATGCAGCTGCGCTGCCGTTTCTCGGGGAAGAGCGCTCTCGTAGTCGATGACGCCCGACGTGTGAGTGAGCAGTTGCGCGATCGTAATGCCGCGGGTCGACGCGGGCAGCGATGGGAGAAACTTTCCCGCCGAATCGCCGAGTGAAAGTTTTCTGTCCTGAACCAGTAGCAGGATGGCCGCTGCGGTGAACTGCTTGCTCACCGATGCCAGGCGGTAGTTCGTTTGCGGGGTTGCCGCGACTCGCCTCTCGAGGTCGGCGAGGCCACGCGAGCGGCGCACCACCGGAATGCCGTCACGCAATATCAGCAGCGAAACGCCTGGCGCGCCGGATTCGAAACGCTCCATCAGCTTGTCGATTTCCGTATCCTATTATTTTCCTCTGACACTGAACCTCGGAAACCATGCGCGCCATCGTAATTACATCTCCAGGTGGCCCCGAGTGTCTGGATATGCAGGACAGGCCCGATCCCACCCCGGCGCGCAGTGAAATTCGGGTAAAGGTCGTGGCGTCTTCGCTGAATCGCGCAGATCTGTCGCAGCGGATGGGGCGATATCCAGCGCCAGCCGGGGTTCCCGCGGACATTCCCGGGCTCGAATACGCCGGAGAAGTGGAGAGCCTCGGATCCGAATGCTCGCTCTGGAAGGAGGGCGACCGTGTAATGGGGATTGTCGGTGGCGGTGGACACGCCGAGCTGTTGTGTGTGCATGAGCGGGAGGCAATGCGAGTGCCTCAGAATCTCACCTGGGAGGAGGCAGCGGCGATTCCCGAAGTTTTCCTCACTGCCTACGACGCGATGTTCAACCGTCTGGGTTTGGTCGCAGGCGAAACACTATTGATTCACGCAGTCGGCAGCGGAGTTGGAACGGCTGCAGTTCAGCTCGCGGCGATTACGGGGATACCTACGATCGGCACCTCACGGTCTCCTCTGAAGCTTGATCGCGCGGTGACTCTGGGACTGACGACTCCCGTTGAAGCTAGGGGTGGATGGGAAGACCGAGTAGTCGAGATAACCAAGGGAAAGGGTGTCGAAGCGATCGTGGATCTCGTCGGCGGGGGCTACATGGGCCCGAACCTGCAAGCACTTGCTGTTCGCGGGCGACTCGTGCTCGTCGGCCTTACTGCGGGCGCGAAGAGTGAGCTCGATCTCGGCGCAATTCTGCGAAAACGCATTCGTATAGAAGGAACGGTGTTGCGGGCGCGCCCAATTGAGGAGAAGATCACGCTCACCCGGGATTTCGCGGCACGGATGCTCGGATTCTTCGAGTCAGGCCGCCTCAAGGCGGTCATCGACCGCGTGCTGGCTTTCGAGAACATCAGGGAAGCTCACGAGGAAATGGAAGCAAACACGAACTTCGGGAAAATCGTTCTCCGATGGTAAATCTTCATTGAGCATCTGACGCATGGCATTCGACCTTAGCGACTTCTCCCTCGTCGACATGCTTCAATGCGGGCGCGGCCTTCGACTCGCGGCGTCCGACGCGAAGACCATTGAAGAGGCCGCCGATGCTATCGTTGGATATCTCTACAGAGAGCTCGAAAACGAGGGTGGCGCTGCCAAGCGTCCAGCGCTCGTCAGATTCTACAAGACGCAGCGGTTTGCCGACCTCAACCCTCCGCTGAAGGCCTTCGCCCTCGGTCAAATGAACTCGAAGACGGCGCCCCCCGACATGCGCTGTCTCACCCTCCTCGCAACCAGCGGCCAGGAAGCAGAGTGGTGCGACCCGCGTCGTTCTGTAAATCACCAGACAATTCCACTCCCGAGCGAAGGCTTTGTCGAGCAGGCCCCGATGATTGCCCAGCTCATCCGGGAGCTGGGGATGGAAATCGAGGCAGTTGTAAATCCAGATCCGGCATTGGCCTCAGAGCGTGCCGGCAAGACGTACAACGTGTTTCACATTATTGAGGCGAAGGGAAGTCCGTTCATTCCGGTGCAGGCGGAGTTCGTGGAGCGTTACGGAATCCGGTCGGTGGTTGGGTTTGGAGGCCTGCTGGCTGATGGTGAGTTTTTCGCGGTGATCGTCTTTGCCCGCGGCCGGATTTCTGAACATTCGGCTGCCCGCTTCCGGAATATCGCGCTCGACGTAAAAGCGACACTTCATCCATTTGCGCTACCCGTCAGCTCCTACCGCGAACCCTGAGAAACTGCCTCCGGTCCTGCGCCTCGCAGTATTTCAACAAACTGGCGGCGTCCTCCGTATAGCTTTTAATGATGCCGATTTTCTTGTTCCTCCTGGCTCTGCAGGGTACACCGCGGCCGGGTGGCGGAGCCGCATTTGCGACCGCCGCCGACAGCGTTTCGTTGTCGCTTCCAGATGCAATCAGTCGCGCGCTCCGCACCGGAGATGAAGCCCGGGCAGCCGCAGCACAGATCGAAGTCACCGACGCCCAGGTTACAATCGCGAGAGCGGCTGGTTTCCCCCAACTGAGAATTCAGGGCAACCAGTCCCATGTATTCGAGAGTGCTCGCGCCGCTGCCGTTGGCCAGATTTTCAATCAGCCGAATACGTATACGGCAAACGCTATCCTCTCACAGACTCTTTTCCAGGGCGGTCGAGTATTTGCGGCGTCACGTGCGGCATCTCAGGTACGCAGCGCATCGAGACTCGACGCCACGGAGACTCTCGCGCAAGTGTCGGTCGATGTACAGCGAGCATACCTGCTCGCACTCTTTGCCGGACGGCTTGCGGAAATTCAGGACAGCGCCCTGGCCCTCGCGGGAGAGCGACTTGCCCAGGTGCAGCAGTTCGAGAGAGCCGGTCGCGCCTCCCGCTACGACGTTCTCCGAGCTGGTGTCGAACGCGCAAATTTACAGCCGGCGGTAATCCAGGCGCGAAGCGAAGTAGAGCTTGCTCTCGTGGAGCTTCGCCGGCTGATCAACGCGCCCTCGACCCAGCCGCTGAGGCTCACGACCCGGCTCGACACTGGGGAAGTCATTCAGTGGGTCGCACAGCTTCGCGCTGACAACTCGATCGCAAATCGCGCCGCAATCAGATCGGCAGAATTGATCTCCAGCGCTCGGCGCGCAGGTGTTCGTGTTGCTCGCGCAGATCTCCTGCCCACCGTGGCAATCACCGGCATATTCGGCGGTCAGGCCTTTCCGCAAAACGGTTTTCCCACACGCGCTGGCAGGATCGAGACGGTGGCATGTCCACCTGGTTCCGAAGCCGGTCGCGTTTGCACCGGCCAGAACGGCGGCTGGTTCAGAGACAAGTCACTTGGCGTATCGATCGGAATTCCCATATTCGACGGGCTTCGCGCCAAGGGTGCAATCGACCTTGCCTCCGCGCAGGCTCGTCTGGCTGACCTTCAACTCGCGCAGACGCGTGAACGCGTTGCGAGTGAGGCGGCGGCGGCCCGCGCTGAGCTCGACAGGGCGGAGGCTCTTTTTGCACTGCAGGGGGAAAACGCGGCGCAGGCCGCGGAAGCATTCAGTCTTGCAAACCTCCGTTATACTCGCGGGCTTACGACGCAGCTTGAAGTCGCCGATGCTCAGCTGGCATTGACCATCGCGAGAACCAACCAGGCGAGGTCGGTCTACGACCTTTACCTCGCGGCCGCCGGCTACGCACGCGCCCTCGGGCGCGAGCCTCAACTCTTTTCACTTCCCGGCGGTCCGCGAACCGCATTACCCACATCTGCGAACAGTGCACCTTAAGAACCGAGCTCCCCGCGCTACGACACTACTCATTTCGTTTGCGGTCGCGACTGCGTGCTCCAGCGGCAGCGAAGCTGCGGCCGGTGGACCCGCCGGAGGACCGAGAGAGCAAACCCTTACGCTCGCGCCAACTGACGTTGCGGTCGCTGTCGCGACAGGCATTGTCGATGGCATCCCGATCACGGGAAACCTTCGGCCGATTGAAACCGTGACGGTTCGTGCGCGCCTCGAGGGCGATCTGCAAGGAGTGTACGTCAGGGAGGGCGACAGGGTGCGCACCGGACAGCTCCTGGCCCGCTTCGAGGCGGTCGAACAGCAAAGCACCTTGCAGAGTGCAAACGCCGACCGGACAGCGGCGCAAGGGGATCTTGCGACAGCGGAGTGGAACCTCAGGCAGTCTGAAGACCTCTTCAAGGCCGGTGCAATTGCCGAAGGTGAGCTTCGCGTAGCGCGAAATGCGGTCAGTACCGCCAGGGCGAGACTTGCGGCAACGAATGCCCGCGTGAGGACGAGCTCGACGAGCGCGCGCGACACGCGCGTACTTGCTCCGACGTCAGGAACTGTCGAAAAGAGAATGGTAGAGAACAACGAGCACGTCTCAAACGGCGCGGAAATGTTCAGTGTCGTCCGCAACGATGTTCTCGAGCTCGCAGCAGCGGTACCGGAGCGGGTTGCAAGTAATGTGTCCGCGGGGCAGTCAGTCCGCTTCAACGCGAACGGGAGGACTTTCGAGGGACGCGTGGCTCGCGTAAGCCCGACCGTCGATCCGCTGTCACGATCTGTTACCGTGTACGTGCAGGTGCCTAATGCGGATGGCGCGCTCAAGGGCGGAACGTTCGCAACAGGTACGCTTCTCGCGCGAAATATCGCTAACGCCATCACAGTCCCCGTATCAGCAATTCGACAAACTGTCGGAACTGATCTCATAGTATACCGGATCGAGAAAGGGATTCTCGATACAGCCAAGGTCACGGTCGGTGTTCGCGATGACCGCGCGGGAGTGGCAGAGATACTCTCGGGCGTCGTCGCCGGTGACACGGTTGTATCCGGCAACGTCGGCAGCCTTGGCCGCGGAATGAAAGTTCAGATCGTTGCAGCAAACGCCGGACGCGGAAGCGGAGCAGGCGCTCCGCCCGCACCGGCGCCACGTCAGCCCTAGCAACCATGTTTCTCTCCGACGTCTCGATCAAGCGGCCGGTCTTCGCCACCATGATGATGGTGGCGCTCGTGGTGCTCGGCATCGTCTCATTCAATCGCCTCGCGATCGATGAGTATCCCGACATCACTTATCCCATCGTCATCGTCCAGAGCTCCTATCCGGGCGCGTCGCCGGAAGTGATGGAGCGGGACGTTTCCCGACCGATCGAAGAAGCCCTCAACACAGTCCAGGGGTTGAAGGAGCTTACGTCCACATCGCTGAACGGAAGCTCGATTGTTCGCGCGCAATTCCATCTCGACGCAGACGTCATGTCTGCCCAGCAGGAAGTGATGTCGAAGGTCGCGCGCATCAGGCGATCACTTCCTCCCGAGATGGACGAGCCGGTCATTCTCCGCTTCGACCCGAATGAGCGTCCAATCATGTCCATCGCCATGCAGAGTGGCGAGCGGCCAATGCGTGAGCTTACAAGCCTCGCCGAGCAGGTAGTGTCGCCGCGGCTTCAATCGGTAAGCGGCGTCGGTGGGATCAACCTGGCCGGAACTGAAACGCGTCAGATAAGGATCGAGATCAATCCCGACGCGATGAGATCATATGGTATATCTGTACCGCAGGTCATGGCTGCGCTGCGTGAGGAAAACCAGGAAGTCCCAGCAGGGCGCGTTACCCGAGGCGAGACCGAAGACCTCATCAGGATCACTGGCCGCATTGTCGAGCCGTCGGCCTTCGCTAACATCGCTGTCGCGGTTCGAAACGGGGTTCCGGTGCGACTTGGCGATGTCGCAACAGTTGTAGACGGTGCGGCTGACAAGCGGACTGCGGCGTTACTGGGTGAAGCGGGCTCGGTCGACGATCAACCGGCGCTTGCCCTCGACATCCTCAAGATTTCGGGAAGCAATACGGTCGAAGTCGCAGACTCCGTTCGCGCGGCGGCTGCAGCGTTGGAGCGCCAGCTGCCTTCGGACGTGAAGCTGCGTGTCATTCGCGATGACTCGAAAGCGATTCGCGAAGGCCTTGCCGACGTCGAGCTCACGATCGTGCTCGGTGCGGTGCTCACGATCATGATCATCTACCTGTTCCTCAACTCGTGGCGATCGACGATCATCACCGGACTCACGCTTCCGGTCAGCATTATTTCGGCGTTTTTCGTGATGTGGCTTTTCGGGTTCACCGTCAACACGATGACGCTGCTGGCCCTGTCTCTCGCGATCGGATTGCTGATTGACGACGCAATCGTCGTTCGAGAGAACATCGTGAGGCACGTGCACATGGGTAAGGATCACGTGCGCGCGGCAAAGGAGGGCACTGACGAGATTGGTCTCGCGGTATTCTCGACAACGCTGGCAGTAATCGCCGTGTTCATTCCAGTCGCTTTCATGGGCGGCATGATCGGACGAATTTTTTTCCAGTTCGGCGTCACGGTGACTTTTGCTGTACTCGTCTCGCTGTTCGTCTCGTTCACGCTCGACCCGATGCTCTCGAGTGTCTGGCCTGATCCGGATCACGGTGATGCCGATACGAACAAGCGGATGAATCCGATTCGCCGTGCAGGCCTTGCATTCGACAGGTGGTTCGAGCGGGTCGCTGACAAGTATCCGGCGAAGCTCGACTGGGCGCTGAAGCATCGCGTGCTTGTCCTGACTGCCGCCGCGGGTTCCGTCGTCGCAGCGGGCGTGATCTATCCATTCCTCGGCTTCACCTGGCTTCCTGAAGTAGACAATGGGGAGTTCAATGTGAACTTCAGGACGCAACCCGGTTCCAGCCTCTCTTATACGGTCGCGAAAGCGCAGGAAGTGAGTCGATTCCTGCGGTCGCAGCCTGAAGTCGACTTTACCTATACGACCGTGGGTGGCGGCTTCCGAGGCACCTCGAACTCGGGTGGCATCTACGTAAAGCTCAAGGAGAAGCACGAGCGCGAGCGTGACCTCTTCGAAATTCAAAATCAGCTGCGCGGTGAGCTGAGGAAGATGTCCGGCGTGCGCCCGACGATCAGCGGAAGCCGAACGATCTTCGGCGGATTCGGTCAGCCGATCCAGATCAACGTGCAGGGGCCAGAAGAAGGCAGGCTGAAGCTTGCTGCGAATCAGGTGCTCGAGAAAATCCGTGATACAGAAGGTGCCGCCGAGCCGAATTCCAGCGACGAAGGACAGATTCCGCAGCTCGACGTAAATGTTGACAGGCAACAGGCGTGGGCAGCAGGTATTGGCATCTCCGATATCGCGAGTACGCTTCAACCCGTGTTTGCGGGCCAGCGAGCAACACGCTGGGAAGACCCGCTCGGCTACTCTCACGATGTCGTCGTCGTATACCCGGACTCGCTGCGTGCTAGCGCGGCGGATGTTGCCGACCTGGTGATTCCCTCTGGCGCGATTGATCCGGCCACTGGCAGACCGGCACTGGTGCCGTTGTCACAGGTTGCACAGATCGAGATGAACATGGCGCCGCAGCAGATCAATCGGCGCAGCCTCGAGCGTCAGGTTTCCGTGTCAGCCGGTGTGCTGCCGGGCTATGCGATGGGCGATGTGGCGAATCGTGTCAAACTTGGAATTGATTCGATTGGACTGCCGATTGGCTACCGGACTGTATTTGGAGGGGACGTACAGAACCTCGAGGAAACCAAAGGGTACGTTCTCGCCGCGCTCGGGCTGGCGGTCGTATTCATCTATCTGATTCTTGCTTCATTGTTCGGGTCGTTCTTTCAGCCGCTTGCGATCATGCTCGCGCTCCCGCTCTCCTTTATCGGCGTCGCACTCGCGCTTCTACTGACGAACGGCAGCATCAACGTGATGACGATGATCGGCATCATAATGCTGATGGGCCTCGTTACTAAAAACGGCATCCTGCTGCTCGACTTCTCGAACCAGCAGCGAGCAGAGGGTGTGAGTCGTCACGACTCGATGCTGACCGCTGGGCGTGTGCGACTCCGCCCGATCATCATGACGACGGTTGCCATGATCTTCGGAATGCTGCCGTTGGCACTGGCCATCGGCGAGGGTGCAGAGCAGCGGGCACCTATGGCACGGGCCGTCATCGGCGGACTCATAACGTCGACGCTGCTTACACTGCTCGTTGTACCGGTGATGTCCACGGTCCTCGAGGATATGGTGTCATGGATTCGTACGATGCCGGCCAGATGGCGCAGCGGGCGCGGTGGCGGTGAGAAGCCGGGTGGCAAGCCTTCGGAGCCGCCGAGGCCACGGGCTCCGCAGCCGCGACCAACCGCGCCTGAACACGTCGCGGCGATACTGAGAATGGACAGCGGCAAGGACTGACCCCCGGGGGCGGCGCACTTTGTGCAAAAGTCGATGCTTGACATCAGACGAGTGCACATGAAGCGACAAGCCTTCCTTATCGCAATCGCCGCGGTTGCGACCACATTTCCGGGCATCGCCGACGCTCAGTACTTCGGGCGTAACAAGGTGCAGCACGAGCAGTTCGACTTCCGAATTTTCGAGACGCAGCACTTCCGGCTGTATTTCTATCCTGAAGAAGAAGTGCCGGCGCGCGATATGGCGCGCATGTCGGAGCGATGGAACACGCGGCTGAGCGGGATCTTCAATCGCCAACTGACTCGGCGTAAACCCATCCTCATCTACGCAAATCAGCCTGACTTTCAGCAGACCAACGCTGTGATGGCTCAGCTGTCCGAGGGCACCGGCGGTGTAACCGAGTCGCTACGCGACAGGCTGATCATGCCTGTGACGGGTGTCTACGAAGACAATGATCACGTCCTTGGTCACGAGCTCGTGCACGTTTTTCAGTATGACCTGGCCAGCGATCCAAAAATGGGTGGTCAGGCAGGGATGTCCAACCTGCCGCTTTGGGTAGTGGAGGGTGTCGCCGAATACCTGTCATTAGGCAGAAGCGATGCGCATACGGCGATGTGGATGCGTGACGCCGTGCTCCAGAACAAGCTGCCGACTCTCAAACAACTGACAAACGATCAGCGCTTCTTTCCGTATCGCTATGGGGAGGCGCTGTGGGCATACGTCGGCGGTCGCTGGGGCGATCGCGTGGTAGCGGACACTTACAAGGCCGCGGCCAGGTACGGATTCGAACAGGGTATCCGCCGCACGCTGGGGATTTCCTCGGATTCACTTTCGAAGGAATGGCACGCCGCCACCAGAGCAGCGTATTCCACGGGTATCGCGGCGCGAACCCGGCCGGACCAGGCAGGCGCGCCACTTCTTCCCGTAAAGAAAGTTGGAGAGTCGAGTATTTCGCCGGTGATAAGCCCCGATGGGAAGTACGTGGCGTTTTTTGCGGCACGCGACCTATTCGGATACGACCTTTACCTGGCCGACGCCGTGACCGGCCGATCGGTAAAAAAACTTGCGAATGTCAGTACCTCCGCTGAAGTCGACGCGCTGAGCTTCATTAGCTCAGCCGGAGCGTGGTCTCCTGACGGAAAGAAATTCGCGTTCATCGTGTATGCCGACGGCGACCAGGAGATCGCAATCCTGAACGCAGACACCCGCGACATCGAGCGACGGATCGGTGTCGCCGATGTCGGCGCGATCCAGCATCCGGCGTGGTCTCCTGACGGCAACCGCATCGCGTTCTCTGGTTCTGCGGGCGGCGTGAGTGACCTCTTCGTGTACGACCTTACGACGCGAGTCGCGAGCAGGCTCACAAACGATCGCTTCGCGGACATTCATCCGGCTTGGTCTCCCGATGGACAGTCTCTCGTGTTCTCCACTGACCGCGGCGGAAACACGAACTTCGACCGGCTCACGTTCGACGCGCTGCGATTGTCGCTCATCGACGTCACCAGCTCCGCAATCCGGCCGATCACTGCCTTCGCATCGGGCAAGCACATCAATCCCCAGTTCTCGGGCGATGGCGCCGATATCTACTTCGTCTCCGATCAAAGCGGCGTAAGCGACATATACCGTCTGACCGTTGCGTCCGGCGCGATCAGCCAGGTGACAAATGTGGCAACCGGTGTTAGTGGAATTACCGACCTGGCACCAGCGTTCTCGATATCGCCTGCGAGTGGGCGGATCGTGTTCTCCGTTTTTGAAAAGCAAGGCTTCGGTATGTATAGTCTGGCACCCGAACAATCGCGCGGCGTTCCGGTAAGTGCGACAGCGGGCTCGCTCATGGGACTGCTCCCCCCAGGCGATGCGCTCGCAACGTCGGTCATCGCAGCCTATCTGAGAGACCCGATCACCGGCTTGCCACCGGACGGCAACTTCAAGGTTTCTCCATACAAGTCATCGTTTGCCCTTGCCGCGATCGGCCAGCCGAGCATAGGTGTCGGGGCAAGCAGCTCGGGAACAGCGGTAGGGGGAGGCACTTCGCTCTTCTTCACCGACATTCTCGGAAACCACAACCTTGGGGTGGGACTCCAGGCCAACGGAACGCTGAAAGATCTTGGCGGCGAGGTGCAATACCAGAGCGTGGGACGGCGGTTGGTATGGGGGGGAAGTCTCGCTCGCATACCATACGTCAGCGCCTTCGCACAGGCGACTCCGGTACCGGTCGATTTAGGCGGTGGCCAGACGGTCAACGGCCAGCTGATCGAGCAGTTCATACAGCGGACATACGTGAACCAGGCATCCGCGATCAGCCAATACCCATTCTCGACTACACGCCGTGCGGAGCTCAACCTCAGTTTTACACGACTTACGTTCAATACCGAGGTCGAGCAGCTGGTAGTCGCGGGCAACCAAATCATTGACAGGCAAAAGTTCGACACCACGTCGGCCGAGGGAGTGAGCTATGCGCAGGCTGCTGCTGCGTTCGTCGGTGACAATTCATTCTTCGGATTCACCGCGCCGATAACAGGGTGGAGATATCGCTTCGAGGTAGCTCCGACGTTCGGGGCAGTGCAGTTCCAGACGGCTCTCGCTGATATGCGCCGCTACTTTTTTGCGCGGCCGTTCACATTTGCGGTCAGGGGAATGCACTTCGGGCGTTATGGCAAGGATGCCGAGAGCCGAAGTGTATCACCGATCTTCGCGGGCGATCCCGGCGTTGTACGCGGGTATTCAGCGGAGACGTTTGGTCCCGAAGAGTGTACGATCGATCTCACAGATCCGGGCGCGTGTCCCGAATTTGACCGCCTTGTCGGGAGTCGGTTGATATCAGGAGGTCTCGAGCTTCGCATTCCCTTGCTGGGGTCGGATCAGCTCGGACTTCTGCGATCACCATTGTTCCCGGTAGATATCGCCCCTTTCGTTGATGGGGCAGTGGTCTGGTCGCGCGGGGATTCTCCATCGCTGCAGTTTGCGCGGGAATCGGCCGAGCGAATACCCGTGTTCAGCGCGGGGGTCAGCGCGCGAGCGAATCTGTTCGGGTACGCTGTCGTGGAGGTCTACTATGCAAAGCCGTTTCAGAGACCGAACAAGAACTGGGTCTTCGGATTCCAGCTGGCCCCGGGTTGGTAGGGACCCGCGGAACCTGTAGAGAGGGGCCCCCACGCGGGCCCCTTTCTTGTTTCACGTAATTGCTGGCGCGTTGCGGCGCTTCTAGCTTTCATCGCACCATCACACCCCACCCACCAAGAATGACTGACTATAAACTCTCAACCGTTCCACGGAACGGAGAGCGCATCACTTTCGACGATGGCAAGCTCGCAGTGCCTTCACACCCGATTATTCCCTTTGTCGAAGGCGATGGCACGGGCCCGGACATCTGGGGCGCTTCCGTAAGGGTGTTCGACGCCGCTGTGGAGAAAGCATACTCCGGGGAACGAAAGATCGAGTGGATGGAGGTGTACGCCGGGGAAAAGGCGCACAAGCAATTTGGTGACTGGCTCCCGCAGGAAACTGTGGATGCGATGCAGGAGTTCAGAGTCTCGATCAAGGGCCCGCTGACGACGCCCGTTGGCGGAGGAATCAGGTCGCTCAATGTCACGCTGCGCCAGGTTCTCGATCTGTATGCGTGTATACGCCCCGTTCGTTACTTCGAAGGCGTCGGCGCGCCGGTGAAAGAGCCCGAAAAAGTCAACGTCGTCATATTCCGCGAGAATACCGAAGACGTTTACGCGGGTATCGAATGGAAGGCGGGATCGGACGAGGCGAACAAGATTCGCGACTATCTCAAGACCGAGTTTGGCAGCGACATTCGCGAACATTCTGCAATAGGCATCAAGCCTATGTCCGAGTTCGGGTCGAAGCGTCTCATCGAGATGGCGATTCAGTACGCAATCACCAAGTGCCGCGAATCAGTGACGCTCGTTCACAAGGGCAACATCATGAAGTTCACCGAAGGCGCTTTTCGGGATTGGGGGTACGAAGTTGCCAAGGACAAGTTCGGGAGCTCGACAGTTACCGAGTCCGACGCAACCAAGGGAGCCCGCGCTGATGCAGTAGTAATTCGCGACAGGATCGCAGACTCGATGTTCCAGCAGATGTTACTGCGCCCTTCGGAATATTCGGTAATCGCGACACCGAACCTGAATGGTGACTACCTCTCCGATGCAGCTGCTGCTCAAGTCGGCGGCTTGGGGATCGCGCCCGGAGGAAATGTCGGAGATGGCGTCGCAGTATTCGAGGCAACTCACGGAACAGCGCCGAAATACGCAAACCTCGACAGGATCAATCCCGGCAGCGTCATACTTTCCGGTGTGATGATGCTCGAATACATGGGATGGAACGAGGCAGCTGATCTCATCGTGAAGGGAATGGAAAACGCGATCAAGGCGAAACGCGTTACCTACGACCTCGCGCGTCAGATGCCAGGGTCGACCGAGATCTCAACGTCGGGGTTCGGCGACGAAGTAATCGCAGGTATGGGAAAGTAGATGCCCGCGACAGTGTCGCTCCACACCAGCGGTCTCGAAGGTTACAAGGGTCCGCTCCTCGCGATCCTGCTTCCTGATCAGCCCGACGTCGCCGCTTTGGCGGCGCTCGACGCAACACTCGGCGGGTCGATTGGACGCGCGCTCGAGTCAAGGGATTTCCGCGCGGCTCGCGATGAGGTTTTCCACCTGAGCGGCACTGCTGGAGGCGCGCGACGTGTAATGCTCGTCGGGATGGGAAAACTTTCCGACAGGGCGGGCTCGCTTAGACGCGCTGCGGCGATCGCGGCGCGTCAGGCCGGCAAGCTGGGCGGTGGCGAGCTGGGAATCTTCGCGGGTGAGAGTTCGGCACGCGAAATTGAAGCAGTAACCGTCGGGCTCATCGCAGGGTCGTGGGAATACAAGGAACTGAAGACGCCTCCGCCGGAAGAAGAGCAACGGAAGAAACTCGGTAACGCGTACATCATCGCCGCGGAGACTCCCGATTCACGCGCGGGTATCGCAGCCGGTGAGGCGATTGGCGCAGGCCATTCACTCGCGCGCACGCTGGCAATGATGCCGGGCAATCTGTGCACACCGGAGTTTCTTGCGAAAACCGGAGAAGAGATCGCGGCGCGCTACGGCATGAAGGCAACCATCCTCGGTCGGAAAGAGATGGAAGCCGAGGGAATGGGTTCCTTCCTTTGTGTCGCTCAGGGAACGCCGCAGGATCCCAAGCTCATCATCATTGAATACCTCGGCGGCACTCCAGGCGCGAAGCCGGTCACACTCGTTGGAAAGGGACTTTGCTTCGACAGCGGCGGCATTTCCATCAAGCCGGCGCAATCGATGGAGGACATGAAGTACGACATGTGCGGGGCAGCCGGAGTGTTGGGCGCGCTCGAGGCAATCGGTCGCATGAAACTGCCGATCAATGTAGTTGGCCTGATCGGATCGACGACGAACATGCCGTCGGGAACCGCCGTGAATCCAGGCGATGTGGTCAAGAGTCATCTTGGGAAATACATCGAGATCATCAACACGGACGCCGAAGGCAGGCTCGTGCTTGCTGACGTATTGTCGTATGCACGGCGCTTTGATCCCGCGGTAGTTGTTGACGCTGCGACACTTACTGGTGCGTGTGTCGTAGCGCTTGGCCACACTGCGACTGGCGTTTTCAGCTCCGATGAAGCGCTCGTCAGTGAAATCATTGCTGCCGGAAAGCGTGCAGGGGAGCCCGGTTGGTCGTTGCCGCTCTGGGACGAATACAAGGAGCTGATAAAGTCTGACGTCGCCGATATCAAGAACAGCGGCGGCAGAGCAGCTGGGGCTGTCACAGCAGCAATGTTCCTTCGAGAGTTCACCGAAGCGTATCCATGGATTCACCTCGACGTTGCCGGCACTGCATACTCCGACACTGATCTGGTCGCTCTCCCCAAAGGTCCCACGGGCACGCCCACTGGAACATTCATCGAATTCGTGCGGGGACGGGTAAGCTGATCACTCGCAGGCGCTTGATGCGGTCAGCGGCGCACCTCGGTCTGGCGGCCGGGGTGTTTTTCTTGGCGCCTGGAACGCGCGCGTCAGCGCAGGTTGTCGTGCCACCGGCCAGCGAAGTTCCCGTGCCCCCCAAGCCGGCAACCGACACTGCATCGAGCCCGAAGGCTGATTCGATTCAGCCGCCATTCGGGCGGGCGGTTGGGCCGAGAACGGTGGACATCGGGCCGCAATATGAATGGAATCGTGAAGAGATGTTCGCGAGCGGGGCACTCACCGTGGCTGATCTCCTCGAGCGAATTCCCGAGATCACCACATTTCGCAGTGGCTGGATCGCATCGCCGAAGTTCGCGGCGGTCAACGGTGACTTGAATCGCATCCGCATTTACTACGATGGCATCGAGATGGATAATCTCGATCCGCGGAGTAAGGCCCTTCTCGACCTTACAACGATTGAGCTTTGGTCGCTCGAGCACGTCCTGATTGAGCGGTTCGCGAATGAAATCAAGGTTCATCTTCGCAGTTGGCGGGTCGAGAAGACTGAACCGTACACCCGGACTGATATTTTCACGGGCGACGAAGACACCAATCTCTATCGGGGCTTCTACGGCAAACGCTACGGGAATGGCGCCGGGTTACAACTGGCCGGCCAGCAGTTCAGCACACGTGCCTCACGGCTTGGGGGCGGCGGCGACGCGCTCTCGTTCATGGGACGCATTGGTATCGCCCGGAGAGGGTGGAGCGTCGACGCGTTCGCATTGCGCCGCAGCGGCTCGAGAACACTGCAGCCAACGTTTTCGGTAACGAATGGACTTTCCATTCCTCCGTACGACGGAACGCACACCCTTGGCTACATCCGCGCAGGGGTGGGAAACCCCGCCGGAGGGCCGTGGGGGCAAATCGTCGCATCTCAGATGCGGTTTGCAGACAGGAGCGATTCAGTATCGCTATCCGACGCCGCTTCAAATCGCCTCGTCCCGGATACTACAGATACGACAACGAGTCGCATCCAGCTTCTGGGATCGGTCGGAGTCTCCAGGGGAGCGGTCCGCGTTTCGGCGCACTATCGGCTGCGCGCCGTCGAGGAAGAGATCTACCACTCGCCCTCCGCGCGGTTGGACTTGAGTGCGCGAATTGCGGCCGTCAGCGTCTCTGGTGAGTCAGATCAGCTCACGAGAGCGCAACGCGTCGACGTCACAGGCAGGTTGACGCCATTGCCATTCGTGGCCGTTGCAGGAGCGCTCTCCACAAGCAGTCCCTTTGACAGCGCCGGGTTTGGCGCGCCCCCGAAATGGACCTCGGTCCGGGCCGAGGTCGGCATTCGAGTCCTCAACCCGTGGCTGATCGGCGGGTTCATTTCCAGAGACACGGCGATGCTGGTGGGTCTGGTTGCGTTCGATACGGCCTATTCGACCGTGAGGGTTGGCAAACGGCAGGGCGTTTACGCCGGCCTGCGCGGGAAGCTATTCCGGTCACTCAATGCAGACATCGTCGGAACCCGTTGGGACTCCGCAGGGTTTTATCAACCGCGGTACCAGGCCCGCTCCGAGGTGAACCTCATAACGCGATGGATGTCGCGCTTTCCGAGTGGGAATTTTGGGCTCAAGGCGGCGTTCGTCCATGACTACAGGAGCCGGGTGAATTTCCCGACAGTGACCGGCATTCGTCAGACTCCGGCGAGCGGAATCATGAGTGGCCTGCTGGAAATTCGGATCCTCCGCGGCGTTGCCAGCTATCAGGTGCGCAACATCGCCAGCGAGAACTATCAGATAGTCCCTGACTTCCTCATGCCCAGGACCATCAATATCTACGGGATCAGGTGGGAGTTCTGGAATTGACAAAGTCGTTGTTGCTTCGCAGCTTGCACGCCCTCATATGATCTCGAGCATGACGGGCTTCGGCTCCGCCGAAGGCAAAGTTGGCTCACTCGGCGTCAGCGTCGAGATTCGAACCGTAAACCACCGGTTCTTCAATCCGAGCATCAAACTCCCTTCCGTATTTGGAAAATGGGAGGGCGAGGTCAGGGAACTGCTTCGGCAACGAATTGCGCGCGGCCATGTAACCGTGACGGCACGGCTCGAACGGGACGTGGTCAGAGGTGCAGGAATCAATGAAGCCCGTTTCGCCGAGTACGTTGCGTCTATCCGCGAGCTCCAGGCGAAGCATGGGCTCAGTGACGTCCTGGACGCCAGCACAATACTCGGCCTGCCTGACGTGATCGATTCACAATCCAACGAACCCGACGCCGGGTCGGTTCAGGAACTCGTCACCCTTGTGGACCGGGCGGCATCGGCGCTGCGCGACATGCGGCGCGAGGAAGGAGCGCGCCTCGCGGGGTTCCTTCTCGAACGTATCCAGCTCGTTGATGACGCCGTTGCTACCATTCGAGAGCGAGCGCCTGTCAGAATGACGGAGCAGGTTGCGAGGCTCAGGAGATCGGTCAAGGAGCTCGCGGCCGCTACCGTCGCGGACCCGCAGCGCCTTGCGCAGGAAATCGCGATCCTCGCCGACAAGCTCGATATCTCAGAGGAGCTCGACCGCTTCGATGCGCACTTGTGCGCATTCCGTCAGACGGTGGCGGCAACCAGCGATGAAGCTGTTGGGAAAAGGCTTGGCTTCCTGCTCCAGGAGATGGTTCGTGAAGCAAACACCACGGGTAGCAAGGCAAGTGATGCCGCGATACTCGCGTGCGTCGTGCTGATAAAGGAAGAGCTCGAACGGATTCGCGAGCAGGTCGAGAACATAGAGTGAGCCCGTTCCCGGTCATCCTGTCGTCGCCTTCGGGTAGCGGCAAGACGACAATCGCGCGGGAGCTCCTGCGGCGACGCCCTGATCTTGGCTACTCGGTCTCCTGCACCACCCGACCGGCACGCGACGGGGAGGTTGAGGGCGAGGCTTATTTTTTCGTTTCGCCGAAGCAGTTCGAGGAATCCAGCCGATCTGGTGAATTTGCAGAATTCGCCGAGGTTCACGGGAACTGGTATGGCACGTTAAGGAGTGAGGTCGATCGGGTACTGAGCTCAGGCAGGCATGTGGTAATGGACATCGATGTCCAGGGTGCAGGCCAGTTCCGGGTGGCGTATCCTCAGTCCGTTCTCGTGTTCATCCTCCCGCCTGACGCACCGTCGATGTTGAAACGGCTTGCCGGACGGGGCTCGGAAAGCAGTAAATCGCTTGCGCGCCGGATCGAAAGTGCGATCTCGGAGCTTCGGGCGGTGGACATTTATGGTTATCTTGTTGTGAATGATGATCTCGAAGACGCCATCAAGGCCGTTTCCGGCATCATCGACGCAGAAGAATTGGCACTCGAGCACACGTTTGGTTACCGGGAGCGCGTCAGTGCCCTCCTGGCGGGGCTCGAGGGCGAGCTCGACAAAATGAAAAGGAGCCTTTGAACAATGCAGGTTTTTATTCCGAACGACGTTGCAAAGCACGCGACCAACAAGTACCTCGGAGTTCTCGTAGCCGCCAAGTTCGCCCGCGTGCTCAACGAGTTTCCACGCGATCGCTCAGCCCCGGGTGAGAAAAAGCTCACCACGCGTGCGCTGGAGGATCTCACCGAAGGCGAGATTCAGTATCGCGTCGTTCCGCGCCGTCGCGCCGAGTAGGTCTCGTGCGGCCATTTGAGGGCCGCCGCGTTCTCCTCGGGGTTACGGGGGGAATCGCAAGTTACAAATCGGTGATGCTCGCCAGGCTGCTGACGCAGGCCGGCGCTGTGGTCGATGTGGTAATGACCCGCTCAGCGCTCGAGTTCGTGGGCGCCATCACCTTCGAAGCGGTTACCGGCCGACGCAGCTATTCGGAGATCTTCGGGGCAGGGAACGCGCTCGATCATATCAAGCTCGCGCGCGAAGCCAACCTTTTTGTTGTCGCCCCGGCGACGGCCGATTTCATGGCGCGGGTCGCTCACGGGCACGCTGATGATCTTCTGTCCGCGTGCCTCCTTGCTAATGTCTCACCTGTTCTGCTCGTCCCGGCCATGAATGACAGGATGTGGGCCAATTCCCAGACGAAGCGAAACGTCGGGCACATCCGTGAGCTCGGCTACTCTGTCATAGATCCGGAGGAGGGTCCACTTGCAGCGGGTGAAGGGTCAGGTCCCGGTCGAATGCCGGAACCTGAGACGATCCTGGCGCATGTCGGCAGGTTGCTCGAAGTGAAGGGAAAATTCTCCGGGAAAAAAGTTGTGGTGACCGCGGGCGCAACACGTGAGGCGATCGATCCGGTTCGATTTATCTCCAACCACAGCAGCGGTCGTATGGGCGTCGCGATCGCCGAAGCGGCTTGGAGGCGCGGCGCGAACGTAACGCTGGTTGCAGGGCATCTCGAGGTACCGGTGATGGCTCCCGTTGACATCGTCCCGTCAGTTACCGTCAGCGACATGCGCAAGGGTGTGGCGGAAGCGCTTCATGGTGCGGACGTGCTCGTGATGGCTGCTGCACCCGCTGACTTCAAGCCGTTGAATGTGGCATCGCAGAAAATAAAAAAGGGGACGGGTGTAGATGGCCCGGTCATTGAGCTCGAGCACACTCAGGACATCCTCAAGAGCACCATAGAATCGAGGCCACCCGGCTGCATCGTCGTCGGGTTTGCGCTCGAAACCGAAAGGCTGCTCGAGAACAGCAGCGCCAAGCTCGCGGCGAAATCTCTCGACCTGATCGTCGCGAACAGCGCGACGGAGCCGGGTGCGGGATTTGGAGGCGATACCAACCGCGTCACCATCGTCGGACGCGACGGAGCAATCGAGGAAATCCCGATGATGCTAAAGGCCGAAGTTGCCGACGTCATTCTCGATCGCGTTGAGGGCCTTCTCGATGGACGCTAAGGAGAAGCTCCGGCTCTATCTCGAGCAACGCCGGGACCTCGGAGAAGCGGACCTGCTCCTGGACTCGATGACGGTCGACGACGCGTTGCGCGCGATAGGAGTAATTGGCCGAGGCGACCGGCCAGCGACTCCGAGGGAGCTTGCAGCGGAGAACAAAGGCGACTGGAGGTCCACGTTGGGTGCATCGCCCGCTGGCCCTGTCGCCCCCCCCGTTCAACCAATCGTCTCCGAGCCCCGCACGGGCTTGAGCGCCCGCACGTCATCGGATGAACTCTTCAACTCGGAGATAGCCGCGCTCGATTCTCTCGAGACGATTGCGGATGCTGTCGTTCGCTGCACGCGGTGCCCGCTGTACAAGACCGCCAACAAGGGCGTTCCAGGTACGGGCGCTGCGAACGCGCGCCTCGTGTGCGTTGGTGAGGCACCAGGGGCGACAGAAGACGAGACGGGACTTCCATTTGTTGGCGCAGCCGGAGAGCTGCTAACAAAGATTCTCGCAGCCGTCGATCTAAGCCGCGAAGAGGTTTTCATAACAAACGTGGTCAAGCACCGTCCGCCGGGTAACCGGAATCCTGCCCCTGATGAGATCGAAGCCTGCAGCCCATATCTGGTTCGCCAGCTGGAGCTGATAAAACCGAAAGTAATCGTTGCGTTCGGGACCTTTGCAGCGCAGACTCTTCTCAACACCAAGACGCCCATCGGGAAGCTCCGGGGGGAGGTACATCGCTACCACGGCATTCCGCTCGTCGTCACCTATCACCCCGCGGCCCTTCTCCGGAATCCGTCGTGGAAACGCCCCACTTGGGAAGATGTCAAGCTCGCCCGTAGAATACTCGATAGCGCCACAGGCGCGTGACCCGTACTCAGAACGCCAGCCACCGTGGTCCGAAGACGCTGAGCATGCTGTGCTCTCCGCCATGCTCATGGACGGCGACGCCGCGTTGCGCGCCGTTGAGTATGTCGATGACACAATGTTCTACCGGGAGGGCAACCGCCGAATCTTTCGCGCGATGCTCTCGCTCCAGGAGCGCGGCGACGTAATCGATCCGCTGACCCTCTCCGAAGAGCTGTCGCGCACGAACGAGCTTCAGGCGAGTGGGGGAAGGGACTACATAGCGTTTCTTGTAGACGCTGTCCCGACATCGGCCAACATCGAATACCACGCGAAGATCGTACGTGAAAAAGCGTTGCGCCGACGCCTCATCGAAGTCTCGACTGCAATCGTCACGGAAGCATTTGAGTCAGCCCTGCCGGCGGGCGAGCTCGTGGACGCTGCCGAGCACAAGATCTTCGAGGTGAACCAGAGCCGCGGGAATGAAGGCTTTGCGCGCATCAAGGAGCTTCTCTTCCCGACGATGGAGCGACTCGAGGAGCTTCGGACAAGCGGCGAATCGATCACTGGTGTGCCAAGTGGGTTCAAGGATCTCGATGAGCTGACTGCAGGTTTCCAGAAGTCAGATCTCATCATCGTCGCAGCCCGCCCATCAATGGGAAAGACTGCATTCGTCCTGAACATCGCGCAGAATGCAGCGCTCGATGGAAACATTCCTGTCGCATTCTTCTCTCTCGAAATGAGTAAGGAACAGCTGGTGCAGCGCCTGCTCACATCCGAGGGAAGGGTGGATGCGCAGCGCCTGCGAAAGGGCAAGCTTCACGATGATGAGTTCATGCGGCTCGCCAGCGCCGCAGGGACGCTCATGCATGCACCGATCTGGATCGACGACACACCTGGAATAACCCTCCTCGAGATGCGATCGAAGGCGCGTCGCCTCAAGATCGACAACGACATCGGTCTGATAGTCGTCGATTACCTGCAGCTGATGCAGGGACCTTCGAACACCGAGAGCAGGCAGCAGGAGATCAGTTACATCTCGAGGTCGCTGAAGGGCCTCGCCCGTGAGCTTCGTGTTCCCGTAGTCGCCCTTTCACAGCTTTCACGCGCGCCGGAGCAGCGAACCGGCGACAACAAGCGACCACAGCTTTCTGATCTTCGCGAATCGGGCGCGATCGAGCAGGATGCTGATCTGGTGATGTTCATCTACCGTCAGGAGATGTACGACGGCCCGGTGGACAAGGACGGGAACGCACTCGAGGGACGAGCCGAGATAATCGTCGGCAAGCAGCGCAACGGTCCTACCGGTCTTGTAAACCTCTTCTTCAACAAGACCTTCACGCGATTCGAGAACTACTCGGCACGCTCGCAGGAGCAGTGACGCCAAAAGCGAGAAGCATTTATCGCTGCGCAAACTGCGGAGCGGAGCATCCACGCTGGGCCGGCCGCTGCGATGTGTGCGGTGAATGGAATTCACTCGTTGAGGAAACCGTGCAGCGCGCATCCGTTGCAGGTGCGGCCAAGGGCGGCTCGTCGCGACGAATCGGCGGGCCCAAATCGCTCTCCGAGGGCGGTTCTGTTGCCGAGCCGCGCAAGCTGCGGGATGTAGTGGGAACTGCTGAGCAACGGTGGAAAACCGGGCTCGACGAATTCGACTTCGTGTTAGGCGGTGGAATCGTGCCGGGCTCGATGGTGCTGATCGGTGGAGAGCCGGGCATCGGGAAGTCAACACTGCTGCTTCAGGTAGCAGCGCAGCTCGAAAGCTCCGGCCGCCGTACACTCTACGTTTCTGGTGAAGAGTCACCACTGCAGGTGAAACTGCGCGGCGACCGGCTGTCGCAGGATGCAGCAGAAGTTGAGATCCTTGGCGAAACACTGTTGGAGACGATCATCGCTACGGCGGCGGCAATGGGTCCGTCGGTGCTCGTGGTCGATTCAATCCAGACTGTTTTCACTGCCGATCTCGACGGTGCGCCTGGGAGTGTCGGACAGGTTCGCGAATGCGCTGCCCGCTTGATGCGATTCGCGAAGGAAACGGGCATCACGGTGTTTGTTGTCGGACACGTGACGCGAGAAGGCGGGATAGCGGGGCCGAAGACGCTCGAGCACATCGTCGATACAGTGCTCTATTTCGAAGGTGAAGGAATGCTTGATCACCGGGTACTGCGTGCGATCAAGAACCGGTTTGGCAGTGTCGACGAGATCGGCGTATTCAGAATGACAGAGGCGGGACTCGACCCGGTGGCAAATCCGTCGGAGCTATTCCTTGGTGACCGCGAGAACCACGCGTCGGGTAGTGCCGTCACTGCATTGCTCGAGGGAAGCAGGCCCGTGTTGATCGAGATCCAAGGGCTCGCCGCGAAGTCAGGATTTGGAACTCCGCAACGCGTTGCAACGGGATTCGACAATAGAAGGCTTGCATTGCTGCTCGCCGTTCTCGACAAGCGCGCGGGACTTTCTTTTTCACAGCTGGATGTTTTTCTGAATGTTGTCGGGGGCGTCAGGCTTCAGGAACCTGCGGGAGATCTCGCGGTCGCCGCTGCGCTTGCGTCGAGTGTATACGACAGGCCTGTCGGCGCTGAAGCCGTGTTTCTCGGAGAGGTTGGTCTTGGTGGGGAGATTCGTCCCGTGTCGCAGTGCGAGCGCAGACTTGCTGAGGCGGCCAAGATGGGAATGCACACAGCATACATGTCGCACCGCTCGGTGCCGGCCCGGGTCCCGAAGGGAATACGCGCGGTAAAAGTCAGGACCATCGCGGAACTGTTCGCAGAGCTGTTCCAGTGAGAAAAGATGTCGGCGCAATCATTGTCGCTGGTGGCAAGGGAAGCCGGACCGCAAGCGAGGAGCTCAAGCAGTTCAGGTGGGTAGCCGGGAAGCCGATGCTGCTGCACAGTCTTCAGCTGTTCCAGCAACGTGAGGACGTGGGGATGGTCGTTGTCGTGTTGCCTCAGGAGCACGTTGGCGATCCGCCGCCGTGGCTCTTTCAATGCGACACCGAACGCCTGCTGCTCTCAGTTGGCGGTAGAGAAAGGAGTGACTCGGTGCGCAACGGCCTCGAAGACCTTCCTGATGAAGCTGAGTTCGTGGTGATCCACGACGCGGCTCGACCGTTCGTCACGATGAAGATGTTCGACGACGTGATCCGTGAAGCGAGGCTTGGCCACGGCGGGGTGCCGGGTATACCCCTGGTCGATACGCTCAAGCGGATCGATGGGAATCAAACCATTATGGAGACTATACCCCGGGAGGGGTTGGTTCGTATCCAGACACCACAGGCGTTCCCGCGCACGATGATCGAGCACGCGCACAGCGAGGCAATGCGCGAACGAATCAGTGCAACTGACGACGCCGCGCTTTGCGAGCGTATCGGCATGAAGGTCGTCGTGGTCCCGGGCAGCGAGCGCGCGATGAAGATCACCACTGAGGCTGACTTCGCACGCGCTGACGCGCTGAGTATCTTGCCGGAATGACCGCTTCGCCACTTGCAGTTCCGTTCTGGTCGCCTGACGAGATCGAAGCAGCCTTGCCGGGCGCAATTGCGCATCTTAACGCGCGCGGCGTGCTTGGGTACCCGACGGAGACGGTATACGGCTTCGGCGGCGCTGTCGACCGCGAGTCGGTTGCGAACCTCATCGAGCTCAAGGGGCGTCCGCCAAACAAACCGTTTCTCCTGATTGTCGCATCGAGTGACATGATCACGCGCCTCGGGCTGCATCTCACCAGTTACGCGTCTCAACTTGCAGCGAGGTTCTGGCCCGGACCGCTCACGCTTGTTCTCCCCGGAGGCGAACGCAGAATCTCCGAACAGCTGCGCGGTCCCGAAGGCGGCATCGCCGTCCGGTGGACCCCACATCGCGGACTCGCGCGGCTGGTGCAGGCGTATGGAGAGCCGATTACATCGACGAGCGCGAATCGCCCGGGCGTACCTCCCGCAACGAACGGGCATGCTATCGTCGACCAATGGACCGAGGCCGTAGTGAAGGGAAAGCTGCACGTACTTGACGGCGGGCAACTTTCTGAATCTGAGCCATCGACAGTAGTTGACTGCACAGGCCGGCGGCCGCGAGTCATCCGCCCAGGCGCTATCAGCGCAACCGCATTACGCGAGAGTGTTCCGGATGTGGTCGGGGACAACTGAGTGAAAGTCCTTTTTGTGTGCAGCGGGAACACGTGCCGCAGTCCGCTAGCCGAAGCGATTCTCAGACGTATGGCTGCAGAGGCGGGCAGGCCTGACATCGATGTCTCGAGCGCGGGGACTCAGGCCTGGGACGGTTCTCCGGCAAGCGATGGGTCGCTGCTCGTTGGACTCGAACGCGGTCTCGAGGTATCCTCGCACCGCTCGCGTCACCTGACCCCGGCGATCGTTGCTGAAAGCGACCTGATCCTTGTGATGGCGCCCTCCCACCTCGCGCACATTCGGGAAATGGCTCCATCAGCGAACGCATTCCTGCTCGGCGGATATGTGAGCGGTGCAAACAGGGGGACTACCGTACAGGATCCGTTCGGCGGCGATCTCGCCGCATACAGGGAGACGGCAGATGATCTTCAGCGCGAGCTCGCCGGGATTCTAGAAAAGATTCCCGCGCAATGATCAATCGTGGGAAGCTCGTGCTGATCGGTCATCCGGTCGCGCACTCACTTTCTCCGGTAATGCATAATGCTGCGCTCGAAGACGCCGGACTTTCGGTCAGATACGAAGTGCTCGACATCGAACCGGCACAACTTGACGATACACTTGCAGCGCTAAGGGCCGAGAATGTCGCGGGCAACTTCACGGCGCCTCACAAGGTTCGGGGGCTGAGGTCGATGCAGAAGCTCACCGGGATGGCATCGCGCGCGGGAGCGGTGAACACATTCTGGATCGATGGTGATGGAGAGCTTGCCGGTGACAATACCGATGTCGCGGGCTTCAACGGTTTGGCGACCGACGTGATCGGACGCATCCCTGAGAATTCGCGCGTGGCGGTGCTCGGCGCGGGAGGTGCGGCAGCAGCAGTGGTAACCGCGCTCGAGAGTTGGCCCCGCGCGGCCGCTTCAGTGCACGCCCGCGATCTGTCGCGCGCGGTTGCGATGCGTATGCGGCATTCTGTTGTCGTCCGCGCATGTTCGATGCGCGATCCTTGCCTGGAGGAGGCGAACATAGTGGTCAACACAACACCACTGGGACTTTCTCCCGATGACCCACTGCCTGTCGAGCTGGAGAGGCTGTCACCCTACGCGATCGTGCTCGACCTCGTGTACGCTCGCGGCGAAACGCCGTGGGTCCGAATGGCGCGATCCGAAGGCCACGTCGCTGCAGATGGACTCAGAATGCTCCTTCACCAGGGGGTGTGCGCGTTCGAGCGCTGGTTCGCGCAGGAGCCCAATGCGACGGTAATGTGGCAAGCTCTCGCCGGTTCAACTGGACGGGATCCAGACTTTCCAACAGCCTAACCCGCTCGGCCGCTGACGCAGCGCGGGCGCTGGGCGACTTGCTCCTGCCCGTCTGCTGTGCAGTGTGTGACAGGCTCATGCCGCCGTCCGAAACTGGCATAGTTTGCGGACACTGCTGGTCCCGAGTGCGGCAACTATCCAATCCACGATGCCAGCGGTGCGGACATCCTTCGGATAAATATTCGTGCCGGTGGTGTCCGTTGCTGCCTGCATTTGTTCGCGCAGCCAGATCCTACTGCTGGATGGGCACCGGTACCGGCGAGGATATCGTCTACGCCCTCAAGTACGACGGTTGGACACGAGTGGGTGAGGCGATGGCACAGCGGATGGCCCGCGTTCCATGGGTATCGGATGTCGTCGAGGAGCGGACTGCCTTGATTCCTGTTCCGCTCGCGCGCTCACGCCAGCGAGACAGAGGTTTTAATCAGAGTGAGGCCATCGCTATGCCGCTCGGCCGAATCTGGCATATTCCGGTGTGGGCTGACGCGTTGGTCAGGTCATCGGGAACGACAAGCCAGACGCAGTTGACTCCGGGGGAACGAAAGAGCAATGTTGCCGGGGCGTTCACGGTTCCCACGTCAGCGCGAGCGAGGCTTCGTGGATCACACATCATTCTCGTCGACGATGTGGTAACCACCGGCTCGACGCTACGCTCTGCAGCAAGCGCGCTCTTTGCATCGGGTGCAAGGACGATCAGTTACATGACATTCGGACGGGCGCCGTCATCGGGCGACCGCCTGACACAATAGGGAAAGGAAGAATGGCAATCAGAGTCGGCATCAACGGCTTCGGACGTATCGGAAGACAGGTTCTCCGGGCGGCAAAGGAGCAGGGAGTCGCAGACCTCGATTTCGTCGCGATCAACGACCTGACAGACACGCGCACACTCGCTCACCTCTTCAAGTACGATTCGGTTCACGGCACCTATCAGGGTGATGTCGAAGCGGGCAAGGATTCGATAATCGTAGATGGTGACGAGATCAGAATTCTCTCAGAGAAAGATCCTTCGGCACTTCCATGGCGCGACCTTGGCGTCGAGGTAGTGCTCGAGGCAACCGGCCGTTTTACGAACGCGCCCGATGCCCGCAAGCATATCGATGCCGGCGCAAAGAAAGTCGTCATTTCCGCCCCAGCGAAGGGCGAAGACATCACGCTGGTGATGGGCATCAACAGCGACAAATACGATCCCGCCAGTCACCACATCATCTCGAACGCATCCTGCACGACGAACTGCCTCGTGCCGATGGTGAAAGTGATCCGCGACAACTTCGGCTTTCGTCACGGCTCGATGCTGACTGTGCACAGCTACACCAACGATCAGAATATTCTCGACCTGCCGCATAAGGATCTGCGACGCGCGCGGGCTGCCGCTGTCTCCATGATTCCCACGACAACTGGCGCTGCGAAAGCGACCTCGCTGGTGATTCCGGAGGTGAAGGGGAAGATCGACGGCACGGCTATCCGGGTACCTACACCCGACGTTTCATTTACGGACCTCACGGTCGAAGTCGAGCGCGCAACCACCGTCGAGGAGGTGAACGCCGCCTTCAAGGCCGCAGCTGACGGGGCTCTCGAGGGAATTCTCCAGTACACCGAGCTCGAGCTCGTCTCGTGCGACTACATCGGCAACCCGCACTCGTGCATTCTCGATGCAAAGTCCACCAATGTCGTCGACGGCACACTGGTGAAGGTTTCCGGCTGGTATGACAACGAATGGGGCTACTCGTGCCGCTGTGTCGATATGATGCGCTTCATCGGCTCGCGACTTTAGCAGGTGCAGAAGCGAACAGTAAGAGATCTTTCGAGCGACGAGCTCAAGGGAAGGCGCGCGCTCGTACGAGCTGATTTCAACGTACCGCTCGATGACGACTGCGAGATCACAGATGACACGCGTATACGCGCTGCGCTGCCGACGCTCAGGCTCCTGCTCGAACGCGGCGCGCGTCCGATTGTACTCTCGCACCTCGGAAGGCCCAAGGGGAAGCCGACTCCCAAGTACTCTCTACAGCCGGTTGCCAGGCGCCTCGAAGAACTGATCGGCAGGAAGGTGACCTTCGTCGAGACAACAGATACCGACGAAGCAATGCACGAATCCGCCAATCTTGCTGAAGGGGAAATTCTGCTGCTCGAGAACACGCGCTTCCTCGGCGGGGAAGAAACCAACGACCCGCGTCTCGCACGTTCCCTGGCAGCGCTCGGCGATTTCTTTGTAAACGATGCTTTTGGCGCTGCGCATCGCGCGCACGCTTCCACCGCTGGTGTAAGCGAGCATCTGAAGCCGGCGGTCGCCGGTCTGCTGATGGAGCGCGAGCTCGATTATCTGGGGAAAGCTCTTACGACCGCCGAGAAGCCGTTCATAGCGATACTTGGCGGTTCGAAGATTTCGGGAAAGATCGATGTCATCGAACAACTGCTTCCCAAGGTTGACGGGCTGCTCGTTGGCGGGGCGATGGCATGCACGTTTTATCGCGCGATGGGGCTCGAGACCGGCAAATCGCTCGTCGAAGAGGATAAGGTCGAGCTTGCCCGGGAGCTTCTAGAGAAGTGGGGGACACGAATCACATTGCCCCATGACGCGATCGTTTCGCCTGGTGTTGACCAGCCGGGCGCCGCACATGAAGTCCATCGTGACGCTATTCCTGAAGGCGAGGCCATGCTCGATATAGGTCCGCGCACTGCGGAGTCATATGCTCGAGCAATCGGCATAGCAAAGACGGTCCTGTGGAACGGCCCGATGGGCGTCTTCGAAACCCCGCCCTTCGACAAGGGAACACTCGCAATCGCGCACGCGCTGGTCGCTGCTACAAGTGCTGGCGCTACAACTATCGTTGGCGGCGGGGATTCCGCGGCAGCCGTAACGCAAGCCGGGCTGGCGGAGAAGGTGAGTCATGTTTCGACCGGAGGCGGCGCGTCACTCGAGTTTCTCGAAGGCAAGCCATTGCCCGGTGTCGATGCACTGGACGACAAGCCATGAATCGGCCCGTGCTGGCCGCCAACTGGAAGATGAATAACGGCCCGACGATGGCCCGCGAGTTCATGCAGGCTTTCCTCGATCAATACCCAAGGCAGAATGACAGGGCGATCCTGTTCTTTCCACCCGCGCTTTCATTTTTCGCCGTCGCGGACGCGATCGTTGACCGGCGAGACATCATCCTTGGCGTGCAGAACGTTTACTGGGAGGATCAAGGCGCGTTTACCGGTGAAATCTCGGTCGGGATGGCTCGCGATGCAGGAGCCCGCGTCATCCTCGTAGGGCATTCCGAGCGCAGGCACGTGTTCGGTGAAACGAACGATGAGACTGCAAAGAAATGCGCTGCTGTAGAGCGTGCCGGCCTCACACCGCTTTTGTGCGTTGGTGAAAAGCTGGACGAGCGTGAGGCGGGTCGTGCCGAAGAGGTCGTCGTGTCACAGCTGAGAGCCGGCTTTTCGGAGATGAAGCAGCTTGCTGCTCGCGAGGTCATGGTCGCATATGAGCCTGTCTGGGCGATCGGAACCGGCCGCACGGCCACCCCGGAAGATGCAGCAGCGATGCACGGTGTAATTCGGGAAGAGCTCAAGGCCATATGCGGTGATCGCGCACGCGTTACGCCAATCCTTTACGGCGGCAGCGTGAACCCGGTGAACGCGCCGACACTGCTCGCTACATCTGACGTGGATGGATTGCTAGTGGGAGGGGCGAGCCTTGATGCTGGATCCTGGCTCGCGATCGCGAAGGCATGAGAACGCAGAGAATTGCGGACTGCGGACGTATTGCGGATTGAGGATTGCGGATTGCGGACGACAGCGAACTGCGAACTGCGAACTGCGAACTGCGAACTGCGAACTGCGAACTGCGAACTGCGAACTGCGAACTGCGAACTGCGAACTGCGAACTGCGAACTGCCC
>JANPKW010000005.1:0-30407 GCA_031426255.1 Gemmatimonadaceae bacterium | reverse complement strand
AGCAGAGGGTGCCGGGATCGCTGCTTCAACCCCATGTACCATCTGCAAGCGGGATAGAGCATTATGACGACGGCAGTTGCTACTACATATAGAAGTGGGAGGCTCCACATGTAACCGGCGGGAACTTCCGGCGGTGCCATCGGATGATTCGCGAACAGCCACCCAATCGATTCCGGTGTCCTGACCGCTGCGATACCGATCGCCGCGACATGGATGAGTGGAATGTGCAGCACATAGTAGAAAAACGGCACGCGGCCGAACACCTCGAGCCAGCTGAATATCCGACCGCGTGTCCGCTCCAGCAATGGCACGAGCAACACCGCGGGACCGATCGTCATGAGCAGAAATTGCAGTGACGCGGGATACTTGGTGGTCCCGAGAAATGACAGCAGACCGGGGCCAGCTGGACGCGGATCACCGTACCACCCGGTTGCCCGAAGCACGATGAACAGCACCACAGCGGTGCCTCCAAGGATGAGACAGAGTCGATTCCGTTCTCTCTCGCCAAGCACCAGTACTCTCCCGAACGCATAGCCAAGTGCCATGACTCCTATCCATGGTACCAATGAATAGAGGACCACGAGATTCGGTCCATTGTCCGTGATCCCGAAGGCGCCGCCAGTGTAGAGAACTGCGACAGCCGCCTCGAACGCTCCATCGATGCGCGCGGCAATCTCGCGAATTGTTGCGCCTGCAGCGTTGTGGCCGAACACAGTAATTCCGCCGAACAGCAGAATCACGATGTCGGGAAGCCAGACTATCACGGTCATCATGACGAGGCACCAGCCGATCATCCAGATGACGCCTGCAAATGTGAAGTTCTGCCAATCGAAGTTGAACGTCCACGCAAATCGCAACAGCGTGAGCTCGAGAAGAACGAGGAACAGCCCACGGGTTATGAGCCAGCGTGATAGCTCGGACCGCGATTTCATCTTCCTGCCGGCGAGAAAAGCCGATGTGCCAGCCAGGAATACAAATACAGGCGCGCAAAAGTGCGTTATCCAGCGCGTGAAGAAAACGGCCGGCTCAGGCCCGCCTGGCGGTACCCCGGCATAAACGCGCACGTGGTCGATGGCCATCAACACCATCACAACGCCGCGCAGGATGTCGACTGACTTGATGCGAGTTTGCATTGTCATTGGCAGCATATCGGCCACCCCATTGCTTCGGCCTTTCCTTCACGAGTACAAGATCGAAACTCGGTAGGCGAACTGAAAACTGGTAGGCAGACTCAAGACTCAAAACTAAAACTCGGGACTCAGAACTCTGGCTTACCTATCCTCCCGGTCTAAAGCTTACCTATCCTCCCGGTCTGTACCGACTACGCCCTCAAGTCCCGGGTCCTGAGTTATAGTGTTGAGTCTTGAGTTTGCCTACCAGGTCTGAGTTTGCCTACCAGTTTTGAGTTACCCGCAGGTTTAGTTCGCATTCCTCATTTGTGCGCGAAGCTCCTCGATCCAGTTCGGGATCACGATGAGCTCCGCGCCACAACATCCCGAACCGTGTCGACAAGAAGATCAATTTCCGAGACAGTATTGTAGTAGTGTGGCGAGGCACGGACCGCGGCTTCAACGCCACGCTCGCTGAAGTCGAGCAGCCCATACCACCTTTGACTCGAGACGGTGCTGATCCGCTCCCGTTTGAGCGCGCTTACAAGCTCCAAAGCCGCGACCCGCTTGTGATCGAACGTGACGATCGCTGACTTCTCAGAACCCGGATCGAGCACCCGTATGCCGGGGATTTCAGCAAGCCGGTGACGCAAATGTGCAGCAAGGGACCGGGCACGCAAACCCGTCTCGACGATACCCTGCTCGCTGGCGTAACGAGCCGCGGCGCCCATCCCGAGCACGAGCGCATACGCAAATTCCCAGTCTTCGTACCGCTTCGCCGAATCGGCAACTTTGAACTCGCGTGGCGATATCCACTCGGCCCCCCGCATGTCGACGAAAAGCGGATAGTCGCCGCGCTCGAGCGCGCGATCAGATGCGTAAAGGAATCCAATGCCGCGCGGGCCGCGGAGAAACTTCCGGCCGGTTGCAGAGAGGTAGTCACAACGAAGCTCTTTTGCATCGATAGCCACCTGGCCCACGGCCTGGCACGCATCGAGATGGAACGGAACCCCGGCTTCCCCACACACTCGGCCCACAGCTGCGGCATCCTGAATCAGCCCGGAGTGAGTAGGCATCCACGAGACACTGACCAGCCTGCACTTCTCCCGCGCGAGAATTTTTCGGAGACTGTCGGGATCGATGCCGCCATCGGGGAGATCCTCAGCGTGAATGATGCGAACACCAGCGCGCTTGCTTAGCGCGAGGTATTGAATCTGGTATGATGTATAGTCTGACTTGCTCGTGACGATCACGTCGCCCGGAAAGAAGTCGAACGAAGTAATTGCCTGAATGAACGCCGCCGTCGCACTCCCTGTTATCGCAATGTTCCGGGGCTCAGCTTCAACGAGTTTCGCGATATCGTCGTAAACCGCTGCGATGGCATCACGCATATGATCCGACGCTTCGTAGCCTCCAACGCGCGACTCGAGATCGATATGATCGCGAATCGCCTCGGACACCTGGCGAGGCATGAGCGCCGCGCCAGCGTTGTTGAGATGGATACGCTCACCGCATCCCGGCGTATCCGACCGCCAAGCCTCGAGGCGTGGTTCGTCGTTGACATTTCGTTTACTGACATCACTCATCGATGGCTCCCGGTACCGGGCGGAGATTGGTCGAACTGCGCGCCGCAGTGCAATATTGTGCACCATGACGACGACAACCGCGATGCTCGCGTTCGCTGTGGCGGCTGGACTCGCCACCATGACCCCGGGTCTGGACACCGCTCTCCCGCGGAAGTCGTTCAATGAAGCCGCCGAGGCGGCACGCGAGGGACGGACGATCTACAACAACTGGTTTCTTCGCGGAATGTTGACGAACCTGCTGAATCCGAAGGTGGGTGTTTTCTACGTGACGTTACTTCCGCAGTTCGTGCCAGCTCGAATCGCCGAGCCCGGGGCGTTGATGGTTGCATTTGCTACGATTCACGCCGTTGAAGGAATCGTGTGGTTCAGTCTCCTGATAGCGGCTACAGGTTTCCTGGCTCCGTGGCTCAGAAGGTCGCGCGTTGTTGAAACCATAGACAGAGACACTGGTGCCGTGCTGATGGCGTTCGGGGTTCGCCTCGCGCTCGCGAAATTATGACTACTACTTGAGACGAGACAGCAATGGAAATAATAAGAACTGACTCCGCCCCGCCGCCGCAGGGCCACTATTCGCAGGCGATAGCGCACGGCGGACTGGTGTTCGTGTCGATGCAGCTGCCGGGATCGCCGGAGCGTTTGATCGACCCGACTGCAGGGATCGAGCAACAGGCTGAGTCCGTGTTGCTCAACGTGCAGGAAATCCTGCGCGCTGCAAACAGCGATCTATCGAGGGCAGTCATGGTGACGATTTACCTTGCGTCGATTACCGACTGGGCGCGAGTCAACGTCGTTTATGAGAGACTGCTGGGCGACCATAAGCCTGCCCGGGGGGTCGTCCCGACGGGGACGCTGCATCGCGGATTTGCCATTGGCGTAATGGCAGTCGCGGCAACCTACGAATAGCAGACAAGGGGCGTACGAGACTGGGGTGTAGCAGATAGAGAGGTACTTCACCCCCTTAAGGAGGTAGTATGAGCCGTGCCTTTGTGATTGTATCACTTGTTGTCGGTACCGGTGTACTGGCCGCAACAAGCGAGAGCGAGTCACGCGGGTCGAGCCGGTCGATCGAAGTCGCGCGCCTCAAGTCCCATTTTGATTCCGTCGATGCTGAGCTTGAATCGAGAGATGTCTCTCGGCTTACGGCGGCGCAGCGGGTGCGACGCGCACGTCTTACGAGTTGGCTACGCGACTATCGAAACTCCGGGACGTTTCCACTGAACGACCGTCTCACCGTCGCTGCTCCCTTCTTCAGGGATTCGAAAGGGACGCTTTGTGCGATGGCCTACCTCATCGACAGATCGGGCCGCACCGATATTGTCGACAAAGTTGAAGGGACGCGTAACAACGCATACATCGCCGAGCTTGCTGACGATCCGGCGTTAATTGCGTGGCTCGACAGCTCAGGTCTTAGCGTTGCTGAGGCGGCGCGTATTCAGCCGGCGTACGATGGTTTCCCGTATCCGATTTCTGATCGTCCACGCGGAGTTGATAGCGACTTCGCTCTGGCGGCCGTCGGTCTTGGAAGTGTTTCACTGGCGACTGCGGCGTTTAACGTGGTGAGGCCGAGTTATTTAACGGGCCTGCTTGGGATTGCTGCGGGTGCTGTTTCCATTGGTGTTGGCGCCAATAACTTCGACAAGAATCGCGGCACTGATCGCGTCGCAACTGCCACTATTGGGCTTGGTGCCATGTCGCTGGGTGCCGGTGTGTACGGGCTTCTTGAAGCGCGGCGAGGCGATCGCGATTCCGATTGGGATCGTGACCGGCGCCGCGGCCGCGGACGCAACCGGGTGTCGATGCGAGTCGCGCCGGACTTCGATGTTCGAAAGTCGGACGCGCGTATGGGACTTCGGGTGGTGGGAACGTTCTAGCAGAGTGCGCTTCACGCTGTTCGCATCAGCAGACTTTCCGCATCGCCGGCCTTCATGGCGTCAATCACGCGCTCGACAGCATCGAAGAGCTGATCGAACGACTCGACCGTGAAAAGAACGTCCTGAAGGTCGTCGATCCGGAACGGCTGGGACACCACGGCCTCAACCGAGAACGGCCGGCGGTCGCAACGTGGGCCGAGCGCGTTCGCCGCATCTCCCGCTGATGATATGAGCCCGCTCCCGTAGATTCGCGTGCGACCGCGCTCGGCAACGAGACCAAATTCCACGGTGAACCAGAAAAAGCGCGCCATCATTTCGACTTCCGTCTCGGATTTCGCGAGGCTTGCTGCCTCGCCGAATCGCTGAAGGAAGTCGGCGAATGCGCTGTCGGAATGCAACGGGACGTGACCGAAGACGTCGTGAAAGATGTCCGGCTCAGGCACGTAGTCGATGCTGTCACGCGAACGAATCGTGACGGTGGTCGGAAATCGTCGTTGAGAGAGTGAGGCAAAGAACTCCTTTGCCGGGAGAAATCCGCCGACGGCTACAGCATTCCAGCCTGTGCGAGCGTCCAGCCTGCGGTTTACATCCGCAAGGTCGGGTATGCTGCTCTCCGCAAGGCCGATGATCTCGGCGCCATTGAGGAACACGTCGCTTGCTGTGGATTTCAGCTCACGCATGCGTTTCGCGTACAGTATCTGCCACACCTCGTGATCGGCGTGCGTGTAGTGGTTCCAGTTCTGGACAACCGTTCCAGTCGATGAACCAGGCGTATGCGAGTGTGAGTGTGCTGACATGTTTGACTCTGGAGTTGAAGACAACAAGAAGGCCCGTGAAGAACTTCACGGGCCCGGAAAAACAGAGATTGGTTTGCGCTAGTCGCGCATACGCCTCCGCGGGCCCGTGTGTGGGGTCCGGTAGTAATAGGAGGCGAAACTGCGGATGCGCGTAGTGGTCATGTGATTGCTTTCTTAAAGTGACTCACTGCCATCGCGCCCGCAACAGGTTTTTATCGATGGCGCAGGTTATTGCGCGACCGGATGAATAACACGTACGCGACAAGGTTGATGACGAGAACGAAAATTCCCAGCGCGTACTGAATGTTTCGGGTGAGCCCAACCGGGTAGAGAACGGGAAGGATGTAGTTGTCGACGAAACCTCCTTCATACCCGGCCTGCCCACCGCGATGGCGAAGCGAGTTTTCGAGGGGCGTCAGCGGGCAGATCCAGCCTGCGAATTCGATGAGCACTCCCCAGACCGCAACCGGCACGTGAGCGTAGACCAGCCTCGGCCATCGGCGCAGGAGGAATCCGCCGAGTATTACGAAGGCGACAAAGGAGAGATGGATGACGACGACGGCGTCGGCGAGAAGGCCGTAAGGCATGGGATCAGAGGCGGTGACTATGGCGGGTCTGTCCCTTCACTGCGATCTGCAAAAACGCCGGAGACGAGCTCACCGGGGCGTGATTTGCAAGGGAACCATTGTGCGGCCAGAACCATGATGATGTGTTTCATTAGATAGTGCTCCTGCCTCATGGCCGATGATTGAATAACACGACCGAATCCGCACATGGACGGCCGGCGGCTTGCCATTGGGGCCCCGGCCCCAGTATAGTATTACTAAGAGTTAACCGTGGCGATTTAGAGCAACTTGCGGCCACGTTAAATATTCCGCTAAAGCGCTTCAGCCCAGCGCCTACGCGTGGGCTTTTTTCGTACAGGTAACCAGCATGACCCGTAAGACTGTCGAATCACCGTATCTCGCAGCCCTCGAAGACCGCGTCCTTATCTACGACGGTGCCATGGGTACGAGCATACAGCGCTTCAACCTCACTCCGGAGGACTTCGGCGGTAGGTCGCTCGAGGGCTGCAACGACAATCTCGTCCTCACCCGCCCCGATGTCGTCCAGGCAATCCACGAGTCTTTCCTCGCTGTCGGCTGCGATGTCGTGGAGACCTGCACGTTCCAGAGCACGCCCCGCCGCCTTGAAGAATGGGGTCTGGGTGACAAGGTCCGAGAGATCAACGTTGCGGCAGCTCAGGTTGCACGTCGAGCCGCGGATAAATACAGCACGCCCGAGAAACCGAGATTTGTGGCAGCCTCCATGGGCCCGACGGGCATGCTCCCCTCGAGCTCCGACCCCGCACTCGGCAACATCACGTTCGAAGAGCTCGCGCGGAATTTCCACGACCAGGCCCAATACCTAATCGAAGGTGGCGTCGACCTCCTCCTCATCGAGACATCGCAGGACATTCTCGAGGTGAAGGCTGCGGTCGCCGGGATCGAACAGCTCTTCACAGAAATCGGTCGGCGCGTTCCGATTCAGGCGCAGGTGACGCTCGACATTTCGGGCCGCATGCTGCTCGGGACTGACATCGCGAGCGCGATGACCACACTCGAAGCGCTGAACGTCGATGTCATCGGACTCAACTGCTCGACGGGTCCGGAGCACATGCGCGAACCGATTCGGTATCTCTCGGAGCACGCAAATTTGCCGCTATCGGTCATCCCGAATGCAGGGTTGCCCATCAACACGGGCGTTGGCGAGGCAGTATATCCGCTCGAGCCTGCGCCAATGGCAGAGGCGCTTGCCGAGTTCGTGAAGGATTTCGGCGTGCGGATCGTGGGTGGTTGCTGTGGGACTACGCCCGAGCATCTCGAAGCGGTGGTCAACGCCGTAAAGGCGCTCGAAGAAAAACGCAAAAAAGAGGTGCAGAGCGGAGCAGAGGGAAGGAGACAAAAGCATAGGGTTCCGCGAGTAAGCTCAGCGATGCGCGCGATCACACTCCACCAGGATCCGCCACCACTCCTGGTTGGTGAACGCGTTAACTCACAGGGATCCCGGAAGGTCAAGCGCCTCCTGCTCGCGGATGACTACGAGGGAATCCTCGAAGTCGCGCGAGACCAGGTCGATTCTGGCGCGCACGTCCTCGACGTTTGCGTCGCGCTTACCGAGCGTGCCGATGAGGCCGAGCAGATGTCAGCGGTCGTGAAGCTGCTGTCGATGTCCGTTGAGACGCCGCTCGTCATCGACTCGACCGAAGCGAACGTCATCGAAGCAGCACTCGAGCACATCCCCGGACGCGGAATCGTCAACTCCATCAACATGGAGAACGGCCGCAAGCGTATCGACTCCGTTGTGCCTCTCGTCAAGAAACACGGCGCGGCAGTAATCGCGCTGACGATCGACGAAGTCGGCATGGCGAAAACCCGCGAGCGTAAGCTCGAGGTCGCGAAGGCCATCTATACTATAGTAGTAGATGAGTACGGGCTCGCACCCGAAGACATCATTTACGACTGCCTCACATTCACCCTCGCCACCGGCGATGCGGAATGGATCGACTCTGCACACGAGACGATCGAGGGCATCAGGCTCATCAAGCGTGAGCTGCCTGGTGTCTCGACGATACTGGGGGTTTCAAACGTCAGCTTCGGTCTGACTCCAGAAGCGCGAGCGGTACTCAACTCGGTGTTCCTGCATCATTGCGTTGCGGCAGGACTCGATGCGGCCATTGTCAACCCGGCGCATATCACGCCATACGCTGAGATCTCGACGGAAGAGCGGGAGCTCGCTAACGAGATAGTCTTCAATACCCGGCCGGATGCTCTTCAGAGATACATAGAACACTTCAGTGGAAGCGACGCCGGAGCGAAGGCAGAGGGCGCAGAAAAGGCAGATCCTACTGCAGGCATGACTCCCGATGAGAAGATCCACTGGATGATTCTTCATCGGAAGAAAGAAGGCGTGGAGGATGTCCTTGACGCCGCGGGTGTCAGGGAAAATCCGGTCAGAGTGCTGAACGAAGTCCTCCTTCCAGCAATGAAGGAAGTCGGCGACAAGTTCGGCGCCGGCGAGCTCATCCTCCCGTTCGTGCTCCAGTCAGCGGAAGCGATGAAAAAGGCCGTTAAGCACCTCGAGCAGTTCCTCGAGAAAGCCGAAGGGTACACTAAAGGAAAGGTGGTTCTCGCCACCGTGTACGGTGACGTGCACGATATCGGCAAGTCCCTCGTCAACACTATCCTCTCCAACAACGGGTACACTGTCTTCGACCTCGGCAAACAAGTGCCGGTCAACACCATCCTCGAAAAGGCAGCAGAAGTCGGAGCCGATGCGATTGGACTCTCTGCTTTGCTTGTATCGACAAGCAAGCAGATGCCCCTCGCCGTCAAGGAGCTCGACAAGCGCGGGATGAAAATCCCGGTCCTGATCGGAGGAGCTGCGATCAATCGGCGATTCGGGAGACGCGCTCTCTTCGTCGAAGACGAGCGTGCCTACGATTCAGGCGTGTTCTACTGCAAGGACGCGTTCGAAGGTCTCGAGACGATGGACAAGCTCCAGGATCCAGATCGGCGCACACAATTCGTCAAGAAGAATCTTGACGATGCACGCAACGACGTGTTCCTCAAGACCGCGGTGGGGAAGGATATCGGCTCAGGAGACGTGGCCGGCGCTCGCAGTGATGTGTCATCGACGAATCGCGTGCCGCAGCCACCATTCTGGGGAACACGCGTCCTGCGCGATATCCCGACTGACGAGGTGTTCGATCTGCTGGACCTGGACGAGCTCTATCGCCTTCAGTGGGGCGCACGCGGCTCGGGCGACCAGTACAATGAAACCATCAAGAATGAATTCGAACCCGCACTCGCACGGCTCAAGGAAGACTCGAAGACCAACGGCTGGATAAGACCGCAAGCGGTCTACGGCTACTTCCCCGCCCAGTCACTCGGCAACGACGTGATCATCTACGATCCGGCGGCCTATTCCAGTGACGGGGGCAGTCTCCGCGAGATCGCACGCTTCCACTTCCCGAGAATGATTGGAAGAGAGCGCCTTTGCCTCGCCGACTACGTTCGGCCGGTAGACTCGGATCAGGTCGACGTCATTCCGCTGCAGATTGTCACCGTCGGCAACGAGGCGACGAAACACTTTGAGAAGCTTCAGGGCGCAAATGAGTACACTGAAGCCTTCTACTCACACGGCTTGAGCGTTGAGGCTGCCGAGGCGGTGGCTGAGTGGATGCATCGTCGCATCAAGAGCGAGTTGGGGATCGAAGGCGCCCACAGATTCGAGGATGGGACGCCAGCCACAGGGGGCAAGCGCTATTCCTGGGGATATGGAGCCTGTCCGGATCTCGACGATCACGCTACCGTATTCAAGCTGCTCCCCGCACAGGAGGCGTTGGGTATGGATCTCACTGAGTCGTTCCAGCTGCTGCCCGAACAGTCGACGGCCGCAATCATCATACATCACCCCGAAGCGAAGTACTACGCAGTCAGGGGTGTGGCCGGCGACGCCAGCCCGGAAGACGCATTGACGCAGGCCGCCGCAGGTGAAGTCTCACTGGCTGAAGCGAGGGTCGACTCATGAATCTTCCTCCACGCAAAGTTGCAATTACGCGGATCGAGGCGTTCAGCGATGGAATGATCGCTTTTGCCGCGACACTGCTCGTAGTCAGTCTCGAGGCACCGCGCACATACGACGAGCTGATCAACAACGTCTACGGGTTTGTACCATTCGGGATCAGCTTTGCCGCGCTGTTCTACATGTGGTTCGTTCACACGATCCTGTTCCGCCGGTATCCGCTTGCCGACGGCGTTTCGATAATGCTGAACGGAGCGTGGCTCTTCACGATCCTGTTCTACGTCTACCCACTCAAGTTCATGGCGAGCTCGTTTGTGTCCCTGTTCACCCGCCGGACAGGTGCAACCGTTACGTCATGGGAGCAGCTGCAAAGCCTGTTCATCATCTACGCCGCTGGCTGGATAGTTGTGTTCCTCATCGTTGCAGCACTGTATCGACGTGCATACGCGACTCGCGAGATCCTCAGGTTGACGCCCGTTGAAGCATACGATGCGGTAACCTGGAGCAGGCACTACATGGGTTATGTAGCCGCGGGAATTCTTTCGATCCTGGTGGCCCTGTCAGGAGTTGGAGTTGGCTTCGGGCTGCCCGGACTAGCGTATGTGTCCATCGGATTGTTCGCGTACTTCAACTCGAAAAACCGCGAGCCAGGGCGTGAACAGCTCGCGACAAGAGTTGGCGAACACCCACAGCTGGCCGACACGATGGCTATCGACGCCTCGATGATACGCGACGCGCTCAGATGACCGACCGGAGTCACCTGCTCAGGCGGTTGCTCGATCCGCAGGAAGTCCTCGTATTCGATGGCGCGATGGGGACTCAGCTTTACGCGAAAGGCGTTTTCATCAATCAGTGTTATGATGAGCTGAATGTCCGCGCCCCCGATCTCGTCCGCGAAGTGCATCGCTCATATGTGACGGCGGGGGCGGAGATCATTGAGACGAACACGTTCGGCGCAAGCCGCACAAAGCTGGCGCCTTACGGTCTCGAAACTCAGGTCCACGCGATCAACATGGCGGCAGCGTCGATCGCGCGCGAAGAAGCGGGCGACAACGTCCTCGTAGCAGGAGCGGTTGGCCCGCTTGGAGTGCGTCTCGAGCCATACGGCCCGACGTCGCTTGGCGAGGCGCGTGAGATATTCGCCGAGCAGATGAGAGGCCTGAAGGAAGGCGGTGCCGATTTTTTCCTGATTGAGACTTTCGCCGATGTTGCCGAGATGGAGCAGGCAATCCTTGCAGCACGCGAGGTCGACTCGGCAATGCCGGTCATGGCGCAAATGACGATCGGGACAGACTGTCTCACTCCCTACGGTGCATCGGCGGAGGATATCGCGCAGACGCTCGACGCGTTCGGCGCCGACATTATCGGCCTCAACTGTTCTGTTGGCCCGCAGATCATCCTCGATGCGATCGAGCGCATGATCAAGGTCACAAGGAAAAAGCTGGTTGCGCAGCCGAACGCTGGTATGCCGCGCGAGGTGGCGGGGCGCAGCATGTACATGGCGAGTCCGGAGTACATGGCGACGTACGCTGCTCATCTCGTGCGCGCCGGTGCCAAAATTGTTGGCGGCTGCTGTGGAACCACTCCTGAGCACATCGCCGCGATGGTTGAGGGCATTCGTCCCCTTACGCCGAGGCAGCCGCGCGTAAGTCGCCGTACCCGCGGCGGAGGTGACGACACGCCGGAAGTACCGCACGACAAACCCGTCGAGCCGACGCCGTTTGCCGAAAGGTCGAAGTTTGCCGGGAAAATCGCGCGGGGCGAGTTCGTGACCTCAGTGGAGATCGTGCCGCCGCGTGGAGTCGATGCATCCAAGATGATTCGCGACACGCGTGCGTTGAAGGAAGCAGGCGTCGATGCTGTCAATGTGCCTGATGGTCCGCGCGCGCAAAGCCGGATGGGAGCGCTGCTGACGAGTTTGCTGATTGAGCAGCAAGTCGGCATTGAGACTGTCACGCACTACTGCTGTCGCGACCGGAACCTTCTGGGCATGCTCTCCGATCTGCTTGGCGCATCAGCGATCGGGCTTCGCAACATGCTCATCATCACCGGCGACCCGCCGAAGATGGGGCCGTACCCGAACGCGACGGCGGTGTTCGACATCGATGCGATTGGGCTGACGAATCTGGTCAACAACCTGAATCACGGTCTCGATCCCGGCGGCAACGCGATTGGTGCTCCGACTTGTTTTGCGATTGGAGTCGGTGTGAATCCGGGCGCAATCGACCTCGAGCATGAGCTGCGACGTTTTACATGGAAGGTTGAGGCGGGTGCCGAGTATGCGATTACGCAGCCGGTGTTCGATGTCGAGCAGCTGGAGTTTTTTCTCGGGAAGCTCGATTCGAACCGGATTCCCATCATTGCCGGGATCTGGCCGTTAGTGTCGCATCGTAACGCCGAGTTTCTCGCGAACGAGGTGCCCGGCGTGACAGTGCCGGCTCACATCATCGAGCGTATGCGCCTCGCGAATGAGAAGTCGAAAGAGCATGGCGTGCAGGAAGGAATTGCCATTGCTCGTGAGATGCTCGAGCGTGTACGGCCGTCAGTGCAGGGGGTGCAGGTGTCGGCTCCGTTCGGGAAAGTAGAGTTGGCGTTGGAGGTCTTCCGGGATCTGCTGGTTCCTGTGTAAGGACCTAACGACCGATTTTTAGCGCGAAGAACGGAAACCCATGGGTGGGCGGATTTAGCGGATGCTGCCGATCTGGCCGATAGAGCGCATCCCGTGGTGACAGAGATGATCGCCCGCTTCAGGAGATACTCTTTCTGGGGTTACCCCACAAAACAACGGGGCTAGAATCCCAAAGGACGCAAGTTCTCCCAACACCTCGTCAACGCGAGTCGATCGATCGGCTTAATCTGCTTACATCCGCCAAATCCGCAAAACCCATGGGTTCCCGCCGTTCAAAAGTCAGTCCTTAATCCAGATACTGAACAGTCACCCCGGCATTCGACTTCACCGCCCCATCGACGTTGCCAGCAGCGGTCAGATCGCGGATGCGCAGGAGCCCCGTACCCGTCGAAGCCTGATCGGCAGCAACGCCTGCACCACCGTTGTCAGACGACGTAGCACGGAATACATCGCCAGCAAGATTCCCAGCGGCATTCTCGTCAAACCCGATACCGTCGCCCGAGTTGCCCACCGCGACAGCATTCTCGATTGTCGCCGTCAGGTCACCAGCTGCATCCTCACGAACGAGAATCCCAACCAGCTTGTTTCCGGCAAGGCCAACGTTATCTGACGACACCGGCTTGATGATGTGTGCAACCACATTGCCGACGCCCTTTTCGCGGATCTTGAGTCCTGCATCAGCGCCGCCGCTCTCGCCATTGCGCAGTGTTGTGACCGACTGAAGCAGCGCGATGATATCGCCGCCGCCGGCGAAATCGTCGTCCTCCTCGAATTCAACGCCTTCCTGGTCGTTCCCTGACGCCTCGACTTTGTTCATGAACACGCGAAGGTCACCGGCGTGGTTCTCGTTGAGGTCGACCCCCTGCTCGAAATTGTCATTCACCACAACCTGATTGAACCGGGCATCAATGTCGCCATCACCGGCCTCGTCGACATCGATTCCGTCGTCGAAATCGGCAGCCGTGAACGCTCCGTTCCGATTAAGCTGCGAATGCTCGACCGTGAACACCGCACTACCGACGCCGCGTTCGTCGAGCTCGATCCCATCGCCGCCGTTCCCGAGAACCTGCGTGTGAGTAATCACAGCGTCGATTCCCCCTATCCCGCCCTCATTGACCCGCAACCCGTCCTGGTCGATGAGCGTGAATCCATTGTCTTCGAACGTGCTTCCACTGATGCGGATACGAAGCGAAGCATCGGATCCATCCTGTGATGTCGATGATGGATCAATCAGGTAGCCCGACTGGTCGTTGATCAGGGCCCCGTGAAGTCCATTGTCGCGGGTAATGACATCCTGAAATGTCACGGCAACAATTCCAGTTTCCGTAGAGGGGACGAGCACCTTGATCCCGACACCGGGAGCGTTCCGAACAGTGAGACGACGCACCGTCAGGTCGCCACCGCCGTTGGCGACAAATGCATCCTGACCAGCACCAAGGCTGGCGCCTGATATCACGTTTACGCTGCCATTGATGTCGAGCGCCTGCGTACCGGAGAACGTCACTGGCGAACTCAAGACGATCGCACCGAGACCCTTGTCGAACTTGATCGAGGTTATGGATGCGCTCGCGTTTGCTGCTTCGATCGCGGCCCGGAAAGATCCCGAGCCAGCGTTGGCGTTGTTCGTAACCTTGATCGACCCGTCTACTTCAACAGCTGACGAAATGCCGCGAATGTCCGTTGCGGCAGGCGCAACCGGACTCTCGGAACAAGCGGCAAGAACAAAGCATACTGCAGCCAGCATGAAAACCGCGGGAACGAATTTGCTCAAGCGTTGCACGAACGTCCTCCTTGACCCTGCGTGACTCGGCGAATGGCGGGGTGCCATCGTGAGCCGGAACAGCTAATTGCGGCCTTCGACTTCGGCATCACGGCCGTGTAACAGCGCGGTCACTGCGCCGCTTGCGACAGCTTTTGCGCTGCCGTTCCCCCACGCCCAGGTTAAATTCTCGACCATGTTCGAACCTGGTCGGGGGAATACGGCAGAATTGGCCGCGGCCCTCTCAAAGCGGTACACCGTCGAGCGCGAGCTCGGACGAGGCGGGATGGGCATTGTTTATCTGGCGCGCGACCTGACGCTCGACAGACAGGTCGCTCTCAAGGTTCTACCTGCGGAGCTGGCGGAACGCCCGGATATTCGCGAGCGGTTCCTGCGCGAAGCAAAAACAGCAGCGCACCTTTCCCATCCGAACATCGTTCCCATCTACCACGCTGATGAGATCGATGGACACGCATTCTTCGCAATGGCGTTCGTCGAAGGAGAGAGCCTGGCGCAAAGGCTTGGTGCGCGGGGCCCGCTGCCGCCTGTTGAAGCCGTCAGATACCTGCGGGAAGTTGCATGGGCACTCGCTTATGCGCACGCGAGAGGCGTGATCCATCGTGACATCAAGCCCGAAAACATTCTCATCGAGCGGGAATCAGGTCGTGCACTTGTGACGGACTTTGGTATCGCCCGCGATGGAAGGCAGGAAGGTTTGACGGTTACCGGGAACGTTCTTGGTACCGTGCACTACATGAGTCCGGAACAGGCGGCCGGTGATTTTCTCGATGGACGCAGCGATCTCTATGCGCTTGGTGTAGTGGGTTATTACATCCTGAGCGGCGTCTTCCCGTTCGACTCTGACTCCGCATCAGCCATCCTAGTCGCACATGTGACCCGCGACGCACCGCCGCTCTCATCGGTAGCGCCATCGGTGCCGCTGGACCTGGCCTCCGTCATCGACCGGGCTCTCTGCAAGGATCCGATCGACAGGTACGCCGCTGGAGAAGATTTTGCCGAGGCGCTCGATGATGCACTCGCTGCTGCGAAAGCGGAAATAGGCGCGAAGGTAGGAAATGCCGATGTTGTGCTTTCCGAGCGTCAGGCCGGATTACTCTGGCGACGGGCAGCGCAGCTGCAGGCCGACGCACTGCAGAGGCTCGATGCATCGAGCATGACTCCATCGCTGACGTCCACAGAGTCCTCAGAGCAGAAAGCGATGGGTGTTCCGGTAGAAGGTTACAGGCTTCGCCATGTTCAGGCAGCGGCGGTCGAGGCGGGAATCTCGGAACAGTTTGTTGCTCTCGCGCTGGCGGAGCTTCCTGCCGAGCAATCAGGCGAGCTGACGAAGCTCGAGGGTGCAAGCTGGCAGGAACGCCGCGCTTCGCAGATACTGGGAACGCAGGAGCGAAGTTGCGCCGTAAAGCGCGTTATCGCTGCGCCACCGGCAAGAGTTCTCCAGGCTCTCGGACTCGCGCTGCAACAGTCTCCTTGGGAGCTCACTCTCAAGGACCCGGTCGGTGGCCATCCACTCGACGGGGGTGTCCTGGTGTTCGATCTCCCCGGAATGATGGGGACCTCGATGGCGTACCAGATGTCCTTCACGTGGCTCGGCCTTCGTCATCAACTCGAGGCGAAGCAGGTGCAAGTTACGTTGAGGCCCGCTCCCGGCATACCGTCGTCTACCGAAGTGACGATGTACACAGACCTTCGCCCAGGCGTCCGCCGAAACGTCAATGCCGCGTCGTGGTGGGCAGCCGGATCTGGAGTGGTCGCAGGACTGCTCAGCGCCGGACTCGGTGCAAAACTTCTTGCCGGTATCGCGGCGGTTACGATCGGGTTACCTGGGCTCGGGGTAGGCGCTGTCGCTGCCGCGGGCGCGTTTGCCTCGTATCGGATCTCCTATCGGTCCGCCGTCAACCGAGCGCGGGAGGAGATGGGCCGCGCACTCGACGCAGTCGCCGCAAGCGTACGATCACAATCGCTGTTTGGTACCACCTTGCCAGCACGCCGGCCTGCATTGCCACGCGCTGACGCGGACGACGGAACTATCGTAATCATCGCCTGATACGCAGGCCACCGCCGGGACGTTCAGGCAAAAGCTTGCTTCCGCGTTGGTGCAGCCTCGCGCGTTTCCGACTTGAAAGCCTCCGATAACACTCTGCCCTCGTAGTTGCGGGGTACGCTGACTCCAAGTGCCCATAACACAGTGGCGGAAACGTCCATCATGGAAATGCCAGCGAGACTGCAGCTCTGTATACATCTGCCGGACAGGGTAACCGATACATCACCCTGCGATTCCAGGGCGTTCCCGTCCGCTCCGCTTGAAGGGTCAGCAATAACTACAAGGAGAGTGTCGCCCATCTCTGCGCCGCTCAAAGTGGACAACAGGCCAGCAGACTGATCGATTTTTTGCGCTGCTTCGGCGTATGCGGGTGACATCCAGGATCCATCTTCTGATCTGCGCGCGATGTCATCGAGGTGAATGGCAATCAGTCCTCTACGTTGCGTGCACAGTGCATTTAATGCGGTCCGCACTGTCTCCGAGGCGCTCGTGCCCTTGAAACTGAGATGCTGAAACCCAAGCTGGACAGCGAGTCTTCGAGCCGGTCCTTCGAGGTGCGGCTCGAGTTGCGGAAGAAATCCCGAAACCTGAAATCCTTCCGCGCTTATGCATGCGCCCATTGGGTTCAGACGATTTAGACTCCCCGAGTACGGAGGCCTATTCGTGATCAGGCCATGGGATTGAGGTGACACACCCGTCATGAGCGAAAGGCGAAGGCCGCCGAGGCTCGAAGCAGCCGACTGAATTGTGCCCGATGCCCCGCGCTCGCGCAGCCGGCCGAGGTGGTAGAGGGACAGAAACCTCACGGCATCGGGCGTAAGACCTTCGATCATCACAAGCACGACGCGTTTTACGATCGGCATTGCTCACTCCCATATGGTTCCGAGGAATTTCAGAACGCGGAATGATTGCCGTCGATTGTCATGGTCAGGCGACGTTTACGCTCCGGCCGTGTAAAAGGTGGGTCGAACTTCGACTTGTGCTCAGCTCGGCGGACGATCGATCTCCACGGCAGTCCCGCTCGCCGACACCATCAGCATCCCGCCGCCCTGCCCCATCTGAATCGACTCGTAGTCGAGATCGACTCCTATCACAGCGTTCGCGCCAAGCTCTCGCGCCTGCTGCGACATCTCATCAACAGCGATCTGCCGGGCTTTACGGAGTTCTTCCTCATAGGCGGCTGAGCGGCCGCCCACGATGTCGCGGATTCCTGCAAACAGATCGCGGAAGATGTTCGCCCCGAGAATCGCCTCCCCCGTTACGACACCCACATAGCGGCGGATCGTGAAGCCCTGAAGATCATGAGTCGTGACAACGAGCATTGCGGTTACCTCGCATCAGTTCAGTGGAACCCGCAAGATAACTGTCTCGAACAACCGCGCCTGTGGGAACAGCTGCCCGTTCGCAAAACTGCTGAACTGCGAATTCGCCACATAGTAGAAGTCAGATCCGGCAATTACCCCGGTCGTCGGGTTCATGAACATCGGGTGATTAGCCTCGAGCACTTCCGCGGACACGAGGCGCTTCGCCTCGAGGTCCATCGTGAATCGCTGCACACGGTTACGGCGCCCGCCCTGCACGACAATCAACTTCCCAGCATGCCAGTAGATGCCATCGATCGCGCGTGAATCGACGCCATCAGACGGGCTGAGGACATCGACCGCGCGCGATGCAACGTCGATCACGGATATTCCCTCATCCGAGGCAACAAACAGCAGCCGCCCGTTGGACGACGCTGTGATTCCATTGGGGCTCGTCAATTTTCCGGATGGAAGCCAGAGCTCGAGTGAATCGGCAGCACCAATCCGATAGATCGAGTTGCCAATCATGTCGGTGATGTACAGCGTTCCATCTGACGCGACGACCACATCATTGAAGAAATGATTGCCAGACTCGCGCGGCGTATATCGCTTCACTACGCGCCCTCTCATGTCATACCGGAACAGCGCCGCCTTGCCCTGATCCTCAGGACGAAGGTTGATGTAGTTCCCCTGCGCCGATGTGTTCACCCACAGCGAGTTCCGTCGCGTATCGACCTTCATGCCTACCACCATCCACATGCCATCGCGGCCGGTTGGGATAAAATCCGTAACCCGGCCATTCTTCGCCCTGCGCACGACCTTGCCATGGCGCGTGCTTCCGACATAAAAGCTGGAATCGCGCGGATCGAACGCGACATTCTCGGCCAGCATGTCTTTTTGCGGGATCGTGAACGCGATGAGACTTCTGTTCACGGGCGTGGCGAATGCCGAGTCGCGCGCGAAGGCGTAGTTGGTTCGATCCTGGGGTCGCGGAGCCGCGGCCTGCGCGCCGGAATCGAAGGGGAATACGAGCATCGCCACCACCGCTAGCCTGACGTTCATTGCGTAGAATCCTCTTGGATGTGCCTGGTGTACCCCGAACCGCCCGAAGTTATCCGGAGCATCTCTCCACGGCACCAACCCGGTGTAAGGGTTTGGCAAGAAGCCTCGCGCCGTATGTATGGCCGGCTTAGGCTCCACCCTGGCCGGTTGGTTAATTTCGAGAGTCTGCCGAATGCCACCAGCAACGTCCTCGTAATCGACAATGACCACAGAAACGGAAGCCCCACGACCGCCACTTACACTCCTCACAGAAGAAGAGGAGATGTTCCGCGACGCAGTCGCGGGATTCGCCGAAGAGGAGGTCCGGCCGCGCGTCATGGAAATGGAGCGCGCAGCGCAGATCGCACCCGACCTTATCCCGAAATATTTCGACCTGGGCCTCATGGGGATCGAAGTTCCGGAAGAGTACGGCGGCGCAGGAGGCTCGCTCTTCATGGTCACGCTCGCAGTCGAGGAGATCAGCAAGGTGGACGCATCTTCGGCAATCCTTTGCGACGTCCAGAACACCCTCGTCAACTACCCGATCAACCGGTACGGCTCAGACGCGCAGAAATCGAAGTACCTCCCGCGATTGACCACCGACACTGTCGGCGCTTATGCCCTGTCGGAATCAGGCTCAGGCTCCGATGCTTTTGGTCTCGCGGCCAAGGCCGAGAAGAAGGGCGACAAGTGGATTCTCAACGGCCAGAAGTTGTGGATCACGAACGGCTACGAAGCAGGGATCTTCGTTATCTTCGCCAACGCGAATCCGTCTGCGGGCTATAAGGGAATCACCGCTTTCATCGTCGAGCGCGATTTCCCGGGATTTTCTGTCGGCAAGAAGGAAGACAAGCTCGGCATACGCGCATCGAGTACAGTCGAGCTTCTGCTCGACAACTGCGAAGTCCCTGATGAGAACGTCCTCGGCCCCGTTGGCCAGGGTTACAAGATCGCGATCGAGACGCTCAACGAGGGCCGCATCGGCATCGGCGCTCAGATGATTGGCGTCGCGCAGGGCGCCCTCACCGCAGCGATCAGCTATCTCAATGAGCGCAAGCAGTTCGGCAAAGCGCTGAGCGAATTCCAGGGTATCCAGTTCCAGGTCGCGCAGGCTGCGACAGACCTCGAGGCGGCGCGGCTGATGGTCTACAACGCGTCTCGACTCAAGGACGCCGGCCGCGATATCGCACGCGAGGGAGCGATGGCGAAACTTTTTGCCTCTCAGGTCTGCGAACGCGTCACTTCGCTCTGCGTGGAACTCTTCGGCGGCTATGGCTATACGAAGGACTATCCGGTGGAAAAATTCTACCGTGACGCGAAGATCGGTGCGATCTATGAAGGCACCTCAAACATGCAGCTGCAAACCATCGCAAAGGCGGTTCTGAAAGGATGATCAAGTTGCGCAGTCCACTCCAGGTCTTCTTCTCCGCGTTCGCGTTTCTCGCGTCTCAGGAACTACTCAACGCGCAGATACCGCTTTCCGAGTACGCAGCGCGCAGGGCGGCGGTAGTCGCCGGGCTTCCGAGCGGTCTCGTCCTCGCTATTGGGGCGCCCGAAACGGAAGCCGATTACATGGGCTTCTTTCAGACGTCCAGATTCAATTACCTCACCGGGTTCTCCGAACCGATGGCCTCGCTCGCGATGGTAGTGCGCGACGGGGCAATCGTCGGGCAGCCAATTCTTTTTCTGCAGCCAAGCGATCCCGCACGCGAAGTCTGGGAAGGCAATCGGCTGGGCGTCGACGCAGCGAAACGCCTGTATGGCTTTGACGCACGCCCGATTGCGGCGATGAACACGGTCCTCGACTCACTCATCGGATCAGGTATTCCGCGAACCCTGCACGTGATTGGAGATTACCGCGGGGCTCGCGCAATTCGGACAAGGGACGATCAGATCGTTGAAGCCATCGTAGCGCGAAACCCTGGCATAACCGTCCAGTCGATCAACAACCGCGTCAACACGAGCCGGCGCATCAAAAGCGCAGCAGAGCTGGATCTGCTCAGGAAGGCAATTGCAATAACTGTCGATGCCCACAGGGAAGCAGGAAAAGCAATCGAGCCGGGCATGAATGAGTTCGAGATCGAGGGCGTGATCGAGTACACATTCCGTCGCAACGGCGCAGATCGTCCGGGCTTCGGCTCGATCGTTGGATCCGGGCCCAATTCGACCACTCTACACTACGGTGCAAATGACCGGTTCATCGAGCGCGGCGAAACTATCGTCATCGACATCGGCGCGGCCTATCGCGGCTACTCCGCTGACGTAACGCGCACCTATCCGTCAAATGGCACGTTCTCACCGGCGCAGCGTGAGATCTACAGCGCAGTTCGCGCAGCACAGCTTGCCGCTGAGAACGCGGCTCGTGTCAATGGCCCGGCAGCGGCGCTCACCCGGGCATCCGACGCCTCACTCGCCGCATCGCTGACGCGGTTGGGATTGATCGAAGCTCCGGCAGCAACATACGACTGTGGAAATGGCCAGACCTGCACGCAGCTTTCACTCTTCTACATGCACTCACTCGGTCACCCGATCGGACTAGACGTGCATGATCAGGGCGCATCGACAGGCTCAGGGAATCTCGTTCCGGGAACAGCTTACACCCTCGAGCCAGGCATCTACGTTCGCGGCAACCTTCTGGATATCATCCCCAACACGCCTGCCAACCAGGCAATGCTCGCGAAAGTCCGTCCGGCGATTCAGAAGTATGCGAACATCGGCGTTCGGATCGAAGATGACTACATCGTCACCGCAAGCGGGATCGAATGGGTGTCGCAGGCACCGCGCGAGATTGCCGAGGTCGAGGCGCTGATGCGCGAGACGTGGACGGGTCCCGCGCGGCGGGACCCGGTCAAGGTTGAGTGGTACCGTTCAACAGGCCGGCCCTTACCCTGACAGCTTTCGGCGCCGCGTTGGCCATCTCAATGATGCGGCGCGTTTCGATCGTGTTGAATCTCACCGGGGCATTCAGCGTCAATCGCTGAGTGCCCCGTCTGATTTCGATAGGCAAGGTCCCGCCCGGTGGAGTTCCACCAAAACGCTCGTTGAATTTTTCCTGGAAGAGCGGGTCGTTCGCGTCGAGTCCGCCGACCGATACCAGATAGTCGCCGAGCTTCACTCCGGCGGTTGCGCCCGGACCGGATATAACCACCTGCATCACGCGTAGCCCATCGTCATCGGGAGATACAGAGATCCCAAGTGAAGGCTGAACCGTCCGGTCGACCAGCAGCCTGAGCCCGGCGAGTGGGAAGATGCTGTCATACGGAAACACCGCTCGCCCATCGATGTAGCGTTTAGCGAAATCGGCAAAAGATTTTCCGCCGGCTGCTCTTGATACCGCCGCCCACCACCCGGCATCCGTGAACCCGCTGGCCTTCTTGTAAGTGCTCTCGTACAGGTCGCGCATGACTGTATCCAGCGAGCCGCGATTGTCACTCGCGTCACGAATCAGGATGTCGAGCAGAAGTCCGGCGACTGACCCCTTGTCGTAGTAGAGATCGCTGGTTCCATCGACAGGGTGAATCCACGGCGACAGCGATGCGTCCTCGAGCGCTGTCGGCGGCCGCTGCTCTATGGATTCTATCTTCGCAGTCGTCGTCGCAAAAAACGTGTACGGGGTGACCGTCTTGCCACGGAGCTGAGTGATGTCCGCGTAGTAGTCAGTAATTCCCTCGCTGATCCACAGCAACGTCGTCGGCTGCATGCGGTCATAACGGTATGGCACCATCTCGGCCGGCCGCATGTTCTTCACGTTCCAGACGTGAAACACCTCGTGCGCGTAAAGCGATGCAAGAATCGGATTCCCCAGCACCGCTGGGGAGATGATGTCGAGATGCGAGTTGCTGTGCTCGAGGCCCGCAGCGGCTCCGAGCGGAAAACTCTCGTCAGCTACTTGAAGCATCGTGTACGTATCCCACGGAACTTCGCCAAAGACCTTCGCCTGCGCCGGGATGACCTTTCCCATCTGATCGAAAACGTTCGCTCGCGTGGCGCTGGTGATGCTGCCGACGGGATAACTCGCGAACCGGAAAGTTTTTCCAACAATTGTCGTGCTGTCGATATCGAATCGTCCCACGAAGGTGGGCATGTCCACCAGCTCGTGATAGCTCGACGCAGTGAATGTGAAAACGTTCGGCGCATACGACCCCGCCGGAGTAAGGCCAGTTGCAACCCGCCAGCCGTTCGTCGTCGTCACGGTTACGGTGGGCGCGAAATCAGCGGGATTGCTCTCAGGATAAAGAAAAATGTTGGTGCCATTGAAGAATGCGAAATCCGGTTTCGACCATGACATCGCATTATCGAGTGAATCGGCGCTGTACTCGAACCTCACCGACACTTCGCGCGGCCGACCGATACGAACGCGCCAAGTATCAGGATCGACCTTGTCCCAGTCGAGGCTATCGGTTCCTGACACGACGTGGAAGGAATTCACGAAGCGGGCATAGTTACCAAGCTCATATGCTCCGGGAGTCCACGAGGGCAGCGATAGAAGCACATCTTGCGCGCCATCTGCCGAGAACGTCATTCCAACTGCTATCGACCGGGTCGCCGCCGTTATTGTATCGAACCTGACGTCATAGCGTATGCGTGACAGTCGATTAGGGATGCCAAGTGACGTGTCCGGAGTCACCGGTACTGCCGCCGCAGGCGGGACCGATATGGGGGCAGCTGGTCCAAGGCTGGCGCAGCCCACCGTTGACGCTATCACCAGGATGAAGGTACTGCTGAGTTTGAGTTTCACGATCATACGTTACAGTACTGCAAATCGCGGTGCTATCTTATCGCGCAGCAAAAACCCGGACCAAGATCATGATTGACGCCAGTGCCATCGCGTTCCTGAAGAAGCTGCTGGATACCCCCGGCCCATCGGGGTTCGAGTCGGCTCCCGCAAAAGTCTGGCGCGAGGAAGCCTCGAAATTCGCGAAGGTACGGGCTGATGTGGCTGGTAACAGCATCGCTGAGGTGAGTCCCGGGGGTTCGCCGACGATCATGCTGGCGGGGCACATCGACGAGATCGGCGTGATCGTCACCTACATCGATGACGAGGGCTTCGCTTACATCACCGGGATCGGCGGCTGGGATCCCCAGGTACTCGTGGCGCAGCGGCTCCGGTTTCTCGGGCGCGATGGTGACGTCTTCGGGCTCGTCGGGAAGAAGCCGATTCACCTCATCAAGACCGAAGATCGGGACAAGGCCACCAAGATCAAGGATCTGTGGGTGGACATCGGCGCGACATCGAAAGCGGAGGCGGAAGCGCGCCTCTCGATCGGCGACCCCGGGGTGATCGATTCGCGCACGATGGAATTTCCTAACGGAAGGATTGTCTCGAGATCGATCGACGACAGAATTGGCGCGTTCATCGTACTCGAAGCACTGAAGCGATACGCGGAAAAGCCGGGTGCTGCACATGTCGTTGCAGTAGCGACCACGCAGGAGGAGATCGCCTATCGCGGCGGCGGCGCGCTCATATGCGCGAGCTGCGTGAACCCGAAGATGGCGCTGGTCGTCGACGTCACCTTTGCGACAGATCATCCTGATATGGACAAGAAGGAACTTGGTGAGGCGAAGATTGGCGGCGGGCCTGTGCTGACGAGAGGGTCAATCATTTCGCCGGTGGTGTTCAACCTCCTCAGAGACACTGCGACGAAGCACGACATTCCATTCACGGTGCAGGCCGCCGGCCGCGACACGTCGACTGACGCCGATGCCATTCACATTGCGCGTGAAGGGGTTGCGACCGGCCTCGTATCCGTGCCGAACAGGTACATGCATTCGCCAAACGAGCTCGTATCGATCGACGACCTCGACAGAACTGCTCAACTGCTTGCGGAAGCGTGCAGAACCATCACCGCGGATACGGACTTTACGGCGCGCTGAAGACCCGCACTGCTCAGCATTCTGATATCTTGCATGAATCGAATCCCGAGGCCAATGACAGTAAGATTTCCATTGATCGCCGTACTGGCGACACTTGCTTGCTCGACTACCAGCAGGACCCCGCAGATATCCCTCGGTTCGGCAGCTGCTGATTCAGTGCGGATGCTGTCTGATATTTCCTATCTGGCAAACGACAAGCTCGAGGGAAGGCTGACCGGCACGGCCGGGAATGATTCGGCCGCCGCTTTCATCGCGCGTCGGTATGCAGCCCTCAAGCTCAAGGCCCCGTTCCCCGGTTACTTCCAGAAATTCACCGCACGCTCGGCCGCGGCCGCGCACACTGGAGATACCGCAGGCAAGGCGACGCAAAATGTCGTCGCGATGATCGAGGGGTCGGATCCGGTGCTGAAGAACGAATACATCGTGATCGGTGCTCACTTCGACCACCTCGGACGCTCGACGGTATCAGCGCTTGATCCGGATGCGCGTGATGCTGTCCGGAATGGCGCCGACGACAATGCTTCGGGTACGGCGGCGATTCTCGAGCTGGCGCGGATGTTCTCGATCGACAAGCCGCGACGCTCTATCATCTTCGTCAACTTCAGCGGAGAGGAGCAGGGATTGCTCGGATCCCAGTATTTCGTTGACAATCCTCCGGTGCCGCTCGCGAGCATCACTTCGATGCTCAACTTCGACATGGTCGGGAGGATGAAAGAGAACGGCCTGATGGTTTTCGGAACGGCGACCGCCACCGGGCTGTCTGATCTCATCGACAGCGCGAATGCAGGCGCGTTGAATGTGAGAGGATCCGGAGATGGGTTCGGATCCTCGGACCACAGTTCTTTCTATGCGAAGGAAATTCCCGTTCTGCATTTCTTCACTGATCTTCACGAGGATTATCACCGCGCAAGCGACGATACCGAGAAGATCAACATCGGCGGGCAGGTGAAGACAGTTGAGCTTGCGTTCAGGATCGCAAACCGGATCGACGACAGACCGGTGCGACTCGCGTACGTGCGGTCGACGGCGCCTTCGCGTGCAGCAGGGTCAGGTCAGGGGTCTCAGACTTACCTTGGGTCGATTCCGGATATGGCGGCCAGCGAGACGCCGGGTCTCAAGCTTACTGGTATCCGGCCTGGAAGTCCGGCAGATGTCGGCGGCTTGAAGCCGGGTGACATCATAGTCGAGTTCGCTGGTGCGCCGGTGAAGGATCTCTACACTTACAGCGATGCGCTGTACTCGAAGAAGCCAGGCGACAGCGTAGTCATAGTTTACCTTCGCGATGGGAAGAGACACGAGACGACCGTGATTCTCGGCAAGCGGGGCGGTTAACGACGGAAGTACACGGGGAAAGGAGTTTTTGAAGTACCAGGAGTTATTGAAGCAAAGATTCCGGAGCCCGGCAAGCGTCGCCGCGGATAGTCAAACTTTATTGTTTTTGGTGGAAACGGCGGAACGACGCTGCAGCCGACGCAGTCGGCTCCGTAGTAACCAAAGTATCTGGAGCGCTTGAGATCCCGAGTTGGCGCTCGAATGCTCGGGCATTCGTACTTCAATTACTCCTGGGACTTCAAAAACTCCTTCCCCCTGTGTAGTTGCAGTTTTTCATTTGTGCTGTCCAACCAAGTCTCGATGCCCATACCGATCCCCGAACCGCGCGCGTCCGGCTTTACAAAAAACCAGCTCTATTGGGCCGCTTGGGGAAGCGAGAACGCACCAAGGCTTCTCGTCCTGCACGGTGGCCCCGGAGCGCATCACGACTATCTGCTCCCGCAGATGCTCCACCTCGCCGAACGCTACAACGTCATATTTTACGACCAGCGTGGTGGAGGAAAATCCAAGTCGGACGCACGTGAGACGATCACGTGGCAGTCTCATGTCGCCGACATGACCGATGTGATTCGGGAGCTGGATATCTCCCCGCTGTCGATTGTCGGCTATTCATTCGGCGGAATGCTGGCGCTGCTGTATTGTCTCGAAACCCGGAAGAATGAAAACATGCCGAAGGTGTCGAGACTGGCGCTGATCGATCCTGCCCCGCTCAGGATGGATTTCCGCAAGCAGTTCGAACAAGAGTTCGCGGAGAGACAATCCAGTCTGGAAATAAGAAAGATGCGTGAGGAGGTCGCGGAGTCAGGGCTGCGTGAATCTGACCCGGAGGCCTACAAACAACGCACTTTCGAGCTTGCTGTCGCTGCGTACTTTGCCGATCCAGCCAAAGCCCGCGACCTTACGCCGTTTCGCGTGACCGGCAGGGTGCAAGCTCAAGTCTGGGAAAGCCTCGGCCCCGATTTCGACGTGCTCGGCCAGCTCGAGCCGATGGGATTTCCTACCCTGTTCGTACATGGGCGTGACGATCCGATCCCCGTTGAGTCTACTATTGAGGGCGCCAAAGCGATGAATGCCGAGCTTGCGCTGCTGGACGACTGCGGACATGTGCCATACGTTGAACAGCCGGCCGCGCTCTTTGCGGCGCTCGACAGGTTCCTCACGGCCACTGACCCCAGGTAAACGCGCCCCGATGTCGGATTTTGGAGTAATTCAACAGCATCTTTCAACGATCGAAATGGACGGCAAGCCGTGCGCGGTTTCCGTTCGCATCGCGTACGATGGGATCGAGTACATCGGGAGACTGTTCTTCGCTGATCCTGAAACCGGCGACGGCATTCCCGATCACGGCGCTATCCCCGGCAGAACCGTGGAAGAGGCGATTGAATTCGCGCGGCGCCTGAACCTCGAGGACTTCACCCGGCGCTATCACCGCGCGCGCGCGGATAAACGGCGTTACACATCGCTGCGCAAGGCGACTGATGAAATGCTGATGAAGATCAAGTACATGAACCGCGTTTCGATCAACATGCGAAACGGCCTTCTCGACAACGAAGGCGCGCGGCAGGAAATCGAGCTGATCCAGAAGCAGCTACACGATATGATAGAGAAGCTTCCGGGGCATGCAGGAATGGAGGGGTAGAGTCGCAAAGAATTGCGGACTGCGGACTAACTGCGGACTGCGGACTAACTGCGCACTGCGCACTGCGCACTGCGCACTGCGCACTACCTCAGTCTGGTACGAAGTAGGCAGTTAGTACGAAGTACGCGGTGCACTTAAGTCTCCTATGGATTCGCGAACCGCGGCTCACGTCCTCAATCAGATTGGCTCGCTTCTCGAGCTGACCGGCGCACCCAGGTTCAATGCGCGCGCCTACCAGAAAGCATCACGCGCGATTCTCGCCATCGGTACCGAAGACCTCGGTCCCATCCTTCGATCTGGTGAGCTCAGGAAAACGCCAAACGTAGGACCTGCTACGATCGCGGTCATCGAAGACCTCATCGAGAATGGCGAATCGAGTCTCCTCACCAGGCTCAGTGGGAGCACACCCGCCGGGCTCATCCAGATGGCCCGCGTACCGGGACTCGGCATAGCGAAAGTTCGGATCATCCACTCAGAGCTCGGAATAGAAACGCTCGAGCAGCTGGAGGAAGCCGCGCGCGACGGGCGGCTTGCTGGGATCAAGGGGTTCGGCCCGAAGACGGCCGAGCGTGTGGTGTCGGGAATCGGGTTCGCGAGGGACTCAGGGAGGCGCACGCTGTATCATCGCGGACTCCTCGAGGCTACAGTGCTACGCGAAGGAATACTTCGACATCCCGATGTCATTGATGCATTCATCGCGGGGACCGTGAGACGACATCTCGAGATCATCGGCGACATCGAGATAGTTGCAGTGTGCCGCGAGGATCCCGCGACCGTTGCGCACTCGTTCACTCAGGCACAATCGGTGAAGGAAGCGGTCGAGCAGGGCGACCGCGTATCAATTCAGTTTGTGGATGACACGAGGCTCGACCTCTGGTGCACGACTGAAGCGGATGCAGCGATCACGCTTTGGCGCGCGACCGGTAGCAGCGCGCACTTGCTGCAGGCTGAGACGCATGCAACCGCCCAGGGCTTCACGCTTTCGGGATCACACCTCCTCGACTGCAAAGGTCGAAAAGTCAGGCTCACAAGCGAAAAAGCCTTCTTCGAGATGATCGGCCTCGACGACATACCAGCCGAGCTGCGCGAGGGAATGGGAGAGATCGAAGCCGCAGCGGCGGGGACGCTTCCCGACCTCATCACAAGCGAAGACATAAAGGGGGCGCTTCACTGCCACTCCAGATGGTCCGATGGCGCAGCCACGATCGAAGAAATGGCGCACGCCGCGAAAGCGCGCGGATGGAAGTACGTCGGAATCACAGACCACTCGCAAGCTGCCTTCTACGCCGGCGGCATGAAACCCGACAAGGTGAAGCGGCAGCACGACGAGATCGACGAACTCAACACGAGATTGAAGGGGTTCCGGGTACTCAAGGGAATCGAGTGCGACATTCTAACCGAGGGCAAGCTCGACTACGACGATGATACGCTCGACACCTTCGACTACATCGTCGGCTCGGTTCACTCGCAGTTCAAGATGAGCGAAGAGGCGATGACACAGCGCGTCCTGTCAGCAATGGACGACCCCCGGCTCACCATCCTTGGTCACGCGACAGGTCGACTGTTGCTTTCGAGACAGGGCTACGCAATCGACATCGACGCGGTACTCGAGAAGGCGCTCGAAAATGGCACCGTGCTCGAGCTCAACTGCGACCCCCATCGCATGGATCTGGACTGGCGTTACGTGCGCGAGGCAAAAGAGAAAGGCATCATGATCGAGATCGGCCCGGACGCACATTCCGAGCGGGAGCTGGACAACGTTGAATCAGGAGTGGGAATGGCGCGTAAAGCATGGCTCACGGCCGCAGATGTCCTGAATACGCGGACTGCTTCCCAGGTGCTCAAGCTTGCAAGGACGAAGCGGCGATAACGCCGGTTACTCGGTGTAGCCCTGAAGCTCCAGAATAAAGCACGAGCCCTTGCCCTGGGAGCTCTCCACCGACAAATCGCCGCTCATACCGCGAGCGAGATCGCGGCTGATTGCAAGCCCGAGTCCAACGCCCGCTTCACGTCCTGCGAGAGTGTCGTGTAACTGAACGAAAGGCTGGAATACCGCCTCCACCTTGTCGGCAGGAACACCTACACCCGTGTCGCAGACACTGATGCGAACGCGGCCCTCGGCGGTTTCTGTCTCGATCCATATCTTGCCGCCCTCAGGAGTGAACTTGATGGCATTGGACAGAAGATTCACCAGAATCTGAACGACTTTCTCCGGATCGGCGCGGACAACGACAGGAGGACCCGAATATCTCGTCTCTAGTCTCAGACCGCCGTGGTCAACCAGAGGTTCAACCAGTTGCATGGCTTTGTCGATCTGGGCGGCTGCGTCGGACTCGACGATCTTATAAGTGACGTGCCCGCCGCCCAGCCGCGCGTAGCTGAGTATCTCGGTGATCAGAACCAGAAGGTGCTGCTGATTTGCCTTCACTCGAGTGAGGTCGGTCTGCTGTAACTCCGTTGTGGGCCCCCTCAAGCCCATCTGGATGAGATCTACGTAGCCCCCGATTGCGTTGAGGGGGGTACGCAGCTCATGACTCATCGCTCCCAGAAACGCAGTCTTGGCCATGTTGGCACTTTCGGCAGTGTGTTGCAGCGCGACTGCCGTGTCGTATAGCTGAGCGTTATCGAGCGCGAGGGAAGCGCGAGCGGCCAGATCCTCCGCCAGCTGCATTTCCTCCGCGGAGTATTCCTGCTTTCGTTCGGCACTGACAAACGTGATGGCACCTAGAAGGATGCTCCTCGCGACAAGTGGGACGGTGAGGAGAGCACCAACCCCAAGCTCGCGAAGAATGTGAAGGTTCCCCTCGCCGCGAGCGACTGCATTCAGAACCGATTCTA
>JANPKW010000004.1:0-139509 GCA_031426255.1 Gemmatimonadaceae bacterium | reverse complement strand
CGATCGACGTTTTCCAGCCAGAGCGAATCAGCACGCTGGTTTGACGTCCGGCTGTATCGCCGGCGTTGTTCAGTTTGTGGGGCCGGGATAGGTTTAGCGTGCCTGCCCCCTCGTCCAATGGCAGGACATCGGTCTTTGGATCCGAGAATGGTGGTTCGAATCCACCGGGGGCAATTGATGCGTTATCTACTTCTCGCGGCGCTCGCATGCGCGCCGTCGATCGTTTCATCGCAGCAGACTACAGCCAAGCCCGGCCACGCCACAGTAACCGGCGTAGCTGTGGACAGTGTGCGTGGCGGCTACCTGCGCGGCGCGATCGTATACGTGAGCGGCACCAGCCTGTCGGCGATGACGGATTCGTCGGGGCGGTTCAAGATCGACAGCGTAATTCCCGGAACGCGTCACCTCGAGGTGATGCATCCGCTGCTCGATTCCATCGCATTGCGCGTCAGGTCACCCGAGCGCGACCTGAAGGCGGGCGACACCACTGTATTTATCCTGGCCCTTCCCTCGCCATCGACAATCGTCGCAAATAAGTGCACCGCTGAAGAAATCGGTCGGGGTAAGGCCGCCCTTGTCGGCACAGTGACTGACGGCGACACAGGGGCACCGGCTACCGGCTCCACTGTTTCGGTCGAATGGCTCGAGTATCAGCTCGGCAGACGGAGTATGAATCGCCTGCCCCATCGCCGGATTGGCAGCGTGAGAAGTGATGGGACTTATCGGGTTTGCGGTATACCCGACGACCTGACGACCGGAACGATTGCATTTCGTGGGGCGGACAGCACGTCGACAGTGCCCGCGACGTTCACGCAGAAGCTTGCAGTGGTTTCCTTCCGGATACCGGGGCCTGTCGCGGCGCTTCCTTCCGCTCCGGTCAATCGACTGGACTCGGCCGCCCCTGCTTCCGTCCCGCGCGGTTCAGCTACACTGACAGGCCGGGTGGTGGATCCAAACGGCTCGCCCCTCGCTAACGCACGCGTGGCGGTCGAGACTGACGATGCTTCTGCAATGACCGACAACAACGGCGACTTCCGCCTCACGGGGCTCAGGACAGGAACTCGCGGCCTGTCGGTGCGGCGGCTTGGGTTTGCGGCAAAGGATCTTCCGGTGGACGTAAGCGCAACTGCCCCCCAAAGCGTGACCGTGACGCTCGAGCGCTACGTCGCAATGCTCGACGCCGTCAGAGTCAGCGCGATCAGGGATATCGGGCTGCAGCGCGTCGGATTCGCAGACCGTCAACGCTCCGCGTTTGGCAGGTTCTTCGGCCCTGATGATATCGACAAGCGCAATCCGCAGCGGTTGTCAACGTTGCTGGAAACCTCGCCATCGCTCCGGGTAGGGACAAATCAGGAAGGCAAGCGATACATCACCAGCAGACATAACGGTTGCGTGGCCTACGTCGTGGACGGTCTCAGGTGGTCATCGACTAAACCGACGGACATCGAAATGTCGCCGGACAGCTTCCTGTCGGGGGCCGAGCTCGGTGCCGTCGAGGTTTACGACGGACTGTCGGCCCCGGCCGAGTACATCAGGTACTCGATCAGCGGTGAACCGTGTGCCGTCGTTGTGGTCTGGACGAAGTTCAAGCTCGGCACCTGAGCCGGGCCCGCGACCGAGGGTCGCATCGGCACGTTTTTCTCATTCGCCGCGTGGCGTGCAGCAGCCTGGCTCCGTTACATTTCGCCCGATTGAACTAAACGCCTCTTTTACTTAACTTTTAAGGCTATCGCTGCAATGGACGGACTTTCGGTACCGAGTCACGGCATGAAGCTTCTGGTGGGGTCCGGAAACCCGGCCCTGTCGAAGGAAATAGCCGAGAACTTGGGGGTCGATCCGGCCAGATCGACGATCACCCGGTTCGCTGACGGGGAAATCTTCGTTCGCATCGACGAGAACGTCAGGGGTAATGACGTTTTCATCCTGCAGCCGACAAATCCGCCTGCCGAAAACATCATGGAGCTTCTGCTCCTGATCGACGCGGTGAAGCGGGCGTCGGCTGCGCGCATCACATGTGTGATGCCGTATTACGGCTACTCACGGCAGGATCGCAAGGATCAGCCGAGGGTCGCAATCGGGGCCAAGCTCGTGGCGAACATGATCGTCGCAGCGGGCGCCAACCGGGTGCTGGGGCTCGATTTTCACCAGCATCAGCTGCAGGGGTTCTTCGACGTTCCGGTCGATCATCTCTACGCAGCGCCGGTGTTCGTATCGCATTACAAGAAGAAGCACCTGCACGACCTCGTCGTCGTCGCACCTGACGTCGGCTCGGCGAAGATGGCAAGGGGTTTCGCGAAGCGTCTGAATGGCTCGCTGGCCATCATCGACAAGCGCCGCCCGGGCCATAACATGAGTGAAGTTGTGAACGTTGTCGGAGAAGTCGAAGGAAAAGATTGTCTTCTCACCGACGACATGATCGATACAGCGGGGACAGTTACTGAAGCCTCGCGGGCGCTGAAGGATCTTGGCGCCAGAGATGTGTACGTCTGCGCGACGCACGCGCTGCTCTCCGGCCCTGCTGTGGAGCGGCTCAGCAACGCGCCGATCAAGGAGGTGACCGTGACCGATACGGTGCGCATTCCCGATGAGAAGCGGTTTCCGCAGCTCAACGTGTTGTCAGTAGGGGAATTGTTGTCGAAGGCAATCAGGTACATACACAGCGAGCAGTCAGTCAGCTCGCTTTTCGAACAGTAGTCTCAAGAGGATAAAGGCATGGCGTCAGCAAATCTTTCAGGAAACGTGCGCGAGAACCGCGGCAAGGGTGTCGCCCGCTCGCTTCGCACTTCAGGCCGCGTCCCCGCGGTCATTTACGGCCACGGCCGCGAGCCTCAGTCACTTTCCATCGATACGCGCGAGCTCGAGAAGCTGCTCTCGCACATCTCGGCGGAAAACACCGTCATCGATTTGAGTGTCGACGGGAAAAGCGCGAGAACTCTCATTCGTGAGATTCAGCGCCATCCATTCAAGAAGCAGATTCTTCATGTCGATTTCCAGGAACTCGTCGCCGGCGAGAAGGTCATCGTCAGAGTGCCGATCCTGCTGGTTGGTGTGCCTGCCGGTGTCCGCATGGACGGCGGCGTACTCGATCAGACGCTTCGCGAGCTCGAAGTCGAAGTCGATCCTGCGAACATCCCGAACCACGTCGAAATCGATGTGACCGAGCTGATGATTGGCGCATCGATTCACGTCAGTGACATCAAGCTCCCCGAGGGAGTCGAGATCGCCGGGGACGAGGACGCGTCGGTTTGCGTCATCTCCGCACCGCGCGCTGCAGTCGAGGAGACTGCTGCCGAAGCCGCTGACACGTCGGCTGAGCCGGAAGTCATTCGCCAGAAGAAGGCCGACGAGGACACAGCGTCCGACAAGTGAGTCGGGGGTAGCGCTTGAAGGTAATTCTCGGGCTCGGCAATCCCGGGCGGCAGTACGAGGCAACAAGGCACAACGTCGGCTGGTGGGTACTCGACCACCTCGCCGACGTTTGGCATTTCGACGCGTGGAAGAAGGATCAGGAAGCGCTGGTGACGACTGCAATCGTCGGCGGCGTGCGCACGCGACTGATCAAACCGCTCACTTACATGAACCTGAGCGGGCAGGTGCTGAAGACTTACCTGCGCAAACCGTTCTGGGCCGCGCCGAAGGATCTGCTGCTCATCGTCGACGATGTCGCGCTGCCTGTTGGACGATTCCGTATTCGTGCTCGCGGCAGCGCAGGCGGGCATAATGGCCTGCGCAGCATCGAGGGAGCGCTCGGAAATCAGGAATATCCGCGCCTGCGAATCGGCGTAGGTCCGAGTGAAGAACGGAGAAACGTCTATCATGACCTGGCGGACTTTGTGCTCGCGCCGTTTGCGCGGGATGAGCGTGAAGACATCATGGAATTGATGCCGAAATTCCAGGGAGCCGTTGACTCCTGGCTGCACGATGGAGTCGAGAAGGCGATGAACACCTATAACCGCGACGGCAATGTCGCGGAGAGTGAATAGAGATGCTGAAGCTGGGAATCGTAGGTCTGCCAAACGTTGGCAAGTCGACATTGTTCAATGCACTCACTTCTGCGAAAGCGGAGGCGGCGAACTATCCGTTCTGCACTGTCGAGCCGAACGTTGGCATGGTCGAAGTGCCCGATGCGCGGCTCGAGAAGCTCGCGGAGATCGTGAAGCCGAAGCGCACAGTTCCCGCAGTTGTGCAATTCGTTGATATCGCCGGACTCGTAAAGGGTGCAGCGGAAGGTGAAGGGCTTGGCAACAAGTTTCTCGCGAACATCAGGGAGACAGACGCGATCGTTCACGTTGTGCGCTGCTTCGAGGATGAGGATGTCACGCACGTGATGGGCGCAGTCAATCCGGCGCGCGATCGCGAAGTGATCGAGTTCGAGCTGGCACTTTCCGACCTCGCAACTGTTGAAAAGCGTCTCGACAAGACGCGCCGATCCGCACGCACTGGTGACAAGGAGGCACTCGCTGAGCTCCCTGCCCTCGAGCGCGCGTTCGAGTTTCTGAAGGAGGGGCGTGGACTCTGGGAAGCAAAGCTCACGGCCGAAGAGACTGAAGCACTTTCACCGCTGTCGCTTCTTACGTCAAAGCCGGTGCTGTATGCGGCGAACGTGAGCGACTCGGAGCTGCACGGTGATGAGGGTCCGCACCTGCAAGCACTGCGCGAGGCTGTTCGAGCGAGCGGTGAACATGCGCAGGTGGTTCCGTTTTCTGCGAGAATCGAGGCCGAGCTGGCTGAGCTCGCTCCGGAGGATCGGCAGGAGTTCCTGTCGTCACTGGGATTGGAGTCAGCAGGGCTCGACCGCCTGATTCACGCCGGATATCACCTGCTCGGCCTTCAGACCTATTTCACAGCGGGTGAACAGGAAGTGCGCGCGTGGACAATTCATCGCGGCGACAGTGCGCCCAAGGCAGCGGCCGTGATTCATACGGACTTCGAAAAAGGCTTTATTCGCGCGGAGACCGCGGGTTATGAGGACTTCGTCGCCAACGCAGGTTGGAAAGGCGCAAAGGAGAAGGGAGCGGTGCGGTCCGAGGGCAAGGAGTACATCGTAGCTGACGGCGACGTGCTGCTGTTTCGATTCAACGTTTAAACGCGCCCGGCGCCTCGTCAAGCATGGCGGGTGAGAAGTTCTCACCCGCCATTTTTTTCTATGCGGGCGACCACGTAGGTGCTCTTCCCGACATTGCGGAAATGACTGACCTCGAATCCCGCCGCCGAAAGGCATTTCGCAATCGAGCTTTGCGTGTGAAATGCGAAGACATCATGGGATACCCGGTACTCACGCTCGAGAAATGCCCAACCCTCGGGCGTCTCGGGATCGATGAAATCGAGCACCGCCGAACCACCGGGCTTTAGAACTCGCGCGAACTCATGCAGATAAAGCATGATGTGGCCGAGTTTGAGCGTGATGATCATTCCTTGCGAGAAAACCAGGTCGGCCCAGCTCGACTCGCGGAACGGGAGCGATGCGCCGTCGCATAGGTGAACATCTACCTGTGGCGTATTACTGAAATAGCCGCGACAGAATTCCACGACCCATGAGGATCTGTCCACCAACGCCAGTCTGCCGTTCGGGATATGGGTCGCGATCTGCCGGGCCCACCTTCCGGTGCCAATGCCGACTTCGCAAACGGTGGAATCGGGCCGGAGAAGTGGAAATACCAGATCTTCGAGGACCGGGCGGGCTGGAATCCACCCGAGTTCTTTCTCGATCCAGTCGTTGACGTCGAAACCCGCTTCCTTCGCGGCGCGGACGTATGCAGGGTAGCCGTCGCCGTTGTCACCCGGTCGGAGAAGATATGCCCCGACGCCACGCTTGATTCGGTCGAGCCGGAACCTCATGAGCTCATTTTCGTGAAGCGATGCCGGTTAGTGTTTACCTGATCTCAAAAGTGAGAGTGGCCCATTTTGACTCGTAGTCGATCTTCTCGGTTCCGACGTACGGCACCATGCTGATGAACTTCACATAGTACTGACCTGAGTGCGTGAGAGGCACACGCGCGATGCCAGTCTCATCGGTGCGAACGCTGCGGGCCTTGAATCGACCTTCATTCCTGAACCGGCCGCCGATCATCACGAGTTGATTGGCGACCGCTTTGCCATCGACCATGGCGCGAACTCTAAGGGTTGAGCGCGCGCGTAATGTATAAGGATTGTCAAGTGGCACGAGCTCGGCCGGATATCCCAGCACGACACTGAAATCGCCTGTCCGCTGATCGCCGGCCTGCACGATCGCCTTCACGTGCTTCGAGTATCGTTCGGTCGCAGCTTTGCCCAGTTGCCCCGCCCTTGTTCGCGCCGCTAGAACATCAGGCACTCCGTCGTCCTTGAGGTAGGTGTTGAACTCCTTGCCTGTCAGCGTGATTTCGCGCGGCAACAATGAAGCGCCCACGACGTAGGTACCGGAAGCTCCTGTCCTGAGTGCGAAAAGACTCGTATCCCCAGTCGATGACCAGAGCGACGTATCGACGCGCACGCGGCCTGACGGTGACACAACGCTCAGGTCACGCAAGCGATCCCGGGTCACCGAGTTCTCGCTCGAGCTGAACGTCCCATTCAACACCCGGATCCGCGCACTTGCGTTCGCCGGCACATGGAAGTTGTCCATCCGGAGAAACAGGTCGTGCGCCTGCGCCATCGTAGCGACGGCCACCAGCAAACCCATCGAAAGAGCTAACCGCCACTTCATTCTCTATCTCCTGTGAAAGTGGACTGCGTCACCTGATCTGACCGCGTATCTCGCCCGGCTGGTTCGCCGTCGTATGCACGTTAATGTATGAATTCCCGCTCAACAGAAGCGTTTTTAGCGTTGCAATGGTGACACCTCCGGGAAGGCTGCCCGCATCGAGAGTACCGCTGGCAAAAGATCCATTGACGCTCCCGGTGGGCGTACCGGGAAGGAAGAGCGGAACAACTATCGGCCCCGCGACCCCCACAGCGCCAGAGTGGATATGTGCCATCGTTATTCCGGTGATGTTCTGCGCACTGAGGCGGAACTCGATCTCTGACGGGTAAATGATCACCTGCGCCACACCGGTCGCCGTCGTGGGCTTCGGGGCCGGGACCTCTTCTGCAGGGGTCAACGCGACAGTAAAGGTTCGCTCAGCGTTGAGCCCTCCTGTCGAGCTTCCTCCTGAACATCCAATTCCTGCTGCGAAGATTGCGAGACTCATAGCTTTCCAATACGACATACTGCTCTCCTTGGATTTCTGGGCGCGTGACCCTGTGCAAACCTATCCTTCGGGGCTCTCGCCGCAACGCAGGCAGCGGAGCGTCTTCCGCGGTCAAACGCCGCAAGTCCGTTGCCCGCACGGGGCCACGCGGGTATCTTACGTGTCCACAAAAAAACGGCCGCGCTTGCGGCCTTCACACCTTCCCCTCACTCCGGCAACCAGCGGGGGGCGGAAACAGGACCACAAGGAGGATTGCCTACCGATGTCTCGGAATTACGAGGCAGTGTACATCTTTGATTCTACACTCGAAGACGCTGCCATCAACGAAAAGCTCACGCGCTTCCACGGAATGCTCGGTACCACCGAGGATCCGGAAGTCAGCCTTTGGGGCCGGCGTCAGCTCGCCTACTCAATCGGCACGCGCGAGAACGGCTACTACGTAGTCTCCCGCTTCGCTGCGGACCCGACGGTTCTTCCCGAGTACGAGCGCGCGCTCAAGCTCGACGACAGTGTCATTCGCTACCTCATTACGCTGCACGAGCACGAAGTCGGTGCGCCTGCGATGAGTGAGGAAGAGCTCGCTGCCCAGGCAGCGCGCCGTGACGATGACGACGACGACGAGGATTAACCGACAATGAGAAGACCACAAAAGAGCTGCCCGTTCTGCGAAGGACGCGTGCGCTGGATCGATTACAAGGACGACCGTACCCTTGGCCGTTTCATTACGGACCAAGGCAAAATCCTGCCGAGTCGCCTGAGTGGAACGTGTGCGCGTCATCAGCGTCAGCTGTCGACCGCAATCAAGCGTGCGCGGTATCTGGCGATCATCCCTTATCTGAAGGGCCACACGGTTTAACATGACGGAACCCGCCGCACCGGCTCCTGTCCGGGGATCGTGGCGGCGGCTCGCATTCGGTTTGAGCGCGTTTGCGCTCGCTCCGTTTGTACCCGCCATGCGCGTCATCATGCCCATCGAGCAGACTCTTCTGCTCCTTGCGGCTGTGATGGCCGTGTGCGCGCTCGTAGCATGGAGGAACGGTGGAAAGCTGTCACTTGCGATCGTATGGGTCGCGATTGCAGCGCTGCTGCTTGCCTCGCCGGTTGGACCGCCCGAAAGTCCATATAACTGGATGGCACGCGGGTGGACATTGCTACTCGCCGCAAGCTTCGGCTTGGTGGGGATAGTAGTTGGTGCCGAGGCGCTGTTGCCACGGGCGTTGTCGGCTCTGGCTGGCGCGACGGCGCTGGCATTTGCACTCATACTGGTTGCACCGGGTGGACCGGAGCGAGTGAGCAGTGCGATGGGTAACGAGTTTACGAGGCGGAACGATCAGTCTCTCGCTTCGCTCAGGCAGGTCAGCGCGCAGCCGGGGTGGAAGGACATGATTGATCAGTCCCCTTCTCTGCAGCGCCTTACGGATGAGAGCGAGATTCAACTCGCGGCAATTCCGAAGTGGTCGACGATCCTCATGCCTGCGCTGCTGGCACTCGAGTCGCTTGCCGCACTGGCGCTTGGTTGGGCTCTTTTCCACAGGATGAGCAGCGTAGCGATTGGGCCGCCATTGGCCAGACTGCGTGAGTTCCGGTTCAACGACCACCTCATCTGGGGTGTTGCGGTGGGGGCATCGATCTTCCTGCTCGAGGCGTTCGCTGAAGGCAGGAACGCCGGCCTGAATCTGCTCGTGTTTTTTGGATTTCTGTACGTGTTGCGCGGGATGGGAATACTCGCCTGGCTGTCACGCACGCGTGCACTGAAGTTTTTGCTGGTGGCTCTTGCTGTCTTCGCATGGCCACTTATCGCGGCCCTGGCCTTCGGGCTTGGTCTGGGTGATACGTGGCTCGACTTGCGAACGCGAGCGGCCGCCAGGCCGCTGGGATGAAATAGATTTAACCGCGTCCGCCGGGAAGGCGCCGCGATCACATTCAACTGGAAGAGCAAGATGGAAGTCATACTACGACAGGCAGTGGAGAAGCTCGGACACCCCGGCGACATCGTGAAGGTTTCGCCTGGTTATGCCCGCAACTTCCTCCTGCCGCGCGGCTATGCGTACGAAGCGACGCCGGGCAACAAGAAGCGGATCGAACAGGAGCGTCAGCGCCTCGAGGCGGCTGAGGATGCACGACGCACGTCGGCGCAGGAGTATGCCGGCAAGCTCGAGCAGGTCTCGCTCACTTTTTCCGCACGCGTTGGCGAAGAAGGCAAGCTGTTCGGATCAGTGACCTCTGGCGACATCGTGCTGCAGCTCGCCGAGCAGGGATTTGAGGTGGAGAAGCGGCAGATCGACCTGAAGGAGCCGATCAAGGCTCTTGGCGTTTATCGCGTGCCGATCCGGCTGCATGCCGACGTGCACCCGGAGATCAAAGTGTGGGTCATTAAACAATGAACTAGAGGGCGCAGAGCGGCGACGCCGAGTACGCAGACCTCTGCGTACTCCGTTATCCGCTCTGCGTACTCTAGTATGGCCGGGCTTATGCATTTGTCCGCCTAACGGAACTTTCAGCCTGCAATTATGATATGCAGGTAGTCATCAACCGGAGCCGAATGGCCACCTCCTTGTCCCCCGCCACATCCGAGCGCGAGCCCGCCAGCGCGGCTATGAAAGCGGCAAGTTTCTGCCACGACATGAAGGCGAATGACGTCGTCCTGCTGAACCTCAAGGGCGTTACTGACATGACCGACTACTTCGTCATCGCCAGCGGAACATCAGATACCCACGTGCGCGCAATTGGTGAACACCTCATATCCGAGCTCAGAAAAGTGGGCGTGAGGGTACACCATGTCGAAGGTGTTCAGCAGGGCAGATGGGTGTTGCTCGACTTTGTCGATTTCGTCGTGCACATCTTTCACCCGACCCTCAGGTCATTCTATCAGATAGAGCGCCTTTGGAGCGATGCGGAAGTAATCCCCACAGCTTAAATCATACAGGGAGCGGGACCATGAAAGCGGTTCGTGCATTGGCCGTACTACTCGCGCTGGTCTGCGCCTCGAACGCCGAGGCCCAGCAGTATTTCGGCCAGAATCTGGTCCAGTACAAGCACTTCAAATGGCGCGTGCTCGAGACCGAGCACTTCCTCGTTCACTACTATCCCGAAGAGAAAGAAGCGGTAAGGGCCGCCGCCAGAATGGCGGAGCGCTCATACGCGCGTCTCTCACGCATACTCGGCCATCAGTTCCGTGAGAAGAAACCGATCATCCTTTTCTCATCCCGTGCCGACTTCGGTCAGAACAACGTCACTGGAGATCTCGGAGAAGGCGTCGGCGGGGTGACCGAGTCAGGCCGCCACCGCCTCATCATGCCTTTCACCGGCGACCTCGGAAGCTTCGAGCAGGTGCTCGCCCACGAGATGGTGCACGAGTTCCAGTACGACATCTTTCAGAAGGGCCGCGCTGGCGCAAACCAGCAGGTTCTCGAGCGTGTTAATCCGCCGCTCTGGTTCATGGAAGGAATGGCTGAGTACCTCTCGATCGGCCCCAACCATGCTTTGACCGCCGGCTGGCTGCGCGACGCAGCTGTATCCGGGAACATTCCAACCGTCAAGCAGATGACGGACCGCCCCGACAAATATTTCCCGTATCGCTACGGCGAATCGTTCTGGCAGTACGTCGGTGAGCGTTGGGGTGATGCCGCTATTGGCGAAATTCTCCGCAATGCACCGGCGGTGGGCATCGAGCGCTCATTCGTTCGAGAGCTCGGCATGTCGCTCGTCGATGTCGGTGCAGCCTGGCGCGAGGCGGTTCAATCACAATACCTGCCTGCAGCGTCTCTCTATCAGCGGCCACAGACCTTCGCGCAACCGCTGCTCACGCGCAAGCGGTCCGGTGGAGAGATTTTCCTCGCGCCTGTTCTGTCGAACGACGGCAACTACATCGCATTCCTGTCGAATGGGAATGAGAAGCGCGGCGAATTGTTCATCGACCTCTGGCTTGGTAACGCACGGACCGGCGAGCGGGTCAAGCGACTCGTCAAGAGCACACTCGATCCCGAGTTCGAAGAGCTGCGTCTGCTCTACTCGCAGAGTGGCTTCTCGAACAATGGAAAGACTCTCGCGTTTACAGCGCAACGCGCCGGCAAGGACGTATTGTACCTGCTCGATATCGCGAGCCGGGATGTCATCAAGAGACTCGACCTCCCGTTTGACGGGGTGACGTCACCGTCGTTTTCGCCGGACGACAGGAGAGTCGTCTTCAGCGCAACCATGGGTGGCGTGTCGGATCTCTACATCGTCGATGTCGATGGAAAAAATCTCAAGCGCCTTACTAACGACATTTACGGAGACCTGCAGCCGAGCTGGTCGCCGGACGGAACCCGGATCGCTTTTGCATCCGACCGTGCACCGCCGACGGATCTCGCTCGGCTGCATTTTGCGAAATGGCAGATTGCTCTCGTCGACCCTGCGACCAACGCGGTGGAAATCGTACCCGGTCAGGGTGGTCACAATCTCAATCCGTCGTGGGCGCCTGATGGAAAATCAATCGCGTACATCTCCGATCGTACGGGGGTACAGAATGTATTTCTGTACGACCTCAACGACCGCAGCCAATACCAGCTCACGAACGTTCTTGGTGGAATTTCAGCGATAACCGAGTACAGCCCTGCGCTTACCTGGGCTCGCGGTGCGGATCGGATGGCATTCACATACTTCGAGAAGGGCGACTACACGGTCTGGGCAGTCGATAACCCGCGCAAGCTCAAGACGGTTGCGTTCACGGGAACGGGTTCAGCGTCAACGGCGCTCGTGATGAACGTGCCGACGCTTCAATCGGTAATCGCGCCGGGCGCGGTCGCTGATGCCAGTCTGAGAGTTGGCACTGAACATTCGATCTATCGCGCTCCAACGGGCGCACGCCCATCGAATCAGCTGTCGGACGGAGAGGCGAAGGCGGGTGAGGTAGAGGCCACGACGGTCGCGATACTGAACGCGAACCCTGATTTCGCGCTGCCGGACACGACTCGTTTCCGCGATTACGACTACAAGGTCGGCTTCAAGCCCGACTACATCGCGCAGCCAGAAGTTGGCTACGCTACTGGAAACCAGTACGGGTTGAGTGGATTCAACGGCGGTACGACAATCGTCCTGAGCGATCTGCTTGGCAACAATACGATCGCGCTTTCCGCTTCGGTGTATGGGCAGTTGCGGGATGCGAGTGTGTTCGCGGCTTATGGGAACTACAGTCGACGCTGGCAGTACACCGTCGGCGCTTATCAGCAGCCTGTATTCCTGCCGCAGTCAGGGGGCTCGATCGAAGAGCTTCCCGATGGAAGCCAGAGGTTGAGTGTTCTTTATAGTCGCTATGTCCTGCGGAATGCGTTCCTTCAGGGTCAGTATCCGCTCAACAGGTTCACGCGGTTCGAGACCGGGCTGCAGTTCAACAGCATCGGGCGGTCGATCATCGCGCTGTCGCAGGACTGCTATTTCAACGGCTGCACCGCCCCTGAAATCAATGACGTTGCAAACGCGCCGGCGTACAATTATTTGTCGCCGTCCGTGGCCTATGTGTCCGACAATACCTTGTTCGGTTACACAGCGCCCGTCATTGGCCGCCGGTATCGCTTCCAGATTTCCCCATCAGTCGGGAATCTGAAGTGGGTCGAGGGGCTCGCGGACTATCGCCGATACGATCCGATCATCTTCAACACGATCACAATCGCGACGCGGGCGCTCACCAGCGTTTCTGTCGGAAGAGATGAGGACACCTTCCTCAAGTACATCGGCCGGCCTGAGTACGTCCGCGGGTACGACAATGCGAATTTCAGCGGGTACGAGTGCACGTCGTACATCGGTGGTGGCGCATCGTGTGAAACAGAACAGCTGGTCGGCAGCCGCGTCGCCGTGTTCAACGCGGAAGTTCGCTTCCCGCTCATCAGGAGATTCGACATCGGGACGCTTCCAATCGGTCTCCCGCCAATCGAAGCCCTCTTTTTCTACGATGCCGGACTTGCGTGGAGCAGGGGTCAAACGGTTTCGCTCAGCAAGCCTGAGGATTATGATTTCACGCTCCAGCGCTTTCCACTTCGGAGTTATGGAGTGGGGCTGCGCGTGAATCTTTTCAACATCGCGATTCTCAAGTGGGATTACGCGAAACCGCTCGATCAACCTGGACGCAAGCCGAACTGGACATTCTCGCTGGGACCGAGTTTCTAGAGGTCTCCGGCTCGTAGCGCTGACGCTCGCCGTAGTCGCCTGTAAAGGCGACCGGCAGGCGTCCGCGGGCGCTCGCTCGCCCGCAGCGTCACGTGGTCCCGATCAACTGGTGCTGCGCATTCCCCTCGGCGGAGGGACGGCACGGGTGTACGCGTACCCGGCAGTTGATTCGATACTCTGGTCCGTACAGGGCGGGCCCGCAATTCAGCGTGTTCTGGGTTTCGATCCCGACGATGGGTCCGTGGCGGTCATCGACAACGGTGGGCAACCACGGCGTATCGACTTCCGGGCGACTGAAGTCAGGCTCGCGAGCCGCGGCAAACTTTCCGGCCTCGCCTCTGCCAATGGGTCTGACATATTCGGGATTACCGAGAAGGGCGACATAACGCGCCTCAACCCGACTGGGGATTGGGCTTTCGTCCCGCCCTCACCCGCTCGACTGGTCTTCCCGCAGCCGAATGGAGCAGTCGTAATAGCTGGAAACCAGGGGGGCGAGACTCACTTGTGGCTCATCCGCCCAACCGACGACGACATACTCGCCACCAGGGCACTTCCCGTTGTTTCGCGGGGAATCAGGACGCAGATCGGCGACCGCATCTACTTCGCGGTCGATTCCGGTCTCATCGGTGTGATCACGCGCGACCTTTCCGCAGTGAAGAGCGTGAGACTCGCATCTGCTCCGCGGTCGGTGGTGCCGACCCCAAGCGGCGACCGGCTTTACGCCGCTCTTGGCGGGCGAAATGAAATCGCGGTCATCGACAGGTATACGGAGAGCGTGTCGGGAACCGTCGAGCTGCCTGGAGAAGCCGAAGAGTTGCGCATGGATCCCCTCGGCAAGCATGTCATAGCAAAAGGTCGAGGCGATGCGGCGTGGGTGATCGCGATCGGGACGAACCACGTGATCGGCGAAATAAGGACCGAATGGCGCAACGACCTGCCCGGGTTTGCGCCTGACGGGTCGATCGTCACTGCCCGTGGAGAGGATGTGGTGATCGTCGAGGCAAGCGATCTGCGGGACGCGCGGACCATCAAAGGTGGCGGCCGTGATTTCTGGTATTTCCTCGCATGGAACGGATTTCGGCCGCGGTTGGCCGACCTGGACCGGCCGGTTACGTTCGATTCTGCCCCCCTGCCACTGCCCGATTCGCTCAGACTTCAGGGAGACTCTGCTCAGGCGCCAACCGTGCGTGATGCTTCGCCCTCGGTGATCGAGCCGCCGGCGACCGGCGAACCCGCGCAGCGCGGTTTCATGGTATCCTTCGCAGCAGTGCTCTCGGAACAGAGAGCGAACGAGGTTGCGGCCGGAATTTCGGTGAATGGCGTGCGCCCGCGCGTTGCCGCAAGCCCGTCAGGCTCGAGCACCATTTATCGCGTGGTGCTTGGACCGTATTCGACGCGCGAGGAGGCTGACAGAGTGGGTAGAGAATCCGGAAGACAGTACTGGGTATTCGAGGCGCAAAGGTGACGCCGCCGCGAGCGCCCGGTGGAGCGTACGAAGGCGCTGGACGTCAGGTATCAGTAGCCGTCAGGGGCTACTCGTCTGTCATTGTTACATCCGATGACGTCGTCGCCGCCGCGCATACCGCAATCGGGATGGCCCTCGGCGAGAGTGCGCACCGGCTCGTGATGATCGGCGACCTTGCCGGCGAGGCGGCGCCGCTGCAGGCCCTTGTGAAGGACGACGATGCACACGGTATCTATGACAGTTTCGAATTCGGAACGTCATTCACCCGGATAGCGCGTGAGGTGCAGGGCGCCAAGAATCTCTATGTCATGCCAAGCGGCACTGAGTCAGCCGCGACAGAACGAATTCTCTCCAGTCCCCGGTGGAAAAACTTCGCGTCGGAGTTTGCCAGCTCGGACGAGCTGCTGCTGCTCGTCGCGCACTCGGATTCGCCGGGCCTGGCCCAGCTTGCGGCGCAGCTCGACGGGGTGGTCCTGGTGGGCCTTCAGCGATTGCCTTCTGCTCCCAGTGCCAACATCCTCGCCCGAATTCCCCACCCCGTCGTTACAGCACCGCCGAAGATCGACCTCGCCCCGAGCAGGAAAGCCGAGCAGACGCTATCGCCGAAAATGGTAGCACTCGCAGCGGCTGCCTTGCTCGTCGCGGGAATTGCAGGTGGTGCCTTCTTCAAGAGCATGCGCAGTAGTTCAGGGAATTCCGCACCTGTGGCAGTCGTCGCCGATACACTCGCGGACTCACTTCCGCAGCGGACAGTGGTGCTTCCGTCGAATCCTGCGGATTCAGTCAATGCGATGCCGTTCTCTGTTGAAATTCTCGCCGCAAACACGGCAGAGGGTGCTAACTTTGAGATGACTCGCCACGGGGCACAGATGCCTGCGGCGACGATTTCGCTTGTCCCGATTGGCGACACAGAGGCAACGTGGTACAAGGTGCACGCGGGTGCCTATGGCGACAGCACAGCGGCTGAAACGCTGCTTGCAACGTTGAGACGCCGCCGAATTGTTCCAGATTCAGCAGGCATCATCGTCCGGGCACCTTTTGCTCTTCTCGTCGACTCGGTTCCCGCGCAGGCGGGAATGACGGCAAAAGTTCGGGCAAGGGTCAGGGAGCTTGGTGAACGTGGCGTGCACGCTTATGCGCTCCTGCAGCGCGACGGAAGTGCGCGCCTATATGCAGGCGCTTTCGGAAATCCGGAACAATCATCGCTCGCAGCGACAGCGTTGCGGGTAGCAGGGCTTACGCCCGTGCTGCAATACAGAACAGGGAGATTGCCTTAGTGCGGCTGACGAAGCTCGAGCTTCATGGATTCAAATCGTTCGCTGACTCGACAGAGCTGCTATTCGAGCCTGGCGTGACGGCGATCGTCGGGCCGAACGGCTGCGGTAAGTCGAATGTCTCCGATGCCGTTCGCTGGGTTCTTGGAGAGCAGCGAGCGCGCCTGCTGCGCGGCGCAAAGATGGAGGAAGTGATCTTCCAGGGCTCGTCCGCGCGGCGGCCTGTGAACATTGCGGAAGTTTCACTGCACTTCGAGAACGACGATGGCGCCCTCGGCGTGCCATTTCGCGAAGTCGTCATCACGCGGCGGCTGAGCAGGTCCGGCGACAGCGATTATCTCCTCAACAACGCTCCCTGCAGGCTGCGCGACATTCACGACATGGTGCGCGGCACCGGCCTCGGTGCCGATTCCGGTGTTGTAATCGAGAGCAAGATGATCGACGCCTTGCTGTCGGACCGACCGGATGAGAGGCGCGAGCTGTTTGAGGAAGCTGCAGGTGTTGGACTTTACCGTGATCGCAAACGGAGCACCGAACGTCGTCTCGAAGAGACGGCCGTCGACCTTGGCCGGCTCGACGATCTCATATCCGAAGTGCAGACGCAGGTTCGCTCTCTCGCGAGACAACGTCGACGCGCCGAGAAGCATGTAGAGCTCAACAGCCGTCGCTTCACTGTCGAGATCGCTCTCGCGGCGCGAGAGATGGAAGCGTGGCATGGGGAGCTCGAGCGGCTCGAGAAGCGCGTTGCCGAGCTCAGGCTCGAGGCGCCCAACGCCGAAGAAAGTGTTGCAGCGGCTGAGGCGACACGCGATTCAGCCCATGGAGCGAGGGCAGCGGCTGAAGGCCGACGCGGTGAGCTTGCGCGACTCGTCAGCGAACAGCGTGAGAGTACGCAACAGCTTCGGGCCGAAATCGCCGTCGCCGAAGAACGCCAGCGCAACGCTGTTGCAAGGCGCGAGCGCGCTGAGCTCGAGCGACAGGAAGGGGGCTCGACGGTCGAGCGTGTCAATGATGAGCTCGAGCGCGCCGTTCAGCACAGGGAGCAGCTCGATGCCGAGCTCGCCGCCCTCAATACCGCATTGGATGAACACACGCGTGAAGAAGAGGAAGTAAGACATTCTCTTGCAACTGCGCGCGCCGCGGTCGAGTCGGCCGAACGGGCGCTCCGTGAGATTCGCGAGCTTGCGCACAGGCACGCGCTCGACCGACAGACGACTGAGCGGGAGTTGACCGAGCTCGCCGGCCGACGTGCAAGTCTTTCTGAGGAACAAGCACAGCTTTCCGACAACGCAGACTCTATCGGTCGAGAGCTTGCTGATCTGGAAGCCTCACTCGCGACCGCGCGGGATCGCAACTCGCTGCTTAATGCAGAGCTTGCTTCGGCGCTTGCAGCCGTGCGCGCGGCCCGGGACTCTGATTCCGCTGCGCGTTCTGCATTACTTCGCGCGGAAGAATCCCAGACCGCGCTTGCGAGCAAGCTGAATGCGCTCGAGGGTCTGGAGCGCGAGCGAGTGGGCCTCGCACCGGCCGCGGCGAAACTTCTCCGCGAGCGCGATCGCTTCGGGGAAGGAGCAGTGATAGGCCCGCTCAGCGATTTCATCAGCACCAGCGCTGAAGCAGCGTCCCTCGTCGAGCGATTCCTTGGCGTCAACGTGCACGCGGTGCTCGTGCGCGACCGTGGCACCGCTGAGGCGATCCGGCTCTGGCACGCCGCTACGAATCCTGGCCCCCTGCTGCTGCTTCCTGCAGACTCAATCGCGGAGGGCAACGGGAACATCGCACCGGATGATGACGATCTGTCACGGCTCGTAACATCGGAGTCAGCCGCATCCCACTGGGTCAAGACACTCCTCGGCCGCGTACGTGCGATCGAAAACGGAACCGGATTTGTTGACGCTCGCGGCGCAATCTGGCTGCCTGCGAACGTTGCGGGTCCAGGCCCGCTCCGTCGTCGCGCTGAGATCAGCGAGCTTCGCAGATCCCTTGTAGAAGCGGAAACAGCCCGACACGTTGCAGCAAGTGCGGCCGAGTCGGTGCGGGCCGAGCTCGAGGCGGCAGAGCGCGCATCTCAGCAGGCACAGGAAACGGCGGTCCAGGCATCGCGTGAGGCGTCGGAGCGCGAGGATGCATTCACCGCTGCGACGCGACGGCACCACCGGGCGTTGAAGGAAGTGAGTGATGCGTCCGCGCTGCTCGAGCGATTGGCCGCGCGGGAGCTGTCGCTCAATGACAGCATTGCTCAGATCGCGCTTTTCATAACCGAGAAGGAGGCTGGCGCTGTTGAGCTCGACTCTGCTCTTGCCGAATCGCGACGCACGCTGGTGGAGACCCAGGTGCGTCAGGATGAAGCACGCGAGCGAAAGACCCAAAGCCAGGTCGCAAGCGCGGAATCGCAGGCACGCCTTCAGTTCGCCGGGGATCGCGAGAGGCACCTGCGGGAAGAGTACGTATCGGCGAATGCACGGCTCGAGTCGCTGCAATCGGAACTGAGCACACTGTCAGAGGCCGACGGTGAGCTGGCGAAGCAGCTCGCTGGATGGCAGCTCGATCTCGAGGCCCGGCAGGCGACACTCGAAGATGCGGAAACGCGCCTTGCTCAGGCGGAGCTCGGTGTGAAGAGCGCCGACGAAGCACTCGAGCGTGCAGAGCATTCGCTCACCGACCTCCGGCACCGCGCCACTGCGTTGAGTGAGGAGCTGCATTCTGCTGAGTTGCGTTTCACTGAACTTTCAGGACGCCGCGCTGCGATAAGGGAGCGGCTCGAGACGGACTGGAAGAAGCCGCTCGACGAGCTGATGTCGGGAGCGGAACACGTAGACGCCGACGATGACGTGCTTCGAACTGAAGCGTCACAGCTGCGTGAGCAGCTCGACCAGCTTGGGCCTGTGAATCCGCTGGCAATCGAAGAGCACGAGGAAGAGCAGAAACGCCTCGAGATGCTGACGAGCCAGCGCGCAGATCTGTCGGCGGCCCGGCTCTCGCTTCAGCAGGCTATTCGCGAGATCGACGCGACAGCGCGCGATCTGTTCCTGACGACGTTCGTGCAGGTTCGCGAGAATTTCCGCAAGATCTTCATCACGTTGTTCGGGGGCGGCGAATGTGACTTGCGTCTCGAGAATCCTGAATCACCGCTGGATGGTGACATCGAAGTTCATGCTGCCCCGCGCGGGAAGAAAACACAGCGCATCCATCTTCTCTCCAGCGGTGAACGCGCTCTCGTCGCGTTGTCACTGCTGTTTGGCATCTTTCTCACCAAGCCGAGCCCGTTCTGCCTGCTGGACGAAGTAGATGCGCCGCTCGATGATGCCAACATCGGGAGGTTTGTGCGCATGTTGAACGAGTTCAAGGCGAATACTCAGTTCATCGTGATCACTCACAATCCACGGACAACGACCGAAGCGGCAGACGCCGTCTACGGCGTGACGATGCAGGAGCCCGGTGTTTCATCGCTCGTCAGCGTGCACATGCGCGGCGCCGCTGTCGAAGAGGCCATCGCGGGCACCTTGACCGCTGACGAGCCTGCCGAAGCGCTGATGGCCTGATGCTAGTCGTCATGCAGCACGGCGCATCTGCCGCTGAAGTGAATCGCGTCGTCGACGTCATCAACGAACTGGGCTATGAGGCGCGGCCCATGCCGGGCGCTCAGAGAACCGCGATCGGCGTTGTCGGTAACGATGGGCGTGTGAACCGATCGAGGCTGGCAGCATTGCCTGGCGTGGCCGAGGTCATCCATGTTACGCAGCCGTACAAGCAGGTTTCCAGGGAATGGCGACCGGAGAGTACGATTGTCACCATTGCTCCCGGCGTTTCTTTTGGCGGCAACGATGTGCCCGTCGTAGCCGGCCCATGCTCTGTTGAATCCGAGGCGCAGATTCTCGAATCCGCGTTTGCGGCGCGCGATGCAGGGGCGGCCGCACTGCGCGGTGGTGCATTCAAGCCCCGCAGCTCCCCCTATTCCTTTCAGGGACTCGGTAAAGAGGGTCTGGAACTTCTTGCAATCGCGCGACGCGAAACCGGCCTTCCGATCGTAACCGAAGCGATGGACGACGAAGGTGCTTATCTCGTTGCGGAAGTGGCCGACTGTATTCAGATCGGCGCACGCAACATGCAGAATTATTCGCTGCTCAAGACAGTTGGGAGAATTGGCAAGCCTGTGCTGCTGAAACGCGGCATGGCCGCCACGATCAGTGACTTGCTGCTGAGTGCGGAATACATACTGTCAGAGGGGAACGACAAAGTCATTCTCTGCGAACGCGGCGTGCGCACGTTCGACCCTTCAGCGCGCAATATGTTCGACCTCACGGCAATTCCGACCGTGCAGAAACTGTCGCACCTTCCGATCGTGGCTGACCCGAGCCACGGAACTGGTGTGCGCGAGCGGGTAGGCCCGATGGCGCGGGCAGCAATCGCCGCGGGTGCCGACGGTATTCTCGTCGAGATGCATCCACATCCCGATGTCGCGCTTTCTGACGGCGTTCAGTCGCTGTACCCCGAGCAGCTCGTCGCCCTGATAAAGGAGCTACGAGCCGTAGCGGCGGCTATTGGACGACAGGTCACCACGCCAATAAACGCATCCGGCACCTGATCGCCCACGTGGGCCCGGTGCGTGCATCAGGAACGCTCCACACACCGGCGGGTAATCAATAGCATGAAGAACTTCATCACGGCCATAATCGTATTTGGCTCGGCCACGGGCATTCAGGCACAATCACCCGCAGCGATCATGGATCGCGCGGTGAAGAGTTACACGGATATGCGCAGCATGAGCGCAGACTTCCAGCAGACTATCACGAACCCGCTGACCGGAACGACTGCCGTTTCGCGCGGCGTATTGCTTCGCAAGGCTCCCAATCTGCTTTCGATAGCGTTCAGCCTGCCTCGCGGCGATAAGGTTGTATCGGACGGATCGACGATGTGGGTTTATCTCCCCAGCAGTGCGCCCAATCAGGTGATGAAGCTTCCGGCGGGCGCGAATGGCTCGATGGGCATGGTAGATCCGGGAGGGCTGTTTCTCTCGTCGCCTTCTGCGCGTTACCAGATCTCGAGTGGTGGCGATGCGACGGTTGGCGGGCGTAAAACCGTTGTCGTCAACCTCGTTCCCAAGCAGTCGAACAACGCGTTCAGCAAGGCGAAAGTGTGGGTCGACGCGTCAAACAATACGATACGCCAGTTCGAGGTTGTGGACGCGAATGGACTCACTCGTCGCGTGACGATATCGAACGTGAAGTCGAATCCGAATATTGCCGCGGCTTCGTTCCGGTTTACGCCGCCTAAGGGCGCGCGGATCATCGAGAACTAGCGGGAACGGCGGGCAACTGCGGAAACTGCCGGAAAGGAGTGGGGTGAGTGGTCGAGAGTCGGCGTGAGTTTTCGTCCGCTAGCGTACGGTGTCCCCGGCAGATGGATGACGTGACTTTTATTGGGAAAAGCGGAAATGCGGAGCGGCGCCGGTTTGCCCGATCCGGTGTACGTGTTTTTAACCCTTAATAAAGCAGCTGGAAATCCGGGAACCGCTCAGCCAGCGTATTGAAAACTCACGCCCCTCCGCTGTTCTCACCCCACTCCCCTTTTTAGTTGCCGTTGCAGTTGCCGTTGCTGTTTGCTTTGTTTTTGCTGTTGATCACCGCAATAACAGCAGGCGCTGGATTTCCTCGAGCTGAGCGCGATCGACCCCTTTCTCAGCCGCGATGGCCAAGGCCGCAAGCGACATTCTCTTGTAGACGGCACGGGCCTCTGGATTAGCGCGGAGCGCCGCGAGATGTCGCATCACGGTGTCAGCATCGCCGCGTGCTATCGGGCCGGTGAGTGCATCGTGGGGCGCGACGTCTGAAAGATTCGACACCGCGCCCTCCATCAGACTATGCACTGCCTGCTGCGCGCTTCTCCCCGGAATGCCCAGTCCAGTGAGGATGTCAGCAGCAATCGCCGCCAGAACAACTGGAAAATTGGAGCTCATCACCGCCGCGGCATGGTACGCGCTCTTTCCGCTGGGCGGTATATCGAGAGTCCGGGCCCCGACGTGGCCAGCCAGCCGCCGCGAAGTTGCGCGCGCCTGCTCGTCACCATCGACACCAATCCAGGCCCGCTTGAGAAGCTCCGGCGCACGCTCTGGATTTGCGAATGGGACCAGCGGGTGAAAAGTGCCCCCGCTCAGGTCGTACTTGGTGAGCTCCAGCACCAGACTCGGTTCGGCACTTCCTGATGTGTGCAATACTACCGTCCCGGGAGCCAGACGTCCGCGACTCCCGGAGCCTCGCTCGTTAATGAGCTCCGTCAGTACATCATCGATTTGCTCGTCTCGCACAGCAGCTACGATCGTGTTTGCACGAGAGAGGGACGACGGCAGTGCCCCAAACGACGTTGTCCATCCGGAAGGCCTGCGGCCGTGAAGCCCGAGCACGTCTACCCCCGACGCACGAAAGGCGCGGAACAGTCCGCGCCCTACTTGCCCCGCACCGACGATCAGGACCCGCTCCGTCACTCCCGTCCCGTTGAGCGCGCTGGCTGAAGCTGTGCCTGTTGCCGGGTCAGCGCCTTCTGCAGAAGGGCCTGCTGAGTCATCGAGCCCGTGGAGATCTCGAGGGCCGTCTTGATCGCCCGGTCGTTCGCTACGCGACGCTTGAACTCAGCCTCGGGACCGAACACATACCTGGCGATATCATACGCGAGCAGCTGCGAGACCACCGGCTCATACTGGTCGAAGATCGAGCGGTCCATCACAACGCCACGCGCCGTCATTCTCGTCCAGACTTCGTCGAGCATCGCGGGCGTGACGGCGAACTGCTCCGACGCGACACCACCATTTGCCTTGAGGCCGCGAGCATAGTCGGTAAGCGCGTCACGGAACTGCGCAACCTTGCGTCCCAGTACCGACTGGAAATCGCGAACTTCCTGCGTAAAGACGCTGTCGCTCTCGAGCACGTCGGGCGTGATACCACCACCGTCGAACACTACGCGGCCCGAAGTCGTCCGATACCGAGTCGGCGCCGGCGGCGTCGCGTCTTCATCGCCGCGGGGCACTTGCCGGCTGATTGAACGACCCGAAGGGGTATACCAGCGAGCAGTGGTGATCTTGAGTCCGCCAACATCGCCAAGTGGTATCACGCTCTGGGCGCTTCCCTTTCCATACGTGGATTCGCCGATGATGATTGCCCGATCGTTGTCCTGGAGTGCACCGGCGACAATCTCAGCCGCGCTTGCGCTCTTCTCGTCGACAAGAATCGTCAGTGGAAGCTTTGGCCATTTCTGCGATGTGCTGTCGGTGAAATCCTTGTTTGCTTCAGGTGCCCTGCCCTTCAAGCTCACGATTTTCTGGCCTGCGCCAAGAAAGAGGTCAGCAACGGCAGTCCCCTGCTCCAGAAGTCCACCAGGGTTTGATCGCAGATCGAGAATCAGCGACTTGGCACCGCGGTTGATCAGCGCATTGACCCCTCGCGCAAGCTCGCGATCCGACGAATCACTGAACGCCTTGAGATCGATATAACCAACCCCGTTCGGCAGCATTGCGACCCGCCGCACTGCGCTGCGGTGCAGCGGACGTCGCGTAAGCGTCAAGGGCACCGAGCTAGCCATGCCCGGACGCTCGAGACGAAGCGCAAGCGTGGTCGCCGCATCACCCCTGAACGAGCGCGCAGCATCCTCCAGCGTCCACCCCTGAGTACTCCGACCGTTGATCTCGACGATCCGGTCGCCGGGTTGTATTCCCGCCCGCTCCGCGGGACTGCCAGGCGTGGGCGCTATTACGACTATCCAGCCGTCCCGGACATCGACCTGAAGTCCGACGCCAGCGTAGTTACCGGATGTCGTCTCATTCAGCCGGCCGAGTTTGTCCGGAGCTAGGAGCGACGTGTACGGATCCTCGAGGTGGTACAACATTCCATCCACCGCCATGCGATACATCGCGGCTTCGGATATGGAATCGACGTAGTTGTTGGCGACGTGAGCAAACACGTTGTCGAAAAGCCGGGCTGCTTCGGCTTCCGTTTGCGGAACGCCCGACCGTGTCCCGCGCTCGAGCAGCCACCCGCCAGTGATCATCGCGATCACGAGCACGACACCGACGGAAATCGTTCGGGCCTGCGTGCCGGGATTGATTCTGAGCATCACGTTGTCTTTGATTCTAGTAACATCCCAAACCGATCAGGCAAGTTCCGGGCAACGGCTGCAACAACTTCACGGTGTACGTCATCCTGAGAGCCGTGACCACTCAAACAAGCGATAGGCCCACATTCCGGATGCTCCGTCTGCCAGTCATTACTGGCAAACAGGCGGAATGCCGTCTCGACTCTGGCATGGAATTGCGCTCCCGATCCTTCGATTCGATCGTGGCCGCTCCGCCTCGATGCGCGATCGAGCCCCTGCGCAGCAGGCAGCTCGAGAATCAGCGTCAGGTCCGGGACGAGGCCACCGGTCGCGAGCGCGTTAGCCTCGCGAATGTAGCGCTCTTCGAGCCCCCTGCCGACAATCTGGTACGCATACGTTGAAAGGAAGAACCGATCCATCAATACAACTACACCGCGAGCAAGCGCAGGGTCAATCTCCTTCCTGACGATCTGAGCCCGGGAGCCGAGGAAAAGGAGAGCCTCGGCTTCGGGCACTATGTCCTGCACGGGGTCGAGCAGGATCGACCGGATCGCGTCCCCGAGCGCTGTGCCGCCTGGCTCCCTGAGGGTCAGTACCTCGTGGCCGCCGTCGCGAAGGGCCGCCGCAAGCTTACCGAGCTGCGTCGTCTTACCGACGCCCTCTGCACCTTCCAGGACGATCAGCACGCCCGGCGTCACGATTGTCAGGAAAGCGTGATGATGGAGCTTGTGCCGCCCTTCTTCATGCCGTCCATGATCCAGTTATTTACCTGATACATCACCTTGTCGAAGTTTTCCTGCGCAGAAATTGCGCGTTGGTACACCTCGTTCGACTGGACTTTCGTGAGCAGCTCATCGAGCTGCATCTCCATCTCCGCGGTAGGCTGCTCGCCGCGCTGCACCATTGACTGCGCATCCGTCCGGATCTTCTCCATCTGCTGGAGGATTGTGACGGCTTCACGGTCCGAGTTCAACGCTTCGCTCGATCGCTTGACCGCCTGATACTCCGGGCTCTGCCCGATCACACGTCCAAGCTCTCTCGCCTTTTCTTCCAGCATCACTTCTCCGTTATCTCTGAGTTCCAAGTCGTGAAGCGAGCACGAATCGCTCGCGTCCCGTGAGGTCCAGCCTCACGCCAACATCGGTGTAACATCCATGCCGCATTAACAGCTCGGCAACGATTGAAGCGCGCCGCTCATCAACTTCGAGGGCCAGCAACCCCCCGTCGAGCAGAATGGCTGCCGCGTCGCGCACAATCGCTGCTGTCGCTGTCATTCCGTCGTGTCCGCTGAAGAGAGCAAGCGGCGGCTCCCAGTCACGCACGCTGGACGGGAGCGCCTCCATCTCACCGAACGCGATGTATGGCGGGTTCGACACGACGAGACTGGCTTGTTCTCCCGTCACCGGGGCCATGAACGACCCGAGTCGAAGATCGACGTGCGTGTTGCGCACTCCGCACTTTTCGATGTTCGCGCGCGCGAGATCGAGCGCGTCAACCGACGCATCGGTTGCGATTATCCGCTCGAATCGCCCTTCATGCGCAAGTGACAACGCGATGGCACCCGAACCCGTGCCAATGTCGATTGCCGTTCCCCATGATGTCGTGCCGAAGCGCGATGACATTTCCGCCAGCACTTCGCCGACAAGAATCTCCGTCTCGGGGCGAGGAATCAGGACCCGTTCGTCAACTGAAAGGTTCAGGTGCCTGAATTGCGCTGTGCCGACGGCGTAGGCGAACGGCGCACCCTTCGACAACCGGTGCGCGGCGTGTCGCGCCGATGCCACAATGTTTGAATCGAGACTCGAGTCACGATGGGTCACGGGCCATGACCGCGGCACTTCCAGCAGTGCCGCGATGATGTCATTCGCGACTCGTCGCGGATCTGCAATGCCGGCAAGGCGCAACGAAGCCGTCAGCTCCTCAACCACTGTGAAGATTGCAGGCTGCGCGGCGTACAAGGTGGAGGTGCGGTCGGCGACTCTACTCACCCAGGCGGTCCTCTACGTCGGCCCCGCGAAGTGCTTCAATTACAGGCTCGATTTCACCATCGAGCACCTTCGTCAGCTCGTGCATGGTAAAACCAATGCGATGGTCAGTGACGCGGTTCTGGGGAAAGTTGTAAGTCCTGATCTTCGCTGACCGGTCGCCGGTTCCCACCTGCGTTTTTCGCATCCTCGCGCGCTCACCCTCCTGCTCGGCGATCCGCGCATCGAGCAAGCGCGCGCGAAGCACTTCCATTCCCTTGAGCTTGTTCTGGAGCTGCGATTTCTGATCCTGCTGGCTGACTACAATACCTGACGGAATGTGCGTAATCCGGACAGCCGAATCTGTTGTGTTGACACTCTGCCCGCCCGGCCCTGACGATCTGAACACGTCGATCCGAAGATCCTTGTCCTCGATCTTCATGTCTATCTCTTCCGCTTCCGGCAGCACAGCCACGGTCGCAGCGGATGTGTGAATGCGGCCCTGGTTCTCGGTAACGGGAACCCGCTGCACGCGGTGAACACCCGACTCCCACCGCATGGTACCAAACACGCCATCTCCCTTGACCTTGAAGATCGCTTCCTTGACGCCACCAAGCGTGCCCTCGGAGTATGAGATCATCTCGATCCTCCAGCCCCTTTTTTCGGCGAAGCGGGTGTACATCCGGTACAGATCAGCGGCAAAGATAGCGGCCTCGTCGCCGCCGGTTCCTGCTCTTATTTCGACGATGGCCGGACGGTCGTCGAGCGGGTCGTGCGGAATGAGGGCCGGCTTTATCCGGGCCTCGATCTCTTCGATCGACACCTCGAGCTTCAGGACTTCAGCTTGGGCCTCGGTCACCATTTCGGGGTCGTCAACAGCAGAAACGAGCTCGTGGGCTTCCGCGAGCTCGTTCTCGTATTTCTGAAGGAGCCCGGCCATCTCGACGACCGGCTCAAGGTGGCGGAGCTCTCGACCCAGCGCTGTCATGCGCTGGGAGTCCTTTACGGTCTTGGGATCAGAAAGCTGCCGCTCGACCTCGCTGGCGCGGTTTAATGCGTCAGCGAGGCGATCACGCAGACTCAGGTCTCAGGCGTCGCCGGTGCGGCGTCGCGGGTCTTGGTTGCGTACTTCTGGCGGAATCTCTCAACGCGTCCAGCCGTATCCACGAGCTTCTGCTTGCCGGTGAAGAAGGGGTGGCACTGCGCGCAGATATCCGTGTGTATCTCCGCCTGTGTGGAGCGGGTCTGGTAGGTGTTGCCGCAGGCGCATTTGACAGTCGCCGTGGCGTACACCGGGTGAATTTCGGGCTTCATTTTGACCTCATGTAGTGACTTTGGGACAGCTTGGAAATATAGCCAATTAGTGGGGTGATTTTCAATCCACGCCAAGTGATTGCGGACTGCGGACGTATTGCGGACTGCGGACTGGGGACTGCGGGGTAGACTGCGGGCCACCGAGGTTCGGTCCTCCCTGCGAATTCCGCGATGCGTCCGCAGTTAGCAATCAGCCGTTGACTTCCCCGCGCCCTGCCGAGGTGACCGCCCCGTTGCCGCTCTGGCAACCCAGTCCGCCACGGCACCGGTCAAAGCGGCAGAAACTGACTGGAACGCCGGTTGCTTTTTCCCCACCGCGCGGGACATCGAAATTCACCAATCAAACGACCAATAACCCGGAGGAAAGCAATGATTTACCGTACTGGACTCTCCACCCCCGTGTTCGGTCTTCGCAGGGAGATCGACCGTCTGTTCGAGGATACCTTCGGCCGTGGCGAGGGCACCGGCGCGTGGTCGCCGGCCGTCGACGTTCGCGAAAGCGAGAAGCAGCTGAGCCTCGAGGTGGAGCTCCCCGGAATCAGGCCTGAGGACGTTGAAGTCACCGCCGAGAACGGGGTGCTTACCATTCGCGGCCAGAAGCGGAGCGACCGGAAGGAAGGCGATGAGAGCAGCCGCTATCACATGGTCGAGCGAACCTATGGAAGCTTCGTCCGTTCGTTCCAGCTTCCGGCGGGGCTCGACGATACGAAGATCGGGGCTGATTACAGCGATGGCATTCTTTCAGTCAACATCCCGAAGACCGCCCTGCCGCAGCCTCGGAAAATCGAGATCGGCAGAAAGAGCGAGAACCAGATGAGCTCGGCGAATTGAGCCCACTCATCCGGCGCAACGAAAAAGGAGTTGGGGATTTCCCCAACTCCTTTCCTTTTTTTCATCAACCGGAGACGCGCGGCTGATTACTTCGAGAACACGTCCTCGACGGGCGTGATCCTGACACGCGTCGCGGAAATGCCGAGCTTGCGCGCGCCAATGACCTTGTCCTCGTCAAGCAGTGCCTTCGGCTTCTCGCCATCGTAAGTGATGGCCGAAAATCCGTCAGCGACGAGCTGCTTCTTCAGGCCTTCCGCATCCTTCGTAATGATGACAACTGAAAGGTCATCCGCCGAGAGATGTTTCTTGAGCGCGCGGTTGACGTCGGCGCGTGTGAGCTTCTGCAGCTGTGCACGCATGTACGCCGTATACTCCGGCATTCCGTACCACTTCGAGTCGAGCGCGTAGCCGGCCTGCTGGTCCTGCGTCTGCGTCATCACGTAGACGTTTTTCATCAGGTACTGTCTCGAAGCCTGGAAATCTTCCTCCGTGAGCCCGTTGTCGATGAGATTGTCCAACTCGGTAACGGCAATTCGGAGAGCCATGTGGGCGTTCTCCGGAACCACTGGACGAACCCAGACCTCGAAGATCTGTCCGCGCCTGGCAATGTTCGCGTCAGGGAAAAACTGGAACATCCCGCGCGGAAACGCCTCGATATACGCGTAGTCTCCGTAATTCATTCCGCGAATTCCCCGGATCCGGTCATACAAGCGGCCCGTCGAAAGACGGTGCTCTCCAAGCCACGCCCGCGCAACGTTCAGAGCGGCGAAGTCGGGATGCGTGCGCGTCACTTGGATCGGAAGGCCGAACGAGATCGCTGTTGCGCGGGTGTCCTTCGCAATTATCTCGACATCCATTCCCTTTGACCGTTTGCCCGAGAGCGGCGCCCTTTTAACGGGCGCTGGCGTCCCAACTGGCAGGGAAGCCAGTGCGGTGCGGAGCTGCATAACCTGGGCATCAGAGATGTCGCCATTTACGGCGAGCATCAGGTTGCCCTGTGTGTACTGGCTGCGGGCAAAATTCCGTACGTCATCGAGGGTAATCGCGGCAATCCCCGACGCGGTACCCTGAACTGGATGAGCGTAGCGTGTGCCTGCGAAGATGTTGGTCTGGAGGCGCTCCTTTCCAAGCTCTTCCTCGTTGTTGCCGATCAGATCCTGCTTCAGCGAGTTCAGAAGCCCATCCTTGTTTCGCTTGAAATCTTCTTCACGAAAGCCCGGGTCAAGCAGCATGGGAAGTGCGACCCTTACGAACCGATCCCAGTTATCGCGGTGAATCGATCCGTTGAAAGTCGTCATCTCCTTGTCTGCGCCGCCACCGAAGCTGCCGGCGACTGGATAGAGCGCCTTGTTGATCTCATCGAGCGTCATCGCCCTGGATCCAGCTCCTCCAATCATGCGCGCCGTCAACGATGCAAGGCCCTCTTTGCCAACTGGATCCGCGGCCGACCCGGCCGTGAACAGCACTTTCAGACGAAGCTGAGGCAGCGGGGTCTTCTGGACGATGACCTTGTTCGTCGCGATCGCGCGCGCTGCCACACCGTTGCCCTTCACAGTAGAGGCAACCATCCATGGCGCCGTGTCTTTCGGCCGCGCAGGAGGAGTCATCAACTTTGCGCCGCCCGCTCCGACCGAAGCCGTTGCTGGTCCCGATACGGCGGCGGCAAATGATGCGATAGTCGGAAGTGTCGATATGCTGGCAGGCAGATCCGTGTTCGACACTGTTGCGACGACCATTGTGTTATCGATGAAGTACGTCTGCGCAGCGCGACGAAGATCTTCCGGCGTCAGCGCGTCGTACAGCTGGTACGCTTTGTTGATCGTATTGAACGAGCGGTTGTACCTGACGAAACGGGCCAGGGTCGACGCAATGCGGTCTGTATTGTCGAGGCTTCTGACGAACGAGTAGCGCGCGTTGGACTTTGTCTCAGCGAGCTGCTCCGCCGAGACGAGCGTTGCCTTCGCCTGCGCTACGGTCTTGAGAATCTCATCGCGCACGTACGTCATGTCTTCAGGCTTCTTCACACGCGCAAAGATCGTGAAGAGCTCGGGATCCGCATTGCTCGAGTTGCCCGCACTGAAGCCGTCAACTTTCTGCTCGCGCTGAACGAGTTTCTTGTAGATGTCGGATGTCGGACCGAACCAGAGTGTGGAAACGAAATCGAGGGCCGCGTTGTCCTTGTCGGTTTCCGAGAACGCCGGATTCCGGAAGGCCACGGCGAGGTACGGTAGCGTCGGGCTGGTCCACGTCACGTGCTTGTACTTTGCACCCGTGCCATCCGGCTCCTGCGGGATTACTGCAGTGAAGCTTCCCTTCTCCCACTTCCCCCAGTGCTTCTCGATCATCGGCAGCACTTCGTCTGCATTCACGTCTCCTGCGACGATGATCGTCGTGTATTCGGGACGGTACCAGCGCTTGAAGAACTCTTTCGAGTACTCGTACTGGTTAGGCATGTCCTCGATGTCCTTGATGAATCCCATCGTGGTGTGCGAGTACGTGTGCTTCGAGAACGAGGCTTCGCGAATCGCCTCGAACAGCTTCGAGGTCGGATTCGCTGAGTTCTTGTTGTATTCGCCAAGTACCGCGCGTGATTCCGTCTTGAACTCGGGTTCCGCGTACTGGAGGTTCTGGAACCTGTCGGCCTGCAGCGCGAGCATCGTCTCCAGGTCTTCCTTCGCGAACGTTATGTAGTAGTTCGTGAAGTCATCTGTTGTATATGCATTCTCGCGAGCACCAGCTTTCGTCAGGGTCCGACTCATGTCTTCCTGTGTCTGGGTCTTCGTGCCCCTGAACATGATGTGCTCGAAGAAGTGCGCGAACCCCGACTTGCCGGGTTCTACCTCATTGCGCGATCCCGTCTGAACGGGAATCTGCAGAGAGACAATGTTGGGGAATCCCGTCGGGACGATGATGACCTTGAGACCGTTTGACAGGGTCCGCTCGGTCGCCTTGAAGGGCAGGATGTCGCTCGAGGCGGGGGCAGACTGGGCAGCTGCGGAAGCCGCATCTCCGGCAAGCGCTCCTGCAAATACGAGCGCCGACATCGCGGCGGGAAGGAGACGATGATTCATAGAGGTTTTGATCCGATTGTGGGGTGGGTCCGAGCTTCCTGATACCCATCAGAAGGTCGAAGTTGCCATCCTTCAGCTTATCGGGCTGGAGCCTCGAAAACCACCCTGCCGCCCACGATGGTCTTGAGAACCCTTGCTTCGCGGATAGATGGGGCGGCTATCTGGGTGAGGTCGCGGTCGATGATCGCGAGGTCTGCCAGCTTGCCACGCTCGATCGATCCCTTGATGCCTTCATCGAATGACGCGTATGCGGCATCGATCGTGTACGCCCTGAGCGCCTGCTCGACGGTGATCTTCTCGCCTGGTATCCACCCGTCGGGGTTCCGGTCATCAAGCGTGCGGCGTGTCACAGCAGCGTAGATGCCCTCGAGAGGTGTCGGCGGGGCGACGAACCAATCGCTTCCGAATGCAACGCGAGCGCCGGACTCGACAAGTGACCTGAAAGCGTACGTCGTCAGGCTCCGCTCGGGTCCGATCACACGCTCGGCCCATCTTCCATCATCTATTGCGTGATACGGCTGCATGCTTGGAATCACGCCGAGCTTTGCAAATCGCGGGATGTCGGTCGGGTGTATGTGCTGGGCGTGCTCGATGCGGAACCGCCGGTCCTTTGCCCCGTTCTCTCCGGCAACACGCTCGAAGATTCCCAGCTGGGTGCGTATCGCTTTGTCGCCGATCGCATGAATGACAAGCTGAAGCCCTGCTTTGTCAGCGTTGGATGCCCACGAGTACAGATCGTTTTCGGTTTCGACGAGAAATCCCGAATCGGCAGGTGAATCGGTAAACGGCGCAAGCATGGCCGCGGTATGCGATCCAAGTGATCCATCCACGAATCCCTTGAGTCCCCCAATGCGAATCCACTCGTCGCCCTTTCCGCGCTGCGCGACCAGATCCCGAAGGCGTTCCCACTGGGAGATCGGCGTGACTGAATACACGCGCGTGATCAGCGACTTCCTGCCGTGTGCGCGGTCGAACGTCGCAAGGTTGGTGAACCCGCCCATGTCATGCACGGAAGTCACGCCCTGCTCTGCCACATACTTCATCGCAGCCTGAAGCGCGCGATCATCCATCTCATGCGATGCGGCCGGCTCTACTCTTCCGACGTATGACTGCGCGTTGTCCTTCAGTATCCCCGTAGGCTCACCGTCCGGATCGCGCACGATCGTACCGCCGTCGACCTCCGGAGTCGCCCTGGTCACTTTCCCTGCCGAGAGTGCGGCAGAGTTTGCAAGCGCCATGTGTCCATCGAGGCGGGACACCCAGACCGGATGCGCAGGCGTGATCGAATCTACCCAGCTCTTGTGCGGGAGCTCGCCGCCCCAGAGGGTGTGATCCCAGTCACCGCCGGTAATCCATGTTCCTGCCGGAACAGTCGCGGCGAACGCCTTGATGCGCGCCGCGAACTCCTCGGGCGTCTTCGCATCGCGAAGCTGAACCGATGCGAGGCGGTGTCCGCCATCTACAAAATGAACGTGACTGTCGATGAACCCGGGCGTAACCAGGCCACCCGCGGCGTCGATCACTCTCGCGGATGGCGTGGCTCGCGCGAGCTTGGAAATTTCCGCGCTGGTACCCACTGCGATTATCCTGTCCCCGCCGATCGCGACAGCCGATGCCCATGGCTGTTTCGGGTTGGCAGTCCATACCCGCGCGTTGACGATCGCCAGCGTGAGGTCAGTTCGAGGCGTCATGGTGGTTGCGCAACCAGCAAGTGTGAGGAGTCCAAGAACAGCGAGTTTCACGTTGCCTCTCTCGGTTTGCGATCGAGTGCAAGGATCAGCGCGAGCGTGCCTGCATGAAGCGGAAGCGCGAGCGCAATCACGGCTGCGTTGACCTGGTTCAGTCCGGGAAGGATCTGAAGCACGAAACCGGCAAGGGACGCAGCGGCAACAACGAGAGCGACACGGTACGAGTTTTTCCGCGAACCTGCTGAGGCATCAACGCCTTTTCTCCGCTTCCAGATCAGGCGTACGAGGAGAACCGCGAGTAAGAGCGAGACCGGATTCAGCTGGAACAGATTCTCGTTGCGATAACTGTAAAGGTGATCGGTAAACCCCCACAGAAACGCGAGCAGCGTTCCCGCGATTCCCGCAACTGAGCTCCAGATCACCGCAAGCACCAGCGCTCCGGTCTTTCGACCGGATCCAACAGGGAGAATCCACAAGAGGGCACCCAACGCAAAGACAACTGCTGCTATCGCCAGATACCCACCGATACCGCGTTTCACAGATATTTCTTCCGCGGGACGTGTCGCCTGGAACACCACCTGCTCACTTTTCACGAGCGGCTCTGACCCCGACGGAGTCATCACGCGAATCTTTTTGAGCTGCTCCTTCATCCGCACCGGCAGGAACATCTCTTCCCACGCAGAGATCGGCCGGTCAACCGGCTGGCCCAGTCCGATCATCGTGCCGGTGAATACCGCGAAGTCGTCCTGTGTAAGCCTCGACGTATGCGATCGGTACGTGGTGCCGGTAGGCACTTCGAGGGAAGCGTTCCTTATCACGCCGCCGAGTGCATTGTCGATAGCATCGCGGACCCGGGTCGAGCAGTTGTCGCGGTAGTAGTCGTAGTCGTAGTCGCGATTCGCTGGTTGCGCGTTCCAGGCGACGAAGTCGGCAAGCTTCTGCTTCTCCGCCGGGTCGAGGTTGAGCTCCTGCGCCCATACCGTGCGATTTGTCTGCCGGTATGCCTCGATGGTCTGCTCCATGTCGAACGCGCCCATGGAGTAGCGCATCCGCCCCTGGATAAAGCGGGGAACGAAATCCTTGTCAGCGAAATCGAACAGGCCCCAGTGGTAAACGATGTCACGACCAGTAGCTGCATCGTGAATCCATATCGCATTGTGGCCGAACTTTTCCCAGACCTGATCGCCGGGGCCCATTGTGAGGAGATAGACAGTGAGGCCCGACGCTACTGATGACACCGGCGATGAATCCGGCATTTCCCGCTGCGCAGGTTGGGCCGTCGCGATCTGTATCGATGCGAGTAATATCGCGCCGATCACAGCAGAATCTCTCGACCCTCTTCGGCGGATTTGTAAATCGCCTCCATCACACGCATCACTTTCAGCTGATCCGCTGGAGGATCGTACGCTGCCTCATCGTTAAGCACGGCGATGAAGTGTGCGATCTCAGCCCTGTACGACTGCAGAAACACGCTCTCGCGAGCGGCAGCACCCGTTGGCGAGACATTGGTTGGACGCCCGTTGAGCTCCTTCACCACACGCAAGGGGGAGAGGCGGGCGCTTCCGCGTGATGAGATCACCTCGAACCACCACCGCTCCTCCTGCCCGACATATGCCCATGAGACATCGATACTGAGCGATATTCCGTTGGCGCACTCCAGGTGCACCAGCATCATGTCTTCCACTGAGTGGTCAGACGTTCTGTCCATTTGCGCTGACACGCGAACCGGATCCGGAAAGTCAGCGAGCCAGAGTGACAGGTCGAGCAGCGGGTAGCCGTACTCGAGGAACGCTCCGCCACCTGCCTCCGCCTTGCGATTACGCCATCCCTGAAGCCCCGTGCGGAACTGATATTGTCCGGCGCGCATTGCAATCACCCTTCCAAGCTCATCACCCTGCAGGAACCTGCTGAGCTGCTGCACATCGCTGCGAAAGCGATGGTTGTTACCTACGACCACTTTCTTGTCGGCCGCCTCGGCCGCTTTGAGAATGCGAGTGACGCCACCGATAGTGAGCGAAAGCGGCCGTTCGCAAAGCACGTTGACCTTCTGCTTGAGCGCACGAAGCACGTGTGGCTCATGCAGGTGATTGGGCGTGGCAATGACGACAGCATCGATCTCCTCGGAGTCGAGCATCTCGTCGAAGTCGGTGAAGATGTCCGGCACCCCGAGCCGCTGCGCGAGCGCGCCCGCCTTCGGGCCGTCGTTATCGCAGATCGCGACCAGACTGGCTCCTTTGATTCGGGAAAGCACGGGCAGGTGGGCAAGCTGGGCAATCGCCCCAGCACCTACGAGTCCAAGCCTGATGTCCGAGCTCACACTGTCATCCGCCTATGCGTCCCACTGTTGTCCCCTGATAGTACGTGGTCAGAATCGTCCGGTAGTCCTGACCTGCGCGAGCCCGCCCGATTGCGCCCCACTGGCACATGCCGATTCCGTGACCGTAGCCGCCACCGCGTAAAGTCAGCTGATCGATCGCACCCGACGAATTTGTTCGTGACTCGGCGGTAAAATATGTGCTGTTGACAAGACTGCCGCTCGGCGTGCGAAGGATGAACCTCACATCGTTGCCGCGGACTACATAATTGCCGCGCGCGGTCTGGATCGAGACTGACGCAACGCGGTCCGACTGCGTCCGGCCTGTAACGGTGAAACTGGAAATGCGGCCAAGTGACAACCGCGCCGTGTTGGGGTTAGCTGCGACGGCCGGCTCGGAACCTTGTGTTACGGTGCCAAGATATTTCTCGAGCGTCTGTTGCAGCTGATCACCGCTAAAGGTTGCTGTCCAACGGAAGCGGCCGGATATGTCGCAGTAGTACTTGTCAGTGCCCGGAATCTGGTCGCTTACTGCCTTGAGGTACGGCTCGTTGTTACGGCGCCACCAGACATCCTGCACTTCAGTTGTACGGCCCCCGCACGTCGAGTGATACGGCGTGTTGATGATACGTCCGGCGTAACGCAGCACCATGTTGCGAGTGGCATCCACAGCGGCGTCGGACATCGGCTTTTCTGCGTCAACGCCGCCGTACACCTGATCCTGCACTGTTGAGTACATGTCGAAACCGCGCGTTCCTGCATCATTGATGTGTATGTAGCTGTAGCTGCGCGCCGCGACTGCCTGGGCCTCCACGGCGGACTCATCACCAGGCTTTGCCACTCCACCGATCTCTAGTGGGACGACACCTCTCAGATAAGACTCAACGCCCAGCCGGTTTACAACGAGAAGGCCGCCGTTGTTCGGCGTGATGATCAACTCGCCGCGGTAGCGCTTCCCGTCCCAGGTGACGAAGGATCCGGGAGTCGTTGCGCGGACTAGCAGGGGAGCCGTCTGCCGTGACGTCACCGAACCATCGGGCTTCACTGCGACGAGCTGACTTCCGCGCCGCTCGATGTTCATCGTTGAACCGGCAGTTCCCGACGTAACGAGGTTTGCGCTGTTGCGGCTGTAGATTCGCCAGGTGCCTGTCCCACCGACCTTCGCGTTTTCCGCTGAAACGGCAAGCGCGATCCTGACAGGCTGATCGCCTTCGTCAATCGGGATGTCTTCGAGTTTTGGGAGTGTGGAGGCGCAGGCAACGGCTCCGACGATGGCAATGAATAGAGTCTTTCGCATGGGGATCCTCATGACTTCAAGACGACTGGGTACCGCGAATCCTTACACTTCTCGCGCCACGGGTCAACGACCGTAGCTGCCCACCGTGACAGCCATCGGAAGAACTCTGCTACGGGCTGCGGGCACCGGCGCTGGAACCGGGTCGATGCGAGCTATGATCGACGCCCGGAAATCGTAGTCGTCGACTACTTCCTGCACGGCAACATCGAGAAACTGGCCAGCTCCTGCTGGCTCGTCGAGAATTGTTATTCCATCAACGTCGTCGGCCTGCCACGGCAGCCGGCCAACAGTTCTTCCAGTTTCGTCGATCCGGTCCACGATAAGTCGCGACACAGTTCCGATCCGGGACTCATATCGATCTGCGGTGATCGCGCGTTGAAGCTCTGTCAGACGCTCCAGCCGCTCACGCTTGATGGCGTCCGGAACATCATCCTGCATCACTGCCGCGCGCGTCCCTTCCTGTGGCGAATATGTGAAAGCACCGACGCGATCGAACTTCGTTTCCTCCACGAACTCGAGCAGCTCATCGAAATCCGCTTCGGTCTCGCCCGGAAATCCAACGATGCACGTTGTACGAATGGCTACTCCCGCCACCGCATCACGAAAACTTGCGACGCGATCACGAATGATTCGTTTTCTCTCCGGGCGGCGCATCCGCGCGAGCACGGCGTCGGATGCATGCTGTATCGGCATATCGAGATAAGGCAAAATGCGCGGTTCACGCGCAACAACTTCCAGCAGCTGCGGTGTTATCCCGGTCGAGTAGAGATAGAGCATCCTGATCCACGGAATGCTGGTCTCGGCAACGATTGACTCGAGCAGCTCGGGGAGCCGCACCCCATCGCGAATGTCCCGGCCGTAGTGCGCGAGGTCCTGGGCGACAAGATTTATTTCCCTCGCTCCCTGAAGCTCGAGCAGCTGCGCTTCCCTGATAATCTCATCGCGCGCAAATGACCGGTGCTTCCCTCGCATCAAGGGAATCGCACAGAACGCGCATCCGTGATCGCACCCCTCGCTGATCTTGAGATACCGAACGTGCGGAAGGTCGCCGGTATAGAGTCGAACTCCCGGATGCATGGCGACTGGATCTCCGATGAGACCCCGCTCTGCCAGCTCCTGAGCGAGACGGCCGCTTTCGGACGCGCCGAGAAATATGTCTATCTCCGGAAGCGCTTCGATGAGCTCCGGCTTGTGCCGCTCGATCATGCAGCCGACGCCGACAACAGCCTGGCAGGATCCATGAGACTTGTACCGCGCAGCTTCAATCATCGCGTCGATCGATTCCTTCTTCGCCGCATCGATGAAACCGCACGTGTTGACGATGATTACATCGGCTTCGCCGAGCGTTGGCGTATACTCACCGCCATAGTCTGACAGCTCGGCCAGATAGCGCTCGGTGTCGACGGTGTTCTTGTCGCAGCCGAGTGTTATGAAGCCGACTTTCACTAGCGGTAGTTGCCGAACTTGAGCTCCACGCCGAAGTCCTTTGAGCGAAGGAGCGCCATCGCATCCTGGAGCTCGTCCTTCGACGGAGACGTAACGCGGACCTGATCGCCCTGAATCGCGGCCTGCACCTTTTTCATTTTCGCTTCCTTGATGGCTGCTGCAACTTTCTTTGCCGTGTCGCCATCCAGCGCCATCTTGAGCTTGATCTGGCGGGTAACCTTGTCACCACCTGCCGGCTTCACGTCGCCGATGTCGAGATTTTTTACGGGCACGCCACGCTTGATGAGCTTGGACTGGAGGACGTCGAACAATGCCTCCATCCGGTATTCACTCTCAGCCATGAGGTCGAGTGTGCCTTCGACGCGCTTGAATTCGATAGTAGCGACTGAGCCCTTGAAGTCGTATCGCTGGGCGATCTCCTTCTGGGCCTGATTGACCGCGTTGTCTACTTCCTGGAGGTCGACGCCAGTGGTGACATCGAATGAGGATTGGCTTGCCATTCCTCAAATCTAGCAACTGTCGAATTGGCGGGACGACAGAAACCCAGGGGGGAACGGATTTGACGGATAACTGCACAGATCTGACGGATAAACCACGCGGGATTCCTTCGGACAAAGCCACAATCTCGCAACCGAACGTTTCTTTTCTGGGGTTAACAACAGAAAGGAACGCACACCGCCCCCGCTGACGTCACTCGCTATGGCGAAACTTCGCTTCCCAGATGATGCTTGACCCGTCCGATCCGTGCAGTTATCCGTCAAATCGGTTCCCCATGGGGTTGACGGACGAGACCTTACCCCAGGAACGACTCCAACGCCCGGCGCCGGGAATTGTGGCGAAGCTTCAACAAAGCTTTCTCTTTGATCTGGCGGACACGCTCGCGCGTGATACCGAGGAGCGTGCCGATATCCTCGAGGGTCATCGGGTCCTCACCATCAAGCCCGAAATACAAGCGAAGGATCTTCGACTCGCGTTCCTTCAGTCCTGACAGTGATTCTTCGATCGCCTCCGTCAGAGCCTTCTCAAAAGTCTGCTCGTCGGGCGTGCGATTTGTCGTGTCGGGCAGATAATCGAGAAGCCTGTTGTCCTCGCCGGGCGTCATCGGTGCGTCGAGCGACAGATGCACCTGCGAGATCAGCATCGTCTTGGCGACTTCTTCTTCAGTGATGTCGAGACCTTCCGCGATCTCACCGTGCGTCGGCTGACGCCCCAGCTCCTGGAGCAGAGTGCTGGCCCGCTTTCCTATCCGATGAAGTGCGCCAGCCCGGTTAAGCGGCACACGAACGATCCGCGACTGCTCAGCCAGCGCCTGCAGGATGCTCTGCCGAATCCACCAGACCGCATAGGAGATGAACTTGATCCCCTTCGTTTCGTCGAATTTGTGCGCAGCGCGAATGAGCCCGAGGTTGCCCTCATTGATCAGGTCGGAAAGCGACACGCCCTGATTCTGGTATTTCTTCGCGACTGAAACGACGAATCTGAGATTCGACCTGACGAGCTTGTCGAGTGCTTCCTGGTCGTTTGTGCGTATCCGCTGCGCGAGAGTGACTTCCTCCTCGCGCGTAATCAGGGGGTAGACACTGATGTCTCGCAGATACTGATCAAGCGAGCCTTCTTCGAACTGCGACTTGCGATTTACCGAGACCGCCATGCCTTTTGCTGCTCCTTCTTTACGACCACGGTAATGTGCCTGAGCTCGACTGCGGTGTCGAGCCGGACCCGATCACTGAACCATCTCACCAAAACGCTTCCACCTGACGCGCGTCAACCAGTCGAGCTTCACAGCTCCATCGGGATTGTAACTATAATAGACAACAAGTGGTTGGCCGCGCACAAGTGAGTCGGCGACAAGTCCCCAATACCGGCTGTCGAGAGAATTGTCTCTGTTGTCGCCGAGCACGAAGTAGTTATCGGGAGAGACGACTAGAGGACCCCAGTTGTTTCGCGTCGGATGATATCCCGTGCTCGCTTCCAGTCGGGCGACAGCAAGTGGCGAACGTGGAGGCGTCTTCACCGGTTCATTGGCTCCGAGCAGATACCCGAGCTGCCAGTTGAACTCTTCGTCGGTAACGTCTACTCCCGGCGAAGTATGCAGCGCATACGGCTCTTTCTGCGACTTGCCGTTCCTGATCAGTTGACCATGCCGCATCTCGAGCGTATCGCCTGGCATGCCTACGATCCGCTTCACGAAATTTTTCGTGCGATCGCGCGGCCACTCGAAGACGATGACGTCGCCGCGCTGTGGACGGCGTAAGGCGGGGAGCTTTACACCAGTAAAGGGCAGCTCCGCACCGTACACCATCTTGTTCACCAGAAGAAAATCACCCACGAGGAGCGTGCCCTCCATGCTTCCCGTGGGAATCTTGAACGCCTCAATGAAAAACGCGCGAACGACGAAGAACAGCGCGAGGGCAATTGCGACCGAGCGCAGCCACTCCCAGACGAAACCCAGGCGGCTTCCGCTGTGGCCCCCATTTGCCCTCACCAATGCGCTGGCGCGACGCTCCTCGGTCACCTGCATTCGCTGGACGTTCTCCTTAGCTCGGCGTTCCAAGATAGTTGTCGATCTGGGCGCGCTGAAGAGTTCCCGAGAAGTCTGCATAGCCAACCTTCGTCTCGGAATAGAACTCATACACCTGCCACCCGCCCTCGCGGTGTCCGTTCCCGGTCTGTTTTACCCCTCCAAAAGGAAGGTGTGCCTCAGCGCCGATTGTAGGTGCATTCACGTAGGTGATCCCATTGTCCAGTTCATTCAACGCGCGAAACGCAACGTTCACGTTCGACGTGTATATGGAAGACGACAAGCCATACTTGACGTCATTGTTGACTGTAAACGCTTCCTCGGCGGTCGCGACGCGAATGACAGACAGCACCGGTCCGAAAATCTCTTCCTGCTCCAACCGCGTTCCGGGTTCGACCCTCGCAAAGATTGTCGGCTCAAAGAAATTTCCGTCAGCAAGCGCCTTCCCTTCACCGCGCCTGCCACCACAGAGGAGATCGGCCCCATCCTCCTGACCGACATCTATGTAGCGCTCGATTTTCGCGAGTGAGGCCTCATTGATCAGCGGCCCGACATCGGTTCCCTCTTTCCTTCCATCGCCGAGTTTCAGCGCCCTTGCCTTGTCCACCAGCATTCCCAGAAAGCGGTCGTGAATTCCCCTCTGAAGTATGAGTCTGCTTGTAGCCGTGCAGCGTTGCCCGGTCGTTCCGAACGCACCCCACAGGGCGCCCTCGAGCGCGAGTTCGAGGTCGGCGTCGTCCATCACGATCTGCGCGTTCTTGCCCCCCATCTCCAGCGAAAGCCGCTTGTGCATCCGCCCACAAGTCGCGCCGACCATGCTACCAGTTTCAGTCGATCCAGTGAACGAGATCAAGGGCACATCGGGATGCTCGACAATGACCGAGCCAGCCTCCTCTCCCGTTCCGTGGATGAGTTGAATCACTTCGGGCGGCAAGCCCGCCTCGAGGAGAATCTCGACCAGCAGCGTCCCGGTATGCGGCACATCCTCGGCCGGCTTGAAGAGGACGGAGTTTCCGCAGACGAGGGCCGGGAACATTTTCCAGGTTGGAATCGCCATCGGGAAGTTGAACGGGCAGATCAGCCCTGCAACGCCGATAGGACGTCGGTAACTCATCGCCCACTTGTTGCGCAGCTCGCTGGGCACGGTATGGCCGAAGAGGCGGCGGCCCTCACTGGATGCGTAGTAGGCGGTATCGATCCCTTCCTGCACATCACCGCGGGTTTCAGTGAGCGGCTTCCCCATTTCGCGCGTCATGGCGTTTGCAATCTCTTCCTTGCGCTTCGTCATGAGGTCGCCGACAACACGCAGCACATCGCCACGCGCGGGCGCCGGTGTCGAACGCCAGAGCGCGAAGCCGCGCTTGGCACTTTCAACTGCGCGGTGTACGTCTGACGCTCCTGAACGAGGGAATGCCCCGATGAGGTCTGTACGGTCAGCGGGATTGCGGTTCTCGAAATAGTCGCCGGAGTCAGGGCGGACCCAGGCGCCGGCGATGAAGTTGTTGAACTGTTTCATATTTTGTTGGTCTAAGTGTGCTCGCGCGTCAGCGCGTAACGTTCGATTTTCTTGTAGAGATTCGAGCGTGGCATCTCCACCGCGCGTGCAGTCTCCGACACGTTCCAGTCGAACTCGCGCAACTTGCTAAGAAGATAAGCGCGTTCCGCCGCCTCCTTGAACTCCTCGAAGGTTTTCAGCGCGGTAAGGCTGCCAAGCCCAGTGTCGTCGGCGACGCGGGCGCCGGCGAGTCTGTCGACATCCTTTGCACTGAGCTCGGGTCCGGTCGCAAGGATGAGCATACGCTCAACGGTGTTCCGCAGCTCCCGAACGTTTCCGGGCCAATCGAGCTCCATCAGCCTTGCAAGCGCGGATTCGCTGACACGCCGGGGCGTGATTCCCTCACGGGCCGAGAGTACGGAAACGAAGTACTCAACGAGTTGGGGGATATCCTCGCGATGCTCGCGCAGCGGCGCAACATGAATTGGAACGACATTCAGCCGGTAATACAAATCTTCGCGAAATCTTCCGGCAGCAATCTCCTGCTCGAGATTCTTGTTGGTCGCGGCAAGCACGCGAACATCCACGGTTATCGGTTTCGATCCACCGATACGGGTTATGACGTTGTCCTGCAGCACGCGCAGCACTTTCGCCTGCGCACTCATGCTCATGTCACCTATCTCGTCCAGGAACAGCGTACCCTTGTTTGCCTGCTCGAACTTTCCCGCACGATCGGCGATCGCACCTGTGAACGAGCCCTTCATGTGACCGAAGAGCTCGCTCTCGATGAGCTCCTGCGGTATCGCTGCGCAATTCACCTCGACAAACGGCTTGCCATCACGCGCTGAATGACGGTGCAGCGCGCGTGCGACCAGCTCCTTGCCTGTACCATTCTCGCCAGTGATGAGAACACGCGCGGGGGTAGCTCCGACCTTTTCGATCTTCTCCACCATCGCGCGCATCACCGGCGATCCACCTACTATCTCGTACGGCGAATTGCTGATGTTCTTGAGCCGGGAGTTCTCCTCGCGAAGATTCAGGTGGTCGAACACGTTGCGCAGCATCACGAGAATCCTGTCGGTATCGAGAGGCTTCTCCAGTATTTCGTATGCACCGAGCTGTGTCGCTTCGACAGCAGTCCGTATCGTTGCGTGACCACTGATCATCACGACTGTCGCCGCCGGATCTATCTCGCGCAGTTTACGCAACGCATCCATGCCGTCCATGCCGGGCATCTTCACGTCCATGAATACCAGGTTCGGCCTGAACTTCTGGTACTCGGCTATGCCATCGTCAGCGTTGGATGCAGTGTGAACCTCGTAGCCCTCGTACTCGAGCAGCTGGCCCAAGGCGGCACGTATTCCCTGCTCGTCATCGACAACGAGGATGCGACGGTTCATTGCGTCGATCTGTAAAGAGTGATCCTGCTGTTCGCGATGCGGATGTCGCCGATGTAAGGCGGCAGCTTCACGGGGAGCGCGTCGCTGGAAATTCCCTCGGGCATCGTGCCGCGTCGCATCGTGCGAATGAGCCGCGGGACCACTGCGGCGGGAACCGGAAAAGCGCCGATCCTGACTTCCTTCACCTGGAACTCACCGACGCCGGGACGAAGGACTCGCATTGTCCCACCAAGCTGGACCGTGTCACGCGAGCCAAGCATTCCCGCTATCGGCCCCAGCGCTCCGGCGGCGCCAAAGTCCTTCAGCGCCACATTAGCCCTCACGATCAGGCGATCATCCTTGATCGATGACGTGACTCCCTCTGATGAAGCGGGAAGCTGCTTCGACACCGCGAGGAAGATGTAGGACGCCGCTTCGCCTGCCGTGAGGCTGGCGTAGGCAGGCCCGCGCGGTCGGGAGAGCGATTCAACCGTGCGCTGGCCCTTCGCAGCCTTTTCAGGGGTCAGCGCCTCCCAGCCACCAGGTACATTGACGACCATCGTCGAGTCCGGGCGCGGATCCCCGGCATAACGACGATAGACGGCCTCGAGGCGGTCGCGATTGAACCACGCGAAAATGCCGAGGACGATCAGGAAGACAAGACAGCCGAGCCTTCGGAAGCAGCCAAACATTGATGGTTTTTATCCTGGAGGTCGAGTGAGGAATATCCCCTGTCGGACAGCCCATGCAAAGCCCGACCCCTCGGGAATCGGGCAAGCCCCGCGCCTGACACTCGGCTGCGTTAGCTTTTTTCACCAATGAGTGAAGCCCCGGTCCCCCGAAAAGCAGCCACGCGAGCGGAGGGATCCCTCATCAAGTCACTCGCTGACAATAGTGCCGGCGACTCCCTGGCGACGCGGATGCGACGGGCTCGTTTCGCGCTCTTTCTGTCGTTACTGGGAAAGCTGGACGGACACGTCGAGATACTGGACATCGGGGGCACACAGGAATTCTGGACGCTCATGACGGGCGGTGACACCGGCAACGTCAGGGTCACACTTCTCAACATCGAACATCAACCGGTCACCTCAGAAAATTTCATCAGCGCCGCCGGAGACGCCCGGTCGATTCCGCAATTCCTGGACGGTGCCTTCGATGTCGTTTTCTCGAACTCCGTGATCGAGCATGTTGGGAGCTACGACGATCAGCGGCGCATGGCCAGCGAAGTGATGAGGGTCGGGAAAAGGTATTTCGTGCAGACTCCGAATCGCCGGTTTCCACTCGAGCCACATTTTCTTTTTCCGTTCTTCCAGTACCTGCCATCATGGGCTCGCGCGCAGATGGTCCATCGATTCGACGTGGGATGGTACAAGCGAATCCCTGACTATGCTGCTGCAAAGGCTGAGGTTGACTCGATCCAGCTGCTCACGAGAAAAAAGTTCACCGCGCTGTTCCCCGGGGCGACCGTGCATGTAGAGAAGCTCGGCGGCCTCTCCAAGTCGTTCATTGCCTACGGCGGGTGGGGCTAGGACGCGAGTGAGACTTTCAGGTGGCGGGTCGCTTCTGTCAACGCTTCCGCCGCCACGCCGCAAACGTGCTTGCCGCTGCCTTCGCGGATGATCTTGAGTGCTGTCTCGCGGCCGAGCCCGGCGCGGTACGGACGGTTTGCTGTCAGTGCTTCGTACATGTCGGCAACGCAGAGAATCCGGGCGGACAGGTCGAGATCCTCACCCTTGACGCCCCATGGGTAGCCGGACCCGTCAAGTTTCTCGTGATGTAGGGCAGCGGTGCGGGCGAAGCTGGAAAAAGCGCCGACGCGCTGTAGAATTTCCCACGTGTATAGCGGATGACGCTGCATCTCCGAACGCTCTTCCGCGGTGAGCGGCCCGGCTTTGTCGAGAATGCGGGAGGGCACACCGAGCTTCCCGACATCATGCAGCAAGGCCGCGCGGTTCAGTACGCGTACTTCCTGCTTTTCGAATCCGAGCTCGAAGGCGACAGCACGTGCGTACTTTGCAACGTTCGTCGAATGCTGCCAGGTGAAGGGCGACTTCGAGTCAATGATCTCGGCAAAGGCACGCGCGACTTCGTCGAGACCCTTGTCGTCCACGTAGCGCGTGTGCTGCTGTGGCTCGAGAGAGATTGCCATTGCTTCCGCATCGGACGAATGCAGGGCGTCCCACCAATCCGACTCCTCGCGCCATGAGCGGACGATGCGCGCGAGTGCGGGATCGAACCAGTGATCGCTCTGTTCGCGCGCGATTCGCATTGCGGTCAGAAGTCCCCGCTGGCTGACGAATGCATCAACCGATTGTGCGAGGAGAATAATTCGCGAGAACAATGGAATCTCATGCCCGATCAAACCGTCTGGTCCGCCTGACCCGTCCCAGTGTTCATCGATGCCGCGAATCGCTTCAGCGGTCGCCGTTGAGAATCCCAGCCTGAGGGCGATTCCCTGCCCGCGCTCGCCGCGTGAGACATTCTGTGACTCGGTAGCGGTGCTACGCTTCAGCAGCGAGCTCAGTTTCTCGCGAACACTTCGGCTGTCGGCGATGGCCAATCGCGGCTTCGCCGGAGAATCGGCCGACAGGGCTTCCGCAACCCGCTGCGAGTTACCCGAGCATCCTGCGTCCTTCAATAGAAGTGCGCCGTAGAGCGCCACCTTGTCGAAAGCCGAGAGGTCGAGTTCTTCAGCAATCCGCATCCCGATGATGCATGTGCGAACGGTGTGCCCGGGCTCCTGGCCCTCCGTGAGGTCGAGAGCACTCGACATCGCGGCAAGAACTTCGGAGAGGGCGACGTCGGCAACAGGCGCCGGATTCGCCGTTGGCGGAATCGGGCGTCCGAGATGATCCAGGCTCGAAGAGGTCGCGTAGCGGGCGATGGCTGTCATGGCGCTAATTCCATGACGCGTGAGCCACCGATGGGTTTCCAATCAACCGTTGAGTCTGAGGCGCGAGGCACCCGATGGACGCCGCATCCAGGCTCAACCCGTGCGGATCACCGGCCTGAAACGAATAGCCTCAGCCACATGCTGACTGCCGACGGATGCGGATCCATCAAGATCGGCAATGGTGCGTGCCACTTTCAGAACTCGATGGTAGCCTCTTGCCGAGAGTGACAACGCACCGGCCGCATTCTGCAACATTTTGCGCGCGTCACCATGTATGTCCGCGCTCGTGTCGATCCACCTGCCGGATGCGTGCGCGTTGCAGGTCACTCCACGGACACGGGCGAAACGCGACGCCTGAAGATCGCGCGCATTTGCAACGCGCCGCCGAATCGATGCAGACGATTCCCCTGTTGCGGCGGAGCCCAGATCAGAGAGAGCAACGGATCCCGCGACAACGTGCATGTCGATGCGGTCGGCGAGTGGACCAGAGAGTCTGCAGGCGTAGCGCTCCACATCGGTGACCGAGCAGGTGCACATGGCAGCGGAATCTCCCCGTCGCCCACAGGGACAGGGATTGGTGGCACCGACGAGAGTGAAGCGCGCGGGGAACTTCACGGAGTTGGCTACTCGCGAGATTACAACCCGGCCATCCTCGAGCGGTTGCCGGAGCCCATCGAGAACGAAACGGGGAAACTCGAGCATCTCGTCAAGAAAAAGAACGCCATTGTGCGCCAGGCTCACTTCTCCCGGCCGTGGATTCGATCCGCCACCAATCAGTCCCGCACTTGAAATCGAATGGTGGGGCGCGCGGAACGGACGCGAGCAAGTGATGGTGGATTCACTGGTAAGCGTTCCTGCCACTGAATGAATCGCTATCACCTCCAATGATTCTTCCTCGGTCAGCTCCGGCAAGATTCCAGGAAGTCGACGCGCGAGCATCGTCTTCCCTGCTCCGGGAGGCCCCAGAAGCAACAAGTTGTGCCCGCCCGCTGCAGCTATCTCGAGCGCGCGCTTCGCCGTGTCCTGACCGACGACGTCGGCGATGTCGAGATCTTCATGGCGGCGGGGCGACATTGGCGGGGCTTCCTGAATCCACGGCATTGCGCCATCGCGCAGGTCCGCAACAAGCGATTTCAGATCGATCGGCGCGCCGAGTCGTACGGTGCTCACGCGCGACGCTTCAGCATGATTCGCGGGTGGAATCACAACTTCGCGAATCCCGGCCCTGGCTGCGCGGCGCGCAATTGAAAGTGCACCGCGTATCGATCTGATACGACCATCGAGCCCGAGCTCACCTACAAAAACGCGGCGATCTACCGCCGCCGAATCAAGTTGGCCCGTCGCAACAAGTATCCCGAGTGCGATTGGTAGATCGAACGCCGTGCCTTCTTTCCGGACATCTGCGGGTGCAAGGTTGATCGTGATTCTTCGCGGCGGCAGCGTGAACCCCGAGTTGACGAGCGCGGCACCAACACGCTCGCGACTCTCTTTGACTGCGCCAATGGGCAAGCCAACCAAAGTCCACTGCGGAAGGCCGGGGGCAGCGTCGACCTCCACGACAACATCATACGCGTCGATGCCGATCAGGGCGGCGGAGCGAATTGCGGCGAGCATCAAGGGAGAATTGAGCGGGGTGCCCTCGCGAACAGCATCGATTTCGCCGGGCGGTGATCGAACTCGCGCCGGACGAACCCATTTGATGTGTCGTGGCGTATAATAGATGCACGGAACGATGCGCTTACCTCGTCCCCAACTCTTACAATGATCGCTCAAATTCCTCTCAGAAACCGCCTGGCCGCCGCATTTTTGCTCGTGGGAGGGCTCACACCCATCTCCCGCGATGCGCAGACGCCTGCCGCCGTCGCTACTTCACAGGGACCGTTTCAACGGCCAAGCGACGCGGACCTGCGAAAGAAGCTCACCGCAATACAGTTCTCAGTTACCCGTCGCGACGACACCGAGCCGGCGTATCGCAACGAGTACTGGGACAACCACGAGGATGGGATCTACGTCGATGTGGTTTCCGGCGAGCCGCTGTTCAGTTCGCGCGAGAAGTACGACTCGGGCACCGGGTGGCCGAGTTTCTATAGGCCACTGGAACCGAAGAACATCCGCACGACAACCGACTACAAGCTCGGCTACCCGCGCACTGAAGTACGTTCACGCATGGCCGACTCGCACCTTGGTCACCTGTTCGACGACGGCCCGCGACCCACTGGCCTGCGCTATTGCATGAACTCGGCAGCGATGCGCTTCGTACCGGTGGCAAGGCTGCAGGCTGAGGGGTACAGCAAATATTTGCCGCTGTTCGCGAAAAAATAATCCTGCGGATCAGTAGAACTTTACTGCTCCGTTTCGCGAAATCCGCTTGAGCCTCACTTCATTGATGAGCGAGGCCTCCAGAATCCAGAGGTCGCCGTTGGGCGCGACCATTCCCCCGGTTGGCGACCATGGGAGCGCCGAACTGGATACGACGCTGACGTCGCCGGTGGGAGTGACACGCTTCACCTCACCCGAACCATATCCAGCAGCATAAACGTTGTTGCCGGCGTCGAGCCACAGTCCCATGATCCGGTGCGCATCTTTCACCGCAAATCGTGACAAGCTCCTTGACGCGAGCGCGGGTGCAATTGCGATCACCCTTCCGTCGGGAAGCACCTTCTTGAGATCCGCTGAGTCGATCAGGTAGAGTGTGCCATCGGCGGCTGCAACCATCCATCGCACGTCAGTGAATGGACCGCGCGAATGTACTACCGGAGCCCCGCCGCCCACCCGTTTTCTGATCTCTGTCGAGGATCCGCGCGCCGCCCAGTACATGGTGCCCATCGAATCCCGCGCGAAGCCATAGTTGTCGAGATGACCGTCCGACGCGGGCACTATGTCCGTTATCGTACCATCGGGGGCGCGCATCCACACGCGATGGCCCCACCTTTTTGGCCGGTCTCCCTCAGACCACTGATGGTCACCATAGAGGTTCCCCTGGGCGTCCATGAACATCTCGTGGGTGTGAACGTTAGGGACCGCGATGGACTTGGTGCCATCAGGCGCGACCATCATCACGCGCTTGAGGTCGGAGTAGAAGACATTTCCGTGCTTGTCCATAACGACAGACACTGACGGATGTGCCCCCGCCGTGGCCGGAGGGGCCAGTGTTGCCGCAACCACCGCCATCAGCATCATTCTGCGCACTGGTGGACCCCTCCTGAGGGCATGTCACTGTCGACCCTCCCCGGGCAATGCGCAAGCAACGCTCTCGTAACATCAAAAGAAAACGGGGCACCTTTCGGTGCCCCGTTCCCTTCGATCTGCTGCTTTTAGTGCTTACTCCTCTTCGCCACCGGCCGGGACAACGATGTTGTCGCTGCCGATCGTCACGATTACGAAGTCATCGCGACGGTTGCGCTGCCAGCATGACTCATCGTGCTCGGTGCAAACCGGGCGCTCTTCGCCGTAGCTGACGAGGTCGAAGCGACCTTCATCGATTCCACGCTCCACGAGATAACGCTTCGCGGCGGCGGCACGACGCTGGCCGAGGGCCAGGTTGTACTCATCCGAGCCACGCTCGTCGGCGTTGCCTTCGATCCTGATGCGCATGCCGGGGTTGGCCTGGAGCCACGGGATCTTGCGATCGAGTGTTGCGGCCGCGTCGGTGCGGATGTCGGACTTGTCGAAGTCAAAGTAGATCGGTGCCGTGATTGCTGCGGTATCAACGACTGCTGCCGCTGGAGCCGGAGCAACGCAAGCCGGATCAGATGCCTGGATGCCACCCAGACCCGGGTACGGGCACATCGTTACAATAGGTGCCGGCGGCGGCGGCGGAGCCGGCGCGACGCACGACGGGCTGGACGCCGGGATGTTCTCCAGGCCAGCGTAGGTGCACATGGCTTCACGACGGGCGCCACCAACGAGCAGTGACAGACCGGCGCGACCGATCAAGTTCAGATTCTCGGTGTCCTTCATGTATTCGGCGATACCGTCGACGCGAAGCGCGATGCGGTTGACGATGCCGAAGCGGAGACCAGCAAGTCCGCTTGCACCGTAGTTATACGTGAATGAACGACCGCTGTTTTCCTGGCCTGCGCTGTAGTTGCTGCGAACCGCGCCTGCGCCAAGGATGAACTGCGCCTTCGACATGATCGGGATGTTGTAGTTCATGCGAAGTGCCCAGCTCTGGAACGTCAGGTCGCCAGCAAACTTCGACTGGTCCCACTGAAGTCCCTTCGTCTGCTGTCCGTCGGCTTCGAGCTGCCAGTGCGGATCAGAAAGGAAAACACCAACGCGTCCGCCAAATCCAACGTCGTCGTCAGGATGTCCCGGTGCGTTGTCATCGAACTTCGTGTACTGCGCAAAGCCACCAAGCTCGATCATTCCAGGGAGTGCCCAGTCTGTTCCGAGGTCATCCCAGAACGCGTACGGCGCCCATGGGGCGAGACTCGCGTTTGACATGCTGCCACCGCCGAAAAGCGATGCGATGTTCGGACGGAACTCGAGTCCGGCCTGCGCACGAAGGTTCATGTGTGAGTCGTACACGGCGTTCGACGTTCCGCCGACGCGGCCGCCTTCCGGCATGTAGTCGACGATACCATCGACGCGGAGCGAGACGCCCGCGAGTCCGACGGTGAAACCAACGTTGCCTTCGGCACCGTAGTTATATCCACGGCGGTTCGTACGGATAATGTTCAGCTCGGTGCCGGTCGGCTCGTCGGGCTCATACCCGGCGTACGACGTCAGCACGCCACCAGCGCCGACATGGAACGCACCAAGACCCGCGAACGGGAAGCTGTAACGGATACGGGCCGACATCGGTCCGTACCAGATCTTTCCTGTCTGACCAGCCCCAACCTGCTCGGGCTTGTTGAAGGAATGATCGTATTCCAGGTTCCAGTTTGGGGCAAAGTAAGCGCCGAGCCGTCCGCCGACACCGAACGTGTCGTCTAACCTCAAAGCCTCGTCGAACTTTGTGTACTGCCCAAAGCCGCCCAATAACAGCGTACCCGGCTGCTGTGCCGCCGCCGTTCCGCCGAAGAGCAAGGCCGTCATTGCGCAGACGGTCCAACGTCTTCTTGACATGTGAATTACCTCTTTCGAATGGTGGATACAGCTACTACAACCGGGACATCGATATCGCGATTGCCGTGAGGCAGGATGTGTGCCGGTAACCTTCAATACCAGAACAGAGCAAAGCCCTGCGGCCAAATTTATCGAGCTTTGCTTTCGGCGCCAGCGTTGCAGGCACACCATCGCCAATAGGCACATATCCATACCGCGCCGCAAACATCTGACATTGAAAATCTCTCGACCACATCCATCCTCACTATGTAGCGAGGTCAGCGGCTTGCAAATTCGGAGCCATGTATTGCGTTTCGAGCGTTGTTTTATCCCTGTCGCAGCGAGTTCAGGCGCCACCACACGGCCCGGTCACGGCGCCTGGTGGCCCTCACCGCGGTGCGCCACGCGGTTTTCATCACCGTAGCATCGGGATAGCGAGCTTCTTCCCGGGATTCGAGACTGCGGGCAAGCCACTCGGCGATCGAAGGCGAGAATCCCGAAAGATCGAGGCTCCCTGAAAGCTGCCTCGCCACTATCTGCTGCGCGTCGCCATCCCCAAACGGGGGTTCACCGCTCAATGTAAACACGACGATGGCCGCGACGGCAAAACAGTCAGCACCGGGTCCGTGTGCCTCGCCAAGCAACTGCTCAGGCGCGGCGAACGCCGGAGTACCGGTATTCGTTGTTGCATCCTCACCGGTCGCGTTAGCGATGCCAAAATCTGTGATCCGCCAACGTCCGTACCGATCGATGAGAATATTCTCTGGTTTCAGATCCCGATGCACGACTCCGATCGAATGCGCTGCGGCAAGCCCATCGAGGATCGACTCGATCTGCTGCGCAATCTCTTCGATAGTGCGCGGACCGCTACGCGCAACGAGGCTCGCAACCGAGCCCTCGTCAGCGAGCTCCATCGTGTACCAGGAGAGATCCCCGCGGGAATCCCAGTCATATATGGGGACAATGGCAGGGTGAGCTAGCTTCGCCGCGAGCTTTGCCTCGCGCCAGAACCCGCCAACGGCACTGGCATCCGCAGCGACACGCGGGTGCAGGACCTTGAGAGCAACCTCACGCTCGAGCGCGAGGTCCCGAACGCGCCACACCTTGCCGAAACTTCCAGAACCCAGTGCCGAGAGAACTTCGTAGTCATCAGCGAGTGCGCGTCGCACTTTCGATTCTTCCGACCCCTCTCCGCCTGTTGCGTCCAGATCCCGTAGCGGAACGATTACGCCCCTGCTCTCGTATCCCCGGTCCGCGGTTCGCAGGAAGCCCGCGACAGTCAGGAACCGATGTGATGGGTCAGGCAGCAAGGCGCGATCGATTGCGGTAGCGACGCTCGCTGGACATTCGGGCCTGAGGAGGCTGACGGGCGGCGCGTCGTATCTCGGTGGATCCTCGCCGGTAAGCGCAGCAAAACAAATAGCGGCGAGCTGCCACTGGTCGCTCGCCGGCGTGGCCAGCCAATCGTGGTCCCCCCATTCCGGAGGACGCACTGCAGGCTGATGAAGGGCTTCGGCAGCTCCGCCGAATCGAAGCGGACGAACACCCGGCGGGATGTCATCGCGGGGAACCGCCCACTGCCATTCGAGCATCCAGAGCCTGCCTGTCGGCGCGACCCGCACCGTGTCCACGGTGAGCGCACCATGTGTTGCGCCGGAATCATGCAGATACGAGAGCGTCGAGCCCGCGCCGCGCAGCACCTGCAGCACATAGGGAATTTCCGCGCTGCCCAGCCGCTCGAGATGCGATCTGACGGTTTCTCCGGTAATCCACCGCCTCAGGTAACCTGGGCCGCGTCCGGTTTCGCGCTGCTCGACCCAATAGTGATATGTAGTCGGGATATTCGGATGACTCCGATGCGCGAGGTGCTTCGCTTCCGAGAGAAGCCACGCGTGGTGCGCGGGATCAGGTGTCGTGACCAGTGACAGCGAACGACCAAGTCCGTCGGTCACCTGCTGATAGTGACGCTCATCGCCTATCAGTCCCTGGGCACCCCATGACCATCCGGGTGGCAGCTGCCACGCCGCAATGTGCGACGGCAGCGATATCGTCTTGCGCGGTTCTGCCGGCGTGCGCCGGGGGCCACTCACTGATTAGAGGCGTTGAGTGTTATCAGGATCTTGGTTCCCCTGCTTTCCTCACTTGCAATATCGATTGTGCCGCCCCACGCCTCGAGCAACCGGCGACTGATCGCGAGTCCCAGCCCGCTCCCGGTGGTACGAGTCGAGAAATGCGGCTCGAACACTCGTGGCAGCGCTGCCGACGATATCCCGCTGCCGTCATCGACAATTTCTATGACGGCGTGCCGTTCGCGTCTGGCGAGAGCAACGCGAACATTGCGCGCGCGCGCGAGGCGCGCATTCTCAAACACGTTGAGCAGAACATCGCGCAGCTCGTCGGTGCGCGCCTCGGCAAGAACAGGCTGGTCCGCGCCTGCGAGACTCCATGTCACGCCGCCGATTCCCATCTTCTCGAGTCCGATCACGTCACGTAATATCGCCGCGATGTCAACGGGCTCCGCAGGAGGCAGGTCAGCAGGGGCGCTGCCATAGCGACTGAATGCGCGCGCAATCTCGTCGAGGCGATCAATCTCCGAGAGAATTCTCGTCACGTTCTCGTCGAGCACGCGATCAAAGTCGATGCGCGTATCCGCGCGCGCGCGGCGGAGGTGCTGCACTCCGAGACGAATCGGCGTCAGCGGGTTCTTGATCTCGTGCGCGACCTGCCGCGCCATTTCACCCCACGCCAGCACGCGCTCGGCGCGCGCGACCTCGATCCTGCTCAACTCCAGATCCCGCGCGAGAACGCGAGCAGCTATTCCGCTCAGCCACAGGGCCGCGAGACCTCCCGCAGCAGTTGCAAACAGCACTAGCATCGTGAGATCGCGACGACGGCGATCGAGCAGTATCTCATCACTCCTGGCAGGCGCTGCAAGCACGTAGCTCTGGCGACGCTCGCTCGACGCAGCCCGATAACCCCAGAATACGCTCGAGTTCGAGATTGTCTGCTGCCAGCTTGCAGTCAGCTCGCCTTCGTTCGCGATGCTCATGTGCACGCCGGGCGGAAGCATTCGTCCGGCCGGAGAAATCGCCTCGTACAAAGTGTCGCTGCTCGCAGAGAGCATTGCGCGCTCGTATACGAAGAGCGGGGTCTGCCCCTCTGTGTGCTGGACTTCCGGCGCCATGGGGTCTTCGCCTGTGGCCGCGTGCAGGGTCTCACGCACGAGTAGCTCCCGAACGTTCCTGTCATCGCCTCGAAGGCGTTGATATGACCACCCGGCAAATGCAACTGCCGGCACGACAAAGAACGTGAAGAGCGCGAGAGTAAGTCTTCCGCGGTAGCTGCGAATCCACCGCGACGCCCGGCTCCTCAGCCACCTGAAAAACCCGCCCTCGGCCATGGTTCCCAGTGCCCACAGGGTGCCCGCGAGAAAGACGTTGAGGATGACCACGAGTGAAGCACGAACCAGGCGTGTTCCCCACGACCTTACGTCGACCTCGACGTGCGCGCGCGCTGGCCCGCTCGACGTCTGCACGATTTGATCGCCATGCCATTCGTCGCCAAACCGGCGCCAGGTCATCGCACCGGAGCGGGCCACAGCTCGAGTGTTGACGTCTGCCAGGGTAAGGAGATACGGCGGCTCCGTCTGATCGGGTTGAGTGAAGCCGAGCAGAGCGGCGTATGTATCCTGCGCTACCAGGCGCGTGCGAGGCGACGCCACAACTACAGTAAATCCCCCGCCGCGATGGGGAACCACGAGGTTGAGAAGCCGCCCACCAGGCCCGAGGCTCTGGGTCAGGACCGGCCCGGTAGTGGTGTCAGCAGCGGGAAGGCTGATTGCGAGTTGATCGAAGTCGTACCGCAGCTGCGCCAGGTCCAGCGTCCCGTAGCGTTTGCCCATCGCATCCCAAAGGGACATTGAAACCTGAACCTGCGCAGCGGCGAGGTCAGATACCGCATATCGTCGAAGAAGCTGGGCGCGCGTGCCGGGTAATTCGTATTCAATGAGCTCCTGCCCGAAACGAGTGAGCAGAAGGCCTGCTTCACCATCAGCCCGCTCCAGTCCGGCGACGTCGCGCATCGCGAGCTGAAGGCGCTGCTCCGTCGTGACGTTCCAGACGAAAAATGCAGCGATCGCGCCCGAAGCGCCTGCAACCAGACCAGCAGTTCTGAGCTGCACCACTGGACGCCGCCGGAGCGCGATCCTGACCAGCCACGTCGCTGCTAACCAGGAAGCAAACAACAGAAAGAAGAGTGGAGTCTGCCACTGCAGCCAGAGCGTCGCGGTCGATCCAATAAATGGGAGCGCGATCCCCGACGCGAGTGAACGCGTCACGACCAGGCCGCCGATGGCGAGAATTATCGCGGCGGCCGCAGCAACAGCGCGGGGCGGAGTTGCGGGACGCGCGCGAATCACCGCGATCACGGCAAACAGTGCAAGCGATGCGAACATGAGCAAAGCGCCCGCGTTCGCACCGAACGGGCCCAGCATTGTTGTGTAGAAGTAGGCCGGGTCAAACGCGCTCGAAGAGTTCGAGAACGCACTCCACGGGATAAGGGCGAAGGCGAACCCCGCAGCGACGAGAGTGAAGAGCCGCCGCCACAGTTTTCGGCGATCAACCCAACCAACCGCGATCAACACGAAAACCATTACTGCCAGCAGCGCGACGCCCCATCCCCGTGCGCGTGCCGCTGTAGCGAAGCGCACCCGCTCCGCAGAGAGTGGCGTGGCATCGACCCTCAGAAGCGGATGGCCGCCCCGACCTGTGATGAGAATTCCGGCCAGTGAGTCTGCCGCTCCTGCGAAACGGAACGACTCGACAACCCGCCGCTCGGGGATGCGGGACTCCAAGGCCGCCGCGATTTCGCTCGCTGGCGCCTCGGCGTGAATGAGTGACATCGCGATTGCCTTGCGGGCACCGCGCTGCACCACAACCTGCAGGCTTACATAGAAATCGGTGAAGGTTACCGTTGGACCGGTGCCAGTCAGCGCCGGCGTCGTCCGGACCTGCCCCGCCCACGCGGTCGGCTGATCGCCCTCTACGAGAACGACGCCTTCATCGGGAAAATTGGGTAACTTCCGGAGATGGGAGAACGCCGCGGCAGGGTCAGCCGGGGCATCCAGGGCGTCAGTCGCAATCGATGCAAGCCGGGTTTCTGCCGATCTCACCGCTTCGGCCATCGCACGGATGGCCTCGTCACGCCGGACGGAGGGATTGTCGGGCGCTGAATCACCAGAAAATTCGCTGGCGCCCGCACTACCGCCATCATAAGGTATGAGGGGATCGCGCAGCCAGAACGCGAGGAGCGCTACGACGGCTCCCGCGACCAGCAGGGCCACGCCAGAGCGACTCAGGATTCTAATCGCCGCACTCCGGGAATGACCCCACAATTGCCGTCAACCACTTCGTCACTGCAAGAAGACTTCACAAGACCCGCCCCGCACCCACCAATCGTTCCGCTCCCGCAGAACGCGCCGCTGCGGATCAAGGAGCTGATTCCGATGCAGATCGAGGCGGTCATCGCGGACGACGCGCGACTGATCATCCCGGTTGGCACTTGCGAGCAGCATGGTCCCCATCTTCCGCTGGGAACTGCGACGTACATCGCAGAACGCCTCGCCGACGATCTCTCCGCGGAGTTCGGTGTGCTGCGCGCACCGGCCGTTGAATACGGCGTAAACGTCGATTCCGAGCGTGGCTTTACAGGCAACGCCTCTGTGCGCAAGAAAACGCTCCACCGGATGCTCAACGATTTGTTGGACTCGTGGGAAGGGACAGGCTTCAAGGAATTCATTCTGTTGACAGCGCACGCGCACGACCCGCACCAGGAAGCTCTCGCTACCGTCATCACGGCTGGAGCGCGAGTGCGGGTGGTCGACATTTACGCGGTGAATCTCTCGGAGCTGCTGGAAGGCCAGACCGAGGCAATGCATGGCGATGAAGTTGACACGTCCATAATGCTGCACCTCGCTCCGGAGATGGTACACCTCGAGCTCGCGCGAGACTATATGATGTCACGCGAAGAGCTACGGCGTTACCGGCGGGGGTCGCTGAAGGTTCCGAGCTCGAGTGCAGGATCAATCGGGCGTCCGTCACTCGCGACGGCGGAGAAAGGTCGCATCCTCTATGAAAGAATTCGCTCACGCATCAGCGACCGCATTTTCCTGGCACCCGCAGTAACCGATTGAAGCAATGATGAAACCGGTTCTTTGACCGTCACGTATGTCACACTGAATCCACCATCACAATAAAATGACAAAGCGTTTGTGCCTGATATTGGCGCTCGCGGTTCCGGGCATTGCAGCCGCCCAGTCCACGACTGCCGTTGCTCCTGCCCAGTCGGCGACACTGTCGCTCGACGAAGCGATCAATCTTGCGCGCAGAAACAACCCCGTGCACCTGGCGACCATCAACAATCGCCGCGGGGCGGATGCGGCAGTACGCGCCGCTAACGGGCAGCTGTTGCCGAGTGCTGATGCGAGTTTCTTCGCACAGCGTCAACAGGGTGGCCGTCAGATTTTCGGAGGTACGGCCCTTGGCGCCTCCTCCGATATCAATCAGTCGAGCTATCAGATTGGCATCGGCTACCGTGTCAATCGCGCAACCTTCATCACACCGCGCCTTCAACGCGCTAGTCGCGATGCAGTTGAAGCAGACATCACTGGAAGCTCCGAGCTGCTGCGCGCATCAGTCGCGCAACAGTATCTCGCAGTGCTCCAGGCAGTTGCCCGGGCAGATCTCCAGGACACACTGCTCGTCGCCTCACAGGGGCAGCTGGTACTCGCTCAGGCACGCGCCCTGGTTGGATCGGGAACGGCGCTCGACGTATCGAGGGCTGAGGTAGCTGTTGGCCAACAGCAGGTTCAGGTGCTGCAGGGCCGGAACCAGATCGAGATCGAGAAGCTGCGACTTTTTCAACAGATGGGAGTCGAGCAGCCCGCTGACGTCACGCTCACCACTCAGTTCACCACGCTTCATGAAGCGCCCGCACTTGCCGAGCTGCTTGCTTCAGCGCGGCAGGCAAATCCCGGTGTCCTCGCACTGCGCTCACGCGAGCGTGTTGCCGAGCTCAACGTCAAGCGTGCGCGAAGCGAGTACTCGCCGACACTGAGTGTCAACACTGGTATCTCCGGATATACATACGCTTTCGCAAATCCCGACCTCCTCGTGCAGCAATCCGGAGCCGGCGTTCTCGAGGGAAAGGCATCGTGCATCCGACAGGAAGAGGTTCGTGCAGCCCTGAACCTCCCGAACAATCTCGCCGGTTGTCAGGCACTCGTGTTCACAGATGCTGATGCTGCCAGAATACGCTCTGACAACCGTCAGTTCCCATTCAACTTTCAAAACTCACCGCGATCGATCTCGGCAACTGTTTCAATGCCGCTCTTCGATGGCTTTGCGCGAGAGCAGCGGGTCCAGGAAGCGCAGGCTGCAAGCTCCGACGCGCGATTCAATGTTCGCGCCCGCGAGCTCGCAATCACAGCTGACGTGTCGGCAGCGTATCTGACACTTACAACGGCGGCACGCACTGCCGCACTCCAGGCGCAGAACTCGGCGAAGGCGCGGCTGGAGCTCAAGTTCACGGAAGACCGGTATCGCAACGGTGCCGTAAACTTCGTCGACCTCACTGAATCGCGTGCTGCATATGAGCGCGCGGAGAGTGAGCGCATCAACGCGATCTACGATTACCACAAGGCGTTCGCTGCGTTGGAAAGCGCAGTTGGCCGTCCACTCAGATAACGGGAAAAAGGAAATGTCCAAGCGCACGAAGTGGGGAGTTGGCGGCGGTATCCTGTTGGTGATAGTACTTGTCGGCGCACTGAGCGCAGCCAAGGGACGCAACAAGGCGACTGACGTCCGGATGGAAATGGTTGAGCGCCGCGATCTCGTGGCCTCAGTCACCGCGAGCGGTCAGGTTCAACCGCACAACAAGGTCGACCTCGCATCAGATATCACAGGCCGCATCGTGCGGCTGGCAGTCAAGGAAGGGGATCTCGTCACGAAAGGCCAGTTCCTTCTCGAGATCGATCCGTCGCAGTATCGCGCCGCGGCTGAGCGGGCGGCGGCGGCGGTTGCGAGCTCACGGTCGCAGGCAGCGAGTGCGCGCCCCAGTCTCCTCCAGGCGCGCCGCAACTACGCCCGCCTCCTCGAGCTGAAGCGCGCCAATCCGACGCTGGTCTCGGATGAGCAGGTCGAGCAGCTGAAGACTCAGGTCGATGTCGCTCAGGCGCAGCTGGAGTCCGCGCAAAACGGGATTGCGCAGTCACAGGCATCCCTGCGTGATGCACAAAGCCTGCTCGCGAAGACGACAATCTACGCGTCGATGAGCGGGCGCGTGACGAGACTTGTCGTTCGCGAAGGTGAAACGGCAATCATGGGAACGCTGAACAAGGATGCTGCAACGCTTCTCACGATAAGCGACATGAGCCTGCTCGAGACAAAGGTGAAGGTAGACGAGACCGATGTATCGCGCATCTCGATCGGTGACTCGACGGTCGTGCAGATCGACGCTTTCCCCGACACGACTTTCATCGGCCGTGTATCTGAAATCTCCAACAGCTCGATCAGGGCGGTCGGTGGCGGCGTCAACCCCGCTGACCAGGCCATCGATTACGAAGTAACCATCACCCTGATCAATGCTCCCCCCACAACCAGGCCTGACTTCTCGGCCACGGCGAAGATCATTACCGACGTCAGGAAGAACGTGCTGTCGATTCCGATCATTGCGCTGACGGTTCGCGAGGACTCGACGGCGAGCAAGGACAGCGGCGCCGTGACACTGGCGAAGGCGGCGCCTTCGAAGCAGGTCGGAAAGCGTGATATCGAAGGCGTGTTCGTGGTAGGGGCTGACAACAAAGTGACCTTCAAGCCCGTAAAAGTAGGTATAGCCGGCGAGAAGTACTTCGAAGTGGTCTCGGGCCTCAGCGAGAAAGACCGCATCGTTGGCGGAACCTACCAGGCAATTCGCGAGCTGAAAGACAGCGCGCGGGTCAAGAACGCAGAGCCTGACAAGAAAAAGGAAGAGGCTAAGAAATCCTGATGCAGACAACAGAAGACCAGCCGATGAGCTTCACCGCAGAACGACAGGCGGTGACGCAGCAGGCCGGCTCGGCACCTGACAAGGACTGGGTCATTGTCACGCGCGGCATCAAGCGCGAATACGACATGGGTGGTGAAATCGTGCGTGCGCTGCGTGGCGTAGATGTCGCGATCCGCCGCAACGAATACGTGGCAATCATGGGACCTTCAGGGTCCGGCAAATCGACGCTCATGAATCTCATCGGCTGCCTCGACACGCCTGATGCCGGCGAATACTGGCTTAGCGGCAACCTTGTTTCATCGATGGCTGACGATGAGCTCGCTCGCGTTCGCAATCGCGAGATTGGTTTCGTGTTTCAGACATTCAACCTCCTGCCGCGCGCGACTGCGCTTCACAATGTGGAGCTGCCGCTGGTGTATGCAGGTGTGCCGTCGGATGAGCGTCGCAAGCGCGCGATTGCTGCGCTCGAGCGCGTGCAGCTGGGTGACAGAATCACTCACCGGCCCAACGAGCTCTCGGGCGGACAGCGCCAGCGCGTAGCGATTGCGCGCGCACTCGTTAACAATCCGGCGATCCTGCTCGCTGACGAGCCCACGGGAAATCTGGACTCGAGCACGTCGGAGGAAATCATGCGCGTTTTCGAGGAGCTCGCTACCACTGGTCAGACGGTGATCATGGTGACACACGAGCCCGACATTGCTGCACACGCACGTCGTGTCATCGTCCTGCGCGACGGCATGATCGAAAGTGATGACAGGCGCGAGAGGTTCGCCGAGAAAATGCAGGGCGGCCCAGCTTCGGCTCACAAGTAGTCAATGCCCTTCATCGACGCAATCCGGCTCGCGCTGGCGCAGATCCGAGTGCAGAAGCTGAAGAGTTTCTTCACGCTCCTGGGTGTTGTCATCGGCGTAATGTTCCTGATTGCGGTCGTCTCCATCGTAGAAGGGATGTCCAGCTACATGGAGCACGATTTCGTCGGCAAGCTCGTTGGCGTCAACACCGTCAGCCTGAAGAGAAACGGTGAGTTCGAGGACGTCAGCGAGGAAGAGTGGCGCGCAATGCAGCGTCGTCCGCGCGTGCTGATCACCGATGTTGAACCGGTGGTATCCGCGCTTCCACCGGGCACTCTCTGGTCGGCCGAAGGTTACGACAATGTTTCCATGTCCTCGCGCTGGGCGAAGCCGGCAAACCTCGAAGCGTGGGCCGTTGACGGCGACTACTTCCAGATCCGCGAAATGAAGGTGGCAAAAGGCCGGCTCATCACCTCACAGGAGATGGCGCTTGGATCACCCGTCGTCGTGGTTGGCGAAGAGATCGCGGAACGCTACTTCCCTGACCTCGATCCCATCGGTCGCGAGCTGAAGGTCGCCGGTCTTCCGTACACCGTGATCGGCGTCGCTGAATCACAGGGCAGCATCTTCGGATTGTCCCTCGATCGCTTCGCGATCGCGCCATACCGCTCACCGCTGCGGCACGTCGTCAATCGGCCGCAGGTTATCGATGCGCTGAAGATCAAGCTCCCGGGCGATGGTGACATGCTCGAGGCGCAGGAGACTATCCGCCAGGTGATGCGCGGCCGTCGCGGACTGCGGGCATCGCAGCCTGACAACTTCTCACTCGAGACATCAGAGTCCGCGCTCAAGTTCTGGAACGACATCAAGAGCAAGCTCGTGATCGCCGGCGTGATCCTGCCAGCAATCGGGCTCGTCGTCGGCGCAATAGTGATCATGAACATCATGTTGGTAGCTGTTGCCGAGCGCACCCGCGAGATCGGGATTCGAAAGGCGCTTGGCGCGCGCAGGCGCGACATCATGTCGCAATTTCTCGTTGAGGCCGCCACGCTGAGTACTGTCGGCGCTGCGATCGGGATAGTGCTGGGGATTCTCCTGGCTCAGTTCATCGCCGCTGTGTCCCCGTTGCCCGCCTCGGTAGCGCCGTGGTCCATCGTGGCTGGCGTTATCGTCGGAGCAGGCGTCGGCATCATATCGGGGATATATCCGGCGAGTCGTGCCTCACGTCTGGATCCGATTCTCGCGCTGAGGTCCGAGTAAATGGGTTTCTCATCATGGCTGTTCAACCTCGCGGAAGGCGTCGGCATTGCGTTCGATGCGATCCGCGCCAACAAGGTTCGCGCGGCGCTCACGATACTTGGTGTGGCAGTCGGCGTGTTCGTTGTCGTGACACTCTCGGCCGCGGTTCACGGAATCAACGCAAGCGTTGCAAAGGATCTCGAGTCCGCGGGCCCTTCGAGCTTCTACATGTACCGCCGCCCGGTCAGCCTGAACACGATCTGCGACGGCACAGATGACACTTGCACATGGCGCCGCAACCCGTCGATCACGATGGACGAGGCGCGCCGCATTGCGGCTCTTCCTGAAATCGCAGCAGTAACTGCGCATGTCGGAACGCAGGCAAGGTTTACGTATAAGGACAAACTGGTCAGGAGCGGCGGGCTCGACGGCTACAGTGCGGGATGGCTTGCGGCCGATGGCGGCGACATTACGTCAGGTCGCGACTTTACCTACGCCGAAAACACAACGGGCAGCAACATCGTCGTCGTGAATGAGGAGATGGCGAAGCGCTTGTTCGGCGAGTCCGACCCGCTCGACAAGGTCATAGACATCGACGGAAAGCCCTTCACCGTAATCGGCATTCACTACAATAAGGGGAGTTTCCTCGGGAAGCCGACCTCGTCAACATCGGGAACCGACCCGAAGGCGATCATTCCGATTGAAGCGGGGCGCCGGCACCTTGGCTTCCGCCTGCCGAGGCTGGACCTGACGATCAGGCCGCGCACTTCGGTGCCTCGCGATGAGGCCATCGACGCCGTGACCGCCCTCATTCGCGGCCAGCGCGGGCTCAGGCCGAGCACGCCGGACAACTTTGCAATCATCACGTCTGACGGACTCATGGAGATCTACGACGGTTTCTTCGGCGTGTTCTTCGTCATCATGATTGCGCTCTCGGCTGTAGGGCTGATGGTCGGCGGCGTCGGTGTCATTGCGATCATGATGATCAGCGTCACCGAGCGAACACGTGAGATCGGCGTGCGGAAGGCGCTTGGTGCCACGCGGAAGACAATTCTCTGGCAGTTTCTGGTGGAGGCCGCTACGTTGACCTGCGTTGGCGCAACGATCGGGCTGGCTGCTGGCTCGAGCGTGGCCTACCTGGTCAACAAATTCACGCCCGTACCGGCATCTACGCCGCTGATGGCGATCGTCGCGGCACTTGGAGTAAGCGCTGTCACCGGAATCGTATTCGGCATGCTCCCCGCAGCGCGCGCTTCGCGCCTCGACCCCGTGGAAGCGCTCCGCTACGAGTGATGTAAGGGCGTCCGCGAAGTGACATTCGCGGACGTCATTCTCACAGCGCTCCAGCAGCTCAGGCAGAACAAGCTAAGGTCGTTCTTCACCCTCCTCGGGATAATCGTATCCGTGACGTTTCTCGTCGCGGTGGTCGCGATCATTCAGGGCATGAACTCGTACGTGACCGACAACCTCGCGGGCGCGATCGTCGGCCAGAACGCGTTCCAGGTTCGTCGCACGCCCATTCAGGTCGGACTATTCGACGACGAGATGATGCGCCGGGTCCAGCGCAGGCCGAGGATAACCGAGGCTGATGCGGCGGCCGTAATTGCGGCCGTGCCGCAAGCGGTAGCGATCAGCCTCCAATCCGGCTTCCCTGCCCCAACGGCTGACGTCAGGTGGTCAACACGCACGCTCGGCAGCGTCGCGATATTCGGCGTAACGCCGCCATACCAGGTAGTGCAGGACTACAAATTCGCCTCCGGGCGCCCGCTTACCGACATCGACGTCAGGCAGCGACAACCTGTTGCAGTCATCGGGGCGGACATAGCGGAGAAACTCTTTGAGAATGTCGATCCGCTAGGCAAGCCGATCAGGATTCTCACCGGTACTTATACGGTGGTTGGAGTCATCGAGAAGAAGGGGCGCATGCTGGGCCAGTCCTTCGATGGTTTCGTTCTGCTGCCGTTTACAACGTTCGAATCGCTGTATGGCAGTCGGCGCACCACGACGATTTCAGTAAAAATGGCGAGTGCTGAAGAAGTGGCGGGAGGGATGGCGCTGGCAGATGGCGCGATGCGCACGGCTCATCGCCTGAAGCCCGGCGAAGAAAGCGACTACTCCGTCGAAACGGCCGACGCGCTCATCGAATTCTGGAAGCGGCTCACGAGTGTCCTCTTCTCGGTTATTCCCGCTATTGTCGGAATTGGAGTGATCGTCGGCGGTATAGTGATCATGAACATCATGCTGATGTCGGTAGGAGAGCGCACGAGGGAGATCGGAGTCCGCAAAGCGCTTGGTGCCCGTTCCCGAGACATCCGGCGACAGTTTCTCGTCGAGGCAATCGTACTTGCCAGTGTCGGTGGGATCCTGGGTGTAGTGACAGGGTGGGGTCTCGCTCAGCTCGTTTCCTTCGCTTCGCCGCTTCCGGCAAAAGTCACGGCGTGGTCAGTGCTGCTTGCGCTCTCGCTCGGCGCGGGAGTCGGCGTGCTATTCGGTGTTTACCCTGCCGCGCGGGCAGCGCGTCTCGATCCCATCGCTGCGCTGAGGCAGGAATAGATGCTCATCGATCACGTGCGGAACAACGTCGTGGTCGCAATCGACACGTTGAGAACGAACAAGCTGCGTTCGGGTCTGACCATCCTGGGCGTCGTGATGGGAGTATCTACTGTGATGATGATGGCGGCGATCGTCCAGGGTATTCAAAAACAGATCGTCAGTACGATCGAAATTGCAGGTCCGACAACTTTCTACGTAGTGAAGGCGTTCTCACAGACGCCTGTCGATCCGAGCAACCTGCCGACGTGGATCCGGATCCGGCCCGACCTCACCGCGGGTGAAGCGAGGCGAATCGAATCGCTTCCGGAAATCGGGTACGCGGGAATCTGGGGGCAGGCGCAGGCGCGCCTCGAGTACAAAGGCGTGCGCACTCAGAAGCTTATCGTTTTTGGCGCGGACGAAGGATTCCCGGAAATTTATGGCGGGGATCTGGTTGACGGTCGCTGGTTCACGCCAGGCGAGCTAACAAGCGGGGCTGCTGTCACTGTGCTGGAGGAGGATGCAGCGCGACGCATTTTTGGCGGCGAAACCATTATCGACAAGCAGGTGCACATCGGTGGAAGGCCGGCGCAGGTGATCGGATTGTATCAGAAAGCCTCGAACATTTTCGAGCCGCCGGGTCAGGCTACCGGCGCGGTGGTGCCGTATCTCATGCTCGATCAGCAGTTCGCGATCGACAAGACGAACGGGGTCTACATTGCGGTGAAGCCAAAGACAGGGGTGACCACAGCAGCCGCTCAGGAAGCCGTAACTGTGACGATGCGCGAGGACAGGCGATTGCGGCCTGCCGACAAGAATTCTTTCGACATGATCACGCAGGATCAGATTCTGGACACATTCAACAAGATCACGGGCGTGTTCTTTCTGGTGATGATTGTGCTGTCGAGCGTGGGCCTGATGGTCGGTGGAATCGGTGTGATGGCGATCATGATGGTCTCGGTGACGAGTCGCACTCGTGAGATCGGCGTGCGCAAGGCAATGGGCGCGACGCAGCGGGAAATACTGCTGCAATTCCTTGTTGAATCTGCGACCCTGACGGGAATTGGCGGCTTGATCGGCATCATTGTCGGTTTGGTGCTTGGCCGGATCATCACTGCGTTCATGAACATCGATACCGGCGTTCCGGTAACGCTCACGCTGATTGCAGTAAGTGTATCTGTCGGTATTGGAATCGTATTCGGAATGATTCCGGCGCGGCGGGCTGCTAAGCTCGATCCTATTGAAGCGCTGCGGTACGAGTGAGGTTCCTTGGGGGTCCCCAGGGAAAGCGGATGATTTCTTTATCAGTTGAAGGACACCGACCCGCGCCTCAATCGCTGGGTTTTTCAACCCGGGCTGGCTCCGTGGAACTCCGTGGCCACCGTGATTCCGTGTTTAACAGACGGAAATAGAACTAAGCCGCCAGCCTTTTAAACAAACCAATCAAGCGTAAGTCGTTTTCCTTATATTCACCGAAATGCCGACAGTAGACATCCTCGCAATCGCGGCACACAGGGACGACGTCGAGCTCACGTGCGGCGGCACTCTCATCAAAGCCGCACAACTTGGACGGCGAACCGCTGCGATAGACCTTACGGCAGGCGAGCTGGGTACGAGAGGTTCGGCGGAATTGCGTGGCGAGGAGGCATCACGCGCGGCCGCGGTCATGGGACTTTCGGCGCGCGAAAACCTTGGGCTGCCGGACGGTGGCGTCGTGAATACACCACAAACGCGCGCGATGCTCGCAGTCGCCATACGCAGGTTCCGGCCAGCCGTAGTGATCGCGCCATCGATCAAGGGTAAGCATCCTGACCACACAGTGAGCGCGCAGCTAATCCGGGACGCATGCTTTGTCGCAGGGCTGCGGAAAGTCGAGCCTGACGTCCCTTTCTTTCGGCCGCGCAAGGTTGTTCACTGTCTTGCATACCGCGAGGACAACATCAAGCCGACGTTCGTCGTCGATATCAGCGACACTTTCGAGCAAAAGCTCGAAGCGGTCAAGTGTTACTCGTCACAGTTCGACGAAGCGATCCAGGCGGGCGAGGTATTCCCGAATGGCGAGCAGCTGTACGACATCATAAGGCATCAGGCAGCGCATTATGGGTCATTGATTCGCACGAAATACGGTGAGCCCTTCTTCACAACCGAAACCATGCGCGTAGATGACATTGCCGCGCTCGAGGTAGCGACGTTTTGAGCGCAGACGACGAGCTGACGTACCCGAGATACCTCGCCCTCGACGAACTTCTTTCACTCCAGCGACTGAAGTCGGAGCCTGAGCACCCGGATGAGCTCTTGTTCATCGTGGTTCATCAGGCCAGTGAGCTGTGGTTCAAGCTCATTCTGCATGAGCTCGACGGATTGAGCGCGCGGATGCGAAGCAATGACCCACTTGGGGCGTTGACGTCGCTCAAGCGTGTGAACGCGCTGATGGGGATCGTTACGTCGCAGCTTGCCGCGCTGGAAACCCTGCCGCCACAGCGTTTCGCGCAGTTTCGCGGATATCTAGGCACGTCGAGTGGCTCCCAGAGCATCCAGTTTCGAGCGATCGAGGCGATCTCCGGCCTCAGAGACCAGCACTTCATCAACGTGCTCGAGGAGCACGGGCCGATCCCGCACCGAATCCAGCAGGCGCTCGAGCAGCCCCCGCTCCAGGAGCAATTCAATCAGATGCTCAAACATCACGAAGTGACACTGGAGCAGATCTACACGGAGGACGCCCACCCCGCCCTTCAGATGCTCGCGGAAGGGTTGCTCGAGTACGAACAGGGTTTTTCGATGTGGCGGTTCCTGCACGTGCAGCTCGTCGAACGCATCATCGGCCCGCTGACCGGTGGAACGGGCGGCACTCTTGGCTCACGCTACCTGCAGCGGACTGTATCGCAGAAGTTCTTCCCGGACCTTTGGGCAGTGCGGAGCAAGTTCTTCAAAGGTTGAGAGCGCCGACAAGGGAGTTCCGCATATTGGTCTTATCGACAGTGGCTTTAAGTACACGGGGAAAGGAGGTTTTGAAGTGCCAGGAGGTATTGAAGGGGATGCTGGCCAAGGCTAGCCACGTCGCGCCGCTCCAAGCTTCGCGACTTTTTTTCGGTAACTGCGGGACTACGACGAGCTTGGCCAATCTCGGCCATGCCGTTTGCCAAATGAACCGTTCTTAACCCTAAAAAGCAGAGATCGAGGTCCCGATTCATCACGTGATAATCGAATATCCCCTTCAATAACTCCTGGCACTTCAAAAACTCCCTTCCCGTGTATTTCCCGCGGTTCCGAATGGTGAAAACTCGCCCGCGGCCCCCTGAGGTTTTAGCTTCATAGGGATGAAGCCCGAGCCGATCTACCTCGATCACGCGGCAACTACCCCGGTGCGCGAAGAAGTTTTCGAAGCGATGAAGCCGTTCTTCGGGCCCCGCTTCGGGAACCCCTCCAGCACCCACCGGTGGGGACGCGAAGCGCGTGCGGCGCTGGACGAAGCCAGGGAGCGGGTCGCGACCTGCCTCGGAGCCCGGCCAGATGAGGTCTGCTTCACGTCAGGCGGCACCGAAGGGGACAACCTGGCGATTCTGGGATCCTGGAGACAGGCTCGCAACTCCGGCAGGAACGCCGTCGTAACGACTCCGATCGAGCACAAGGCGATACTCGGCGCGGTGCACCAGGCGGCTGCCGAAGGCGCGGAGGAAAGGATAGTACGCGTCGACAGCAACGGCGTCGTCGAGAACGACTCCTACGACGCGCTAGTGGATGCAAACGTTGCGATCTGTTCCGTGATGTGGGTCAACAACGAGATCGGCACAATTCAGTCGCTGCCAGATTTGGCCGGGCGTGCGAAGGCGAAAGGCGCGATGATGCACACCGATGCCGTGCAGGCGTTTGGAAAGGTGCACATCGATGCCGCGACTCAGCAGTTCGACCTGCTTGCGATTTCCGGTCACAAGATCGGTGCGCCAAAGGGGATCGGCGCACTGTTCATCCGCCGCGGCACAAACCTGCAGCCACTGATGCATGGAGGGTCGCAGGATCGCGGGCGCCGGCCGGGAACTGAGAATGTCGCGTACGCCGTAGCGCTCGCAAAAGCGGCAGAGCTTACGCTCGCCGAACACGATGTGGAATGCGCGCGCTTGCGGCGGATGCGCGACCGTCTCGAGGAAGCCATACTCGACAAAGTTCCCGACGCAATCATTCATGGACGCGGAGCCGATCGCGCACCACACGTACTCAACGTTTCGGTTCCAGGCACTGAGGCGGAGTCGATGCTCATGGCTCTCGACCTGAAAGGAATCGCGGCGTCAGGTGGTTCAGCGTGCCAGAGCGGTAGCGTCTCCGCATCTCATGTCCTCATTGCGCTTGGCGTCCCGCGTGAGATCGCAACGGCTGCGATCAGGATGAGCATCGGCTCTCTCACCGACGACGCGTGTATCGACCGCGTCGCCGAAGTATTCCCGGCCCTCGCTCACAAGGCGCGCCAGCTCGCAAAAGCTGGTTAGCTGCAGATGAAGGAAAGAGTCCTTGTCGCCATGTCCGGCGGTGTCGATTCGTCGGTAGCCGCGGCACTCCTCGTCCAGCAGGGGTACGACGTTGTCGGGGCGACCATGAAGCTCTTTTGCCACGGTGACGATGTGCCTGACCGCCCGTGCTGCTCACTCGATTCGGTCAACGATGCACGCAGGGTCTGCGAGCAACTCGGAGTTCCGCACTACGTCATCAACATGGAGACTCGATTCGGCCACGACGTGATCGATGACTTCGTAAGTGAATACTCGATTGGCCGCACTCCGATTCCATGTGTGCGCTGCAACACGTTCACCAAGTTCCGGGATCTCGTCGCCAAAGCCGACTCAATCGACGCGCGATGGATCGCTACGGGCCACTACGCGCGAGCGGTCGACGGCGAAATGCACCGCGGCAGGGATGACAACAAGGACCAGACGTATTTCCTCTGGGGAATAGACAGGTCCGTGCTTTCCCGCATGCTGCTTCCCGTTGGCGATTCCACAAAACCCGAGACGCGCGCGCTTGCGGCCAAGCTGGGACTGTCAGTCGTCGCCGATAAACCCGAAAGCCAGGAGATCTGTTTCGTTCCCGATGGAGACTACATGAAGATCCTTCGAGAGCGTCTATCCGCTGATTCCCCCGCTTTATCACGCGGACCGATCGTGACATCGGACGGGCATCGGGTTGGAGAGCACGAAGGCTTCGCCGGCTTCACGATCGGACAGCGGCGTGGACTCCCGGGAGGGTTCCCAATCCCGATGTACGTCATTGCCATCAGACCCGCCGACCGCGCCGTCATCATCGGACCCCGCAAAGAGCTCCTCGGCCGCGGTTTGATTGCACGCGAAGTAAACTGGCTGGCGCCACAGCCAATGATCGGCGATACCGTTGGCGTCAGAGTCAGGCATCGCGCGCCCGTGGTCGCAGGCGAGTTGATTCGGTGCGACGGAGACGAGATCGAGATTGCGCTCGATGAGCCGGTTTCCGCGATCACCCCAGGGCAATCGGTGGTCCTGTATGACGGGCAGCGCGTCCTCGGCGGAGGATTCATAGAGACGGCGGTTACCGCGATCCGCTCACCACTGCCAATACTCGCGGCCTGACGGCGGTAAATGGATTCCGCCCGCGAGTTAACGCTGGCGCGACTCGTGACATCATTGTGTCAGGATGATGGACACACTAGCCGATAGAGAGCAATCAATGCCGGTTGAGCGAGCTCCCAGTGACCGGGTCGGGATGCTGCTGGCGTCAATCGAGCTGGCCCGCGAAGGTGACCACGAGGCGTTCGCCGAACTCGTCGCGGCGCTGCATCCGCTGGTGTTTCGCTGGGCTCTGTCGTTTGCCCGCGATGCCGACGAGGCGGAGGAGATTACACAGGAGACTTTTGTCCTCGTGCACAGGCGGCTGCATCAGTACCGAGGCAAGGAGGCTCTCGAGGGATGGGTATACCTGATTACGCGGAATGTTGCGCTCGGAAGAAAGCGGCGGAGCAAGCGCCGCAGATCCCTGACAGAGTCTGAAATCCCGGGTATGGCTACCGTCTATGTGACAGACCCGGGCGCTCGCGTAGACCGTGAACGCGTAGCTGCATACATCCATCACTTCTTTCTTTCACTTCCCCCACGCCAGCGCGAGGTATTCGACCTTGTCGACCTCCAGGGGAATGATCCGCTCGAAGTCGCAAAGCTGATTGGAGCGAGGCCGAATGCCGTGCGTGCCAATCTGTACAAGGCGCGGGCTTCGATACGCGCTCACTTGCTCGAGACTCATCCGGCATGGAAAGAGATCGACCGATGATCACATGTAATGAATGCCTGAATGCGTTGTCCACGAGTCGTCTCTCGGACATCCGGTCCGGATCACCAGTCGCAACCCACTACTCGACCTGCGACGCGTGCCGGCGCGTTGTTCATGATCTGCAATATGCCGAAAACGGCCTAGCTTCCGTCCTCGACCAGTTTGGACCGCGTGCAACGCCACAGGCCGTTGCGAGGAATGCGGCAGACTCAATGTTCCGAAGGCGGCGCCGTATCGCACGGGTCGCACGCGTCGGCCTCGCTCTTGTTGCCGTCGGGGTAACTGCCATTGGGTTCGAAGCATTCTTCGAGGGCGACCCGCCAACGACGCAGGTTGTGAAGCTGGCCTGCCTGAGCTCTGAGCGCGCGCTCGAGATCAGCCTACCGTATCTCGGAGCGGGAGCATACATCAGCACAACCGGTAGCCAGAGCAGGTCGATCAAGCTCGAGGGAACTGAACTGGATGTTGCAGAAGCAGCGGCCAGGATTACTGCCGCCGACAAATCGGCATCATGCGCCAACCCGGCCCTTCAGACTACGGAACCTGAGGTACCGGCTACTTCGCAGGCCGATAAAGCAGGAACGGATTAACTGGCGTTCCTTTCCACCACTGGCTGGGATTGTCGGCGCGCATCACTTGAAAGTGAAGATGAGGAGCTGTCGGGTTCGCATTGCCCGATGTTCCGACGAATCCGATGATCTCGCCACGGCGTACGTTTGCGCCTTCTGCGAGGCCCGGACGATAACTCTCGAGATGCCCGTACATGAACATGAATCGTGACGACTGGTCCCTCATGTAGATCGAAAGGCCGCCTGCGACGCTGTTGTGAAGCTTGACGATCGTACCGGCCACGGTAGCAACAGCCGGGGTATTGCGAGCAGCCATGATGTCCATGGCGTTGTGCTGACGCGTCGATCCGCGGCGATCGAGAAAACTGTCGACGAGATCTTTCACCGCGATTCCAGCAACAGGCACCTGTGGTGACTGCGCCCGAAGCGCAGCAATGTCGGATGTGGGAACCGCGGCGAGCGGAGCTACGGGTGGCACTAGCGTATCCCCGATCGCATCGAAAAGAACTGAGTCACTCTTGACGATCGCTGCCTGAGTTGTGTCAGTGCGGGTCGTGTCAGTGCGCGCAACTGTCGTGTCAGGTGTAGGGGCGATGACATCCCCCGGCCTGATGATGGCAATGTGGCCGTCATCAGGTTTGGTCGCGTACAGCAGCGCCACCAGAAACGCGCCAGCGAAAACCGCAGCATTAGCCCTCACATCTGGGCTAATACTTCATACCCCCTGCTTCTGCAAATTCGCGCATGATCCGCTGTTGCTCCTCGGAAAGTTTTTCCGGCGCCTCGATCTTCACTTCGACGATCAGGTCGCCTACCTGCGCTCCCTTGCGAATTCCCTGCCCGCGAACCCGGAACCGTTTTCCCGAAGCAGTTCCAGGCGGAATCTTGATGACCACTTTTTTTGCATCAAGGGTAGTTACACTGACCTTTGAGCCCAGCGTCGCCTGCGCGATGTTGAGAGGCAGGCTCGCGATGACATCGAGACCCTGCCGCTGGTAAAATTTGTCAGTGCCGACGTTAAACGTTATCAGGAGGTCACCGGGAGGCCCGTTGTTGGAGCCTTTTCCGCCCTGCCCCTTGAGTCTGATCTTCGAACCTGTATCGACCCCGGGTGGAACGGTGATGAGAACCTTCTTGCGCGTGCGAACTTCCCCGGCACCCGCGCAGGTCGGGCATGGCTGTGACGGAACCTGACCTCTTCCGAGACAGACCGGGCACGGACGGTTGACGGCGAAACCGCCCTGCCCAAATGATACTGACCCCCGGCCCGAGCATTCGGGGCACGTCTTAGTCGTTGCCCCGGGAGCCGCGCCGCTCCCCCGGCAGGTACCACACTCCTCGTTAACCTCTATCTCCACCGGGACTTTTCCGCCTCGTGCTGCAGTGCGGAAAGGAATCTCCAGGCTTGTTTCGATGTTCTGACCGCGTTGCGGGCCCGATGGACGCGATTGCGAGCGTGCGCCTCCACCGAATATCGAGCCGAAGAGATCACCCAGCCCCCCAAGGCCTCCGACATCGAAGTCCTGGTAGTTCACATTCGAGCTTGAACCGCCCGTTGGACGCTGCGATGAACCCGGGCGTGTTGTTGCTCCTCCGAAGCCACCAAAGCCGCCAAACGCACCGAGCCGCCGCATGTCATCGTACTGCTTGCGCTTCTCGATGTCGCCGAGGACGTTGTTCGCCTCAGAGATTTCCTTGAAGCGGTCTGCGGCCTTCGGATCGCTGGCATTCGCATCGGGATGGTATTTCTTGGCGAGCTTCCGATACGCCTTCTTGATTTCGTCCTGGGTAGCCGTTGACGGAACTCCCATCACCGCGTAGAAGTCCTTTGTCGGGGCCATTTACCTTCGGCTCAGCGGGAGCCTGAATGCTGTCGGACGACCACCCTGGCCGGCCTCAGCAGCTGCCCCTTGAAGGTGTAACCAACCTGATAGACCTGTGACACGGTCCCGTCGAGTTCGGCGCTCTTCGCAGGCTCGGTCGCGACAGCCTCGTGCATGGCCGGGTCGAATTTCTCCTCCACTGGATTCAGCGGCTCGAGACCAGCGGCGCGTAACTGCTTGTCGAGTTTCTTCTCGACCATGTCTACGCCCTGCACAACGGTCGCGCACTCCGTAACTGCAGGATCGAGATCGGCAAACCGCGATATGTCATCGAGCGGATCGAGCAGGTGCTTCACCAGATCGGCCTGGCCGCGCACCTCAGCTTCGCTCCGTTCTTTCATCATGCGCTTGCGAAAATTGTCGAACTCAGCGGCAAGTCTCAGGAACTTGTCACGCTCTGTCGTCAGCTCGCGCTGCAGCTCCGAGATGCGCTCGTCAGTATCCTGTGCTGAATCCTGTGCAGCAACCGCCGGCTCGAGCTCGACGTCGGTTACCTCATCGAAATCCGACGCACCATCGGCGGCGGTGTCGAGGGGACTGCTGACCTTTGGATCACTAGTGCTATGGCTCTCTGTCATCTCTTGAATTTAACCTGATTGAAGGGCTCGCCGAACCATATCGAGCGCGGCCTGTGCAGCCCTTTGACGGACTTCTTCACGCGTTCCAAACAAGCGCAGACAGTGAGCCTGGGTTTCGAGCCCATCCTGCGCAATCCACACCATGCCAACCGGTTTCGCGGCAGTACCGCCACCCGGGCCGGCGACGCCAGTTATCCCTATGCCGATATCCGTCCCCAGCATCTCGCGGACTGATCTCGCCATTTTCGCCGCAACCACTTCACTGACCGCACCGAACTCGTCGAGCTCTGCATCAGTCACTCCCAGCAAACTGCGCTTCACCGCATTGTCATAAGCGATTAGACCGCCCACGAACACGTCGCTCGATCCTGGAACTGCTGTTAGCCTCTCGCCAAGCATGCCGCCGGTGCAGCTCTCCGCGACAGCAATCCTGACACCGCGTCTCCTGCTCGCATCGAGAATTATCTCCGCGAGATCGGCGCTACCCTCGCCAAAGACATATCGTCCGACGGCAGCGCGAAGTTTCACCACGGCAGCTTCGAGCTTCTCATCGGCCTCCGAAGGTGGAAGCCCCCTCGCCGTGACGCGCAGGTCCACACCTTCGACTCCGGGAAGAAACGCGAGGCCCATACCCTCCACCCCGCGCGCCATATCACCAAGCATGTCGGCAAGCGCCGACTCCGCAATGCCGGTCGTTCGCAGCGTTCTCGACCGTACCACGGCGAGTCCTCCACGCTCTGCAGCGCGCGTGCTGATTTTCTCGAACAGCTCGTCGGCAAACAGTCCGCGCATCTCACGTGGCACGCCTGGTAACATCGCGACCCAGCGGCCTTTCTCGTCCTCGAGCCAGATGCCCGGCGCCGAACCATGCCGGTTCGGGAGTATGACCGCCCCTTCTGGAATCATCGCCTGAGCGATGTTGGACTCGGGAAATCCCCCCGGCCGGCGCAAGCGCGCCCATCGCTCTTTCATTCCGTCAACGATCGCCTCGTCCCGATACATCGTGCGCCCGAAGAGAGTCGCAATCGATGACTTCGTCATGTCATCGGCGGTGGGTCCGAGTCCGCCAGTGGTTATTACCGCACCGGTACGCTCGATCGACTGAGAGACAGCGGCTGCGATGTCAGCAGCATTGTCACCGACGGTTGCACGATGCGTGATCTCGACGCCGATGGATGCGAGCTCGCGCGCAAGCCACACCGCATTTGTATCGATCGTAAATCCGAGAAGGAGCTCGTCCCCGATGGTAACGATCTCGATCTTCATCGGTCAGTGCGCGAAGACGCGGCCGTAGCGCTTCATGTAGAGGCCAAGGGAATAGATGGTGAGCACGACAGCGGCTACCATGGTCGTGACGCCGACCAACCCATTGAACCAGGCGAACGCCTGCCACGCACTATTCTCCCATCCGTTTCTCGATGCGAGAGTCGAGGCGAAAAACCAGAAGTAAGCGGTTCCCACCCACGTCCATTGGAACCCTGTTTTCCACTTGGCGGGGCCGATCGCTGCGATCACCGTTCCCTTTCTCGCAGCAAGCTGCCGGAACACTGTCATGAAAAACTCTCTCCCGAGCACGATCCCCACTATCCACCACGGCAGCGTGACGTTTCCAAACGGAGTCTGAAAGGGGAATGTGTGCGCTGAATCGAACGAGCCTCGACCCGGGGCGAGCCAATCTGTCGGTGGCGACATGAGCACGAACATCGGGATCAACGTCGCGAACAGCAAAAGTTTATCAGCGAGTGGATCGAGCAATCTGCCGAGATCTGTCTCGAGGTTGTGAGTGCGCGCGAGCATTCCGTCCACGTAATCTGACACCGCCGCTATGATGAAGATGACAAACGCCGCGATGCGCGCAAAAGGAGAGCTGATGAATGGCAGTGCAGCGATGAGCGGCGCCACCAGTATCCTTCCGATCGTTATTGCATTCGGGAGATTTACTGACACCGCGTCTCAGGCGAGCGCTTTGAGAACCAGCTTGCTGACTGCCTTCAGTGTGTCGAACACTCCGTCACCCTCGATCGCCACAGCTTCGAAGTAGGAAGCTCGCTCTACCCATTCGCCGGTCGGTAGCTGATCGATCAGGTTTTCGCCGGCATGATACGGATCCGGTGTGACGCGCGCTTTTGCCGGGTCGTGATACTCCCAGCCCGGGTTGAGTGCTGCCTGCAATTCGCCGATCGCCGCAGCATTCGGCAGGTCACGCTTGTTGTACTGCATGACGAACGGGATCTTTGTCAGGTCATAGCCGTACTCGGCCATATTGTCGTAGAGATTCTGCATCGACTCCAGATTCGCTTCCATTCTCTCGATCTGAGAATCGGCAACGAACACCACGCCGTCCACATTCTTCAGGATGAGCTTGCGGCTTGCGTTGTAGTAGACCTGACCGGGTACCGTGTACAGATGAAAGCGCGTGTTGAACCCGCGAATAGTACCGAGGTCGACCGGCAGGAAATCGAAGAAGAGCGTGCGCTCGGTCTCGGTCGCGAGCGAGATGAGCTTGCCGCGAGTGTCGGGTTTTACTTTTCCGTAGATGTGCTCGAGATTCGTCGTCTTGCCGCCGAGGCCAGGGCCGTAGTAGACGATCTTGCAGTTGATCTCGCGCGCCGCGTAGTTGATCATCGACATCGCAGTTCTATCTCCTTACCAGTTGAACAGCTCGTCGATCTCGTCGCCGGCCCCGGCGAGGATGTTCGGCTGCGTTGCTCCGCTCTCACGCGCACGAGTGTAGGCGCGATCGAGGTGTGCAGTGAGCTCCTCCACCACCGGCTTCATTTTCAGGCGAACCAGGCCGATCGGCGTGCGGTTGTCGAACAGCGTAACCAGAATCAGCCGGCGCGCCACGTCGGCGACATAAAGCGATTCTTTCTCGCCCTGATGGAATAGTGTAGTGAAATCCGTTTCGCCGATAAGCCGCGCCAGCTGATCGTTGGCGCTGAAATCGGCAGCGGTCAGTGTAGCGAAAACAGTGGGATCGAAATTCAGAGGCTGGCCCATCGTCGCCACCAGCTGTCCCGACCTGTCAGCAATCAGGGCCGAATGAGCGCCGGTGTCCGCGAGAAACTTCTCGACCGTCTGCGTGAGAGCGGCGAGGTCCTCTTCGTCAAAAGACCAGGTTGCTGCGCCGGGGTTTGTCACTTTCAGGCGAGAGTCGATTCAATGCTGCGCATCAGTCTCACCCCGCGCTCGCGCAGAACGGCCGACCGCTCCCACGCGATGTATTCCCGGAGGAGTCGCAGTGTGCCCATCGACGGCCTGGTTCGCAGATAGCTCAACGCCGCGAAGCGCCGCAACGGATGCTTGCTGAAAAGGTCGCGGCTGTGCTGCCGCTGCAGATGACTCCACGCGAGTGCTCCGCAGGCCAGCCCCGCAACAAAACCAAGTCCGGCCAGCTGGCTGTTACGGCCGCTCATCACATCGCCCGCCGTGCCGATAAAGCTTGTGCAATGGTCACTCCGTCAGCGTACTCGAGGTCACCACCCACCGGCAATCCTCGCGCGATGCGTGTGACAGTCAGATGATATGGTGACAACTTCCGCTGAACGTACAGCGCAGTGGCCTCGCCCTCAATGCTCGGATTCGTTGCAATGATGACTTCGCGAACGATTCCACCAGCGACCCGGCTCTCGAGCTGCGGGATCGTGAGGTCATCCGGGCCAATTCCATCGAGTGGCGAAAGCCTGCCGCCGAGGACGTGGTACAACCCGCGGAACTCGCCTGCGCGCTCGATAGCGCCGATATCCGACGCTTCCTCCACCGCGCAGATGATGGCTGCGTCCCGACGCGAGTCGCGGCAAATGGCGCACACGTCCTCTTCAGTCAGATTGAAGCAATGCGAGCACGGCTTCACACGCTCGGCAAGTGTGACAAGTGCATCAGCAAGGCGGCGTGACTGTTCGACGGGCTGCCTCAACAAATGATAAGTGAGCCGAAGCGCGGTCTTTCGTCCTATGCCGGGAAGCCGGGCGAGCTCCGACGCGAGTGCGTCGATTGCAGACACTCTAGAACGGAAGCTTGAACGGAAGGCCCATACCCCCCGTGAGTTTTGACATTTCCTGCTTCGCCATTTCCGCCGATTTCTGCTGAGCGTCACGCAATGCTACCAGAAGGAGGTCCTCGAGCATCTCTACATCAGACGCGTTAACTATTGACGGATCAACCCTCACCTTGGTAATCTGGCCCTTGCCGTCAGCGTCTACAGTTACCATCCCGCCACCCGACGTCCCGCTGACTGTCATCCCGCTCAGCTCTTCCTGAATTTTTTCGAGGCGGCTCTGCATCTGCTGCGCCTGCTCCAGCATCTTCGAGAAATCTGCCATCTGGCTGCCTTGTGGTATGGTTAGTCGAGCAGGTCGAGATCGAGCTCACGAACTGCTGCGTCAAACAGCGGATCCTGCGCACGAAGCATGCGAAGGCGTTCCTCCCTCACTGCCTCAGTTGTGAGGCGAACAGGCCGGTGGCCGCTGCTTGCACTCTGTTCCAGCTTCGTTTTCCAGCCTGCACCAGCGAGCGAATCTACCGGCTTCTGCGGACTCGGCGGAGTGACTTTGATCGGAGGAGCAGGCGGAGTGCGAAGCGCGTCTGTCGGGGTGTCGATCACCGGTTCAATCGATCGCGGCGTGTCCGCTTGCCGGGTTTCCGTGCGCTGGACTGGCCGCGATTCAGTTTGAAGAGGTTTGCGTGGCTCGGGCTGTCGGGGAGAGGCCTGGCCGCCTCCGCTACGGGGGGCGCCACCAAGTGTCTGAAGAACCTCTTCGATCGACACCGCGCGGTCGAGCAGCGCAAAACGAACCAGCAGCATTTCCACGAGAAGCTGCTGTTGAGTGCTGCGGCGAAACTGTGGCTCGATTGCGCTCATCATAGAGAGCATGCGTACCAGGTCGCCGGCGGAGAATTCCTCGCGATGAGTCTCCAGCGCTTCGAGCGCGTGAGGTGAAAGGCCTTCCATCCGGCCATTGAGGATCACAGCCAGCTGCGCCCTTATCATATCGCCTAGTCCGGAGAGGAAAACGCCAAAGTCGACGCCGCCGTCCGCAAGGCGCGCAACCGATCCGAAGACATCCCCCGCTCTACGCTCCGCGATCATCGAGATGACTGCGAGATATTCATCCTCGGGAACCAAGCCGAGCGCCTCGCGAACACGATCGGCTGTTACTTCCGATTCGCCGATCGATATCACCTGATCGGTAAGCGAGAGCGCATCGCGCATGGAGCCGTCAGCGGCACGAGCGATCATCGCGAGGGCATCATCGGTCGCCGGAATATTCTCCGAGCCCAGCACTGACTTGAGTCGCGTGATGATCTCAGAAAGGCTGATCCGCTTCAGGTCAAAACGCTGAAGCCGGCTTAGTACTGGCGCCGCAGCCTGTGCAATTTTCTGTGGATCTGTCGTGGCAAACACGAACACTACGCGGGGCGGCGGCTCCTCGAGAATTTTGAGCAGCGCGTTCCATGCTTCGCGCGTGAGCATGTGCGCTTCATCGACAATGTAGACCTTATATCGGTCGTCGCCGGACGGTGCGTACATCGCGCGCTCACGAAGCTCACGTGCGTCGTCGACACCGCGGTTGGATGCAGCGTCGATCTCCACAACATCGAGGCTCGAGCTCCCGCTCCAGATGCGCTGACAGGAAATGCATTCCCCGCAGGGCTCACCCTCGGGTGACCTGTTCTCGCAGTTGAGCGCCATGGCGAGCACGCGCGCGAGTGTCGTTTTGCCGGTTCCGCGCGGGCCGCAGAGCAGATATCCGTGTGCGACCCTGCCGCGAGCAATTGCGCCGCGAAGCGTGTCTGACACGTGAGACTGCACCGCTACGCCGGCGAAAGTTCGGGGTCGGTATTTCCGGGCTAGAGCGAGCGTCATTGAGGAGGGAAGATACCCCAGGCCTGACGGAGCAACGCAAGACACCGCATGCCGCTGCTACCTTCGGGGTCCTGACGGAGTTAGCGGGCTCGTGCCCTCCGGGACCTGGGGCACCCCAAATATAACACTACGTACTGCGGACTGAATTGCGTACTGCGGACTGTATTGCGTACTCCGCACTAACTGCGGCCGGAGGCCGGCCGGCGGCCTGATGAAAAAAACCCGCCTCCCTAAAGAGGGAAGCGGGCTCAAGCCTCGAAAGGCTGATTACTTCTTGATGTCGATATCAGGAACCTTGATGGTTGCCGTGTCGGTGCCAACTTCAACGGTGGGTACGTTCAGCGTATCCGTGACCGTTCCGACTACCGGCTTCTCGACTTCCAGATCACCACTTTCAGTCTTGCTGCACGCGGTGACTGCGACGGCCAGCATGGCCAGTCCAATGAGCTTACGCACGAGACGCCTCCCAGAATGTTAGTTTGAGCCGCACGTTGCGGCACACGAGCCCTATTGCAACTTCTTTGCCGCAATTTTCAGTCTTCGAAAGCCTCGCGCTGCAATCGCCTAACTCTGCGCAGCTCAAAGACTTGCGCCACTTCGCCGCCCAGAATGAAAATGATCGCGGCGTAGTAGGTCCAAACGACGACAATAATCAGCGCCGCCAATGTACCAGAATATAACGAACCGGGGTTAAAAGAAACCACGTAAGCACCGAATCCGCGCTTCGCCACCTCCAGTAGCAGGCTGGTGAAAATCGCGCCCACCATAGCCATCTGCCACCTCATCTTGCGATTCGGCAGAAATTTGTAGAGAGCCCAGAACATCATTGCAATGAAAAGAAACGCGACGAACTGGCCAATATTGTACTCGAGATTGCCCATCATCTCCTTCCGCACACCCAGCTCTCCCAGAAACAGCAGCCCCCGCGTAGTCGCGAGTGCCAGGTAAGCATTGAGCGCTGTGTAAGCAACGAGAAGCAGCGATGACACAATTGTGATCTGCACGTCGAAGATCTTGCCCGCCACAATACCACGATCCGAATCGATGTCGAAGATCAGGCCGAGAACGCTGCGCAGGGACCCGAATAGCCGCGTCGAGAACCATATGAACCCGACGACACTATAGATACCGATTGCCTGCCGCGACTGAACGATGTCAACCAGCACGTTCCCGAGCGGCGACTGTTCACCCGAGGGTGCGGGTGGCAGGAATCTGTAGACTATCTCATTGATCTCCGCCGATGACGCCTCGGCCGAGTGGTTCAGCAGGTACGCGAGAGCCGATGCTATCAGCAGTACAAACGGAACAGCGGCGAGGAGGAGATTGAAGGCAATCCCTCCCGCCAGAAAGAAAATGTTGTCTTCACCGCTGTTGTCCCAGACGCGTTTCGCGTAATCGCGGAGCGTCCAGCCGATCCTGATATGGAACGGCCTTTTCGGCACTAGGTCTCTTTGTAGGCGGCCTTGGTTTCCGCGATGCGCTGCTCGAGCTCCTCGCGTGCCTGCTGCGCGGCGGCACGGCCGGCATCAACCGCATTGGTGACCTGGCGGCGCTTGATCTCGACCGCCTGGCGCGCTGAATCAATCTGGCCCTCGACAGTCTCGCGAGCCTGATGGAAACGCTGCGTGACCCCATCAGAAACATCGGCCACGAAATCCTGCGCCTGATCGCCGACTTTTCGAGCGCGCCGCTGAATATCACGCCTCGTCTCGACGCCAGACTTCGGCGCGAAAAGGAGAGCGAGCCCAACACCAAGAGCGAGGCCGGCTACAAACGCACCAACGCCCGGTTCATTGCGCTCGATCACGACGTACGGTCCTTCGTCTTCCCAATCGTAGTCAGACATCTTTGTGAATCCTCAGGTTCATTTCTTCTTTGCCTTTGCCTTCGTGGCGGGCGGCTTGAGCGGGCTGGCAACCCGCGCTGCCGCGCTCGATGCACCACCGTTCTCGGCGCTGCCATCACCGTTCCTTTCCAGCAGCTGCGCGATTTCCCGCTTCACATCCTCAGCGGGAATTCCCACGATCTTGCCGGTACGTATGGCATCGCCGCTGGTAGACGCGAAGGTACGCAACACCAGTTGACGCCTCGTATCTGCGAGAGACGCGCCAGCAGGCACAGTCATGACGGCCGCATACTCGCCGGTTCTGATGTGACGCGGCATGATGTCGTCTGCAGTAATGACGTCGCCCTTGGCCATGATCACGGCGCGCTCCACTGCGTTCTTCAGCTCGCGGACGTTGCCCGGCCAGTTGTGCGAGAGGATCCAGTCCCATGCGGGCTCGTCAAAGCCCCGGATCTTTTTCCCGTTCTGCTGGCAGAACCGCGTGAGGAATTCGTTGGCGAGAAGCTTGATGTCGCCGGTGCGGTCCCGAAGCGGCGGAAGAAATACTTCAACTACGGCGAGGCGATAGTACAGATCCTCGCGCAGCTCATTCTCAGCAAGTGCTTTCTGGAGGTCACGATTAGTGGCTGCCACGATGCGAATGTCGACAGCGATTTCCTTTTTCCCACCCAACCGACGAATGGCCCGCGTCTCGATGGCGCGAAGCAGCTTCACCTGGATATCTGTCGCCATCTCGGCAACTTCGTCGAGGAAGATCGTGCCGCCGTGAGCCATCTCGAACGCGCCGGCTTTTTCGTTGATCGACCCCGTGAACGCACCTTTTTCGTGCCCGAACAGTTCGTTCTCGAGGATGTCCTTGGGCAGCGCGGCGCAGTTGAGAGCGAAGAAGGGACCTTTGGCGCGATCGCTTCGCGTGTGAAGCGCGCGTGCGACCAGCTCCTTGCCGGTTCCGGATTCGCCGAGGATCATCACGCTTGCAGTAGACGATGCGACTGCGTCGATGATCTGGTAGACAGAGCGCATCTCATCCGACTGACCCGTGAGTTCACCAAAATGCGTCAGTCCCTCGAGCTTCGATGAGAGCTCCCGGTTGCGCGCCTGAACGTTGAACTTTTCGAGGGCCTTCGGGATGAGCGCCTTGAGGCGATTGAGCTTTTCGGCGTTGAGCGGCTTCTCGATGTAATCGTACGCGCCCTCACGCATTGCCTGCACTGCCGAGTCGACGGTGCCCTGCCCCGTCACGATGATGCATTCCGTCGGTATTCCAAGGCGCTGCAGCTCTTTCAGAAGCGCGAGTCCGTCGAGCTTCGGCATTTTCAGGTCCGCGAGCACAACCCCGAAATCGTCAGAGCTGAGCTGGTCCATTGCTTTCTTGCCATCGGACGCGACTGACACGTCGTAACCCTCGCCACTCAGGATAGCACTGAGCGCGTTGGTCATAGAAAGCTCATCGTCGGCAATCAGGATTCGTGCTTTTGTCATTCAGCGTGCTCAGTCGGTGTCAGTGGATGGCGCCTACCGAGAGGGTCGATATCGCGATTTCATTGGCTGCTGCGGATGGGCTTTAATATAACCGCTGAACCACTCACATCGACGCTCATTCCGGCTCTGCTTGCGAGAGCTCCGAGAGACCTCGCCGAGCGCTCCGCCTCGCCTGGCGTTGCCTCGATTCGAATACCGTCACCATCGACCAGACTGCATTGCACCGCTCCATCAGGCCCAATCGATTCGACGATGAGATTGAGCAGTGCAATTGCAGATTCGGCAAGGCGAACTGACTCCTCCGATTGACTGACTGACTGCTCGATGAACTCACGAACCGATGAATCCGCCGAGCGGCTCCGGACAACCTCGAGATTTACCACGAGCGCATTGAGGGCGTTCCTGAGCTCGTGTCCCGACGACCGTGAGATCTCCTTCATGATCTCCCACCGGCCCGTCCCGCTGCCCGGCTGTTCAGTCACTCAGGTCCGCGTCGTCAGGCGCCGCTGCGACGCTCTCCATTCCTTCGTGCGGCTGCGGCCTGTGCTGCTTCACGATTGACACGTGCTTCGCCACGTCCTTTGCTGTCCCGCCAATCCCGAGCTGCGTGAAAAGAAACGTGAACTTGTCATCGTAGGCCGATGCGAGTTCTGACTTCACATCGTCGTCGATATCCCAGAGCTTACGCTTGAAGGGACCAATCGCCTTTTTCCGGGTCTTGTAAAAAAACTGTTCGTCCGAGTCGCTCGCTTTGCGCTCATCCTTCGCATGCTCACGCAACCACTCGTAGAGCTCATCTCGAAGCGAACCAGGCAGTCTGTCGTAAAGCATGGTCTGAAAGTTCGTAGCGAGATGTATCTCAGCAGTTTCCGTTTGCGGAAAATTGTTGAATGCGGTATCGGGCAGCGTTGACGCTCCATGCTGCACGGCTCCGGCAAGACCATAGTCGTCGCGCGCAACCTGTGACAATCGCTCGAGTGTTCCGAGATCGATCTGCACATCCGCAATCGTTCCGTCGGCCAGCACGACACCACCGTGCGTTGTACCCGACTGGACGCTGATCTTGGAAAGGCCCGCCATCCCCGGTGCCGCCTCTTGCAAGGTGCGGTTAAAGCCCTGCATGTATGCCTCGAGCTCCTCTACCGTGCTGTTTTCGGTTCCGACTTCCCCGATCTCGCCACCGAGCGAAATGTCGATCCCTGCCGGCTGCAGCTTGCGAATAAACATTGCGAGGCCCGCAGCCTGCTCGTAGTTCACACGCTGCTGCTCATCGAGATTCGGCTTCGACAGGTCGACCAGCGTCGAGGTGTCGATGTCAATGTTGTAGAACCCAGCCGCGATGGCCTCGCGCGCGAGTTGCCTGACCGCTTCCACCTCTGTCTCGGGATCCGCAGCGAACTTTTTCGCGCTGACCTGGAAGTGATCTCCCTGTATGAAGAGCGGACCGCGCCATCCTTCCCTCAGCGCGGCGGCAATCAGCACCGCGACGTATTCGGTCGGCCGCTGATCAGTATAGGCGATCTCTGATCGCGCGATCTCCAGAATGAACGCGCCTGCGTCGAGCTTGATCGCGGTACGAAAGATTGAGCGCGCAGTGTCGTAGGTCATGCCGCGGATGTTGATCGCCGGTACGGTATAGCCGCCCGTCTCCCCTCGACCGCGTGCCATGTACAGCTCATGGATCGACGACGGTATGACTCCCGCGGCCTGGCCGAGTTCCCATATCAGCCAGCGGGCATCGTCGCGCTCGTCCTGTTCACCGAATACAGCGGCGCGCACGAGCGCATCCATTTCACTCGTGGCAAGCCTGTCTTCGGCGACGATGGAAACCTGCCCGTTGCTGACGCTCACGGCGCCCTTCATCAGTTCTTCGATCATAGTGCCGGAAGCTCGCCGGAGCGGCGGCAAGAGGCAAGTATCACACGCTCCACCGTGGATCGGGTGCGGGTAATGAATCCCACTCCTTCTGCGCAGCGTCGGATCCCGGTCGTCCGAGAAGCGCGTACGCAAAGTGCTTTCCGAGCTCGACACCAGGCTGGTTGAAAGCGTCGATTCCGTAGAGCTCCCCGCCGTACGCAGTTGCAAGCTCCATCAGCATGATGAAGCCGCCAACGTGCCATGCGTCGACACGCTCGAGCTCGATCGTGAGATTCGGCCGGCCGCGCTTTGCGAGCGCACCAGCCGTCGCGCGCTGCTCGACGTCGATGAGCTCAGCCAGCGAATGCCCGCCGAGGTAGCCGAGCTCGGTCACTTCCTTGAATCCGTGGGGAATAGCGACATCGACGCCACGATCCTTCACCCCCACGAACGTCACGACTTTGTCAGTAGGCCCCTCCATAAAAAGCTGAACCTGGCTGTGCTGGTCTGTCGCGCCCAGAGCGGGAAGCGGCGTTTGCCCCACGTGCGACCCGTCCTCGCGTTGCTTGCCAAGGCTTTCAGCCCAGAGCTGAATGAACCATGCAGCAAAATCCCTCAATGGATCCGAGTACGGCATCATCACGTTTATCGACTTGCCGTTGCGTGTGCTCGAGAGCCATTGGAGCATCGCGTAAATACCGGCCGGGTTGCCTGCAAGACTGGCGTCGTCGCATCGTGCCACCATGTCGCGCGCACCCTCGAGCAGGAGCGCGACATCGATGCCCATCAGGGCCGCGGGAAGCGTACCGACAGGGGTCAGTACGCTGAATCGTCCTCCGACGTGTGACGGAATGTCCAGCGCGGGTATCGACGTGCTCGCCGCAAGTGGGCGCAGTGCCCCCTGCGTGGGATCAGTTACAAATACAAAGTGTTCAGCTGGATCGAGACCAGCACCCGCGACACGGTCGTGCACGATGAGGAACTGCGACATCGTTTCCGCAGTGCCACCGGACTTCGATGTGACGATGAACAGTGAGCCGGAAAGATCGAGCCGGGAGAGCAATGCAGCGATGGTGACGGGATCGACATTGTCCAGGACATGAAGCCGCGGGTGTCCCGCTCTCGCCGCATCCCCAAGCATGTTCCACCCGCTCGGGCGAAGCGCCGTGCGAAGCGCGATGGGCCCGAGCGCCGACCCACCGATACCAAGAACGACAACGTCCGTATAGCGGCCTTTGACGCGATGCGCAAACCCGGTTGCCTGATCCTCGAGTGACTTGTCACTCACGATGTCGGCGAAGCCAACCTTACCGGAGGCCCGAAGTCTCGAAAAGCCGGCATGGGCCTTCGCGAATGTCGCACCCGCGGCGGTCCACTCTTCCTCACCGATTCCGCCAACCGCGGACCCGATCATGTTCGAGTAATCAATCCTTATGGTCATGCTTACCTCAGTCTATGCGTACGGTGAGCCCGTCGAACGCAGGGCTCATTCCGCGCGGAAGCTCAGCCTCGAGATCAGCGTGGAAATTGTCGTGGGTCAGGTGGGTGAGATACGTTCGTTCCGCGCCAATCGCCTGCGACGCCCGCACTGCCTCTGGTATGCTGAGGTGAGTCGGATGGCTCGTGCGAAACAAGGCGTTGATGACCAGCACCGTCGATCCCCGCAGGGCGTCTACGACATCGTCGGAGATGGACTTCGCATCAGTGATGTATGCAAGGTTGCCGATCCTGTAACCAAATACGGTGACGGGTCCGTGTGGCACAGCAACAGGAAGCACTTCAACTCCGGCAATCTGCACGGCTTCCCTGTCGCGGAGGGCAATGGCGCGCCCCTCTGGCTTTGAAGTGCCGGGGAGCGGCCTGATACTTTCGTCGAATATGTACGGGAACCTGAACACGAGCCGGTCGAGAGAATCAGCCGGGCCATACATCTCGAGCGGTCCCGCTCGGCGCACGGACAACGACCGAATGTCATCAATTCCGTGAGAATGGTCCGCGTGGTCGTGCGTGAACAGCACGGCGTCAACGCTTCCGACTCCTGCGGCAATGAGCTGAAGCCTGAGCTCCGGCGGGGTGTCGATTAGAAGTTTCGCGCCGCTGTCAGTTTCGACAACCGCGCCGACCCGGGTTCGCTTGTCGCGCGGATCAGGCGAGCGACAGACCTCGCATCCGCATCCGACCTGCGGCACGCCATAACTCGTTCCAGTGCCCAGAAACGTCAGCTTCATGCCGGCGCGCGCGGGGCTCGCGCGGTCACACCGTTTCTACCTTAAGGAGGTTTGTCGTTCCAGGAGTATCGAACGGTACGCCCGCGGTGACTACAATTCTGTCACCCCGGTTAGCGAGTGTGCGGCGTACCACAACCTCGCGAGCACGATCCATCATTTCACCATAAGTGTCGCAGTGGGGGACAAGCTCGGGAATGACGCCCCACACGAGCGCCAGCTGGCGGTATGTGCGCGCCTGGTCAGTCAACACCAGAATCGACACACCAGGCCGGTGCGCAGCAACGACACGAGCGGAGAAGCCACTCTTTGTAAAAACCACAACCAGTGGTGCATGAAGCATCCCCACTGCTGCAGTCGTCGCCGCGGCAATCGCCACTTCCGTTGCCACCGCGGTTTCCGAATCCCGCGGAATTCTGCGCGGCCCGCGAGTCACCGGCGGGTGCATCTCGATCTGTGTGATTATCCGGCGCATCGCCTCGACAGCAAGGCGCGGATACGCGCCTGCCGCAGTCTCTGCCGAGAGCATGACGGCATCAGTGCCGTCGAGTATGGCATTGGCGACATCGCTCGCTTCTGCCCGAGTCGGACGCGGATTCTCCACCATCGACTCGAGCATCTGCGTTGCGGTGATTACCGGTCTGCCCATGAGGTTGGCCAGCGCAATGATTCGCTTCTGCGCACCGGGCACTTCCTCAAACGGAAGCTCCACACCAAGATCGCCTCGCGCGACCATGACACCATCGGAAGCCTCGATGATGCTCTCGATATTCGTCAGCGCGACATCCTTCTCGATCTTCGCAATGATCAGCAGGCCCTTCGGGAGCATGGCTCGCAGCTGCTCGATATCCTTTGCACGACGCACGAAGCTGAGCGCCAGATAATCAAGATCCTGCTCGATGGCGAATTGAACGTCTGCAACATCCTTTTCAGTGATCGATGGTGCCGACACCTGCACGCCCGGAAGATTCAGTCCCTTATGCGGGTTGATCGTCCCGCCATGAAGTACCCGCGCAGTTACGCGCGGGTGCCGCACCTCCATCGCAATCAGCTCGATGAGCCCGTCATCGATGAGGATGCGATCGCCCTCGTGTACGTCGCTCGCAAGCGCATCGTACGTAATCGGGATCTCGCCTTCCTCTTCCAGCCCTTCGTGCACCAGGATCAGATCTTCGCCCTGCTGCACGTGAATCTCACCAGGAATATCGCCAACTCGAATGCGCGGTCCCTGGAGGTCGCCGAGGATCGCGATTGGATGCGAGCGCTCCCGGGACAGCTTTCGCAGCGTCGCGATCGTTTCCGAGTGCTGTGCGTGAGTCCCGTGAGAAAAATTCAGGCGGGCGACGTTCATCCCCGCCTCCAGAAGCCCGCGAATCCCATCTTCAGTGGAGCTCGAAGGCCCCAGCGTGCAGACGATCTTTGTGCGCTGAATGTAGGTGCCGGTCACTTCGGTACTGAGAGGAGACTCATCTTGCGCTCTATACCAGCAGTGAGCGAATCGAAAGATTTCTGGAAACTCGCGAGCCCTTCGACGAGAAGCGTATCAGTTACGTCCTTCATGGAAATCCCCACCGCTTCGATCTCGCGCAGCAAGCCCTCGGCGGCCCCGAGTCGCTTATCCAGCGTGCGCTGAACATCGCCGTGGTCGCGGAAGGCGTCGATGAGACCGGGTGGCATTGTATTCACAGTGTCGGGCCCAATCAGCTCCTCGACGTACATGACGTCGCGGTACGCAGGATTCTTCACGCTCGTGCTGGCCCACAAGGGTCTCTGCACACGTGCACCGCGCTCCTCGAGACGCTTCCATCGGTCCTCGGAGAATCGGCGCTGGAAAAGCCGGTAGGCGAGTTTCGCATTCGCGACCGCTGAGCGGCCCTTCAACATCTTCAGCCGATCCCTGTCTGACGGATTAGCTGCCTTGACCATCGCGTCGAGACGCTTGTCGATCTCAGTGTCGACGCGGCTAACGAAAAAGCTGGCAACCGATGCGACATGATCAACAGGATTGCCGGTGGCTATTCGATCTTCGAGGCCCGACATGTATGCGTCAATCACCCGGTCATGCGCATCGACCGCGAAAAGGAGAGTGATGTTGACGTTGATCCCTGCGGCGATAAGCTCACGGACAGCGAGCGTCCCTTGCTCGGTCCCTGGTACCTTGACCATCACGTTGGGTCGATCGACCGTTGCCCACAGTCGTTTCGCTTCTTCGACAGTCGCTGCACTCTCGTGCGCGACGCCGGGCGAAACTTCGATCGATACGTAGCCGTCGTTTCCCCGCGTGCCAGAGTACACACCGGCGAAGAGGTCGCACGCACGCTGGACGTCAGTGGTTTCTACGAGCTCGAAGAGATCGTGTGGAGAAAGGCCCGCCGCTGTAGCTGACAGCTGCTCATCGTAGTGGGCGCCCTCGGCCAGAGCCTTCTCGAATATTGTCGGATTCGACGTCATGCCAGTCAGCGAGTCTTCGAGAATGCGTTTCTCGAGCGCGCCGTCGTGCAGCATCTGGCGATCGATGTTGTCGAGCCAGATTGACTGGCCCTCGTCCTGTAACTTTTGAAGCCTGCTTGTCACCGGTAACCCTCCGTACCTCAATTCTAACCGCGCGGAGGTTTCGGTGCCTCCCGGAGGAGGGCTTCCGGGTCTACTTGGTCGTGATCAGAATAGCCCCGCCGAGGTGATCGGTTCCGAAACGAGTGGTCGCGTCGGAGGCGCTCAGGTACTGGATCTGAAATACCTGGTCAGCGCTCATGGTACGCAGGGAGTCGAGCTCGCCGTAGCGAATGTCGTCGACGTATACAACCGCGGTAACCGGCGTCGTGTTGCGAAGCGAGGAAGAGCCGCGCGACCGCAGGTATTCCGGGCGCATCTTCTGAATCAGCTCGAACGCACTGGACTCGCTGGTGCGCGAGTCACGTATCTCCTCGAGAGTGAGGATTGTCCTGTTGCGATAGCCAAGGCCGGAACTGGGCGCCGGGCCAGATCCGCAGCCGGCAATCAGGAGGCTCAGCAAGAAAGCGATGATCAACCGGTGCATCTGCCCTGCCCTCCGTTATCAGAAGTCGCGCTTCTTCATCTCGGCGAAGAACCTGTCGCTTTCCTGCTGCTGCTTGAGCGACGCTTCATCCTGCGGGACATCCTTGAGATTGGCGTCGTACTTCTTCCCGAAGCGTTTCGGTACGGATGACGAGCTGCCGGACTTCGCGGCGTTTTTCTTCGCGAGCGCGGCAAGCTTTCTTGGATCCATAATTTGGCCTGAATGAGAGTCACTAAACGGAGTCACATTTCGCAGGACTTCGCAAGAGGGCCCGCTCCCCCGTGGGGCTGAGACTGAAGTCCGCAAATTCATTCAAGCCACATATGCATGCGACCGACACCTTCTTCGTGCGGGCCGGCCCCGCAGACTCTCCCTTCAGCGCAAATTGTTGTTTCGTCCCTCGTCAAACATGGAGCTACCGTGATTTCCGAGACTGAGGCCGTCGTAATCGCCGACTACGCGCCATCACACCGGTCCGCCTTCAAATCGCTCAATCTGGCGTGGATCGAGAAGTATTTCGTCGTTGAAGATTCCGACCGCACGCTACTCGATGACCCTGCCGCCATCCTGGCCGACGGGGGCTACATCTTCGTTGCCCTCGCGGGTCGCGATGTCGTGGGTGTGTGCGCCCTGCTTGCAGAAAGCCCATCGGTCTTCAAACTGGCGAAGATGGCGGTCGATCCTTCAGCGCAGGGCCGCGGAATTGGCCGGCGCCTCGGCAGCGCAGCAGTCGAGCGCGCAAGGCTGAGAGGTGCATCACGTGTCGAGCTATACTCTAATACGGTGCTCTCGCCTGCAATCACCCTTTACGAATCGCTCGGCTTCCGTGAGGTTCCGCTCGAGAAGGCAGAGCATCAACGGAGCAACATATACATGGTGCTCGATCTCACGTTCTGAAGCGGAACTACAGAACGGCAACAGCGGAACCGCAACAGCGGAACCGCAACAGCGGAACCCCAACAGCTGGAAAGGAGTGGGGTGAGTGGTCGCGAGAGGCGTGAGTTTCCCTCCCGAATGAAACACGCCGTTGCGTCGTTCAAAAACAAAAAAAGGGAACCGACGGAAATCCGCTCACACCTATAGGCGTTTCGGAGGCCCTCACGCCCCTCGTATTTCCCCTCACCCAACTCCCAAATTTTAGTTGCAGTTGCAGTTGCAGTTGCAGTTGCAGTTCACATCACCACTAACAAAAGAGCCCGCCGTGGCGGGCTCTTTCTGGTTCAGCGGAAAAGCGCTCAGATCAGCCGCACTCAGAGAAGCCGCAGACGTGGCACTTCGAGCAACCTTCTGCCTGTTCGAGCTGTGATCCGCAATCAGGGCACGTCGCCATGAACGACTGGTCACGATTGACACTCTCGAATTCATACTGACCCTGCGAGCCGGCTGCGCTGACGGGCGCAGGAGCGGAGATGTGTGCCACTTCCGGCGCTGACGATTCGGCGCGCAGCAGCTCCTGCTGTACTCCCTGTTTCTGGCGCATCCACGACTCGAGCGCGATGCCAATCGCATCCGGCACCGACAGAACCTTGTTTGGTCCGAGTCCGATTGCGCGATCCGATGCAATGCCGCGCAGCTGGCGGTGAATTGCCTGGATCGAGATGCCCGAACGCAGCGCCAGCGAGATCAGGCGGCCGATAGCTTCCACGTCGGCCATCGCCGCGCCGCCCGCCTTGCCGAGGTTGATGAACACCTCGAATGGCTGGCCGCGATCATCCTCAGTGATGTTCACGAACATCGTGCCGAGCGGTGTTTCCATGCGGGACGTCGTCCCGCGCAGCGAATCGGGGCGCGCTCGCTTCTGCCGACGCTGAAGATTCTCTGCCTCGGCGTCGAACAGATCCTTGCGCAGCTTCGAAATCTCAGCTTCGAGCTCGGTGATCGTGCCCTTCAGATCGCCCACCTCGCCACGCGCATCCGTCCCGTCGCGCTCTGCCTTCGCCTTGTCGGTCGCGCCAGTGGAAAGAACCTGATTGTCACGCGAGCCGTCACGGTAAACGGTGACGCCCTTGCACTTCAGGTCATACGCCAGCTCGTAGATCGCTCTCACATCGTCGCGGGTCGCGGCGTGCGAGAAGTTTGTCGTCTTGGAGATTGCAGAATCGCAGTTCTCCTGAAACGCGGCCTGCATGCGGACGTGCCACTCGGGAGTGATGTCGTGAGCAGTGACGAACACACGCTGCCACTTTGCAGGCACTTCATCGAAGTGAATGTGCCCCTGTTTCGCGATCTTCTCGATCAGCTCGTCGGAGTACCAGCCTTCAGCCTTGGCGATAGCGAGGAAATCCTCGTTCACGTCGGGCATCATCACGCCAGCCTGGTTGCGCATGAAGGCAACGGCGAACAGCGGCTCGATTCCCGACGAGCATCCAGCGATGATCGAGATCGTACCGGTCGGAGCAATCGTGTTGACGTTGCAGTTGCGAAGCATCTGCATCGGCCTGATGCGCTTGCCGTCTGCATCGCGGGCGCACGTCTCGTCGGGGCCCCAGATCGAGCGCGCCCACTCAGGGAACGGACCACGCTCGTCAGCAAGCCGCTCGCTCTCGCGCTTCGACTCGACATCGACGAACTCCTGCAGCTTGCGGCCGAACTCGATCCCGTCTTCAGTGTTGTAGCCGATACCAAGCTTCACGAGGGCGTCAGCAAAGCCCATGACTCCGAATCCGATTCTGCGGATACGCTTCGAAAGCGCGTCGATTTCCGGGAGCGGGTACTTGTTGACGTCGATGATGTTGTCGAGGAACCGCACTGACGTGTGGATGTCTTTGGCCAGCGCATCCCAATTCAGCAGTCCGTCGGCAACGTAGTAGCCAATGTTGATCGACCCGAGATTGCAGACGTCGTAAGCGAGCAGCGGCTGCTCGCCACACGGATTGGTCGCCTCGTATGCGCCAACATGCGGAACCGGATTGTAGCGATTGGCCTCGTCGATGAAGAAGCACCCCGGCTCGCCCGTGCGCCACGCACCGTCGATCATCTTGTCCCAGACTTCGCGCGCATCCATCTGCCCGACGACGGCCCCGTTCGAAGGCTCGATGAGATCGTAGCTGGAGCCTGACTTCACGGCTTCCATGAACTTAGTCGTCACCGCGACGGAGATATTGAAGTTCGTGATCTGCGTCAGGTCTTCCTTGCAGTTGATGAACGTCATGATGTCCGGATGATCCACGCGCAGGATGCCCATGTTGGCACCGCGGCGCGTTCCCCCCTGCTTCACAGCATCGGTCGACGCGTCGTACAGCTTCATGAACGATACCGGGCCTGACGCGACTCCCGTCGTCGACCGCACCATCGAACCGGTCCCGCGCAGGCGCGAGAAGCTGAAGCCCGTCCCGCCACCAGACTGATGGATCAGCGCCATAGAGCGCAGCGTGTCATAGATGCCGTTCTGGCCGTTGGAGAGCGAATCTTCAACTGGCAGCACGAAACACGCGGAAAGCTGGCCGAGCGGACGGCCCGCATTCATGAGCGTGGGCGAATTCGGCTCGAAGCGGCGCTCCGTCATCAGCTGATAGAACTCCGTAGCCGTCGCATTCACTGCTTCGTCGCTCGCCCCGTACCGGCGATCAGCCTCAGCTACGACACTAGCCACGCGCCAGAACATGTTCTCCGGCATCTCGGTCGGCTTGCCCTTGGCATCCTTGATCAAATAGCGCTTTTCGATGACTGTCCGCGCGTTCTGATTGAGCTGGGCAGATCCGACCGGGGGCGTGGCAGGTATTGGCATTAAAACAACTCTCCGCTGAAAAAAATGGTTGTCAACTGCTAAAACTAAATGAGCATTTCGACACTAAGTCGAATTGGGTAGACCGATGTTGGGGTGCGCAGGTTAACGGGGTTCGTGAGTCCGCGCCAGTGCTACCGTAAGTCATTACGTGGCATCATGTTACGGTATCCACATCACAGAACGGGATTTCAAGGTGAGATTTCCACTATGAGAATCCGGTACTTGCCTGGACTCACGTACCTGAGCGGTCCTAGAATGACGTCCCTATCGTAAAATAAACGCTTCCCGAGCGGGCACTCGTTTCTTCCTTTCCTCTGAAGGGAAAGGCGGATCCGAGCCGGAGCCGGACGGGATAATCGTACTGAAGCGCGGTATCCAGATTCACTTCTCCGCCAACTGAAGCCATGACCTGGCCCCCTCGATCAGTATCGCAGATTCCTTCACCTCGATCAGGGCACCATGCCCTTCCCGCATCAGCAAAAGCAGACAAGGAAATCTTGTCGAAGAGGATCGGCACGAATCTCACACGCCTCGAAGGTGCCGAGAGGGGCAAGCGATACTCAGCGGTGCCGGCGTACGCACGAATCCCCTGTTGCGCAGACGGCGGGAATCCCCTGACACCGAACGTTCTTCGCGCATCGCCGATATTCACCCCGGCAATTACCTCCAGTGATCCACCGCTGAGGCCGCCGGCAGAAAACGTCGAAATCGCACGACGGTCGGCGAATCCCGCGGCACCGCGAAACGCTATCACGTGGTGCGCGAAACCAGGCAGGTGCAGCGACTTGAATGCAGCCGCAACCCCGATCACGCTGCGGCTCCCGTCAGCAAATTCCCCAGCTTCCCACCGCTGGCGTGCGGATGCTGAAACAGAGATGCCATCTTCCCGCGAGATACTGAGCGCGGGCCGCTTTGTATTTGACCACCCCGCGGACGCGAACATTGATGGATAACGTCTTGTCTCGCCGAAAACGTCGGACAATCGCAGCAGAAGCGTGTCCGGATCGGTAGCGTAGCTTCTCGATTCGATATCCGCCCCTAACGAAAACGAAGCCGCGGTTCGCACTCGCGGCCGTGATACACTGGCGCTCACTCCAGCGATACGCGCGCGACGAGCAAGATCGCCGACGTCGTCGCCAGTGGAGTTGAACACGTCGAAATGCTCATGCTCCTGGCTCACCGAAAAATTGAGGTATGGCTGCCCGAGCCCGGCGTACTGATACGAGGCGAATGCTTCGGTCTCACGATGCCGCGTGTTGAATATTGCCTGCACGGCGTAGGCGTGGCGCCCGATGATGTCCGATCCGTGCGTGCCCGCGCCAAGGAAAACCTCGGAACTGCTGCCGGCGAGAATCGGCTCCCAGTAGCTCGGAACGAGCGACCTGATCGCGGAATAATTCCTCGGCGTACCAAGATCTTTCTCGGTAACCGGATTTCGTACCGTCACAGCAAGCCGGCAGTTTGCGCAAAGTTCTCGCGCGGTTCGAGCCGGCGAAGTCGGAAGAGTAGTCGGGAACGGAGCGACGCCGACATGGTAGCCATCGAACGTGAAGCTCAACGCGGCGAGCGACCTCCCGTCGGGAGACCTTTGCGGATTGAACGCACCTGTGCTCGCGGAAGAGAGCGGCGCGCCCGACTGCGGCGATACAGTGGCACCTATCGGCCTCGTGTATACCTGCATCGTGCCTGAACGGGTAGACGTGTAGTAGAGATGCGTGCCGTCACGCGACCATGACGGCGCTGCAACAACAGCGCTCCCCGCGACGGCCACTCCCCGCAACGCTCCGTCGCCGTTCAGGATCACAATCTCTGAACCGCTACCGCGGGTGATCCGCACAGCGGCGACAGAAGATCCATCGGGCGACCAACGTGGATCGGCCCACTGGATCATGGAGTTTCCGGAAGTCAGTGGAACAATCGACCCATCATCAGCCGACACTCTGACAAGTCGCGTGGTACCCGGTTGCGATTGCACCGCAATGATTTCACCGGTTCGGCTTACGTCTGGGTTCGACAATCGCGCGCCCTCGGTCAGTCTACGCTGCAACCCGTCTCGTTCGACATACAAATCGTTCCTGACATGGAACGCGTCAGTAAAATCGACTTGCGCAAACAGGATTGATCCATCGGGCATCACTGCGTTCGCATCGATTCCGTTGCGTCGCCCGAGACGTTCAACTTCACCGTTCAGGGAAACAGTGTAAGCCGCCGTGACCTCTTTACCGGTGGCAGCCGAGTATAGAATTGCGGTGTCGCCAAGCCACCTTGGGAATCCAACGCTCCGACCGTCGCGAGTCAGCTCGCGCCACTGCGGAAACGGATCGCGTGCGCCTGCTGAACCGGCGGCGGCGCCAACAAGTGAATCCCGCCAATCACGCCACGCATTTTCGAAGCTTATTCCGAATGCGCGTTTCGCCCTCCGGTTCAGCGACAGCGGGAGAAGCACCTTGCTCGTTACGTCGACGAAACGCGGGATCGTCCCGGGGCCGCGAGTGCGCGCAATGTGGTCGAAAATTTGTCCGCCGTATGCATACACGACTTCACCGCCGGGGAACCGACTGGTCTGCCGGGACAGCTCGCCGACGCGTGGGATCCGCCCTGCCTCCGCTGCCGCGCGAGCGATCATGTAGTGCTCAGAACCCTCGAGTCGGCCCGCTCCGGTAACGCGCGACTCGTAATAGACTGCGAGACCTTCTATCACCCATGCAGGCTGATATCCGTTAGGGAAAAGTGCCGGATGTCTTCCGAACAGGCGCTGGCCAAGTCCCCAGACACCGTCAGCACGATCGAGGTGAAAGATGTGTGCGAGTTCATGCGTTATTACCAGCCGGCTCCAGTCATCGTAGTTGCGGAACTCCGCGGTCGACACGGGCGGATGCGCGTAGATCACGATCCGGTTGGAGGGGAACGGGCTCGCGTAGCCGTTCACATAGTCGACGTTGTCGGCGATGACGATGTCAACCTTTCCGCGCGGTGCGCGCAGCTCTGAACTCAGCTCCGCCCAGGCGCGCTCGGCGTTGACGGCACCGCGACGCGCTTCACTCTCGAGCTCGCGAGTGAAGTGAACACGAAAGTTTTCCGTCTCGAGCGTAAACCATCGGTCTGAGGGGACGAGCTGCGCAGACGCGCCTGCAGGAAACGCAAGCGCGAGAACCGCGAAGAGAGTCCGTGCTGTCCTGCCTAGCGCGATGCCAGCGTCCTGAAGTAGGCCTCGAGTCCGTCGACGATCGCCTGCGCATAACGTTGCTGATATTCGGGGGTCCGCATCGCGGCTTCCTGGTCCGGCATGATGATGAACGCGCCTTCCATTAGCACCGACGGCATCCATGTTCCCCTCACCACTGCGAAGTTTTCCCGCTTGACTCCGTTGTCCGGCAGCGACAGATGCTGCACGGAAGCGCGGTGAATCGTTTCAGCCAGCGCGCCGGAATGCGAATGGTAATGGTAAGTCGCGGTGCCCTGCGCGCGGAACGGGTTGACGCCATCGGGAACAGCGTTCAGGTGAATGGAGACAAAGGCATGAGCGTTCGCCCGGCGTCCGATGGTCGGCCTGAGATTCAGATCCACCGGATCGTTGGATGTCCTCGTCATGACGACGTTCACTCCCTTCGCCTGAAGGAGCTCCTGCGCCTTGAATCCGACCGGAAGTGTCGCCTCCGCCTCTTTCAATCCGGTTGGACCGGTTGCGCCAATCGGAGGGTGGCCGGGGTCGATGGCGATCGTAAGGCCGCGCAGCGGCGATACTGAATCAATCGCAGGCGGTTTGCGGACGCGGAAGATGAATCTCCCGTCTTCCCATAGCGGCTGGTAACCGTAAGCAGGCCCCCGCAGCGTCAGGGTGTACTTCATCTGCGGCGCCGCGTTTTCCGTAGACACGACCTGCAGATAGCTCGATGCCGGCGCGTGGAGAGTTGCCCGGGTGCGCGGGCCTGCCGTCCCGTAGAGTGTCAGAATCAGTGAGCCCGGTGCATGCTCCACCAGATAAGCGGGGCGTCCGTTCACAGGAATGACAACGTCGGTCCATTCGGCAGAATTCCGCAGCGTCGCTGCCCGTGCGCGGATTGGTATGCGAACGGCGGATGAGTCGAACATCTTCACATCCGCCTGCGCGATCCGGATCGTTTGAGCCGAGTCGAGTGCTACGAATGCATCGCTACCTCGGGTGCCCGTTACCTGCACTTTTGTTTGAGGAAGCAGGAACCATCGCTGGATCCCGCCGGTCGTCGCATAACCTGTCACGACACGATCCGTGTCGCTCGCGTATGCCGCCGGGCCGATGAGCTCCGCCCATCTTGCGGGCGAGATGCGTGTGATAGTATCTGGCGGCGGCACCGAATCAGGCGGCGGCGGAAGAAGTTTGACAGGGTGAACCAGTCGGGCCGAATCGACGCCCGTGGTCGCTACTATCACGTACCGCGGCGAACTGGCGGGAGGATTCGGAAGCCACGCCATGAATGAACCGTTGGGCCAAACCGGGGTGAGCATTCCGTTGATAGTCAGCCCTGCGCGCCCGCTGCCCACGCTGCCGAAAACAAAGTTCGAGTCGCGGGACGAGATCGTCTGGTTGGGTGACGGATAGATCACGTTGATCGCGAGAGGCCCATCGACGTCGGGCACGTTGGGGAGCGCGGGGTTCGGAGCGGGGAGTGGCGCCCGATGAACCACCGGAACTGGAGGCGGCGCGGGCGCTGGCGCGGGGACTGGCTCAGGAGGGGCGGCGGCAACGCGTGGCGAGGCGCAAGCAGCAGCGAGAAAGCCTGTCGCGACAGCGAAAATCAGGCGAAAGTGAATTTTCGTAATCATCATCCCGGTATGGTCGTCATTGCCCTGAAGTACTTGCACGCTCGATACCACGGGTCACGCGACATAACCCAAATTCGGCGAATCCGTGCCGTCTCACCTATATTCCCGCGAATGCTGTGGCACCACCCCCTTACATCGAATTCCTTTTCGCGCGCCCGCGACTCCGGCGTGCATACCGCCTAGTGACTCGAACCGAGCCATTCACATCCGAGTTTCCGGCTCTTCCGGAAGGTACAATTGAAGTCGCAGGCCGCACCGACGTCGGGCTCATTCGCGAGCACAACGAAGATTCTTTTCTCTTCGGGAATCTCGCGAGTGGGGATGCATTCACCGAAAACGATGCAGGCGTCCTGCGTGCCGAGGCTGTCCCGTCACTCCTGATGGTTGCGGATGGCGTCGGCGGCGCCGCGTCTGGTGAGATCGCAAGCTCGCTTGCGACTCAGGTTTCATTTGACAGCCTGCGCCAGCGATCGCAGCGGGGGGCGCTCAAGGGAGCGGTAGTAATTGCCGATTCTCTGCAGCAAGCCGTAGCCGCAGCCAATCAGGCGATTCACGCTGAATCGCGTGCGAACAAGTCGCATCATGGGATGGGCACGACGGCCACGCTGGCGCTCGTGGTTGGCGGCATGGTCTACTTCGCCCAGGTTGGTGATAGCCGCGCCTACATCATCAGGGGCGGCGTTGCACGGCAGATGACGAAGGACCAGTCGCTCGTGCAGCGCATGGTTGACGCGGGGAAGCTGACGCAGGAACAGGCGGAGCGAAGCGAGCACCGGAACATCATCCTCCAGGCCCTTGGGCCGGAGACTACTGTCGTCCCCGAGTTCACACGTGACCGGCTGTTGAATGGCGACATCATCGTTCTCTGCAGCGATGGGCTCTCCAATCAGATGTCATCGACGGAGATCGCGGCCGCGGCCGCCAAGCACGATGATCTCGAGGCCCTGGCTGAGGCGCTGATCGAGCGCGCGCTGGAGACGGGTGCTCCTGACAACGTTACCGCAGTGGTGGGGCGCTATCGTATGGCGGCGGTCTAGCCTTCCGGTTCTCCGGTTTTCCAGTCCGCCACATCGCCATCGTGCGAAGCTGCACCAATTGGCGTGTCACGATTCCACGGCGCGATGAACGGAAGCATCAGCAGCGCAGGAAGCCCTGCAGCAATCGTCACGAGGAAAAACATCGGCCAGCCCGTTGCCTCAGCCACACCACCTGACGGCGCGGTGAGAATGTCGCGACTCGCCGCAACAAGGCTCGACAGGAGCGCAAACTGCGTCGCTGAAAACCGCTTGTTGCACATCATCATCAGAAACGCGAGCAATGCCGCCGTCGCGAGACCCATGATGAAATTCTCGACGACAATCACGCCGACGAGCCACGAGCGGTTCTGGCCGGTCACCGAGAGCAGGTAGTAGCCGAGGTTGCTTGCGGCCTGAAGGATTGCGACGAGCCATAGCGAGCGGTTTAGCCCGATCTTCGCGAGCAGCGCACCACCGGCAAGCACGCCGACAATGGTCGAGATGAGACCCGCGCCGCCGCGGATGACTCCAATCTCCGTCTGCGTATAGCCCGCCTGTATGAGAAACGGCGTGCCCATGACGCTCACCAGGCTGTCGGAATACTTGTAGAGCACGATGAAGAGCAGAACCAGAAAACCACGAAACAAGCCTGAGCGGGTGAAGAACTCGTTGAACGGAAGGATGACCGCGTCCGCGAGCGACTTTGGCGGCGCGTCTTTCAGCACTGGCTCGGGCGCAAGAAACGCCGCGAGAACACCAATCAGCATCAGGCCCGACAACACCAGGTACACTGCGGGCCATGGCATACGGTCGGCGAGCACGAACGCGAGCGCGCCGGTGAGCAGCAGCGCTATCCGGTATCCGAGCACCCATGTTGCCGCACCGGCGCCCATCTCGCGCTGGTGCAGCACGTCAGTCCTGTACGCATCTCCAGCGACATCCTGCGTCGCGCTGAAAAAAGCGATGAAGATTGCATTGACCGCGAGCGCCTGAAGCCCAACACGCGGATCGTGCAGCGACATCGCAGCGATGCCGAGCAGCAGCAGCACCTGCGTGATGACGAGCCACCCGCGGCGCCTGCCGAGAAACGGCGGCACGTATCGGTCGAGGAGCGGCGCCCAGATGAACTTCAGAGAATACGGGAGCCCAACGAGGCTGAAAATTCCGATCGTTGTGAGATCGACGTTCGCCTGCGTCATCCACGCCTGCAGCGTCTGGCTCGTGAGATAGAACGGCAGACCTGAGGCAAAGCCGAGGAAAAGCAGTGCAGCCATTTTTGGCTGGGTATAGACGCGGGCTGCCGAAGTGCGCTCCGTTTCGCTCATCTACTCTCCGTTGATTGTCTGCCGCGCTCGTCGCAGCGGTTCGTCAGGCAGGAGTGCGCTTGCCTAGTATTCTCCGGCCGGCGGCACCAGTGGCACGCGGAACGTTTCCGGCTTCGCCCCGCAGGTGTAGATACCCAAGCAATGCAAAGGCCACGGCCTCCTTGGCATCACCATCGAAGAATGTTTCGTCGAAATCCATGACAGTCCTCGGGGCAACGAGGGCGACGATCTCGCGAACGAGTGCCGGATTTCTCGCGCCGCCGCCCGATATGAAAACCTCGGTTACAGGTTCAGCGATGAAACGATCGTAGGCCATCGCGATACTTCGGGCGGTCAGCGAGACTGCGGTTGCAATGATATCCTCGTCCCGGCATCCGGGCGATGCATTCCGGCATGCAGCGATCAGGTCGTCAGTGTACTTCTGGCTGAACAGCTCCGGCCCGGTGGACTTTGGCGGCGCCGCTGCGAAGTATTCGTGCGAAAGCAGCGCGTCGACGACACTCCGAATCGGCTCTCCGCGCAACGCGAGCTCACCCTCGCGATCAAAAGCCAGCTCTGGTCGAAGGGTTCGTACGACCTTGTCGATGACGCCACATCCGGGGCCGGTGTCGAATGCGCGCACGCCGGTGAGATCTCCACCCGGCGGTACAACCGAGACGTTGCCAATTCCCCCGATGTTCTGGAGTGCCCGCCATTTGGCCGAATCAGAGAACAACATTCCGTCGGCGATGGGGACGAGGGGAGCCCCCTGCCCGCCCGCTGCCATGTCGCGCACGCGGAAATCGCTGATGACGTCGAGGCCCGTGCGCTCCGCAATGACACTCGACTCACCAGTCTGCCACGTGGAATGCCCCGGCTCGTGCCAGATGGACTGGCCGTGCGAGGCAATTGCCGCGATGTCTTTCTTCGAGACACCAGCCTCAGCTATCGCCTGAATCGCCGCCTCAGCCAGCCATTCGCCGAGCTCGAAGTTGAGTCTGCAATATTCCGCCGGTGTTGCGCCGGCCAGTGCGCGGGCCAGCCGGGCGCGTTGAGCCGGATCGTACTCACTCCCGGTCGTCGCAAGCAGCTCGGCGGACACGCGACCTGGCGTCAATTCGGTGAACCTGACAACCGCGGCGGTAATTCCGTCGAGCGAGGTTCCCGACATAAGGCCGACTAGAATCATTCCTGAACCGGTGGAGGATCATCAGTGACGGCGCGCCGAATGACACCACCTGCAGCCTCCAGCGCTGCAAGCGCGTCGTCGCGGCCAACTCCGAGCTTCTGCATAACGATGGCCGTCTTGACACTCTTGTCAGCGGCGTCGATCAGCGCCCGCGCTTCATCCTGCGAGACTCCGCAGACTTCGACTACGATCCGCTCGCTCCGATCTTTCAACTTGTTGTTCGTGGCGCGAAGATCGACCATCAGGTTTCCGTACGTTTTACCGAGCCTTATCATCGCTCCCGTAGTGATGATGTTGAGCACGAGCTTCGTCGCGGTTCCGGCCTTCATTCGTGTTGAGCCGGTCACAACTTCCGGCCCGACGATTGGAACGATTGCAACGTCGACAAGATCCACAATCGACTGCGGAAGTTCTGAGCAGGCGATCATTCCAGTGCGAGCGCCCAGCTCTGCAGCGCGGAAAAGCGCGGCGTGGACGTACGGCGTGGTGCCTGACGCAGCAATGCCGATGACAAAATCCTTCTCATCGACGTTTCGCGCCTCGATTTCCCTGGCGCCGTTCTCGATGATGTCTTCAGCTCCCTCTTGCGCCCTGGTGAGCGCAGGCAGCCCACCCGCAATGATTCCCTGAACCATCTCGGGGTTTGCGCCGAAGGTGGGAGGAATCTCGCTCGCGTCGAGGACCCCGAGCCTGCCGGATGTACCCGCGCCGACATAGAACAAGCGGCCTCCGGTGCGGAAGCTGTGCTCGGTAAATTCGATGGCCCGCGCCATCTGTTCGCGCTGGGAGGCGACCGCTTCGGGAACCAGACGGTCTTCGGCGTTTATGACATCGACGATCTCAAGCGGTGAGGCGAGATCGATCGAGGCGGTCCGCGGATTGCGACGCTCGGTCATCCGGGGATCAATCATGCGGACTCTATTCTCTTGCACGCGTGAACATATCCGGCACTTCTCACGAGCCGCAAGACAAAGGGAGCTTTCATGAAATCATTACTCACCGGCACACTGGTGCTTGTATTTGCAGCGACAGCCGATGGACAGGTTCGCCGCCGCGTTCCACGGCAAGTCGAACCTTCAATCTGGGTATCCGGAAGTGCGGGCTTGTTCAACGGGAACGATGTAAGCGATGGGGCGACGAGCAGCACGTGGGACTTCGGTCGCGCATCTACGCCTCAGTTCAGGGCTTCGATCGAGAAAGGGGTGAGTAACTCGATTGCAATCGGCGCGGCAGGATCCTACGCGAATGTCCCGTTCACGTATATCGGCGGCAATGGTGGTAACAGCTGTGGCAGATGCGCTGCACACCTCGACGTGCTGACTCTCGGCGCGTCATTCCGCCTCGCGGGGGCGACGGGCTTTCACCAGGTGCTGGAAGCGTCGGCAGGCGCGTTGCAGTTCCGGAATCTTACCCGCGATTCGGATGGCTCCGCGCTCGCGCCGGTCGATGGCAATGTCGACCCGTTCTTCACGTTCGGTTATGGTTTCGGGTACGGGTTTTCGCCGAACATGCAGGTGAGCGTAGTGCAGGAGTTCGGGCTCGCATTACATGAGCGTGAAGGCCTTACGAGCGAACAAAGCAATACGCTGCGGCAGCGGACTATCCGCGCGAATTTCCGGTATGGCTTTGGGAACCGTGCGCCGCGTCGCCGGTGATGATGCGTGTGACGCATCAGACGGTCGCTTTGTGTGGGGCAGAAATCAGGGTTCGATCATTGATCAAGAACAGAACGACGGAACGTATTACGTGGAGGCTGGCCCATTTCGAGACCCGCTGAAACTACAGCCTTCAAAACCTCCCGAAACTTCCAACCCTCCTTTGACCCCGTATTTCCGCCTTTCTCCATATCACCGTGGCTCCGTGTCGAACGGACAGTGGGTGCGTTTCGACACGGCTCACAATCGGCAACAAGACAGCTGCGCACCCCAAACCCGGAGTGCGCAGCCCACTCTGATAATCAGACCTGAACCTGCGTCGACGAATCGAGCGTTATCGTGATCCGACCGCCCGACGGAACGCAACCTTCATAGTTCGCAGTCGTTGCAGCAGCCGCGGTACCTGCTGCGGCACCGGTCGCGGCGCCAATCACTGTCGACTTTGTGTCCTTGCCAAGGATCTGGCCGATGATCGCGCCAACAGCGGCGCCACCAATGACCTTCTGAACGTCCTTGTTCTTCGGCTGATTGCGCACGCGGTCGACGTTGGCGTAAGTCGTCGTTGCATCAATCGGATATGTGCGCCCTCCGAACGTAACCGAGACTACGCGGAAGCCCATCTTGATTTCGTCATTCGCATTCTCGCTCCGATTGAGCTCGGTGATCTCGACGGTCGCGGTAGCGCCCGCAGGAATCACTGCGCCGTTCGAGCCCGAGACTGCGTTTGCAACAGTTGCACTGAAACGCTGACCAACCCGATTGGTGTTGGTGCAGATACGTGAGTTAGACGTAAGCCCGATTTCCGAGCCGGCCGGAATTGCGCCAAGTCTTGCCTCCGATCCCGATGGGCCGCGGGTCACTGTATTCCCGCTTGCGGTCGTAGTCGGTGCCGCGGGTGCTGGTGCCGGCACCGGCCGCGGAGTGTTACGCGCCGGCGTCCGCACCGTCGTGCGCGGCGGCGTTCTCACTGTCGTGCCAGTGCTCCGGGTGGTCGGCACTGGCGTTGTCGCGACCGCGGTCGGAGACTCCAGAGCAGGCACATCCTGGAGCGCCGGCTGCGAAAGCGTATCCTGGTTCGCCATCTCCAGGTCACGAGTCAGAGATGTGTCCTGAGCAAGTGCGTCGTCGGTTTTCGAATCGCTGCAGGCGCTGATAAAAAGCGCCGACACCAGAACAAGCGATGCACTACACCGCGAGATATATTTTGACATTCCCGTACTGCCTCCATTGTTTTTTGCGCTGCCCCGAAACTCTTGTAGCGCAATGCTTTACAGAGTGCGAAGCGGGCAATCGTCGTGCCCTTCATGAACCAGCTGAAACGGCTATTCCCTTATTATACCCCGTACCGGGCCGAACTGATCATGGGACTCGTCCTTGTGGTCGTTTCGACGGCGATAACGGCAATAATACCATGGTTTCTGAGGCTCGCCATCGATGGCCTCCGGGCGCAGGCGCCTTTCGCGGAATCGCTGAAGCTCGCAGGCGGCATCGTTGCTGTTGCGACGCTCGCTGCGTTTCTGCGCTACGCAATGCGCGAGATCCTCAACGGCGTGAGCAGACACATCGAGTATGATCTTCGGAATGACTTGTTCGCTCACCTGCTGACGCTCGATTCAACATGGTTTGCAACAACCAGAACCGGCGACACGATGGCCCGGCTCACGAACGATCTCAACGCGGTGAGAATGGCTGCCGGGCCAGCAGTCATGTACCTCGTGAACACGATCGCAGGCGCGGTGTTCTCTCTCGTCTTCATGCTCCGCATCGATCCGCTCCTGACACTTCTGGCGCTGTTGCCGATGCTGTTTCTCCCCGTGCTGACCGGATACCTGGGCAAACTCGTGCACCGCCGCTTCGACGCGGTTCAGGAACATTTCTCGACGTTGACCACCCATGCACAGGAGAATCTCACGGGCACGAGAATCGTTCGTGCATATCGTCAGGAAGGGGCGGAAATCGCGCGCTTCGGTGCACTCAATGAAGAGTACATGAAGCGCAACATGTCTCTCGCCAAGCTTTACGGAACCATGCATCCTCTGTTCGCACTCCTTGCTGGCCTCGCGGCTGTCGTCGTGCTGGGGGTGGGAGGCCTGCTGACGATGCGCGGCCAGATTTCCGTCGGCTCGTTCGTCGCATTCGGGCTTTACCTGAATCTTCTCACGTGGCCTCTTATCGCGCTTGGCTGGGTGATCAATCTCTTCCAGCGCGGAAGCGCATCGATGGCACGGCTGACGGACATCCTCGACGCCAGATCATCGCTCGTGGAGATTCCAACCGAGAGCGCAGTTCATCTCCCTCGTGCGCGGGGAGGAAGGTCAATCGAATTTCGGGACGTCGGATTCCATTTTCCTGCGGTGGACGGCCGTGAGCCGCGGTGGATATTCAGGAACGTGAATTTTCTCGTTCCATCCGGCACAACCCTCGGCATTGCTGGTGCGACAGGAAGCGGAAAGACCGCGTTAATCGACTTGCTTCCCAGGTTGCATGATCCAGTGGAGGGCGAGATTCTCATTGACGGCGTGCCATCGCAGAACATTCCCTTGCACGAGCTCCGGCGCGAGATTGGTTTCGTGCCTCAGGAAAGCCTTTTGTTCAGTGATACCATCGGGGGCAACATCGGCTACGGCGCGCCATCCTCCGAGACGGTCGAATGGGCAGCGGGGACTGCGCAGCTCGCGCAGACTATCGGCAGTTTTCCCGGTGGTTATGAAACCATGCTTGGCGAACGCGGTATCAATCTCTCTGGAGGGCAGAAACAGAGGGCTGCGCTGGCCCGTGCCCTTGCCCGCAAGCCGTCAATCGTACTGCTGGATGACGCGCTCAGCGCTGTTGACACGCACACCGAGGCGGAAATACTCCAAGGCCTGCGTGGTGCGCTCGATGAGCGCACCGCAATAATAGCATCCCATCGGGCGAGCGCGATCCGCTACGCCAGCTGGATAATCGTTCTAGACGAGGGTCGCGTAGTGGAACAGGGCAGACATGAGGACTTGATGGCCGCTGAAGGAAGGTACTGGGGCTTGCTGAGACATCAGCAGCTTGTTGACGCCATCGAAAGCGCGAGCGACGCAACTCTCGTCGGACATGCGACTGGCAATGACTGATACCGGTGCATCGCGCGGGAATCCACTGCGAGACTCGGCGGCCATGAAGATTGCGCGGCTGGAGGCCGAGCTTGTCGAAGCGCAGAAAGTGATCGCGAACCTAGAAGAGCGCGATGCACTGAAAACGCAGTTCCTGTCGAACATTTCGCACGACCTTCGCACGCCGCTCACCGCAATCATTACCCATGCCGAAATTCTCAGGGACGGAATTCTCGGCGAAGTGACACCGAAGCAGCGTGAGAGTATTTCCATCATCATCACCGGCGGCCGGCAGCTCCTCGACATGATCGCCGAGATCCTGATGCATGCGCGTGACTCCAGCGAGTCGCTCACGTTGGTAGAATCGGAGTTCTCGCTTCACGACGTTGTCGCGCAGGTGATATCGCTCAATGAATCACTCGGTGCTCGCAAGGGACTCTCGCTCGAGCGCTACATGTCGACCGAGCTCCCATCGATTCGCGGTGACCGCGACAAGCTCATTCACGTGCTGACCAACCTCCTCGGCAACGCCTTCGAGTTCACACCGGGCGGCGGGCGCGTGTGGGTTAGTGCGAGCATGAGCCCCACCGACCCGCACGGGACGGTTCTCATGGAAGTAGGCGACACCGGCCGCGGGATTTCTCCCGACCACCACGAGCTCATTTTTCGTGAGTTCGCGCAGGTCGATTCATCGGCGTCGCGGGCGCATCACGGGACCGGTCTTGGCCTGACGATCGCACGCCGGTTCGTCGAGCTCCATGGTGGAAAGATCTGGGTGGAGAGCGACCTCGGATGTGGCAGCAGATTCTTTTTTACGCTTCCTGTTCGTGAGGCGACTGGATGACGTGGCGCATCCTGCTGGTCGAGGACAGCTCGATGATCAGCGGGGCGCTCACAATGCTTCTGGAGGCGAGCGGCTTCGCGGTGACTCTTGCCGCCACCGCGTCAGAAGCGGGTGCGTGGACTGGGTCGACGGGACCAGACGTGATGCTGCTCGACATCGGACTGCCGGATGGCGACGGCCTCGGCGTGATTGCCAGTCTTGAATCCCGCGGGCTCAAGCCGACGGTTATCTACGCCATGACGGGCCATAGCGATGCGGCCACTCGCGAGCGTTGCATCGCCGCCGGCTGCGATGACGTTCTGATCAAGCCGGTGCCGGTGCAACAGCTGCTGAGAATCGTCTCCGAAGCGCTGGCGTGACTGACCGGCGCAGTGAGCCGCGCGCCGGTCCTCTGCTGCGCTGGTATTACTCGGCGAAGTATCACCTCTTTCGGCGCGAGCGACACCCGCACGACGGCAAACGCGGCCTGATAATGCTTCAGATAGATGCGCTTGCGCATTCCGATCTGCTTCGCGCGATGGAGCGCGGCTACTGCCCGACAATATCCCGACTCCTCCAACGCAATGATTTCGCGTTGCGGAAATGGTTCTGTGGGCTGCCCTCCGCGACTCCATATTGCCAGGCGGGAATTTTTCACGGAGAGAACGCCGGCATTCCGGCATTCCGGTTCTACGACAAACCCGCTGGCAGAGTCATTACCTGCAACGCGCCCGAGGGTGTGCAGTACATCCTTGATCGCATCAAGTCTCCGGGCGCACTCGCCGGAGGATCCAGTTACGTCAACCTGATGGATGGCGACGCGCAGACTGTTGCCTTCACAGTTGCAACTCGCGAGAAGATGTCGGTTTATCAGCGGCTCGGCGGCGGACGGATGCTGATGCTGATTCTCCTGCATCCAATCCGCCTCGTCCGCATGATCGGGCAGAGTGTGCTCGAGTATCTGCGCGAGGAATGGGAGAGGCTGCGGGGTGAGCTCGCGGGGAAGTTCACGCACGCCGAAGGAATCTTCCCGTTCATCAGAATCCTCAGCAACGTCATCATCCGCGAGCTGCAGACGATGGCGATCCTGCTCGACGTTTACCTTGGCGTACCAGTCATCTACAGCACGTACATGCAGTATGATGAGCTGGCTCACCATTTCGGGCCCTCCAGCAAGCAGGCACTCTACGACCTTCGCCGAACCGACGCGCGCATCGCCGAGATCTGGCGAATGGCGCGACTCGCTGGCGGGCGCGGGTATGACTTAGTGATTCTCTCAGACCACGGGATGACCGCGGCGCAAAGTTACCGCGTCAAGTTTGGTGAATCCCTCGGCACGACGGTTGAGCGAATGCTGGATGGCAATGTGCTGGCGAGCCATTCCGATACGAGTGAGTACGCGCACATCGGGCCTGAAATGATCGAGGCCGTCGCCGCGATCACGCCGGCGGCACAAGCGCGTACCCGCCGCGTGCTTCGGAGAGTGAGAGACTGGCTTCGCAGTCGTTATGGGCTGAGGGAGATAATTGTACCCGAGAAGTACCGTGTCGCAACAACGCACGAAGTCGTTGTGACCTACAGCTCGTGCCTCGCGCTCGTGTACTTCGCCGACCTCGACACGCCGCTCCTTCTGGATGACATCATTGCGAGCAAGCCAAAGCGAGCGCTTTACGGTGACCTGCTCGAGCACGCCGGCATCGGGTTGATAGCGACGCGCTCAGGAGACGGTGTCCACGTTGAGTCTGTGAAGGGGCGGGCCATCATCAGTGACGCGGTGCTATCGGTCCTGGAGGGGGAAAACCCCATGGAGCTCTATGGAACCGAGACCTATGCGCTGCGCGCAGTCGAATCGCTGGTACTTCAACCGAACGCGGGCGATTGCGTTCTCTTCGGCGCATACGATGGAAGCGAGATTGTGTCGTTCGACGATCAGGTTGGAGCCCACGGGTCTGCAGGAGGAGACCAGGTCTACCCTTTCATCATTTCCCCTTCGTGGCTCGACCTGGCAAACGCAACCCTGGAGGACGCGCGCGACATCAACGGCGCGGTACTGCGCAGGTACTAACTCTGCTCGCTTGCAACGGGCTCGACGAGATCGCCACCGACGATGGTGCGAAATTCAGAAGCTGTGAGTTTTTCCGGGAAGAACGGCTCCCCTGCCCTCTTCATGACACCTTCGACGACTGCCTCGACCGTCACGAGCGGCGCATCCGCTTCAGGCGTGACCTCCACTTCCCACTTTCCCCGCTCGGCCCCCTTGATGGTGTTGCGGTAACTCGCGCTCCACACTGTGTGACGTTCGTGACCAGGCGCGGTTGCAGCTATTACCGCTGCACCGGTCTCCACCCCGCCCTGCCTGATCGGCGGAAAAAGGTGAACTGATTCCACGCTGGTGGCTCCGACTCGGTCGGCTATCTCTTTCAAAAAGCGTTCAGTGGTCTCGATCATGGTGCAAAGATGGGGTGGTGCGCTACAGCAGCGCCACGGGATCCCGGTCGAGTGTTACGCGAAGGGCCGACGGTACCTCGAAACGCTCCATGAAATAGCGGCACACACGGGTCAGCTCGCCGGAGTTGGCGGACTTCAAAAGCACATGCCATCGCCAGCGCGTTTTCACTCGCTCAATCGGGCACGGAGCCGGGCCGACGATCGCAATGTCGGTGAGCGCCCGCGATCTGAGAAGCTGCCGGATCCAGTCGCTGCCGCGAGTCGCGATATCGGCTGTCGCATCGGCAACCGTGCCACTGAACACTATGTTGGCGAGCCGGACATTCGGCGGATACGGCGGGTTCACCCGCCCTTCCAGCTCCTCGAGCACGAACTTGTGATAGTCATGCGTTACTGCGCATTGAACTGCATGGTGCGCGGGCAGGCGTGTCTGGATCAGTACCTGCCCACCCTTCGGCCCACGGCCGGCGCGGCCCGCAACCTGGCTCAGCAGCTGGAAGCAGCGCTCGGACGCCCGAAAGTCCGGGAGATTGATTCCTACATCCGCGTCAACCACCCCAACGAGCGTAACGTTCGGGAAGTCGAGTCCCTTTGCGATCATCTGAGTACCGAGCAGGATATCTACCTCCCGGCTGCCCACCCGATCGAGAATTTCCGCGTGCGCCCATTTCCCGCTGGTCGTATCCACATCCATGCGCGCTATGCGCGCCTGAGGAAACCGTTCGAGAAGCAGCCGTTCGATCTGCTGCGTGCCGAGCCCGCGATTGCGCAGGGTCTCTCCCGAGCATCGCGCGCACTTGCTTCTTACAGGCTCCTGATGCGCGCAGTAGTGGCATAGCAGACGCTCGGGCGCGCGGTGATGCGTCAACGTGATACTGCAGTTGGGGCACACTACCACGTCGCCGCAATCGTTGCATTGAACGAACGACGAATAACCGCGCCGGTTGAGCAGCAGGATGCTTTGCTCTCCACGCAGCAACGTGGCGCCGAGTGCATTGTCGAGCTCGTCCCTGATTACAGAGCTGTATGAGGTACCGATGCTCGAATCGACGTTTGGAGTCGGCCGGTGACGAAGGTCGACTACGTCCACTTTCGGGAGACTGCCGCCACCGACACGGTCAGGGAGTGACAGAAGTGTGTATTTCCCCGCCTGGGCGTTCGTCCACGACTCCAGCGAAGGGGTCGCACTACCCAGGACAACCACTGCATTCTCGAGGCGGGCTCGCACTATGGCGAGCTCACGCGCGTGATAACGAGGTGTCTCACCCTGTTTGTAACTGGACTCGTGCTCCTCATCGACAATGATCGCACCAAGATCCCGGAGCGGAGCAAAGATGGCCGACCTCGCTCCGACGACGATTCGCTTATCGCCGCGCGCCAGGGCGAGCCACGCGTCGAATCGTTCTCCGTCGCTGAGCGCTGAATGGAGCACGGCAATCCGGTCGCCGAATACCGCGCGAAACCTGTCGACAGTTTGAGGCGTGAGGGCGATTTCAGGAACAAGAACGATCGCTGTCTGATTTCTCACTTCGACGATTTCACGGAGCAGCTCGATGTATACCAGCGTCTTTCCGCTTCCCGTGATCCCGTGCAGCAGAAAAACATCGCCACCGCGGGCCCCCTTCAGCGTCTCGATCGCAGACTGTTGCGGTTCCGTCGGCCGATGTTGCGGCGACTTGTCGGGAGCACGCAAGGCGAACGGATCACGGTCAATTGCTTCCGAGTCGATGCTGATCAACCCGCGCTTCTCGAGCGCTCGAAGAACCGAGGGAGAGAATGCGAGACGTTCGAGCAGGTGGTCCAGCGAGCTCGAGCCTCCTACTGATTCGAGCAACTCGAACAGAGCACGCTGCTGCGGCGCTCTTGCAAACGCCTTCTCACGATGCATCAGCGTCGGCAGGTCATCGCGCAGCCTGACCACACGATGCGTCTTGCGCGCGGGCTGCGGCTTCATGGCGCCAGTCATCGCAACGGGCAGCGCCGAGCGCAGTGCAATCCCGATAGGTACCACGTAGTACTCCGCCATCCACCGGCAAAGCGCGATCATGTCCGCGCTCAGCGCCGGAAGCTCATCGGGCACCTCGATGACTCGCTTGATGTTCCTGCCCCTCGCCGAGTCATCAGCTGGCCCGAGGCAGATCCCGATCTCCCGCCGGTTTCGAAACGGGACGACGACGCGCGCGCCCGGTAGCGCCACTCTCGGCGCATCGGCGGGAATCTCGTACGTGAAAGTCTGGAAGAGCGGGACTGGAAGTGCTACTTCCACGAGCCCCGCGGGCTCGGTGGCCATGGCGTCTAGCGAGCGCCGCCGCGTGCCGCGATTTCGATCGTAGCGCTTCTTGTAACGCCCAGCCCTGGAGAGCCGGAAAGCCGTATCTGGCCGGAGCCTATCGTCGCCCCGGAGAAAAGATCTTCTGCAAGCAGTGCTGCGCCATCAAAATCGGCATGGTCCAGCAGCGGAGCGAGTTGCGCTATTGCAGAGATACCGAGGCTCGACTCAATCATGCACCCCGCCATCACCGTCATCCCGAATGAGCGTGCAGTGTGAATGATCCTGATTGCCTCACGCAGACTTCCACATTTCGCGAGCTTCAGATTTATCCCATCGACCGCGCCGGCAAGTCGGGGGATGTCCGTTGAAACGAGGCACGACTCATCTGCGATGATCGGGAGCTTTGACCGGGCTCGAACAAACCTGAAGCCTTCGATGTCCTGCTGCGCAACCGGCTGCTCGACGAACTCTACGTCGTTGTCGGCAAGGAAGTCGATCATGCGGACCGCGTGTGATGCGGTCCAGGCTGCATTCGCATCGACTCGCAATTTTTTTGTGGGCGCCGCATCGCGCACCACGCGCACGATCTCCATATCGCGGTCTGTACCGAGCTTGATCTTGAGGATCGGGTACTGCGCTGCATCGGTCACGCGTTGCAGGAGCCCATCGTTGTCGGCAATCCCGATAGTGTAGCTGGATTCCCCACAATCACCGGCATCCAGTCCCCACATCCGGTGGACCGGAACTCCAACGCGTTTTCCAACAATGTCATGAAGCGCAGCGCTGATCGCACCCTTAGCCGCATTGTTACCGCGGATTACGCGGTTGAGGCTGGCATCTATCGCCTCGAGCGACCATGCGTCGGCCTCCGCGAGGACTGGACCAAACTGGTCGAGCGCAGCCACAACGGTTGCGACGCTTTCGCCGTAGTAGCGATTCGGGGCAGCCTCGCCAAATCCCTCGAGCCCGTTCTCGTCAGTCACGGTCACGATAACGTTTTCATGCGTGGCATAGCCGCCACGCGCTATCACGAACGGATAGCGTGTCGTCAGGTTGACCACTTCGTGCGAGATCCGCATCAGCCCACCGATGACGTCAGCGGCTTGGACGGTGAAGTGATCCGCGATGTCCACGCGGCGCGGACGTCGTCGGGAGACCCTGTCTCAGCAAGGAATCCGATTAGCGCATCGGCCAGGTCGTTGCCGCGCTGATACCGGTCAGCGGCTCGCTTCGAAAGGCATTTCATGACGATCGCAGACAATTGCGGGGGAATGCGTGAATCCACCACTTCCGGCGAGGCCGCGGTCTCAGTCACGTGCTTGTAGCTGATTGAATATCCATCGGCGCCGTCAAAAGGCGGGAAACCAAGGAGCGTTTCGTACATCACCACGCCCAATGCATACAAGTCGCTGCGGCCGTCGAGAAGTTTTCCACGCGCCTGTTCAGGTGACATGTAGTGCGGCGTCCCCATGACATTGCCCGTTCCGGTCATCCTCGCCCTGAAATGTCCCGTCGCGATGCCGAAATCCGTAACCAATGCATTCTCATCTTCATCAAAAAGAATATTGTCGGGCTTTATGTCGCGATGTACGAGTCCGTGCCTGTGCGCATAGTCGAGCGCACAGGCTACCTGCGCAACAATTGCCGCAGTGCGCTCCGGTGGAAACGATCGGCGATTGTTGATGCGGTCCGCGAGAGTGCCGCGCGCCAGATACGGCATTACGAGGAAAACCTGATCGCCCACCGAGCCGAAGTCGGTAATCGGGCATATGTGCGGATGGACCAGCTGCGCCGCGGATTCGGCCTCCCGGCGGAATCGCTCACGCATGTCAGCGTCACGGGCAAGGTGGGGGTGCATCACCTTGATCACAACAGGGCAGTCGAGCGGTATGTGCAACGCATAGTACACGTTCGCCATGCCACCCTCGCCCACCCGATGCATCACGCTATAGCGGCCACCCGTCACATGGCGAAGAGCCGTGATGGCAGGGTCAGGTGGCGAAGCGCTGCGGCTTACCGAAACAGGGAGAAGTTCTCCGCACCGGAGACAGCGCGCCGCCGAGCCGCGATTCCACGCGCCGCAGTCTGGACAGAACATGTACCTAGCCGCCGAACTGCATTTTCACGAAGTCATACGGAGGCCACGGCCCACTGAGGTGGAAGTCCAGCGCTGTCTGCCGCTTGTCTTCTTTCTCCACAAGCTCCGCAAACTTGTCCCAGTGCTCGAGCTCCACGAGAAACGAAGCCTGCGAAATGATCCGCGTCTCATTTTCAGCGACGGGTAAGGTGATAGTAGCCGCGGCCTGACCCCGCAGCACGCGCATGCTTTGCGATGCCGCCGCAACCAGCTGCTTTGCGCTCTCCTTTGCCTCGTCGCCGGTCCAGTCTGCCGGATCCACGCCCGCTGATTTCGTCGCGGTAAGCCTGGCCTGTCCGTGTCCCTCGACCGAAGACATCGTTTGCGTCAACGTGAAGTAGTGAAGCTCGAGCCAACGGAGCAAACTGTCGCGCGATTTGAAGACGGTCCCCGGCGGTGCGGGCAGAACTGAGGTCTGCGCCTGAACCTCTTCGAGAACGCGGGTATACTCGTTCATCTCCGTTTCATCAAGAACGATCCGGCTGTACTTGCTCGGCGACACAACGGCAGCCAGCGACCTCAGCTGAACAAGCGATGTACGCTCCGCAAGCTCATGACCCGAGGTAGGATCGTGGGCAGCGACACCATAAAAACGGAGTGAGGTCAAAGGAGTTTGCGCCATCTGAGTATCAAGAGGAGAAGACCACCAAGCCCGAGCTGAAGCGCGAGCATTGCCCAGAAACCGTACGGTGAATCCGCAAAAGGGATGTGCGTGAAGTTCATCCCCCACATTCCGCTCACTATCACGAACGGAATGCTCATCGTCGCAACCGCGCTCAGTGCCTTGGTAACCGCGCCGAGTTTGTTCGATACCTGAGTTAAGTAACTATCAAGAGTGTTGCCGAGCAACTCGCGATAGGTCTCGAGAGCATCGTTGATCCGGAGAACGTGATCGTAGATGTCACGATAGTATATCTGAGTCTCCACCGTCAGCAGCGCGCTCGGCCGATTGGTGACAATGCTGAAGACGTCCCGCTGAGGCGCGAGATGTCGCCGGAGCGAGAGAACCAGCCTTTTTACGCTGAATATCTCTCGCAGCGCATCCCTGTCGAACGTCGCGAAGACCCGTTCCTCGAGACTGTCCATGAATTCGTCGAGCTGGTCGAGAATCGGGAAATAGGCATTCACAGTCTCATTTACCACGGTGTGCATGAGCCGGGCAGGCCCGGCCGCGGCGAGCTCCGGCCGCTTCCGCAGAATCTCGATCGTTGCGTCAACGGGAGCCGTGTGCTCGCCGTGAACTGTCACCAGGTAGTTCGCGCCAAGGAAGCAGGTGAAGTTGACAGTTTCGATGTCGTACGGATCCTCTGTGTGATCGACGAACGACACTGTCCGGACGATCAGTATCACGAATCCCTTGTACTCGTCGAACTTTACCCGCGAGTTTGGGTTGAGGCTGTCCTCGATCGCCAGCGGGTGAAACTGGAAAACCGTGCTCAGAAGCTCGACCTGAACAGGATCACGATTGTCGACGTCGACCCACAGCGTGCCGACGCCGGACTCGAGCCTCTCGCGGATTTCTTCGACAGAGAGATCCGTGCTTACGGGCCGGTCCGGCCCGTCAGGGCCGTAGTAGCAGCTCCACTGTACAACGCTCATCCGAGTGCTCTCATGTGTGCGATACAGGCCTCACCAAGTTGATCGGGAACGTAGCCTCCTTCGAGAGCGCTGACGAGTCTCCCGCCGCACCAGCTTTCGGCGCGCGACACAAGCGACCTCGTCAGTGCGTCAAAATGCTCGAGCTCGAGCGTAAATCCACCGAGCTTGTCGCCATTCATCGAGTCGAATCCCGCGGAGATCAAAATGAGGTCGGGGACGAAACCGCTGGTCGCGTTATCGATGCCTCGCTCGAGCGCGTCAACATAGTCATCGGGTTTGCGGCCGGGGGACATCGGGATGTTCCACACATTCCTGTGCGCCCCGCGATCGCTCGCGGCGCCGGTCCCCGGATACCAGGGCCACTGATGCATGGAAACGAAATGAATGTCCGGCTCATCCTCGACGAGCGCCTGCGTTCCATTACCGTGATGCACGTCCCAGTCCACGATGAGGATGCGTTGAGCCGAATGACGTTTCCGCGCGTAGTGCGCAGCGAGCCCGACGTTGCCCAACAGACAGAAACCCATTGCCCTGTTGTAGAGCGCATGGTGACCCGGGGGCCTTACCGCGCAGAATGACCGGTGATTCAAGCCAGTCATCGCGCGGTCGACACCTTCGAGAACGCACCCGGCACCAGCCGTCGCCGCGTCCCAGGAGCCCTCGCTCACGACCGTATCGTTGTCGAGCCGGCCACCGCCGGATCCGGCAAGGCGCTCGATCATCGCTACATACTCCGGCTGGTGGGCCAGCGCTAATTCATCCGCCGTTGCGTGTCGTCCCTCGAGCTGGTCGACAGCTTCCCATAAACCCGGATCGTTTCGAAGCGCACGGGTTACGGCGCGCAAACGGCCGACATGCTCCGGGTGTTCCCACCCTGTGTCATGCCGGCCGCAGTCTGAATGCGACAGGAAACCAACTCGCATAGTCCGGGAACCAGCTATTTCACTGGCCTCCGTCTGCGCCTCGCCAGGAGAATTGTGGAGCCATCACGGATTCCGCACGACTCGATGCTCTGGTTCTCGTGAAGAATCTCGAAGCCGCGTACCTTGCCTACATAGTCGGCTTGTGCCGCCCCTGCCGGAAAAAATGCCGAAAGAGCGGCCTGCTTTACGGTAGCGAAGCTCACGCCTGCCGGGGCATCGACACGCATCGCATCCCAAAGCTCGGCGGCCTGCACGCGCAGGTGAAGTACTGTGCCTTGGCCTTCGACAACGATGACGTCGTCGGTCGATCTCAGCTCCGTTACGAATGGCGTGGTCATGCTTCCACCCCGGCAACGGGTTCAACCGCTGCCCTCACGAACGCTGCTCTGACCGGCAGCGCGGAAAGAAACCGTGCCACCTGCTGGTCGAAGAGGTACGTGGATGCCGTAACCCTCGTGTCGTTTCCAAGGGTCACCGCGCCGATCACTATCTCTTCCCCGCCCTGGCCGCGAAAAGTCGCGTAACCGGGACCCTGCTGCTCGAGGAAGGCGGAATAGATGCCGGAGCGGCGACTGAAGAACGTCTTCGCCGCGGCGACTACATCGTCCGGCGAAAGAACCGTAACCGCTTCCTGAATTGTACGAGCTCGCTGTGAATTCATGGTGTGCCAGGTGACAGGTTCCACAATCTACCGGGCCCCGCGCATTCGCGGCACTGTTTGGGCGCGCGAGTTCATCCTCGCATCGCCACCCGGCGAATCGACTCGAAAATGAGCCTTGTCCCGAAGTGCAGCGAATCCACGGGCACGCGCTCATCATGACCATGCATCCTTTCCTCATCAGACTGCTCCATTGGGAACGGCAGGATACCATATGAATCAATCCCAGCCCGCCGCAGGTGCGCGCTGTCAGTCCCGCCAGTGCTGAGGTAAGGCACGACGGTCATTTCCGGATCGATCAACCGTGCAGACGCAGCAATGGCTTCGAACATCGGCGAGTCGGGATTCGACGCGGGAGCGTCAACTCCGCGCGTAGTGACGGTCAAGGCCACATCAGGATCGTCGATGCACTGCTCCAGCCGCATCACGATCCCATCGATATCGTGACCCGGGATCGTCCTGACGTTGAGCATTGCGGTGGCTTCTGCCGGGATGACATTACCGGCAACACCGCCCGACACCTCAGTTGCAGAAATTCCATTTCGCATCACAGCGTTCAGCACTGGAATCCCTGCGAGCACGCGAGCGCCCGCTGCGGCTTCCGCGGGATCGGCGGATACGAGGTCTGCCATCGCCCCACGCTCCACTTCGTTCGGCCACATGCGCGACAGCTCGGTGAAGAATCGTCGCGTTGTTTCATTGAGGGACACTTGCTCGCGATAGTCGGATAGGCGGGCAAGGGCACGGCCAAGCCTGAAAATCGCATTGTCCACAAGGGGAATCGCCGCGTGCCCAGCGGGCCCACGCGCGGTAACCGCCACCATATGAGAAATCTTCTCGGCCGTCTGGATAGCGAGATACCTTTTGCCACCCTCGATGATGCGGGTCCGCCCCCCTTCGTTCAACGCAAACTCAGCGTCCATCTGGTCGCGGTGATTTGCTACTACCCACTGTATGCCGAACTCCCCGCCGGTTTCCTCATCTGACGTCGCAAGAAAAATCACATCGCGCTCGAGCACGATTCCCGCATCGGCGACCGAGCGTTTCACCAGCAGCATCGTCATGAGGTTGGCCGCGAGCATTCCCTTGTCGTCGATTGCACCGCGACCGTAGACGTAGCCATCGCGAATTACCCCGCCGAAGGGATCGCAAGTCCACTTATCCCGCTCGACACCGACTACATCCATGTGCGCCATCAGCATCACTGGCCGTTTGGCGCCATTGCCCTTGATGCGCGCAATCACCGCCGCGCGATGTTCGGCTGGAACCAGCAGACTTGCCTCGATTCCTTCACTCTCGAGAGCAAGCGTGAGGTATCTGGCCAGCTCGATCTCATAGCCGGGCGGATTCGTTGTGTCGAAGCGAATCAGGTGTTGAAGCCGCTCGACTGTTTCAGTCCTCGCCGCTCCCCAGTCAGGCTCCAAGCAGCTTCTCGATATTCCGGAGAAGTGGTCCGAACGAAAGCTTCTCACCGCCAACCGATACGCGTGCCGCAAGCTCTTCGGCAGTTTCTCTCTGCCCCTCCGCCCATAGCTCGTTTATCAGCCACGGCCCTGCCGCAGGATTCCTGTACCAGTCGAGGTCGAATCGCGACACGAGCGATTCGTTCAGTACTGCCTGCAGCTGCCATGCGCGCAGGTATCTCGTCGAGTAGAACCGCGGATCGAAGTCGACGAACGCGTCGGCGACCCGGTACTGAAAGTTCGTTGCGCGCGTCAGCGTGTCGACATAGAGATCAGGCAGGTCATGCCAGTCAGCGCTGTCGCCGTATGCCTCGACTTCATAGATGAGCTTTGCACAGTACCGGCGGATGTAGTGCAGCTCTTCGAAGCCGGCAAGACGAAGAAATTCATCGACTCTCGACGGCCCAAGCTCGGTGTACCGCAGCAGCCACCCCCGGTCCTGCATGCGGTGATCGAACAGCATTGCGTACGACTCGGTTACCGAGTTGTCGCCGAGCCACCGGTACTCGAACGGATAGTCCTCGCGCACGTTGGCGAAATGAAGGGCATGACCCGCCTCGTGCAGAAGGGTGGTGTAGTCGCTTTGCCCGCCGTGCGGACGCAGCACGAGATACACTTCCTCGGGGACGCGTGTCGGCGCGCAGAACGCGCGCGCCCGCTTTCCCGGCCTCTCCCCCACGTCGTAAATGATCCTGCCACCGGCGGAGGGGTCCACGTTCATCTCCGTCAACTGCCGCGCAATCGACGACTGCAATGTCCTGCCCGGAAAAGCTCCGTCGTACTCCGATGCGCGCAGCAGAGCGAGCGCATCCGAGCGAGTAGCCTCCTGCACCGTGATGCCGAGCGACTTCCTGAGATGATGGGGCAGCGTATCATCCCACGCCGACTGAGAGTCCCGGAGAAACCGCCGGCATTCATCGGCGAGCGAGTCGAGCGACACACCCGTGATCTCTTCGAACGCCGAGTTGTAGGTGGGCGCGATTCCCAGCGACTCGATAAAATCTTTCTCGCGCTGCAGACGCTCGAGACGCATCGGTGAATGCTCCCGCGCGACGAGCTCAGCTCGGGCGTCATCGAGTGCCAGCCGCCGCTTCCGGTCGCGCTCATTGGCAATCTCGATCGACGCAGCCTGATACTGTACCCGGTCGCCATCCGGCGTCTCGATGTACGCGGACCCTTCCCAGGCGATTTCCCGCTCGTCGAGCTCGGCGAGCGAACGTGAAGCTTGCGACTCGAGCTGCCACTCCAGCAGCATGCCGGCGGCGCGATGCTCTTCACTCCCTTTCAACGTTCCCTGGAACTGCTCGACTGTGAGAAGAAGTGCATCCTCTCCAAGCACGTGCGCATACTTGTCGTAGATCGGCTTGAACTCGGCCACGGGCTTGTGACCGGAATGAGCCATGTAGCTTTCGCGCGAAATCTCTTCCGTGAAGGCCTGCCCGTCGCGCCGCAGGCGGTCGAGCGAGAGTTCTGTCATGCCGTGATGCGCTCGGCGATGTATCCCTTCAGCGCGTCGATCGAGATGCGCTCCTGCTGGAGTGTATCGCGATCCCGCACCGTTACCGAGTTACCGGGCGCTGAATCTCCGTCGACTGTGATGCAGAACGGCGTGCCAATTTCATCCTGGCGCCGATAGCGGCGGCCGATGGCACCGCTGTCATCGTAAAACACCGGGAATGATGGACGAAGGTCGTCGGCGATCCTGCGCGCGATCTCAGGCATCCCGTCCTTCTTCACAAGCGGGAATACTCCCGCCTTGATTGGGGCAAGTGACGGATGCAACCCGAGCACAACACGTCCCTCGCTTTCCCCTTCAACAGCCTCCTCGCGGTATCCATTCACAAGAATCGCGAGCAGGATGCGGTTGGGCCCAGCGGCAGTTTCGACAACGAATGGTATGTACCGCTTGTTGGCGCCATGGTCGAAAAACTCGAGCTTCTTGCCGGAATACTCCTGGTGCCGCGAAAGGTCGAAGTCGCCGCGGTTGTGAATTCCTTCGACTTCCTGGAATCCAAGCGAGCCACCGAAGTCGAACTGCACATCGAATGCGGCGCGTGCATAGTGGGCCAGCTCGTCTTCGCCATGCTGGTGGAACTGCAGGCGCTCGGCGGCGAGGCCGAGACTCTGGTGCCAGCGCATCCGCTCGCCCTTCCAGTACTCGAACCACTGCATATCCGTCCCAGGCTCGACGAAGAACTGCATTTCCATCTGCTCGAACTCGCGAGTGCGGAAGATGAAGTTGCCGGGAGTAATTTCGTTCCGGAACGCCTTGCCGATTTGCGCGATACCGAATGGAACGCGCTGACGCGTCGATTGCTGAACGTTGAGAAAGTTGACGTAGGTTCCCTGCGCGGTTTCAGGACGCAGGTAAATGGTGGCCGCGCTGTCTTCGACCGGACCCATGAAAGTGCGGAACATGAGATTGAACTGCCTGGGTTCTCCAAGCGTCCCCTTCATTCCACATGCCGGGCACTGAGCCTCCGGCGTCCCCGGCGTGCCCTTTATTTTTCCGTCGTCGGCGCGGAAACGCTTCTTGCAGTTCCTGCAGTCCACCATCGGATCCACGAAGCCGCTTACATGACCGCTGGCTTCCCAGACGCGCGGGTGCATGAGGATCGCCGAATCGAGCCCCTCGATATTCTCGCGCGAGCGGACCATCTCGTTCCACCACCGCTCCTGCAGATTGCGCTTGAGCTCGATCCCCAGCGGCCCGTAATCCCAGACAGATCCGGTCCCGCCGTAGATCTCCGATGACTGGAAGATGAACCCGCGGCGCTTGCACAGGGAAACGAGCTTGTCCATCACATCAGGCTGATTGGGCATAAGCCTTTAAATATAGACTTTGCTTGTTCAAACACGGAGGGAGATGGGAATCAGATCCCTATGATCTGATCCCGTCTTGTGCCAACACTAACGTAGGCGATAGGGGTCTCCACAATCGATTCGATGCGCGCGAGGTAATTTCGCGCCGCCGCTGGAAGGTCGTCCATTGACCGCGCATCCGCCGTGGAGGTCTGCCAACCGTCCATCCATTCGTACTGCGGCTCCGCTCCGTCAAGATCGGACAGGTCGCCCGGGAACTCGGTGTGAAGCGTCGATCCGACCCGGTAGCCAGTGCACAGGGCAATTTTCTCGAACGTATCGAGGACGTCGAGCTTGGTCACCGCGAGCCCGGTCAGTCCGTTTACGCGCGCCGCGTAGCGTACAACGACGCCGTCAAACCATCCGCAGCGACGAGGGCGGCCCGTCGTCGCGCCAAATTCATTCCCGAGTTTGCGCATCCGCTCGCCTTCGACTTCGTCGAGTTCCGTTGGCAAAGGGCCATTCCCGACGCGCGTGGTGTATGCCTTCACGATACCAAGAGCCGCATGAATCGACGTCGGCGCGATGCCAACACCAATTGCCGCTCCACCTGATGTCGTACTGCTCGATGTGACGTAGGGATACGTGCCGTGATCGACATCCAACAGCGATCCCTGAGCACCTTCGAGCAGCACGTTAGCCCCGCTCGTTATTGCGCGATGGATGACGAGACCGACATCTTCGGTGATCGGGAGCAACCGTGGCGCGAGCCGCTCGAGGAGCGCCATCGTCGCCTCGAGATCTGCTCTATCCTCGACCCCGAAGGCAGTCAGGACGGCATTTGCGTGCGCCACTCCCTTTTCCACGAGCGCGCGCAGGCGCCCTGTGTGCCGCAAGTCGAGAACGCGCACGCCGCGCCGCGCGATCTTGTCCTCGTAGGCCGGACCAATTCCCCGCCCTGTTGTTCCAATTTCACGACTGGCCGAGCTGAGCGAGTCGATGAGCTTGTGATATGGCAGGACGAGATGGGCGCGATCGCTCACATAAAGACGTCCCTGCACATCGACTCCATCCTCGATGAGCTCATCGATCTCGGTGAAGAGCGTCTCGGGATCGAGCACGACTCCGTTGCCAATCGCACACCTGACACCGGGGTGCAGAATGCCGCTTGGAATCTGATGAAGGACGAATGACTTCTCGCCGATGTGCACAGTGTGACCGGCGTTCGCACCGCCCTGGTAGCGCACGACCCAATGCGCGCGCTCGGCGAGTACGTCGACGAGTTTTCCCTTGCCCTCGTCACCCCATTGTGCACCGACAATTACGACGGTCCGCGTCTTGGAATCGAACATTCTGCCGATGTAAAATGGAAACGCCCCGGCGGTTGCCGGGGCGTTGAGTCAATCTACGGGTCCTTAGCCTTATGTCAATCGATTGCGGATTCAGGACCAACAGCAATCGACGATTGACGACTTATTAAGAATTGAGGATGAATCGTAACCTCGGGCCCGATTTCTGTACTTGTCCTCCGTTCTCAATAAGTCGTCGATCGTCGATTGCTGTTAGTCCTGGATTCGCAAGGTTCTCGATCCGCAATTCGGACTCACGCCATTGCAGCGAGGAAAATCCATACGGCGACGGCCGAGCCTACGCCGATTTTCATTGCTGTTGCGATTGCCCTTCCGATGAGCGCGCCGGTGGCAGCACGGGTTGATGCGCCGCCGCTCGACCCCACGCTCAGCTCAGCGATCAGCGCTCCCGCAAAGCTTCCAATGAATGCGCCGATTACGGGGCCCACGATCGGGATCGGCACCCCCATGAACGCGCCAAGCATTCCGCCGATCATCGCGCCCCAGCCCGCGCGGCGGGAGCCGCCATACTTGCGGGCATACTTGCCTGACATCGTGAACTCGATCCATTCGGCGACAATCCCGAGGATGGCGATTCCGACGATGGTGATCCAGCTGATCGGGTCTGTCGGAACGAGGAAATTGTAGGCTACGGCGCTGGCGATCATGATCCATAGCCCAGGCAAGCCGAGCGGAATGAGCGCAAGCGAAATGACGAGTACGGCGGTCAGTATCAGTAAAGCCATCAGGAAAGCTCCTCGACGATTGCGGCAATGAGCGCTGCTGCCTGCGCGATCCCCGTGCCATCCATCGAGTCGGCGCGGTCCCTGTGAGTATGTACGCGAGAAAGAGTCCCGAGGTTTCCGCGACTGAGGGTAAAAGAGTCCCAACCCGCATCCGTAAAGGCAATGTTGTCGGCGAGGACACCGGGCAGCATCGAGGTCAGCCTTCGCCCCGGCCGGCCCCTCATGGCCTTCAACCCGGTTCGGCCGGCGGCACGCTCTATCGCGTTTTCGAGTGACATCGGGCTTCTGCCGGTCCGCATGCAGAGAAACTGCCCCTGGTCGTCGATGGTATCACAGTTGATTGCGACGCCGGGTTCCGGGTGTGATCTCACGAATGCTCGGGCACCGGCGAGGCCCAACTCCTCGCCGCTCGTTATGACCACTCCAACGTTGAGCCGTTCCAGCATCTGAAGCGCTGCGAGTATCAAGACTACACCGCTCGCGTTATCGAGCGCTCCGTGTGAACGGTTCCCTACGAGACAGAATAAAATCGGCAACATCGCGACGGCGGTGAGAACTCCCAGAGCCAGGGGCAAGTTCGCTGGGAAAACACCCGCGGCTGCCTGCACCATGATCACAATGACCGTCAACGCAAAGAGGATCGCGGAAGTCGCCGCGGATCCGATTCTAAGCAGCATCGGGATCGTCTGGGATTTTGAATCGAGGTGGGCGACCAGCCAAATGCGTGGACGCGGCATCGCTCGACGCTGCGCCACAAGATTTATGGACGAGGCCTTCATCAACGGAAAGTCGAGCACCCCTCTGCGTGACAGAGTTCTGCCAATCAGTGACAATGCCGTCGCGGCTGCGGTTCCGACAATCAGTGCTGGTCCATGTTGTCCTGCGGTGGCCAGAGCTCCCATTACAATCGCTGTTGAGCCAAGCAGGAGCGCCATCAGTGACGGCGCCGCTCGCGCGGGAAATGCAGAGAACTCGAACGCTTCTTCGCCGACGTCGAAGCCTGTGTCGCGAAGGATTGCTCCGCACCTTGCACGGGCAGCCTTTTCGCTCGAACTCCCTGCAAACCGGGGCGTCGATGCGAGCTCGCGCAGCAGCTCCGGCGCCGAAAAATTCACTCCTGCTACGTAAGCCCCATCAGATGCTTCGTCTCGCGCATCGTGCTGGTGGCAACATCGCGCGCACGTTCAGCTCCGCGTGCCAGCGCGGTCGCGAGGCGGGTTGGTTCAGCGCTGATCTCCAGTGCGCGCTCCCTGATTGGCGCCAGCTCTGCATTCATCGATTCGAGCAGCACCTTTTTGCAGTCGATGCAGCCCCAGCCCGCAGTGCGGCACTGAACAGCGACATGCTCGACTGTCGGCGGCGGGCTGAATGCCTTGTGGAGCTGGTAGATATTGCAGACCTCGGGCGTGCCAGGGTCTGTCCGTCTGACGCGCGCAGGATCAGTCATCGCAGGCCTCAGCTTCTCCCAGATTTCCTTCGGATCCTCCAGCAATCCTACGGTATTACCAAGCGATTTTGACATCTTGGCCTGGCCGTCGAGTCCCATGATGCGCCGCGTTGGCGTCAACAAGGGCTTTGGCTCGGGGAAAAATCCTTCGATCTCGCCGCCGGGCGGCATACCCGTTTCGGGCGCAGTCGCCTCGGCTCGCGAAGCATTGTCGTCGGCCTGACTGAATGCAAAACCGGGAGAGTACCTCGCGTTCCAGCGCCGGGAAATCTCACGCGAAAGCTCGAGGTGCTGAATCTGATCCTCGCCAACCGGTACCAGATCAGCCTTGTAGAGAAGGATGTCAGCAGCCTGCAACACCGGATAGTTCAGCAATCCTGCTGAAATGCTCTCCTGCCGGCCGGATTTGTCCTTGAACTGCGTCTGGCGCTCGAGCTCTCCGAGTGGCGTGATCGTGTTGAATATCCACGCCAGCTCTGTATGTTCCGGCACCGCAGACTGCACGAACAGTGTGCACGCTTCTGGATCCAGCCCCGATGCCAGCAGCGAGATAGCCATGTCACGCGTGCGACGCCTGAGATCATCAGGTTCGTACGGCACGGTGATGGCATGGTAGTCGACGATGCAGAAGAACGACTCGTACTGCCGCTGGAGCACGACCCAGTTCTTGACGGCGCCTAGGTAGTTGCCAATGTGCAGCTCGCCGGATGGCTGGATGCCGCTGAAGATGCGGGACGTGGGCATCGGCCGAAGTTAATGGTTGTGAGGAACGCGTTGCAAGCAAACGAAACCGATTCGGACATCGACAGCTCCCTATCCCACGCTGCGCTCGAGGCCGCAGTGCGCGCAGCGCGCGCTGCTGCCGCGTTCATCAGGGACGCTGCTTCGGGTGTGAGCGCGCTTGAATGGGTTGAAAAAGGAACCGCGGATTTCGTCACGGAAGTCGACCGCGGTGCGGAATCACGGATAGCCGAGATTCTTGCCGGGGCGTTTCCTGATGCGGTACTCGTGGGAGAGGAGTTGAGCCCCGACGATGACCTGTCAGGCGACAATCTGACTTTTGTCGCCGACCCGCTCGACGGCACCACCAATTTTCTTCATGGCTATCCGCATTACGCTGTATCGATCGGCGCGATGAAGAATGGGCAGATGATTGCGGCAGTGGTACTCAACGTTCAGCGTGGAGATCTCTTTGCCGCATCGAAGGGCCGAGGCGCGACACTTGACGGCGAGTCCATCCGGGTGTCGACGACCACCAACGTCTCACGATGCCTCATCGGCACCGGCTTTCCTTTCAAGAGTCCCGAGCTGCTCGAGACCTACTCCCGCCAGTTCATCGAAGTAAGCAGGCACACCGCAGGGATACGCCGCGCCGGCTCTGCCGCTCTCGATCTGGCCGATGTTGCATGCGGAAGGTTCGATGGATTCTGGGAGCTCACCCTTGCTCCATGGGATGTGGCAGCCGGAGTGCTGCTCATTCGTGAGGCGGGCGGCGTGGTTACCAGCATCGATGGCTCACCGTACGAATTGTCCCACGGCCCAGTCGTGGCGGGAAACCCTGACATCCACCCGTGGCTCCTGAACGCAGTTCAGGAAGCCGCAGCAACCTGAAGAGCGACATGAAACTGATTGAATGTGTCCCCAATTTCTCCGAAGGCCGCAGACCCGAAGTCGTGAAGGCCATCCGCGACGCAATCGCGTCGGTTGAAGGCGTTACGATTCTCGATGCGTCTTCGGATGTCTCGCACAACCGGTCGGTGATAACCTTTGTTGCACCAGCTGAAAATGCTGTGCATGCCGCCATGGCTGGAATTCGCATCGCCACGCAGCTGATCGACTTGAGGGTCCACACCGGCGAGCATCCTCGTATCGGAGCCACTGATGTAGTTCCGTTTGTACCGCTCGAAGACGCCACGATGGACGACTGCGTCGAGCTTGCGCGGCAGCTGGGCAAACGCGTCGGGGAGGAGCTCGGCGTCCCCGTATACCTGTATGAGCGCGCGGCATCCCGCCCGACACGAGTGAACCTCGCTGATGTAAGGCGAGGCCAGTTCGAAGGGTTACGCGACGAGCTCGAAACGAACGCCGAGCGCGTTCCGGATTTTGGTCCCGCGAGGATTCACGAGAGCGCAGGTGCGATCGCGATTGGCGCTCGTCCATTCCTCGTCGCGTACAACGTCTACCTCGGCGACGCGTCGAACCTCGCGCTGGCGAAAACAATCGCCAAGGCAGTGCGAGGCTCATCAGGCGGCTTCAAGGCTGTGAAAGGACTGGGCATGGAAGTGGATGGCCAGGCGCAGGTGTCGATGAATCTCGTGGATACAGAAGAGACGGCACTCCACACTGTCTTCGATACCATAAGCGCGATGGCGAAGGCTGAAGGTGTTGACGTAACCTGGAGCGAGCTGATTGGCCTCGTGCCGGAAAAAGTCTTATTTGACGCGTCGAAGAGCTATCTCAAGCTTGCGCAGTTCACTTCCGAGCAGGTACTCGAGCGCCAGGTGTCGCGAGCAATGCGCGCATCGGCGGACCTCGCGCCCAATGCAGCGTCGCCGCACGCACCCGAGACTTCGGCAACGACGGCCACGGACTTTCTCAAAGCGATTGCATCGTCGGATCCAGTGCCTGGTGGTGGTAGCGTCGCGGCATACGCGGGTGCCCTCGCCGCTGCACTTACGAGGATGGTTGCAGGCCTTACGCTCGGAAGAAAAAAATACGCTGAGGTCGAAGCGGAGATGACCGTCGTTGCGGGTAATGCCGACAACTTGCTGGAAGCTCTGTCGCGACTGGTTGAACGGGATGCGGCTGCTTACGCTGCAGTGTCCGCTGCGTACAAGATTCCCAAGGATCCAGACCCGCAGGCAAGAGCTGAGGCGATCGAGCTCGCGCTGCTGGGCGCCGCCGAAGTGCCGCTCGAGACAGCACGTCTTTGCGCACAGGCTGCCGCGTTGGCGGCCGTCGTTGCCGGCAAGGGCAACTCGAACGCCATCACCGACGCCGGTGTGGCGGCGATGCTGGCGGAAGCGGGGTGCAGGGGCGCGGCGTATAATGTGAGGGTAAATGTGGCGTCGCTGGCTGACCGGTCACGCGGTGCGCATCTCGAGAAGGAAGTTGGCGACCTCGTTGCTGCTGCATCAGGTCACGCCAGTGAAACATGCGCCGCTGTTGAGAGAGCGCTTACCAGCTAGATCACCGATTGGAGGCGACATGCGCCGAGCGAGGAGGGGCGAGATCGTTTGTGCATTGGCGACGCTCGGGCTGACGGCCTTTGCATCGCCCGAGCTTGCCGCTCAGGCCGCGCCTGCCACACAGGTTGCGCAGACCGAATCGCCTCGTGCTTCGCTCATGGGCGAGTGGAAGGGGGAGACTTTTGCAGCGGGTGGTGTCGCGGGTGTCACGCTCAATCTCTATCCCAATGGGACATACGCGCGGCGCATCATTGTCGTGTCCGAATATGGATGGACACTCGAAGGCGAATCCTTGATCCTCGCGCCGCTGTTGGCTCAAACCGATACAGGCTCGACGTACGGTAAGGCAGCGATCGTGAACCTCCAGCTCATCGGGGATTCTCTCGTCGCCCGGGCCGGCCGCGATGCCGTTCACATGAAGCGCATCACCTCGCTGGTTGAAGCATCGCCTCTGCTCGGCAGATGGGAAGGTCTTTCAGACCTCAACGAATCGGTCACGCAGGACTTTACCGCGGATGGGCGCCTGATCGTGAGCCTTACTGTCTCGCGCGAAGCTGGGAGATATTCGCTTGATGGCGAATTGATCAACTGGTCCGAGCAGATCCCGGTTCCCAGGAATAAGAAGACCCGATATCGATTCGAGAATGCCAGGCTCTTCGTCTACTTCGAGCCGCGCCTTCCGCCTCTCGAACTCGTAAGAGTTGTAGCTGATCCTTCTCAGTAACTGAGGCTCAGGCCGCGGTCAGCACGCGAGGGCCAGCATCAGTTATCGCAACGGTATGCTCGAAATGCGCCGACCGCGTCCCGTCGATGGTAACGACTGTCCACTTGTCGGGCATCGTGCGAATTCCGGGCTTGCCGATGTTCACCATCGGCTCGATTGCGATGGTGAGCCCCGACACTAAACGAATGCCACGCTTTGCTTTCCCGTAATTGGGAACCTGCGGTTCCTCATGGAATCCTGTACCGATGCCATGTCCTACAAGATCGCGCACGACACTGAATCCAGCCCCTTCAACAACTTCCTGGACCGCCGCGCCAATATCACCGAGATGATTGCCCGGCCGCGCAGCAGCAACTCCTGCGTTCAGCGCCTCACGAGTGACAGCGAGAAGCCGGGCGGACTCATCGTTTACCTTGCCCACTGCAACAGTCGTGGCCGAGTCCGTGTGATAGCCCTCGTAGAAGACGCCGACGTCGATGGAAACGAGGTCTCCTTCGGCCAGGATCCGCTTTCGCGACGGAATCCCGTGCACGATCTCGTTGTTGATCGAGCTGCAGATGCTTGCCGGGAAATTGTAGAGACCCTTGAACGACGGCACTGCGCCGTCGTGACTGCGAATGAACTCCTCGGCAATCGCATCGAGGTCGGCCGTCGTCATTCCCGGCTTCACCGACCGTTCCATTAACTGAACAGTCTCGGCGAGAATCCTGCCGCCCCGCGCCATGATCTCTATTTCGCGCTGGGACTTGAGCTGGATCACAGCTCCAGCGCCTTCATCGCGCGAGCTGTGATCTCCTCGAGGCTTCCCGATGCGTCAATCTTCTCAATGGCGAGCTTTCTGTCTTTCACCCACTCGATAACAGGCTCCGTCTGCGCGCGATAAACCTCGAGCCGATTCCGAATTGACTCAGGTTCATCATCCTTTCGGCGAACGACGTTGCCACCGCATTTCGCGCACTCTGTTCCGGGCTCGAGGCCACGATATGGCGTCTGGCACTTCTCACACACAGTTCGGCCGCCGAGACGCTTTACGAGTTCATCATCATCGACATCGAACAGCAGAAACATGTCGACTTTACGGCCGAGCTCCGCGAGCATCATCGTAAGTCCGTCCGCCTGCGGAACCGTACGCACTACGCCATCGAGCATGGCTCCCTTCGCAGCTGCCGGCGAGCCAAGCACGTCCTTCATGATCCCGAGGATGACTGAGTCGGGAACGAGGTCGCCCCGATCCATGTATGCTTTCGCTGCAAGTCCCTGCTCCGTGCCGTCACGCAGGGCAGCGCGCAATACGTCTCCAGTGGCGATCTTGGGGATGCCGAGCCTCTCGGCGAGAATCTCGCCCTGAGTTCCCTTGCCCGCGCCGGGCGGGCCAAGCAGCACGACTATCATGCGACGAGCGGCTTAGAAGCCGCCCATCGCCTGACGGCCGCGATAGCGTACGCGACCCTTCTTCATGAAGCCGTCGTATTTGCGGAGCAGCAGGTGTTGCTGGATCTGCGCCATTGTGTCGAGTGCGACACCAACGACGATGAGCAGCGACGTACCGCCAAACTGAAACGGAACGTTGATCATGTCGGCAATGAATACCGGCAAGAGTGCGATGAACGTGAGGAAAACTGCGCCAGGCAGCGTAATGCGCGTCACCACGTGATCGATGTACTCGGCCGTCTTCGAGCCTGGCTTTACGCCGGGGATGAAGCCGCCCTGCTTCTTCAGGTTCTCTGACAAGTCGATCGGATTGAAGATGATCGACGTGTAGAAGTACGTGAAGAACACGATCAGTACAGCTGACATCACGTAGTAGAGCCACGTGCCCGGCTGCATGTATTCCGACGCGCGCTGAGCTGCCGGGTTGCCGGTGAACTGAGCGAGCGCACCAGGTACGATGATCACCGACTGTGCAAAGATGATCGGCATCACGCCGGCCGCGTTGACACGGAGCGGAATGAAATTCTTCGCCGCCTCGCGCATCCGGCCGCGAGCCATCGTGCGCTGCGGTATCTGGATCATCACTCGCCGCGCCGCCATCGTGATCGCGACTGTTCCCGCGACGACGGCAAGCATGACGATTGCCAGAACGAGCAGGGAGAACAGTCCAACCGCCTGCGTCTGAACGAAGCGGAAGGTGCTGAAGATTCCCGGCCAGAATCTCTCGATGATCGAGAAGAAGATCAGGAGGCTGGCTCCGTTGCCGAGGCCGCGCTCAGTGATCTGCTCGCCAAGCCACATCACGAAGATCGCACCGGCAACGAGGAACATGATCATCTGAACCTGGAAGCCGAAGCCCGGATTGATGACTGCGTTCTGGATCGACATCGTGAACAACGCGAACCCGTACGCCTGAACTATCGCGAGTACAACCGTGAAGTAACGCGTCCACTGCGTGACCTTCTTGCGGCCTTCTTCATCCTTCTGAAGCTTTTCGACCGAGGGCACGACAGCGCCGGCAATCTGCATGAAGATGCTGGCCGAGATGTACGGCATGATGCCGAGCGCAAAAACCGTCGCGCGCGACAGTCCGCCGCCGACGAAGAGGTCGTACAGCCCGAGAATTCCGCCGCTGCCCTGGTTCGCGAAGAAATCCTTCATCGCGACAACGTCCACGCCGGGCACAGTGATGTGCGCGCCCGTGCGGTAGAGCACGAGGCACAGGAAAGTGAACGTTATCTTCTGCCACAGCTCGGGGGTCCGGTAGATGTTCTGGACCGCCGCTGCCGGGTTGTTTTGTGCCATTCTACTCCTCGACGCGGCCCCCGGCCGCTTCGATCTTCTCTCGCGCGCCCGCGCTCATACCAATGCCGCGAACCGTGACGGCGCGAGACAGATCGCCATTTGCGAGCACCTTCGCGGGACCTTTGCGTGCGCTGATGAGGCCGGCCTTGATGAGAGCGTCTCTCGTCACTTCCGCACCCTCAGGCAGGCGCCGCTCGAGATCGCTCAGACGAACGACCTGATGCTCGACCCGAAAGATATTGGTAAAACCGCGCTTGGGCAGGCGGCGCGTGAGCGGCATCTGGCCACCTTCGAACTGCGGCTTTCCGCCACCCGGGCCGTGATGGCCCGCGCGTGCCTTGATTCCCTTGTGTCCCTTTCCTGACGTCTTACCCGTACCGGATCCCGGACCACGGCCAAGACGCTTACGATCGCGATGTGAGCCGGGAGCGGGAACGAGATTGTGCAACCCGATTCTCTGTGCACTCTCTGCGTTCTCTGCCTCCCGCTCTGCGACCTCTTTGTTTTTCTTTGGCACTGTTCTATTCCTCGATCTTCGTCACTTCAACCAGGTGACGAACGCGTTTTAGCTGGCCACGCAGGGCCGGAGAATCCTGATGGATCACTTCCGCCTGGTGATTGCGAAGGCCCAGGGCCTGGAGCGTAGCGCGCATGCGCCACGAATGTCCAATACCCGAGCGCACCTGCTTGATGCGAACACGACCCGTCGTGAGCTCCTCTTTAGGAGTGGTCCGCGGCCCCTTTGTGTTCCACCATACGTGAGTTCTAGCCAAGTTGTGTCTCCCTTACCTTCGCTCTCGAGCGATAGCCGATCGAGCTCACTTCGACACCACGCTCGCGCGCGATCTCTTCTACTGTAGTGAGCTGCTTCAGGCCATCAAGCGCCGCGAGCACCATGTTGTGCGGATTTGTCGAGCCGAGGCTCTTCGTGAGAATGTCGGAGATGCCCGCACATTCCATGATCGCGCGGACTGCCCCACCGGCAATCACACCGGCACCCGGAGCTGCCGGCTTCATCAGAACCTTGCCTGCGCCATGCTGTCCCACGACTTCGTGCGGAATCGTTCCGCCCGTCATCGGGACCTTTTCCATGTTGCGACGCGCGCCATCTACTGCCTTGCGGACAGCTTCCGACACTTCGTTCGCCTTTCCAGTAGCGAAGCCGACCTTGCCCTGACCGTCGCCAACGGCGACGAGTGCATTGAACGAGAAACGGCGTCCGCCCTTCACGACTTTAGCAACGCGGTTGATTGCAATCACGTTCTCGACGAGCTCGCTTCCGCCGTCGCCGCGGCTGTCGCCACCACGCCCGCCGTCACGACCCTTGCCGTCACGCGAGCGACCCTGGCCACCACCATCGCGACCACCACCGCTAGCGCCGCCGCCCGGGCCACCACGTCCGCCGCCACCCTGTCCGCCGCGTCCGCCGCCACCACCAGGCCCACCGCGACCGCCGCCACCGCGACCACCACGTCCGCCTGCTCCGCCGCCGCTACGTGCGCTGCGACCACCGCCGCCGCTGCGGGCTGCGGGTGCAGACGACTGCTCTTCCGAGGGCGCGCTATCCTGAGTTTCGTTATCAGCCATTTTCCTTTAGAACTCCAGCCCGCCTTCGCGGGCTCCGTCGGCCACCGCTTTCACGCGGCCGTGATACTTGTAACCGCCACGGTCGAATACGACCTTGGTGACGCCGGCATCCTTCGCCTTCTGGGCGATTCTCTTGCCGACCTCGGCGGACTTTTCAACCTTCTTTCCCTCGAGCCCCGAATCCGTCACCGTCATCAGCGTGCGCTGCGACACATCGTCGACGAGCTGCGCGTAGATGTGCTTGAGCGAGCGGTAGATCACGAGCCTTGGTCTCTCGCTGGTTCCGTTCACCTTCTTGCGAACACGGAAGTGGCGGCGCGACCTCAGCGACGAACGCGTGTTGGTAAATGCCGTCTTACCCATTACTTGCCTCCCGCCTTTCCGGCCTTACGCCGGATCTGCTCGCCTGCGTACTTGATGCCCTTGCCCTTGTACGGCTCGGGTGGACGGAGGCTGCGAAGTTCAGCGGCCACCTGTCCCACGATTTCCTTGTTTGCTCCCTCGATGATGATCTGCGTCGGGAGCGGAGCCTTGAGGGTGATGCCCTTAGGCGCCTTGTACTCGACCGCGTGCGAGAAGCCGAGAGCGAGCTGCAGTCCGTAAGGACGCGTCTCAGCCTTGTAGCCAACACCCACGATATCGAGCTGCTTCGAGAACCCCTTCGTTACGCCTTCGACCATATTGGCGACCAGCGTGCGCGAGAGGCCATGAAGCGCCTTGTGCTTTGGATCGTCGCTCGGGCGGTTCACCGTAACGGTGCCGCTCTCCTGCGATACGATCATCTCGGCGGGAATCGTTCTCGAAAGCTCGCCGTTCGGTCCCTTTACCGTGACGCGGTTGCCATCGACGGTGATCGTAACACCGGAGGGAACCGAGATCGGATTTTTTCCAATACGTGACATTTATGTATTCCTTACCACACCAGGGCGAGTATCTCGCCGCCCGTGCGTTTCTGACGAGCCTGACGATCGGACATCAGCCCCTGCGAGGTGCTGAGGATCGCCATGCCGAGGCCGTTGCGAACGCGCGGAATCTCCGCGACGCCGACGTACTTGCGGAGGCCGGGCGTCGACACACGCTTCAGCTCGCGGATGACCGGCTGCCCGCCCTGCGCGTACTTGAGTACGACGCGAAGCGTCTTGCGGCCGCTCTCTTCCTCGAGTGTCCGGAAATCCTGAATGAAGTTGTTGTCCTTCAGGATGCGGGCGATCTCGACTTTTACTTTCGATCCCGGCATGTCGACGCGGCGGTGCTTCGCTCCGCAGGCATTGCGGATGCGCGTCAACATATCAGCGATCGGGTCCGTCATACTCATGTTATTTCAGTCCTTGTTCCATAGTATCAGGTCGATACGGAAGTGATGCTTCCGGCCGCCGGTAGCCCGGCCGCCGGTAGCCCGGCCGCTGGCCGCCGGCCGCACCTCAGTTCACGTACTTCCCTGACTTACAGAAGGTTGATGTTTACCAGCTCGCCTTGCGCACGCCCGGGATCAGTCCCGAAAGTGCCAGCTCGCGGAAGCAGATTCGGCAGATGCCGAACTTTCTGAGGAACGCCCGCGACCTGCCGCAACGCTGGCAGCGGTTGTGCTTACGCACGGCGAACTTCGGCTTCAGCTTGCTCTTCTCTACCATGGCCTTTCGCGCCATCTAAACTCTCTCTACCAGAAAGGTTTTACTGTCAGTCATCACGACTGCACGATGATGGGCTTGTCTTCGCCCCGGAACGGCATGCCGAGCTCGCGCAGAAGCGCCAGCGCCATGTCGTCCCTGTTCGTCGTCGTGACGAACGTGATGTCCATTCCGTGGATCTGATCTACCATGTCGTAGTTGATCTCCGGAAAGATCATCTGCTCCTTCACGCCAAGGCTGTAATTGCCCCGGCCATCGAATGAGCGTGTATTCACGCCGCGGAAATCGCGGATTCTCGGAATCGCCACAGTGATGAAACGATCGAGGAACTCCCACATGCGGGCTCCACGCATCGTCACTGCTGCGCCGATCTCCTGCCCTTCGCGAAGACCATAGTTGGCGATCGACTTCTTTGCCTTGCGGCGAGTCGGGCGCTGACCGGTGATGATCGCGAGCTCCTCGATTACCGCATCGAGAATCTTCGGGTTCTTGATCGCTTCGCCGACACCGCAGTTAACGACGATCTTCGAGACAGTCGGAATCTCGTGCACGTTCTTCAGGCCGAACTGCTCCTGCAGACGCGCGCGCACCGTGTTCTCGTAGTAGTTCTTCAGGCGCGGCGCCGGAATCGGCAGATCCACACCAGCGTGTGGTCCCTGCTTGAACTCCTCGCGCTTCTTGTCGCCCTTCGCCTTTTTCTGCTGCTGCGGAGGAGCGCCTGCGCCCTTGGCGGGCTTGCCTCCACCTTTCGCGGGCTTTCCGCCCTTCTTCTCTGCCGTTGCCATTTATCTCTCTCCCGTCAGCGCGTGCGGGGGATCGGTTCCCCCGAGCGAGCGCCGACGCGCTCCTTCGTTCCGTCGGTGTCGATCCGGGCCCTGGTGCGGGTCGGCTCACCGGTCTTCGAATCCAGCAGCATCAGGTTGGACGAGTGAACGGGAGCAGCCATCTCGATGATGCCGCTCTGCTCTTCCGCAGTCCGCGCCTTGCGATGCTTCTTGACCATGTTGATTCCCTCGACCAGCACGCGGCCGGTCTTCGGGTAGATCCGCATGACCTTTCCTTCCTTGCCCTTGTCGTCACCGCGCATTACGCGCACGGTGTCGCCCTTGGTCACGTGGAGCTTGAGACGCTCGGCGTTTACGCCGTGCCTCGTTCTGCTCCGCTTCTTGGCAGTCTTTCTGTGCTTCAGATCACGCATGCTACAAGACCTCCGGAGCGAGCGACACGATCTTCATGTACTTCTTCTCGCGGAGCTCACGCGCCACGGGTCCGAAGATACGAGTCGCACGCGGCTCGCCCGCTTCATTTATGATCACGATGGCGTTCTCGTCGAAGCGGATGTATGAGCCATCCTTGCGGCGCGTCTCCTTTGCGGTGCGCACCACTACTCCGCGAGCCACCTCTGACTTCTTCACTGTTCCATTCGGCAGCGCGTTCTTGACGGCCACGATCACGACGTCGCCGAGTCCGGCATAACGCCGGCGGGTCCCGCCGAGCACGCGGATCACGAGCGCTGTCTTCGCACCCGAGTTGTCCGCGACCTTGACTACCGATTCCTGTTGAATCATCGAAAGTTCCTGGGATTAGAGCGTAGTGACTATCGGGCCCGCTCGACGATCTCGACGACGCGCCAGCGCTTGTCCTTCGACATCGGGCGGGTCTCCATGATCCGCACGGTGTCACCAGTCTTCGCCTCGTTCATCTCATCGTGCGCTTTGAAGCGCTTCGTCCGGCGAACCATCTTGCCGTACACCGGGTGTTGCACCCGGCGCTCGATCGAGACGACCACGGTCTTCTCCATCTTGTCGCTCACGACGAGGCCAACGCGCGACTTGCGTGCTGCGCGGCTCACCGTCTCTGAGTTCTGCTGTGTATCAGCCATTCTTCCCTATGCCCTCTTGCTCGAGCGGGTCGCACCCGACTTTTGCCGGCGAATGCGGCGCGTCTTTGCGCCACCCGCCTTTGGGAGCGACGCCGACGTTCCAGCCTCGGCGATCCCGATGATCTTTTCGCGCAGCACTGTGTTGAGCCGCGCAATGTCCTTCCTGATTACACGAAGCCGAAGCGGATCCTCGAGAGTCTCCGTTCCCGCGCGAAACTTGAGGCGGAACCTCTCCTCCTCCAGCTCGGCGATCTTCGCAGTGATCTCTGCTTCCTTCAACTCGCGAATGTCGTTGCTACTCAGCATCTGTATGCGCCTCCTCACGAGCGACGAATCTCGACTTCACGCCGAGCTTGGCGCCGGCGAGTGCCATTGCCTTCTTTGCGATTTCAGGCGTTACGCCTTCCAGCTCGAACATCACGCGACCAGGCTTCACGACAGCCACCCATCCCTCAGGTGAGCCCTTTCCTTTACCCATGCGGGTTTCGGCAGGCTTCTTCGTAATCGGCTTGTCTGGGAAAATCCTGATCCAGACCTTTCCGCCACGCTTGATGTGCCTCGTGAGCGCGACACGCGCAGCCTCGATCTGGCGGTTGGAAACCCATCCGGGTTCCAGCGCCTGGAGGCCGTAGGCGCCGAACGCCACGGTCGAGCCGCGGGTCGACAGACCCTTCATGCGGCCCTTGAACATCTTTCTGAACTTGACTCTCTTCGGACTAAGCATCGGTCTTTATCCTCAAACGCCAGTCGAGTAAGTCTTGCCGCGGCGATCTTCAACGATCTCGCCCTTGAACAGCCAGACTTTCACGCCGATTGTGCCAAACGTCGTCTTTGCTGTGCTGGTCGCGTAATCGATGTCGGCACGAAGGGTGTGAAGTGGAACACGTCCCTCGTGATAACCCTCGGTTCGCGCGATCTCGGCTCCGCCGAGACGGCCACCACACTTGATCTTGATTCCGCCGGCGCCCATCCGCATCGCGCTCTGCACCGCGCGCTTCATCGCGCGACGGAACGAAATACGCTGCGCAAGCTGATTCGCGATGTTGTCGGCGACGAGCTGTGCATCGAGCTCGGGACGCTTGATTTCCTCGACGTTGATTCCGACTTCCTTGCCGGAGATCTGCGCGAGCTCATCACGAAGCTGGTCGACTTCAGTTCCCTTCTTTCCGATGACGACTCCGGGACGACCGGTGTGAATCGTCACGACGACCTTGCCCGGCTTCCGCTCGATGCGGATGTCGGCAATGGCGGCGTGCCCGAGCCGCTGCTTCAGGTAGTTGCGAAGCAGCTCATCCTCGCGCAGAAGCGCGGGGAAGTCACGGTCGGCGTACCAGGTCGATCTCCACGTCTTCGAAATGCCAAGACGGAAGCCGATCGGATGAACTTTCTGTCCCATTACTTGCCTTCCTTCGCGCCGACCACGATGTGCACGTGGCTCGTACGCTTCTGAATTGGAGTTGCGCGCCCCTGAGCAGCAGGCATGAATCGCTTGATCTTCGGACCTTCGTTAACGATCGCGTGCTTGATGTAGAGCGTGTCCACGTCGAGCGACTCGTTGTTCTGCCGCGCTGCGTATTCCGCATTTGCAACTGCCGAATTGAGCGTCTTCTCGATCTGCACCGCCGCGCCCTTCTTCGAGAACTTGAGGAGGCCAAGCGCCTCGTTCACGTTCTTGCCGCGGATCTGATCCAT
>JANPKW010000003.1:0-2125 GCA_031426255.1 Gemmatimonadaceae bacterium | reverse complement strand
CCGGCCGGTTCGACGGAATGACTTTCGCGACAGCAAAGCGTGAGATCAACGCCATGCTCGCCGAGCATAGCGCAGGGAAGCCTGTCGACAACTACAGGCTGCATGACTGGTGTATCTCGCGTCAGAGATATTGGGGCCCGCCTATTCCCATCATCTATTGCGATGATTGTGGAGCGGTTCCCGTTCCGGAGAAGGATCTCCCGGTCGTGCTCCCGTACGTCGAGGACTTCAAGCCCGATGATTCCGGGGTTTCTCCCCTCGCTCGTCACGAAGACTGGTATCGGGTGTCCTGTCCGCAGTGCGCAAAAGACGCCCGCCGTGAGACAGATGTGTCAGACACGTTTCTCGACAGCGCCTGGTATTTCCTCCGGTACCCGAGCGTCGGTACCGACGAAGTGGCGTTCGACGCGAGCATCACCAGGAAGTGGCTCCCGGTGGACAGCTACATCGGCGGCAACGAGCATGCGGTGCTGCATCTGCTGTACTCGCGATTCATCACGATGGTGCTGCACGACATGGGCTTTCTTGAGTTCGAGGAGCCCTTCAAGCGGTTTCGCGCCCATGGCTTGATCATTCGAAATGGCGCGAAGATGTCGAAGAGCCGCGGCAACGTCGTAATCCCTGACCAGTACATCGAGAAATGGGGCGCCGATGCATTCCGCTCCTATCTCATGTTCCTCGGCCCATTCGAGGAAGGGGGGGATTTTCGCGATGCGAGCATCTCGGGGGTAAAGCGCTTCCTCGATCGCCTCTGGGCGTCAGTGACGGTTGCATGCGAGTCGGCCGCCAAGCCAGCGCCGGATCAGGACGTCATGCGCAAGCTGCATCAGACTATAAAAAAAGTCGGGGAGGATATCCCGAAGCTCAGCTATAACACCGCTATCGCCGCGATGATGGAGTACATGAACACTCTCCGGCGCGGTGAACGTACGCCGTCGCGGGCCGAGGTCGAGCCGCTGGTGCAGCTGGTGTCGCCCTTTGCTCCTCACATTGCTGAGGAACTGTGGGAAAAGCTCGGGCATTCCGGAACTGTGTTCGACGCGGGCTGGCCGTCGTTCGATGCAGCGCTCGCTGCCGATGAGAAGATCGACCTGGTGATTCAGATCAACGGCAAGACACGAGGAAAGCTGACAGTGGCGAGGGGCATCTCGCAGGAAGAGGCCGTCGCCGCGGTGATGGCGGAAGAATCCCTGTCGAAGTTCCTGAATGGTGGTGAGCTCAGGAAGGTGATCTTCGTTCCCGCGAGGTTGCTAAACCTGGTTAGTTGACTGTAGGCTGCGCCTGCTCTCAAGCACCCGTCTACAGCAGCTTCCCGATCCAATCCCCAACGAAGTATCCGACAACTGCGACCCCCAGTCCTACCACAAACATGTCAAACCCTGATCGGAATATGCTCCGCCCGGTGAAGACTGACCGCGCGGCTCCAACAAGGAAGTGAGATAGCATCGAAGCTGAGAACGAAAGTAGCACAGCTGTGCTACCTTCGGTTACAAAGAACGGGAAAACCGGAATGATCGCGCCGAAAGCGGTCGCCAATCCGGTGACCCATCCTTCGCGGAACGGCGAAATTGTCTGTTCACCGATCTTCAACTCCTCCTGCACCTGCTCCTGCAGCATTCGCGCGGGGTCAGCCATGACCTGGGTGGCAAGCGCGTAGGCAGCAGGCTGATCCATTCCTTTTGCCTCGTAGATCAGGGCTAACTCGTCGCGCTCGATCTCCGGCATGAGGGCGATCTCGTCCTTCTCCATCGCGATTTCGTAGTCGTAAACTTCCTGCTCGCTCTTCGCTGCCAGATACCCGCTCGAACCCATCGACAGGGCATCGGCTATGAGCCCGGCTACGCCGGCGACGACGATGATCTGATGACTCCCTGTCGTCGCCGCGCCGAGCACTCCGGCAACGAGGCCGAAGTTCGCGGTCAGCCCATCGTTGAAACCGTAAACGACGTTGCGTAGAAATCCCCCCGATTCGGTGCGGTGCCAAGGCTCACCGCTCTTTCCCGCAATGCCGGCGAGGGTCGTAGCATGCTCCGCAGATTCCTTGGCAAGCGTGAGAGCTTCTCCGCCACCAGGTGCACCGACAGGTGTGGCGCGGTGCATGTCGAGATATGCCTTGACCTCGCGT
>JANPKW010000002.1:0-1977 GCA_031426255.1 Gemmatimonadaceae bacterium | reverse complement strand
TGCGGCGGCGAGTCGGATACAAAACGCGTCGCCAGCTTTCGCGCGATATACCGCGCGGTAGACGGATGGCGGGCAACAATATCGAGAACCTCCTGACCATCCTCGATCCCACGACCGCTACGAAGTTTTCTCCCCATCACTGTCTTCTCGCCGGCGTCGTGCATCTCAGCCCTGAAGACAAATCCCCCACCTGCAGCCGGCTGCCGAATAGTCCAGCCAGTAAGCGCACGTGCGACATCGACTACATCCTGCTGAGTGTATCCACCATCGACACCAAGCGTATGCAGCTCGAGCAGCTCGCGTCCATAATTCTCGTTGAGCCCGCCCTGGCGTAATCGCACGAGCTGCTCTTGCGGAACCGCGCGCGCGCGCCGACGGTTGACTGTCGCAAGCCGTGGCTTGCTCGTGTCGCCCATGCTTCTCGCATTGTCCAGGTAGAACAGCATCGCCGGACTCGCCGCGACGGCGCCGAGCAGGTCGCGAAATTTCCCGAGCGACTTCGGCCTGATTACATCGCGCTCATATTCGATCAGGTAGTAGGGTTGGGGCGGCCCCTTTTGCGCAAACACGTTGAAGTGATTCAGCCAGAAGTCTGTCATCACTTCCTGAAGCTGCCGGTCACTCGCAACAGCACGCGCAACCCGGGCCGACTGAATCTGATTGATCACAGCTCGGCGACTCATTGCTCCATCCTGCATCGCCGGTGCGTTGCGTCGTCGCTGTCCCGCAGCCGTGTCCTGCCTGGCAGCCTGCCGACGATCGCGCTGGGCTGTCGCGTAACTTCTCAGCAGTTCGTTCTGGTCCTCCAGAACGCTGTAGCGACTGAGAAAGCGGTCGATTTCCGAGTCCGCGATCCGCTGAGGGTTAAGCTGAAGCTCAACCCATTTATCGAGCCCGATCTCCCGAACGCGCTGAACGTCGCCCGGCTTCGCGCCAAACGACAGGCGGTTGAGCGCGTGAATGACCTGCTGATCAGCAGCGAGCTCGCGATGATCGAGAGCCGTCTGAGAAGCAACAGGCCTCGGCGACCCGACCTGCAGCAGCGCGACAGCAACGACAACAACGGCAGAAGCGGTACGTCTCATATTGGCGTGACCCTGGAAGGCTGAACGGGTAGACGCCAGGGAAGCAGCCTTGTTAAATCAAAGCGCCTCGAGATACTGCGTGAGGTCGGTCTTGGGCTTGGGGTACTCTAGCTCCAGACTCTCGAGTGTCGCGACGATCCGCTTGGCGATCAGATAGTTGCGTGCCTTGTTGCTGTCAGCCGGAACGACGAACCACGGTGCCCATTCAGTGCTGCACTTCGTTAGCGCATCGCGGTACGCAACTGTGTACTCATCCCAAAGTTTGCGTTCCTCCAGATCTCCGGCGTTGAACTTCCAGTTCTTGGTTTCGTCCTCGACTCGTTCGCGCAGGCGCGTTGTCTGCTCGTCGCGCGATACGTGGAGAAAAAACTTGAGGATCACAGTCCCATTGTCTGAAAGCATCCGCTCGAAGTCGTTGATCTGATCGTAGCGTTTGGACCAGACCTCTTCGGGCACAAGCGACCGTACTCGCACGATAAGGACATCCTCGTAATGCGACCGGTTGAAAATTCCCATCATCCCTTTCTCAGGCACCGCTTGATGGATTCGCCAGAGGTAGTCGTGCCCAAGCTCGAGAGGAGTCGGCGCCTTGAACGACGAAATTCGAACACCGGACGGGTTGCAGGCGCCGATAACCGTGCTCACGACTCCATCCTTTCCTGAGGCGTCGCGACCCTGAAGGATGATGAGAAGCGAGCGGCGACCATCGGCGTAAAACACCTTCTGCAGGTCACCGATTTTGCCGAGCTGCTTGTCGAGTTTCGCTTTCAGGTCGTCACCCTTGCCGATCGACTTTGGCGCAGATGCGTCTTCGTCGGTCAGCTCGAGCATATCACCAGGTTTTACAGGTTCGAGCAACATGAAGCCTCAGGGCTGAAGGTCAAAGCGTGAA
>JANPKW010000001.1:0-1650 GCA_031426255.1 Gemmatimonadaceae bacterium | reverse complement strand
CACCGCCTGCTGGGCTACCGACCCCAGGACGATTCGTTTCGGCATAACGCGAGTGATCCCCTCGAGCATGATGTCGTGATCATCGATGAGGCGTCGATGGTGCCATTGCTATTGATGGATACCTTGTTCGCCGCCTTGCGGCCGGACGCGCGCATTGTCTTGCTTGGCGATCACGATCAACTCGCGTCCGTTGAAGCGGGGTCGGTACTTGCCGATCTCGTTGCAGCATCAGGGACGCTCGATCATGCGCACGGTGAATCGCTGGCAACGGCGTATGCTTCACTGAGTGGTGTCACTCTGCCTACTGATGCGGACGCGATACCGCTGCGTGATTCAGTCGTGCGTCTAGTCCACAGTCACCGATTTGATGATACGAAGGGGATCGGCGCACTGGCCCGTGCGATCCGTGATGGCGATGCCGACGGCGCGATCGCGGTGTTGCAGAAGCCCGATGACTCCGTTGTGCGGGGGCCGGAGTCGGTACGTAATGGGGATTGGCTCGATGCTGTCGCCGAACCGGCCGGTGCAGTCTTCGCGGCGCCGACGCCGGACGCAGCGCTTCAGGAGTTAGGGAGAATCCGGGTTCTATGTGCGACTAATGTCGGGCCGACTGGCACCGAGGCGCTTACCGTGCGAATCGAGCAGAAACTGCGGGCGCTTGGCCACGATGTGACGGGGCGATTCTATCGTGGTCGGCCGCTGCTGCTAACTCGCAATGATTACGCGCTTGGACTATTCAACGGCGACATCGGTGTGGTGTGGAACGAGGCGGATGAAGATGGAGTGATTGTTCAGCGAGCGTTTATCGCGAATCCAGACTTCGGCGACACAGCGACGGGGTTTCCATTGCCGCAGTTGCCGGAAGCGGTCACCGCATGGGCGATGAGTGTGCACAAAGCGCAGGGGAGCGAGTTCGATACGGTCGTCGTGGTGTTGCCGGATAAGGATGTACGCGTGCTGAGTCGTGAGCTGCTATACACGGCGGTGAGCCGGGCCAAGTCGCGCGTGATTGTCGTGGGCCCGGACGAATCGCTTCGGCTTGCAGTGGGGCGGACCGCGCGCCGGGGGTCAGGATTGGCTGCTCGGCTTTCGTAACCGAGGAGTTGAGTAAATACCAGTTGCCCGTAACGCGCCTAGGCGGGTTTCAAAGCGGCTACGCGAAAGCCCTCAAACTCGAGATCTCGAACCAATTCGGCGAAGTCCTCGAAAGTACCATTGCCTTCCGGATGGGCCACAACAACGGCTCGCATCGGTAACTCCTTCCGGAATTCGACTGTTTCCTTATCGAGCAAGCGACGCACGCTGCCCAATTTATAACGCGGGTCGTGGGGGGTCAGGTTCAGAATCATTCTTGTTCCTTGCACCCAAACCGCACCAGGTACGAATACAAGTCCGTACGAGTAATCGGCAGACTCGGCCGCATCGAAAATCACAGTGAATCGCATAAAGCAAATATGGGGATTGGCTCTGACATTAGAGGCGGACTTCGCGGGATCGCAGGGCTTTAGACGGACTTCAGCGCGCGCTACTCATTGCGAACGGTTTGCATCAATCAGCCTCGCCAGGTGTCTCCCCGTTTTCCAGTAATGCCAGCAGCTCGAGGAGTCCTTCGGCTTCCCAAGAGCGATTTCTCTTTCCTTTGTATAGAGG